>NZ_JALMEX010000014.1:0-152055 GCF_023100605.1 Pseudomonas sp. MWU12-2020
GCTGAATGCCATGCTGCGAGACGGCACAGAGTGGCGGTGACGAACGGTGGCAGTAAGACAGTTGCTCCCACATTTGGATCCTCTGAGTTGCTGATTACTTGCCGTTGCCTTCGATATGGCTCAACGGCACGCGCTTCTCGATCGCGCTCGATAACACAATCGAGGTCTTGCTGAAGCCGAACTTCGCCACCCGATTGATCAACTCTTCCAACTCCGGCATCGAGCCCACCGCGCCCTTCATCATCACGCACGGATCGCCGGTCACTCGAAAGCATTCGGTCAGTTGCGGGATTTTCACCAGTTCGTCGTAGACCTTCTGACTGCCATTCTGGTGCAGGCGCAATTCGATCATGCACTGGATCGGCAAGCCGATTTTCGACAGGTCGATATTCGCCTGATACCCGGTGATCACCCCGGCTGCCTCAAGTTTGGCGACGCGTTCGGCCACCGCCGGGGCAGAGAGGTTCACCTTGCGTGCCAGATCGGCGTAGGACGCGCGACCGTTTTCCAACAGGGCGCTGAGCAGCATGCGGTCGTATTTGTCCAAGGCCGGACTCCTGAAATTGCCAGACTTTCGAAATCGCGGTTAATCCCGTCGATCTCCGTTGTTTCAAAAGTGTACCGGCGCGATAAACAGGTTTTGTAGCTTATTTTTGCGCGCCGGCCTTTCTAGAATTAATTCACACCCTGCCTCTGACTGTCGAGCTGCCCATGCCTGCCTTGCGCCGTTTTTCTCTGCCGCTGATCGCCGCGTTTTTTGCGCTGTACGTGATTTGGGGATCGACCTATCTGGTGATCCGTATCGGCGTCGAATACTGGCCGCCACTGATGCTCGGCGGCGTGCGCTTCGTGATTGCCGGCAGCCTGATGTATGCCTTCCTGCGCTGGCGCGGGGCGCCAGCGCCGACCTGGGCGCAGTGGAAAGCGGCGGGGATCATCGGGATTTTGCTGCTCAGTTTCGGTAACGGCGCGGTCAGTGTCGCCGAGCACAGCGGCGTGGCGTCCGGCGTGGCCGCGTTGGCGGTGGCGACGGTGCCGTTGTTCACCTTGCTCTGCGGCTATTTCTGGGGCGCGCGCAATACTCGGCTGGAGTGGGCCGGGGTGGCGTTGGGGATTATCGGCATCGCCATGCTCAACATGGGTTCCAACCTGCAATCGAGCCCGATGGGCGCGGCGCTGCTGATTTTTGCGGCGGCAACCTGGGCGTTCGGCTCGGTGTGGAGCAAACACCTGCCGTTGCCGCAAGGTGCGATGGCCAGTGCCGTAGAGATGCTGGTGGGTGGCGTGGTGCTGCTGATCGGCAGCGCGGTCAGCGGCGAACACCTGCAAGCCTTGCCGCCGG
The DNA here is from genome assembly GCF_023100605.1 of Pseudomonas sp. MWU12-2020. NCBI lineage: Bacteria > Pseudomonadati > Pseudomonadota > Gammaproteobacteria > Pseudomonadales > Pseudomonadaceae > Pseudomonas > Pseudomonas sp. MWU12-2020. The sequence goes on from NZ_JALMEX010000014.1 coordinate 1,343, forward strand.
TGGAAGGCTGGCTGGCCCTGGGTTATCTGATTTTCTTCGGCTCGATCATCGCCTTCAATTCCTACATGTACCTGCTCAAGCACGTGCGCCCGGCAGCGGCCACCAGTTATGCCTACGTCAACCCGGCGGTGGCGGTGTTGCTGGGGATCGTATTTGTCGGCGAGAGCATTGGCATGGAAGAGGCGCTGGCGATGCTGGTGATCATCAGCGCGGTGGTGCTGATCGGTCTTCCGCAGTGGCGGCGCCCGGCGCAGCCGCTCGTCGTGGAGACGCCGAAGACCGCCATTCCAGCAGAGCAACGTGTGAATTAGGGTAAACTGCGCGCCATTGCACCCTTGTTTTGCGCAACCGCGCTGATTTTTCCTACGGTACTCCCATGACTTTCGCCACCCTTGGCCTGATCGAACCCTTGCTGCGCTCCCTCGAGAAGCTCGGCTACCAGACTCCAACGCCGGTCCAGGCGCAAGCCATTCCGGCCGTTCTGGCCGGTCGCGACCTGATGGCTGCGGCCCAGACCGGCACCGGCAAGACCGCCGGTTTCGCCTTGCCGCTGCTGCAGTTGCTGGCCATGGAAGGGCCGAAAGTGGCCGCCAATTCGGCGCGTGCGCTGATTTTGGTGCCGACCCGCGAGCTGGCGGAGCAGGTTCATGAGTCGGTGCGCCAATATGCAGAAAACCTGCCGTTGCGCACTTACGCGGTGTACGGTGGCGTCAGCATCAACCCGCAGATGATGAAGCTGCGCGGCGGCGTTGATGTGCTGGTCGCCACGCCTGGTCGCCTGATCGACCTGTTCCGCCAGAACGCGTTGAAACTCGATCAGTTGCAAACCCTGGTGCTGGATGAAGCCGACCGCATGCTCGACCTGGGCTTCTCCGAAGAACTGGCGAACATTTACCGCATGCTGCCGAAGAAGCGCCAGACGCTGCTGTTCTCTGCGACCTTCTCCGATGACATCCGCCTGCTCGCCGGGCAGATGCTCAACGATCCGCTGAGCATCGAAGTCAGCCCGCGCAACGTCGCGGCCAACACCGTCAAGCAGTGGGTGGTGACGGTGGACAAGAAGCGCAAGCCGGAACTATTCGTGCACCTGATGCGCAAGAACAAGTGGAAGCAGGTGCTGGTGTTCGCCAAGACCCGTAACGGTGTGGATGCGCTGGTGGAAAAGCTCCAGGGCCTGGGCATCAACGCTGACGGCATCCATGGCGACAAACCGCAGGCGACCCGTCAGCGTGCGCTAGATCGTTTCAAGCTCAGCGAAGTGCAGATTCTGGTGGCGACCGACGTGGCTGCTCGTGGTCTGGACATCGAAGACCTGCCGCTGGTGGTCAACTTCGACCTGCCGATTGTGGCCGAGGATTACATTCACCGCATCGGTCGTACTGGCCGTGCCGGTGCGACGGGCGAGGCGATTTCGCTGGTGTGCGCGGATGAAGTGAACATGCTTTCGGCAATCGAGATGCTCACGCGTCAGACCTTGAAGCGTCAGAACGAGCCGGACTTCGAACCTGAGCACCGCGTGCCGGATACCGACGCCAGCGGTCAGGTGATCAAGAAGCCGAAGAAACCGAAAAAGCCGAAGACGTCCGGTGGCGGTGGCGGCAAGCGCAATCTCGGTAAATGGGTCGACAGCGGCGAGACTCAGGCGCCCGAGCCTTCGATCAAGCCTGTACGCAAGGTGCCGGTGTTCAACACTGGGCCGCGTAAGCGCAAGCCTTGATCTGATGGGGTGTCTGTAAGGACGCCTTCGCGAGCAAGCCCGCTCCCACATGGGCCTTCATTGAAATGGAGATCTCCTGTGGGAGCGGGCTTGCTCGCGAAGGGCGCGCCGCGGTCCTCAGTCCTTGCGCAACCACTCCAGCATCCCAAAACCCGCAGATCGCCCGCTGGCAAAACACCCGGTCAGCAGATAGCCGCCCGTCGGCGCTTCCCAATCCAGCATCTCGCCCGCACAGAACACCCCCGGCAACGCCTTGAGCATCAAACGCTGATCCAGCGCTTCGAACGTCACGCCACCGGCACTGCTGATCGCTTCGTCCAGCGGCCGCGTTTTTACCAAAGTCAGCGGTAACGCCTTGATCGCCCGCGCCAACAGCGCCGGATCAGCAAACGTTGCTGCATCGCTCAGCTCTCGCAACAACGCCGCTTTCACCCCATCAATCCCGACCTGACTGTGCAGATGCTTGGCCATCGAACGCGAGCCGCGGGGTTTGCTCAACGCGGCCTGTAATTTATCCACAGGACGGCCGGGCAGCAGATCGATGTGCACCGTGGCTGAGCCGTGTGCATTGATCGCTTCGCGAATCGGTGCCGACAGTGCATAGATCAGGCTGCCTTCGACCCCGGTCGCGGTAATCACGCATTCGCCCAGGCGCGGGATATCGTCGTTCAAACCGATGGCGACATTTTTCAGCGGTGCGCCGGCGAATTTGCTGACAAGGAACTCGCTCCAGGCCTGCACCTCGAAGCCGCAATTGCTCGGCTGCAACGGCGCCAGTCCTACGCCTTTTTGCTCAAGGGGCAGCATCCACGCGCCATCCGAACCCAGTCGTGACCAACTGCCGCCGCCGAGGGCGAGCAGGGTGGCGTCGGGTTTGACGGTGATTTCGCCGTCGGGGCTGGCGATGCGCAGCGCATCGTGTTCATCCCAGCCGAGCCAGCGATGGCGGGTGTGGATAACCACGCCGCTGTCGCGCAGGCGCTTGAGCCAGGCGCGCAGCAGCGGCGCGGCTTTCATGTCGGTGGGGAATACCCGGCCGGAGCTGCCGATAAAGGTTTCGATGCCCAGTTCATGAATCCAGCGGCACAACGCGTCGGCGTCGAAACCGCGCAGTAACGGCGCGATCTGCGGCGCGCGTTCGGCGTAGCGCGCGAGGAACGCCGGGTAAGGCTCGGAGTGGGTGATGTTCATGCCGCCGACCCCGGCCAGCAGGAACTTGCGACCGACCGAGGGCATGCCGTCGTACAGATCGACGCGCACGCCGGCCTGGCTCAGCACTTCGGCGGCCATCAGGCCGGCGGGGCCACCGCCGATGATGGCGACGTGAGCGGGGAGGGGGGCGGAAGTCTGGGTCATGGCGTGCGCTGCGGTATGGCGGGATAAGGCGCGCATTCTAACAGCGCAGATCGATGTGGGAGATCTCTGTGGGAGCGAGCTTGCTCGCGAAGACGTCGGTAGATTCAACATCCAGTTGACTGACACGCCGCCTTCGCGAGCAAGCTCGCTCCCACAGGGGTATTTAGTGGATTCAATACCTGGTTAAAAATTAGTCAGTGTGCTGCAGGCCATGAGCGGTATGGGCTGTAGTCCCTTTCGCTCAGGTTATCCACAGGCCGTTCCACAGCCATTGTGGGTAACGCAGCACAGCTTAGTGACAACCGTGTGACGTCCAGACCCGTTGCGCGCTGTGATGGAGGATGCCGTGGCGGCGGGCGAGGGCGTGGCGATCCTTGCTGTAGCCGCCGCCGATCACGCCAACCACCGGGATGTCGCGGCCCAGGCAGTGACGCATCACGCTTTCATCGCGGGCGGCGACGCCTTCGTCTGTCAGCTGCAGATAACCGAGGGCGTCGTCCTTGTGCACATCGACGCCGGCGTCGTACAGCACCAGGTCCGGTTGATACAGCGGCAGCAGGTAGTTGAGCGTGTCATCCACCACCTGCAGATAGTCGGCATCGCCCATACCTTTGGGCAGCGGAATGTCCCAGTCGCTTTCGGCCTTGCGTGCCGGAAAGTTCTTTTCGCAGTGCAGGGAAACGGTGATCGCCTCCGGGGTGTCCTGCAGGATCCGCGCAGTGCCGTCGCCCTGATGCACGTCGCAATCGAAGATCAACACCCGGTTCACCCGACCGCTTTGCAGCAGGTAATGGCTGATGATCGCCAGGTCGTTGAAGATGCAGAACCCGGCCGGGTAGTCGTAGTGGGCGTGATGGGTGCCGCCGGCGAGGTGACAGGCCAGACCGTGCTCCAGGGCTTTTTCCGCCGCCAGAATCGAGCCACCGACCGCGCGCACGGTGCGTCGCGCCAGCGCTTCGTTCCACGGCAGGCCGAGGCGCCGCTGATCTTCACGGGACAACTCGCCGCTCATGTAACGTTCGATATAGCGACGGTCATGGGCCAGGGCGAGGATGTCGTTGGGACAGATCTCGGGACGCAGCAGGTCGGCGTCGCGGGTCAGGCCGCTGTCGACCAGGTGATCGCGCAGCAAGCGGAACTTGTCCATGGGAAAGCGGTGATCCGCCGGAAACTCGGGGCTGTAGTCTTCGTGGTAGATCAGCGGCAGTGGCATGGTGATTTCGTATGGCTGTTGAAGATTGGGAACGCAGGAAAGAGTGAACGATCCTACCAGCGATGTAGACTTGCGGCATGGAAATGGAGGGGCATGATGGAGCCGATTCAGCAACTCGAAAGCGCACGCCTGTTGATGCGTCAGTGGCGCGACGAGGATTTGCCGGCATTTGCGGCGATGTGCGCCGATCCGCAGGTGATGCGCTACTTTCCGGCACCGCTCAGCCGTCTGGAAAGTGCGTCGATGATCGGCCGGGTGCGCGGGCATTTTGCCGAGCACGGCTTCGGTCTGTGGGCGCTGGAGCGCAAGGACAGCGGTGAGTTCATCGGTTTCACCGGCCTCGGCGTGGTCGGTTTCGATGCGCCGTTCACTCCGGCGGTGGAAATCGGCTGGCGTCTGGCCCGCGAGCATTGGGGCCTCGGCTATGCCAGTGAGGCGGCGTGGACGGCATTGCGCGCAGGCTTTGATCGGCTGGGGCTGAAGGAGATCGTTTCTTTCACCGCGCAGAGCAATCTGCCGTCGGAGAAAGTCATGCAGGCGATTGGCATGCAGCACGATCCGGCCGATGATTTCGATCACCCCAAAGTTGCCGTCGATCATCCGTTGCGCCGGCATCTGTTGTACCGAATCACCAGGGAGCAATGGCTGCAAACCCTGCATGGCTAAGCCGACACGGACGTTTACAATGGCGCGACAGTGGCTCGCGCCAGAACCTGAATGGGCCGCCGCAGCCAAGACTGCGCGGCATAGCGTTGTGTGAGGAGAGTCTGAATGAGCCAAGTGTTGGAAGATCTGGTCGACCTGCTGACCCTGGAACCGATCGAGGAAAACCTGTTCCGTGGCCGCAGCCAGGACTTGGGTTTCCGTCAGTTGTTCGGCGGGCAGGTGCTCGGTCAGTCGCTGTCGGCGGCCAGTCAGACGGTTGAAGAGGCGCGCCATGTGCATTCGATGCACGGCTATTTCCTGCGCCCGGGCGATGCCAAGTTGCCGGTGGTGTATTCGGTGGATCGCGTGCGTGATGGCGGCAGCTTCAGCACCCGTCGGGTCACGGCCATCCAAAAAGGCCACCCGATCTTCACTTGCAGCGCTTCGTTTCAGTACGACGAGGCAGGCTTCGAGCACCAGAGCCAGATGCCGGTGGTGGTCGGCCCGGAAAACCTGCCGTCGGAGCTGGAACTGACCCAGCAACGCGCGCACCTGATCCCCGAGCACATGCGCGAAAAACTGCTGTGCCCGAAACCGATCGAAGTGCGCCCGGTCACTGAAAAAGACCCGTACAACCCGCAACCGGCCGATCCGGTGAAATACGTGTGGTTCCGTGCCGACGGCGCGTTGGCGGATATTCCGGCGCTGCACAAATACCTGCTGGCCTATGCTTCGGACTTCGGTTTGCTGACCACGTCGATGCTGCCGCACGGCAAGTCGGTCTGGCAGAAAGACATGCAGGTCGCCAGCCTCGATCATGCGTTGTGGTTCCACAACGATCTGCGCGCCGATGACTGGCTGCTCTATGCGATGGACAGCCCGTGGGCCGGCAATTCCCGGGGTTTCTCCCGTGGCAGCGTGTACAACCGCGCCGGGCAACTGGTGGCGTCGGTGACCCAGGAAGGCCTGATTCGTCACCGCAAGGACTGGGCATGAGCCTGAGCGATGTGAAGCACTGGGTGTTCGACATGGACGGCACCCTGACCGTCGCCGTGCATGACTTTGCGGCGATTCGCGTGGCGCTGGCGATTCCGCCCGAGGACGACATTCTCACCCACCTCGCTTCGCTGCCGGCCGAGGAGGCCGCGGCGAAACACGCGTGGTTGCTGGAGCATGAGCGCGATCTGGCGCTGGGTTCGAAACCGGCTGCCGGTGCGGTGGAGCTGGTGCGCGACCTGCACGGGCGTGGCTATCGCCTGGGCATTCTGACCCGCAATGCGCGGGAACTCGCGCATGTGACGCTCGACGCCATCGGCCTGGCCGACTGCTTCGCCGTGGAAGATGTGCTGGGCCGCGATGAAGCGCCACCGAAGCCGCATCCCGGCGGATTGCTGAAACTGGCCGAAGCCTGGAACGTACCGGCCAACGAGATGGTGATGGTCGGGGACTACCGCTTCGACCTCGATTGCGGGCGGGCGGCCGGGGCGCGGACGGTGCTGGTGAATCTGCCGGACAACCCGTGGCCGGAGCTGACGGACTGGCATGCGCAGGATTGTGTCGAGTTGCGGCGGATGCTTTTGGCCTGAGATCTTCGGTGCCTGTCAGATTGCCTTCGCGAGCAAGCTCGCTCCCACAGGGGAATGCATTCCAACTGTGGGAGCGAGCTTGCTCGCGAAGAGGCCAGAACGGCCACCGCAAGGATTACTGATCAAACAGCGCTTTCTGTCCCTCCGGCGACGTCAACATCCCATCGCCGTTATGCCCGACACCGGGCACTTCCACCAGCCGCTGATTCACCCCTTCCGGGTGGCGGCGCAGCAGGTAACTGAAAAACGCCTTGCCCCGCTCCAGTCGATACGCGCCCTGCGCCTCGGCGGCGCAACTCTTGTCCAGCGCCGGATGTTGCGGGTCGGTGTCCTGCTGCCCCAGCAGATAAATCACCTCGCGTTTGATGTAACTGCTTTCAAGCTGCATCGGCGTTTGCCCACCGGCGTACACCGGCATGTCGGTCAGACCGTACTTCCAGCGATTGAAGCCCGGGCACTGTGCGTGATCGAACGCCACTGGCCGCTGTTCGTTGAAATAAGCGTACGACGACGGATTGGCCACCACATACCGCAGGCGAATGCCGTTGGCCTTCAGCGCCGGCTGATCCTTGGCCAGCAGCGCGTAGCGTTGCACCACTTGTCCGCCACCGGAATGGCCGAAAATCACGATCTGCTGCACATCCGGAAACTGTTTGCGATCACTGACCCGGGCGACGATGGCGTCGAGTGCGGCGTAGGAGCTCAGCGGCTTCGGCCCTGTGGATAACCCGCCGCCCATCCACTCGTTGCCTTTCCAGCGCAGCAAAGTGTTGGGCAGGGAGTACAGAGCGACGTCGCTTTCGTTGAGAAACTGCGGCGCGATCACCAGCGTGTGCGCCGTTTGCCCGGCCAGTTCAGTGGCGCGCTCGGCACTCTTGCGGTAGGTCTCGGCGTTGCGCAGACGACCGTGAATGACGATCAGCACCCGCTCGATTTTTTCCGGTGCCGGGCTGATGCCGACGGCCATTTCGCCGGCCTCGAATTGCAGGCGTCCGGGGCTGATGGCATCGACGCCCGCCGCGTGGGCGTTGCCGCCGATGATCAGTAAAGCCAAAAGCCATTTGCGCATTTACAGGTTTTTCGCCGCGAAGGTATCGCACTGGCCGACCTGGCCTTGGGCGAAACCGGTTTTGAACCAGCGCACCCTTTGCGCCGACGTGCCATGGGTAAACGAGTCCGGCACCACACGGCCCTGACCCTGTTGTTGCAGGCGATCATCACCGATGGCGTTGGCCGCATTCAAGGCCTCTTCGACGTCACCCGGTTCCAGCCAGTTCAGGCGCTTCTGCGCATGGTAGGCCCAGACGCCGGCCAGGCAGTCGGCCTGCAATTCCTGACGCACCAGCAAACCGCCGTCGCCCTGCATCTGCCGGCCCTGCTGACGGGCCGTCTGAATTTTTGCCGAGACGCCGAGCAGCGTCTGCACATGGTGGCCGACTTCGTGCGCGATCACGTAGGCCTGGGCGAAGTCACCGGCGGCCTTGAAGCGCTGGGCCATTTCCTGGAAGAAGGCCATGTCCAGATAGACTTTCTGATCCGCCGGGCAGTAGAACGGGCCGGTCGCCGAAGTCGCCAGCCCGCAAGCGGAATTCACCCGGTTGCTGAACAGCACCAGGGTCGGGTCCTTATATTGGCGCCCGGCCTGCTGGAAGATTGCGCCCCAGGTGTCTTCGGTATCACCAAGGATCGAACGCACGAATTCGGCTTGCTGGTCGTTGGCCGGTGGCGCCTGGCGGGTTTGCGTCGAGGCCGGTGCCGATTGCTCGGTCATTTGCCCGGTGAGCTGGCCGAGGATCTGCAACGGATCCTGGCCGGTGATCCAGCCGATGCCGACGATCAGCAAAATCGCCCCCAGACTCAGACCCTTGCCGCCACCGAAACGCATGCCGCCGCCACCGCCGGTATCATCGCCACGGGCATCGACGACGTTGTCACTGCGTCGGCCTTTTTTCCATAGCATGTGGGAAATCCTCTTTCTGTACGTGGTGATGAGTGTTGCTGGTGTGAGAGTGTGGCGCCAGTCCGGTCGTCCGTCTATTCGCGCACACGCCAACAGGCCCGGCCTCGGGTGACGAGGGCGGGCCTGTTATTGACGAGCGTGTACGCGACTAATTCAATCCGTTGGCGGATTTCTCTCGGCGCGCTGTGCGTCAGCGATCGAAGGCATCCCACACCGGGGCGAAATCCGGGCTGACCTGACGCTGATTCTTCGGCAGTGCGGCGATCAGTGCGCGGTCTTCAGCGTCCAGTTCAACCTGCAGCGAAGCCAGGTTCGCCAGTTGATTGGCCCGGCTGCTGGCCTTGGGAATCGCCGCGACGTTAGGCTGTTCCAGCAGCCATTTCAATGCGACCTGAGTCGGTAGCACGCCGTGTTTTTCGGCAATCTGCTGAATCTGTGGAATCTCCGAGACCTTGTTACGCGCCAATGGCGTGTAGGCCGTCAGTGCCAGATCGTGTTGGCGGGCGTAGTCGAGCAGGGCGTTTTGTCCGAGCAGGACGTGGTACTCGACCTGAATCGCTGACAGAGGGATGCCGTATTCCTCGACGACTTTGCGCAGCAGCGATAGCGGAAAATTCGCCACGCCGATGTTGCGCGCCAGACCTTGCTCCTTGAAGGATGCGAGGGTTTCAAGCGTGCGCGGCAAGTCCCAGTCAGTGCTCGGCCAGTGGATCATGAACAGGTCGACGTACTCGCTGCGCAAGGCCTTGAGGCTGCGCTGCATCGAGTGGCGCATCGCGTCGGGTTGTAACTGATCCCACCAGACCTTGGTGGTGACATGAATCTGCTCGCGGGGTGTCGGTGTGTTCGCCAATGCTTGTCCGACGGCGTCTTCGTTGTTGTAGGCCGCTGCCGTGTCGATGTGCCGGTAGCCGAGTTCCAGCGCTTGCTCGACGGCACGGGTGCATTCGTCGCCGAGCATCGGCCAGGTGCCGAGGCCGAGTTTCGGCATGTTCAAACCCTGGGCGTTAACGATGTGCTGCATGGTCGATCTCCTGTTCGAAAGCAGTGATGCCGGCGATATGCCGGGCGGCGATGTAGCCGAAAGTCAGCGCCGGGCCGAGGTTGATCCCGCCCGCCGGATAGTGCCCGCCCATGATGCTGGCCATGTCGCCACCGGCGGCGTAGAGCCCGGCGATAGGCTGGGCATTGGCATCGAGCACTTGCGCATGCGGGTTGACCTTGAGCCCGGCAAAGGTGCCGAAGCAGCCCGGTTGGACTTTCACGGCATAGAAGGGGCCTGTCTCTATTGGGGCAACGCAAGGGTTGGGAAGGTTCGCCGGATCGCCTTGTTTGCGGTTATAGGGCGTTGCGCCGCGACCGAACGACGGGTCCTCGCCGTGGCGTGCATGGCGGTTGTAGTCCTCCACCGTGTGGCGCAACCCGCTGGGGTCGATGCCGCAGGCGCTGGCCAATTCTTCAAGGGTGTTGCCGGTTTTCAGATAGCCGCTGCGGATAAATCCTGACACCGGTACGGGAAATGGCCGCGACATGCCCAAGCCATAACGCCGTTGAAAGGCGCGGGTGCAGATCAGCCAGGAGGCGACTTCTTCGCCCTCGGGCGTGGCGGCAACCATGGCGCTGACGTAGTCGTAGTAACCGTTGGCTTCGTTGACGAAGCGTTGGCCGTTGCGCAGTACGCCAATAATTCCCGGCTTGCCGCGTTCGATGATGTGTGGGAAATGGCCGATGCTGCCATCGGTATGGGGCACTTGCGAGATCGGCGCCCAGGCCACGGGCGAAGCCACGTCGGTGTTGACCGTGGCGCCGACACTTTCGCCCAGGCGCAGGCCGTCGCCATTCACCGCCAGCGGCGGCAGTGCCCAGTGTTCATGACCCGTGGGCGTGCGCGGAAACAAGGCCTTGCGTCGCTCGATGTCGTTGGCAAATCCACCGGCGGCCAGCACCACGGCTTTGCGTGCATGAATGCGGATCGAACCTTTGGCGCTGCTGACCAACGCGCCGCAAACCCCTGCTTCATCGCGCAGCAGTTCGGTCACTGGCGCAGACGCCCAGAGCAGGACGCCAAGGTCCTCGGCGGACTTCGCCAGTCGTGCGACCAGCGCCACACCGTTGACCAGTTGCATGGCCCGGCCGTGTACCGCGAGGTCAAGCAAGTGCCGGGTAAAACGCCGGGTTACGTGCCACGCGGCTTTCAGTGATCGGCTGAGATTGAGGAACGCCGCAAGGTCGGCGCCGGCCATGATTGGCATGCCCATGAAGGAGGTTTCGCGCATCGTTGTACGCAGGCGCTTGAGCAGGCGTCCGACTTGTCGTCCGTCGTAAGGCGCAGCGATCACCGAGCGACCGCCCGTGCCGGCGCCGGGTGTATCGCCATGAATGTCGGCGATGGCGTTGCCGTCGGCAAATTGCAGAGCGGTGTGTTGTTCAAAAAACGCGACCATGTGCGGCCCGGCGGTGAGGAAGGCATCGACCATTGCCGGGTCGTAATGCTCGCCGAGTTCGTGGCGCAGGTAAGTGCGCGGTTGCTCAACGTCCTCGACGATGCCGGCGCGCCGGGCCAGCGGATTGCACGGCACCCACGCCCAGCCGCCGGACCACGCAGTGGCACCACCGAATACCGGTTCTTTTTCAACCACGATGACTTTCAGACCATGCCACGCCGCAGTGACCGCTGTGGATAAACCGGCGGCTCCGGAGCCGACGACCAGAACGTCGCAGTCGATTTCGGGAAGTTCGGCAGGCATCAGGCAACGCTCCGCAGTAGGTTTTATTGGAATTGGATTCCAGAAATTAACCAATGAAGCGCGACCGCAACAAGGCTTGTTTCAGTAAAGTGGGCGGTTATCGCCCGGCCAGTTCCGGATTTCGCTTTGTGTGAGATGTCTTCTAGAATCGGCAAAATTTCACTTGGATTTCCCCATGGCCGGCAGTCAGATCGAACGGGTTTTCAGCGTGCTCGAAAGCCTCACCAGTGAGCCGCGCGGGCTGCCGATGCAGACCCTCGCCGAACAACTGGACATTCCGAAAAGTGCCACTCACCGCATGCTCGCCGAGCTGATTCGCCTGGGTTACGTGCGGCAGAATGCCGACACTTTGCGCTATCACTTGTCGACCAAACTGGTGGCGATGGGGTTTCAGTACCTGTCGAGCAGCGGTGCCGACATCGTGCAGCCGGTGCTGGATCGACTGGCTCAGGAAACCGGTGAACTGGTGCGTCTGGGGGTGATCGATGGCGAGCGCCAGACCTGGATCGCCAAGGCACAGGGCGCACGCACGGGCTTGCGTTATGACCCGGACATGGGGCGCGATGCGCCGCTGTTCTACACCGCCTCCGGGCATGCGTGGCTGGCCTGCATGAGCGATGCCGAGGCGTTGTCGCTGGTCGAGCGCCAGGGCGCGGAAGTACCGGTGGGCGTCGGGCCGAATGCGCCGCGCTCCAATATCGAACTGCTGGAGCGCCTGCGCCTGGCGCGGGAACAGGGTTATGCCTGTGTCGAGGAAAGTTCGGCGGTGGGCACCTCGGCGATTGCCGCGGTGGTCAAGCATCCGGTGGACGGGCGAGTGATCGGCGTACTGAGCATTGCCGGGCCAAGCGCACGGATGCCCGGCGCGCGACTGCACGAATTGGCGCCGTTGCTGGTGAAGTTCACCGAGGAATTGTCGGCGGCGAGCCTGGCGTCTGAGTTATTCATCTGACCGATCCCCTGTAGGAGCTGCCGAAGGCTGCGATCTTTTGATCTTGAAAAACAAAGTCAAAAGATCGCAGCCTTCGGCAGCTCCTACAGGTCAGGCGTTGTGTATGAAGTTGTGCGGTGTTCGCACGGTTTTCCCATCACTGGGTGTTTGATTGTGGAACGCGGTTCTAAATTGTTGCTGGAGTGACTTTTCCAACAACAATCACAAAAGGATCGCGTCTTGACTCCGCCCCTTCGTATCGCCCTGATCGGCGCTGGCAACATGGGCCAGCAGCATTACCAGCACCTGCAAACCCTCAACGAAGCCCGCTTATGCGCAGTGGCCGATCCCGGCCCGCAGGCTGCCGCGCTGGCGGGGCAGTGGGGCGTGGCGCATTTCGCCGATCACCGGCAGATGCTGGAGCAGGCGCGGCCAGACGCGGTGATCGTGGCCAATCCGAATAATCAGCACGTCAGCACCGCCCTGGATTGCCTCGCCGCCGGGGTTGCGGTGTTGCTGGAGAAACCGGTCGGCGTGCACCTGGATGAGGTGCGTGAACTGGTGGCGGCGGTCAAACGCTGTGGCGTGCCGGTGCTGGTCGGCCATCATCGGCGGCACAATCCGCTGATCGTGCGCGCCCATGAGTTGTTGCGCAGCGGCGCGCTCGGGAGGCTGACCACGGTTACCGCGCTGTTCCAGTTACGCAAACCCGACGCTTATTTCGAGATCCCGTGGCGCCGTGAACCGGGGGCGGGCCTGTTGCTGACCAATCTGATTCACGACCTCGATCTGCTGCGTCACCTGTGCGGTGAAGTGCAATCGGTGCAGGCCGTCACCGACAACGCGGTGCGTGGTTTTGCCAACGAAGACAGCGTGGCGCTGTTGCTGCAATTTGCCGACGGTGCACTCGGTACGCTGAGCGGTTCTGATGCCGTCGCCGCGCCGTGGAGCTGGGAGCTGAATTCCGGGGAGAACCCGGTCTACCCGCGTCAGGTCGATCAGCCGTGTTATCTGCTGGCGGGTACCGCCGGGGCGCTGAGCATTCCGCAACTCAAGCGCTGGCATTACGCTGCCGATCAAGTCGATGCCGGTTGGCACGAGCCTTTGCTCGCGGTGCAGGAACATTGCGCGGCCGGGGACGCGTTGCGTTTGCAGCTGCAGCATTTTGTGCAGGTCGCGCGGCGTGAAGTCGAACCGCTGGTCAGTGCCGCCGATGCCGCACGAACATTGGCGCTGATCGAGGCGATTCGCGAGGCGGCGGCCAGCGGTCGTGCCTGTTCCCCTGCAGTGGTCGAGGCTTGAACATGAACGAACGAATCCTGTCCCTGGCCAGTCTCACCGTACTCGAATTGTCGCCACCGCAAATGGTCGAGGTGGCGGCGCGTGCCGGTTACAGCCATGTCGGCCTGCGTCTCGAGCCGGCGACGCCCGAGGAATATCATTTTCCGTTGGTGGCCGATGCTGATTTGCGGCGTCAGACGCTGGCGCGTTTGCGCGACACTGGCATCGCTGTGCTCGATGTGGAAATCCTGCGCTTGAAACCGCAAACCGTGGTCGCCGATTTTGAGCAATTGCTGGCCGTCGGCGCGGAGTTCGGCGCCAGTGAGTTACTGGTCGCCGGCAACGATCCTGACGAGCAACGGCTCACCGACAATTTTGCCGCGTTGTGTGATCTGGCGGCGCCTTACGGCTTGCATCCGCATCTGGAGTTCATGCCCTGGACCGATGCGCGCAACCTCGAGCAGGCGTTGCGCATCGTTGCCAATGCCGACCGGGAAAACGCCGCGGTGCTGGTCGATGCCTTTCATTTCGATCGCTCCGGCTCACGGCTGGAGGATCTGGCCCACGTCGCGCCTGCGCGCCTGCGTTATGCGCAATTGTGCGATGTGGCGGGCCCGAGACCGGCGGACATGGCCGAGATCTTGCGTCAGGCGCGCAATGAACGGCGGTTTCCCGGCGAGGGCGATTGTGACTTGCTCGGGTTGCTGAAAGCGCTGCCGACTAATCTTGCGTTGAGCCTGGAAATTCCTGCGGTGAAATTGCTCGAGCAGGGCGTGAGTGGATTGCAGCGGGCGCAGATGGCGATGGATAGCACCCGAGCGTTGTTGGCGCAGCTTTAAGCGCTGCTGCGCACCTGTCGCGGGCAACCCCGTTGCCACAGGGACAGTGTTGTTCCAGTGGCGACGAGACTTGCCTGCGAAGATTTTTGATCTTTTTTGCAACACAAGGAAATCCAATGACCGTCAGCACCCCGCTCTCTGGTGTCAACCAACCCTTCAAGGGGATCTTGCTGATTGTCGTGGCGACCTTCCTGTTCTCCAGCCACGACGCCCTGTCGAAATACCTTTCGGGCTTTTACCCGATCATCATGGTGGTGTGGGCGCGGTATCTGGTGCACACCTTGCTGATGGCGGGGATTTTCCTGCCGCAGTCGGGGTTGCGCGTGCTGCGCACCAAACGGCCGTTGTGGCAGTTGGCGCGGGCGCTGTGCCTGCTCGGCACCAGTCTGTTTTTCACCACTGCGCTGCTGTACATCCCGCTGGCCGAGGCCACGGCGGTCAACTTTCTTGCGCCGGTGCTGGTGACGGCCCTGTCGGTGCCGCTGCTCAAGGAACGGGTGACGCGCGGACAGTGGATCGCGGTCATCTGCGGTTTTATCGGGGTGCTGATCATCGTCCATCCGGGCGGCGAGCTGTTCACTCCGGCGGTGCTGCTGCCGTTCTGCTCGGCGCTGTTTTTCTGCTTCTATCAACTGCTGACGCGCAAGCTCGCGGAAATCGACAGCCCGACCACCAGCAACTTCTTCGCCGGGTTGTGCAACACCTTGGTGATGAGCGCGCTGGTGCCGTTCTTCTGGCAAGTGCCAACGTTGCCTCACGCCGTGTTGATGCTGGCGCTGGGCAGCTGCGGGATGACCGCGCACCTGTTTCTGACCCAGGCGTTCCGCCATGCCGCGCCGGCATTGCTGGCGCCGTTCGGTTATTGCCAGATCGTGTTTGCCGGGTTGTTGGGGTGGGTGGTGTTCAATCACACGCCGAGTCTGTTGACGGTGATCGGCATTGCGGTGATCTGCTGCAGCGGCCTGGCGGCGGCGTGGCAGCAGAGCCGTAAGTGAGATAAAGACACAACCCTGTGGGAGCGGGCTTGCTCGCGAAGGCGGTGGATCAGTCAACATCAATGTTGAATGTCAGTCCGCTTTCGCGAGCAAGCCCGCTCCCACAGGGGGAGGGTGGTGCAGGCCGGGGTTACTCGGTGACGTCTGGAATCTTGCGCGGCGCCATGAAGTACATCCAGGTCAGGGCAATGAAGTACATCGCCGGAATCAGCGTGAACAACACGGTGTAGTTGTTGTTGGTGACGGTCAGGATGTGGCCGACGATCTGGGTCATGAACATCCCGCCGATCGCGGCGCACATGCCGCCGAAACCGAACACCGTGCTCATCATGTGCTTGGGTGTGTAGTCCATCACCAGGCTCCAGATGTTCGCAGTCCAGGCCTGATGCGCCCCGATGGCCAGGGAGATTGCCGCGACGGCGACCCACAGATTGCTCGAACCGGCGGCCATGATCACGCCGATGATGCAGCAGGCGAACAGGAACATCGACAGCAGCCGCGCCTTGATCGAGTTCATGCCGCGACCGATCAGGAACGACGACAGAATGCCGCCGCCGACGCTGCCGAAGTCGGCCGTCACGTAGATGATGATCAGCGGAATACCCATCTGGGTGACGTTGATGCCCAGGTTGTATTGCTGATTGAGAAACGGCGGCAGCCAATACAGGTAGAACCAGAACACCGGCGCGGTCAGCGAATAGGCGAGGGCGAACGCCCAGGTGCCACGCATGCGCAGGATGCGTGAAAACGGTACGCGGGCCTGTTCCGGTTCTACTTCCTGCTGGATGTAGTCGAGTTCGGATTTCTTCACCCGTGGATGGTCTTCCGGGTTGAAGTATTTCAAGCCCCAGAACAGCAGCCAGATCCCGCCGAGTGCCGACATGCACAGGAACGCCGCCTGCCAGCCCCATACGTGGAGAATCAGTGGCAACAGCATCGGCGTGAACATGGCGCCGACGTTGGTCCCGGCGTTGAAGATGCCGGTGGCCACGGCGCGTTCACCGGCCGGGAACCACAGGCGCGTGGTTTTCACGCAGGCCGGGTAGTTGGCCGCTTCGGTCAGGCCGAGGATGAACCGGCAGACCATGAAGCCGACGGCCGACGTCGCCAGACCGTGGGCGCCGGTGGCCAGGCTCCAGAGCAGCACTGCGCAGAAGAACACGCGTTTCACGCCGACCCGGTCGATCAGGCGTCCCTGCAGGACGAAACCAATCGCGTAGCCGACCTGAAACCAGAAGTTGATGTTGGCGTAATCCATCGCCGTCCAGCTCATTTCCTTGGCGAGGATGGGCTGCATGACGCCGAGGGCGGCGCGGTCGATGTAGTTCAGGGTCGTGGCGAAAAACACCAGCGCCAGCATGCCCCAACGGGTCTTGCCGACAGCCATGGCGCCGCGGATCTTGTCGCCGATGCCACCCGTGGCAGTGCTCATGGCCGGGGCCATGCGGGAAGTCTGTGAAGGAATCATTGTTCCACCCGTTTTTGAATTTGTTATGTGGTGTTGTTTGCACGCACTGCGACCGAAGGTTCATTTCCGGACTCAATGTGAAGTCGATGGTGGGCAGTGGACGAAAAATCGTCAATTCGTCGAAACGCCATAGTGTTCGATAATCGCACGCAAAACTAACCGGCTGGTACACTTTAAATTGCTGCTGAAGACGATGCAGCCAATAATTTCCTCACGATAAAAAACGATCCCCTGTACAAAACTGCAGCGCAGTCCGGGAGTAGAAACATGCAGCGTTCCATTGCCACCGTTTCCCTGAGCGGCACCCTGCCGGAAAAGCTCGAAGCCATTGCCGCCGCCGGGTTCGACGGCGTCGAGATTTTCGAGAACGATCTTCTGTATTACGACGGCAGCCCGCGGGAAATCAGGCAGATGTGCGCTGACCTGGGGATCGCCATCACCCTGTTCCAGCCGTTCCGCGATTTTGAAGGCTGCCGCCGTGATCGACTGGCGCGCAATCTGGAGCGGGCCGAGCGCAAATTCGACCTGATGCAGGAACTGGGCACCGATCTGGTGTTGGTCTGCAGCAACGCCTCGGCGGACAGCATCGGCGATCAACAGATTCTCGTCGATGACCTGCGCCTGCTGGCTGAACGGGCCGGCGCTCGCGGGTTGCGCATCGGCTATGAAGCGCTGGCCTGGGGCCGGCACGTCAATACTTATCAACAGGTCTGGGACATCGTCCGCCAGGCGGATCACCCGGCCCTCGGCGTGCTGCTCGACAGTTTTCACACCTTGTCGCTGAAAGGTGATCCAAGCGCGATTGCCGACATTCCCGGCGACAAGATCTTCTTTGTGCAAATGGCCGACGCGCCGATCCTCGCCATGGATGTTCTGGAATGGAGCCGGCATTTCCGTTGCTTCCCGGGGCAGGGCGAATTCGATCTGCCGGGGTTCCTCGCGCCGATCATCCAGAGCGGCTACACCGGGCCGTTGTCGCTGGAGATCTTCAATGATGGTTTCCGCGCCGCACCGCCACGGGCGAATGCCGCCGATGGTCTGCGTTCGCTGCTGTATCTGGAAGAGAAAACCCGTCAGCGCCTGGAACAGCAAGCAACGCCGGTAGCCAACCGCGAAATCCTCTTCGAAACGCCGCCGGCCAGCGAATACAACGGCATCGAGTTTCTTGAGTTCGCCGTCGACGAAAGCCTCGGCGCCAAACTGAGCAACTGGCTGGAGCGCCTGGGCTTCGTCAAGGCCGGGCAGCACCGCTCCAAGAGCGTGAGCCTGCTGCGTCAGGGCGATATCAACCTGATCCTCAACGCCGAACCGTATTCGTTTGGCCACAGTTTTTTCGAGGCCCATGGCCCGTCGCTGTGCGCCACTGCCGTGCGGGTCAAGGACAGCGCCAGCGCACTCGCTCGTGCGGTCGCCTACAAGGGCCAGCCCTATCGCGGCCTCGTCGGCCCCAACGAACTGGAACTGGCCGCGGTGCGTGCGCCGGATGGCAGCCTGATTTATCTGGTGGATGAAGCGGCGGATGTCTATGGGACCGACTTCAATCTGCTGCCGAACGCTCAGGCCCGTGGCGGCCTCAAACGCATCGATCACATGGCCATGGCGTTGCCGGCCGACAGCCTCGACAGTTGGGTGCTGTTCTACAAGAGCCTGCTGGATTTCGAGGCTGACGATGAAGTGGTGCTGCCCGATCCGTATGGTCTGGTGAAGAGCCGGGCGCTGAGAAGCCGTGACAGTTCGATTCGCCTGCCGCTGAACATCTCGGAGAACCGTAACACCGCGATCTCCCACGCGCTATCGAGTTATCGCGGCTCCGGTGTGCATCACATCGCCTTCGATTGTGATGACATCTTCGCCGAAGTCAGCCGCGCCAAAGAAGCCGGTGTGCCGTTGCTGGATATCCCGCTCAACTATTACGACGACCTCGCCGCGCGCTTCGATTTTGACGACGAATTCCTCAGCGAGCTGGCGTATTACAACGTGCTCTACGACCGTGACGCGCAGGGTGGCGAGTTGTTTCACGTGTACACCGAGCCGTTCGAGGGGCGCTTCTTTTTCGAGATCATCCAGCGTAAATACGGTTATGCCGGTTATGGTGCGGCGAACGTCGCGGTGCGTCTGGCGGCGATGGCCAAATCACGCAGCGGCGCGGTGCGCCAGGCGAAGTTGTAGGAAATTCGTAAACGCGGGATTAAACACGGGTCGCGCAGCTTCCTTAGCGCAGTTGTGCGGCCCATAATCGCCAGCCTGTGCAGTGATGGCCGTGAGCCCGCAATGACAATGACTTCAGAACTCCCCGCAGCCCCCGTCGTATCTGGCATCGAGCCGCGCAAGAGTCGCAAGAACAACCCGGAAAAGACCCGCGAGAACATCCTGCAGGAGGCGATCGTCGAGTTCGTCCAGCAGGGGTTGTCCGGCGCCCGCGTCGACGCGATCGCCGAGCGTATCCACACCTCCAAACGCATGATCTATTACTACTTCGGCAGTAAGGAGCAGTTGTACGTCGAGGTGCTGGAGAAGCTTTACGGCGACATCCGCAGCACCGAAAACCGCCTGCACCTGGCCGAGCTGCCGCCGGTGGTGGCGATCCGCCGACTGGTGGAGTTCACCTTCGATCACCACGACCGCAATGTCGATTTCGTGCGCATCGTCTGTATCGAAAACATCCATAACGCCGAGTTCGTGAAGCGTTCGGACACGATCAAGGCGATGAACAATACGATCCTCGATTCACTGGGCGAGATTTTGCGTCGCGGTGCCGAGGAGGGTGTGTTCCGCACCGGGCTGGACGCGCTGGATGTGCACTTGCTGATCAGCTCGTTCTGCTTCTACCGCGTCTCGAACCGCCACACGTTTGGTGAGATTTTTCAGATCGACCTGCCGGACGAAAGCATCAAGCAGCGTCATCGCGAGATGATCTGCGAGTCGGTGTTGCGCTACTTGCAAGCCTGACGCATTCCCCCTGTAGGAGTGAGCCTGCTCGCGATGGCGGTGTATCAGCCTATACATCTGGCGCCTGACACACAGCTTTCGCGAGCAAGCCCGCTCCCACAGGATCGATGTTGATCTTCAGCTATTCATGCTTTGGAAGTGCGCAAGCATCCGCTGCGCATCCGGCACCACACCGCTGAACAATTCAAACGCCTTCACCGCTTGAAACACCGCCATGTTGCCGCCGTCCAGCGTGCGGCAACCGAGGGCACGGGCGTTGCGCAGCAGTTCGGTTTCCAGCGGGAAGTAAACAATCTCCGCGACCCATAATTCCTTGCGCAGCAGCTCCACCGGCACCGGCATGCCCGGCAGTTTGGCCATGCCCATCGGCGTGGCATTCACCAGACCATCGGCCTGATTCAGCGTGCCCGGCAGATCTCGCCCGGCCACCGCGCGGCCTGAGCCGAAATGCTGGTTGAGGTTGTTCGCCAGACTCTCGGCACGCTCGCGGTCGACGTCGAAAATGCTCAGTTGCTGTACGCCTTCGCTCAGCAGCGCGTGGGCCACCGCCGCCCCGGCACCACCGGCGCCCATCTGGACGACACGCTCACGCGCAGCGTCTGTCAGGCCTCGGCGAAAACCTTCGGCAAAACCCAGGCAATCGGTGTTGTGGCCGATGCGCTTGCCATCCTTGAGCACCACCGTGTTGACCGCGCCGATGCCCCGGGCTTCCGGCGACAGTTCATCGAGCAACGGGATGATCGCCTGCTTGCACGGGAAGGTGATGTTCAGGCCGGTGTAGTGCATGCGCTCGGCGGCCAGCAGCAAGTCGGGCAGCGCGTTGCTGTCGAGTTGCAACTGATCGAGGTCGATCAGTCGATACAGGTAGCGCAGGCCTTGGGCATCGCCCTCGTGTTCATGCAGTGCTGGCGTGCGCGAGGCCTGAATGCCCGCGCCGATCAGTCCGGCGAGTATTACGTTCTTGCGGATCATGCTGCGCGTCCTTTCAGCCGTTGACTGAAATGCTCCAGGGCCAGGCGATAGCCATGGCTGCCGAAACCGCACATCACCGCCGTGGCGATGGCCGAGACGAACGAGTGGTGGCGGAACGGCTCACGCGCATGCACGTTGGACAGGTGCACTTCGATCACCGGCAACTCACTGGCCACCAGCGCGTCGCGGATCGCCACCGAAGTGTGCGTCCAGGCCGCCGGGTTGATCACGATCCCGGCGCAACGCCCGCGTGCCGCGTGAATCCAGTCGAGCAATTCGCCTTCGTGATTGGTCTGGCGAAATTCCACGGTCAGGCCGAATTCTTCAGCGGCGCGCCCGCACAGTGCAGAAATATCGGCCAGGGTTTCGTGGCCGTAGGTCGCCGGTTCACGGGTGCCGAGCAGGTTCAGGTTCGGGCCGTTGAGCACCAGAACGATAGGGGGCATGGGGGCAAACTCCACTTATTGTTTTTGGCTTGGGCCGAGGGTCTCAGCCTGTGGAGGTAAAATGTACCAGATGGTTACCATGGTCAATTGAACTGCCTGGACCTTTGGCTTTTGTGTTCGGTGATCGCACACAAGCTGTTTTCATTTCAATTTTTTCGAGTTGTATCGACAGCTTTGCTTACGTTTTTTCTTGAAGATTCAGCACCTCCTCACGCATGCCGACGCTAGCCTCAAAGGTGTGAAAGCCATTGGGTGCTGTGCAGCGCCGACCGTCGGATTTGCAAGGAAAATCGAATCTTGAAACTTATTAACCTAACGGATGGGTTAGCATGAAGGTATGCAGCTACAAGGGATTGTCGATAAGCATCATGTTGCGAGATGAGCATTGCCCACCCCATGTTCACGTTAATGCAGGCGCCTGGAATGCCCGATTTCAGTTCAGTTTCTGGCACAACGACATTGATCTGTGGGATGTCGTGCCGCTTTCTCGTCGACCTGCGCTGGCCGTGCTGGAAGGCTTGAGTCGATCACTTGGGCAACCTGCTCATCTACGTCGTGCACGAGGGATCTGGTGGTCAGGTTTGCAGACAGTTTGTCTCGACAATCAGGTGTGGGATTGCGAGTCAAACGAAGTCCCCGTGATGAAACCGGTCACCGCTACGACCTACAGAATCAGTTCGGCGCGTTATGAGCCAGAAGCAGACAAGACTCTTCTGACATTGCTCGGCAAACTGGAAGGAGTGGAAATCGATTTATGAATGTCATCAAGGCAAAGCCGTCCGTGCATCGTCCACTGACGGAAGAAATGCTCGATGCCGCGATAAAACGTGGCGAAGCGCGACAAGCAGGTAGCTTGCAGGCTGTTTCCGTGACCTTTGAAAACCCCTCTCTGGTCATTCGTTTTGAAGACGGCAGCGGTGTGTTGCTACCGGTAAGCCAGTATCCGGAGTTCAAAGGGTTTGAGGCAGACGATTATGCAAGCCTGACAGTCGATTTTGCAGGCACTGCGCTTTGTCACGAGGGCAAAGACCTCGACGTTTCCATCTCCGGAATGATCTCGGCGAGCCCGTCACTCATGAGAATGGCGGCTTCGGTGGTTGCTTCGCGCAACGGTCGTCAAAGCAGTGCGGCAAAATCCGAAGCCGCACGAGCGAATGGCAAGAAGGGCGGGCGTCCACGTAAAACCGACACGGCACCGTAAGCAGGCACAAAAAAGCCGTCAATCACGACGGCTTTCTCGTATCTGGCATTCGCCATCAACGCCGGGTCAGCAACACCCCGGACTCCATGTGATGCGTCCACGGGAACTGGTCGAACATCGCGCAGCGGGTGATGCGGTGCGTGTCGTGCAGTTGGGCGATGTTGGCCGCCAGGGTTTCCGGGTTGCAGGAGATGTACAGGATGTTGTCGAAGCGCCGGGTCAGCTCGCAGGTGTCCGGGTCCATGCCGGCGCGCGGCGGGTCGACGAACACGCTGCCGAACTCGTAGCTTTTCAGGTCGATGCCGTGCAGGCGACGGAACGGACGCACTTCGTTCAGCGCTTCGGTCAGCTCTTCGGCGGACAGACGCACCAGCGTGACGTTATCCACAGCGTTTTCGCTGAGGTTGCTCAGTGCGGCGTTGACCGAGGTCTTGCTGATCTCGGTGGCCAGCACTTTGCGCACGCGGGTGGCGAGCGGCAGGGTGAAGTTGCCGTTGCCGCAGTACAGCTCCAGCAGATCGTCGGGACGATCGCCCAATGCTTCGTACGCCCAGTTCAGCATCTTCTGGTTCACGGTGCCGTTGGGCTGAGTGAACGCGCCTTCCGGCTGACGGTAACTGAAGGTGCGACCACCGACTTCCAGCTTCTCGACCACGTAATCGTGGCCGATCACTTCGCGCTTGCCCTTGGAGCGGCCGATGACGCTGACGTTGAGATCAGCCGCCAATTTCGACGCGGCCGCATGCCAATGCTCGTCCAGCGGACGGTGATAGCACAGGGTGATCATCGCATCGCCGGCCAACGTGGTCAGGAACTCCACCTGGAACAGCTTGTGGCTCAGCGCCGAGCTGGCCTGCCACGCCGCCTTGAGCTGCGGCATCAACTGGTTGATGCGCAGGCTGGCAATCGGGAATTCTTCGATCAGGATCGGCGTGCGTTTGTCGTCCTGGGAGAACATCGCGTAGTGCCGCTCACCGGCCTCGCGCCACAGGCGAAATTCCGCGCGCAGGCGGAAGTTCTGCAGCGGCGAGTCGAACACGGTCGGCTCTGGCGCATCGAACGGGGCCAGCAGGTCACGCAAACGCGTGACCTTGTCTTCGAGCTGAGTGGCGTAGGCCTGGGAATCAAAAGTCATGCGTTGAACCAACCCAACTTGATCACGAACAGAATCGACAGGATCACCAGCGCCGGGTTCAGCTCACGGGCGCGGCCCGACAGCAGCTTGATCACGGTCCAGGAGATGAAGCCGAAGGCGATGCCGTTGGCGATCGAGTAAGTGAATGGCATCGCCAGCGCGGTAACCACCACCGGTGCGGCCACGGTGATGTCTTCCCAGTCTATTTCCGCCAGACCGGAAGTCATCAGCACGGCGACGAACAGCAGCGCCGGTGCGGTGGCGAAGGCTGGAACGCTGGCCGCCAGTGGCGAGAAGAACAGCGCCAGCAGGAACAGGATCGCCACGACGACCGCCGTTAGGCCGGTACGCCCGCCAGCGCTGACGCCAGCCGCGGATTCGATGTAGCTGGTGGTGGTCGAAGTACCCAGCAGCGAGCCGGCCATCGCCGCGGTGCTATCGGCGATCAGTGCACGACCCATTTTCGGCATGTGGCCGTCCTTGCCCATCAGGCCGGCGCGCTTGGCGACGCCGATCAGGGTGCCGGAGTTGTCGAACAGGTCGACGAACAGGAAGGCGAAGATCACGCTGACCAGACCGATGTCCAGTGCGCCCTTGATGTCCAGTTGCATGAAGGTCGGGGCCAGCGAAGGTGGCATCGAGGTCACGCCGCCAAACGGAGTGAAGCCCATGGCGATGGAAATGATGGTCACCGCCAGAATGCCGATCAGTACTGCGCCGCGCACTTTCAGCGCTTCGAGGGCGACGATCAGCGCGAAGCCGAGGGTGGCGAGGATCGGCGCCGGGGCTTTCAGGTCACCGAGGCCGACCATGGTCGCCGGGTTGCTGACTACGATGCCGGCGTTGTGCAGGGCAATCAGCGCCAGGAACAGGCCGATACCGGCGGCAATCGCCGAGCGCAGCGGCAGCGGGATGCTGTTGATGATCCATTCGCGGATGCGGAAGATCGACAGCAGGAAGAAGCACACTGCCGAGATGAACACCGCGCCCAGCGCCACTTGCCAGGTGTGGCCCATGTGCAGGACCACGGTGTAAGTGAAGAAGGCGTTCAGGCCCATGCCAGGCGCGAGGGCGATCGGGTAGTTGGCGATCAGGCCCATGATGGTCGAGCCGATGGCGGCTGCCAGACAGGTGGCGACGAACACCGCGCCCTTGTCCATGCCGGTCTCGCCGAGAATGCTCGGGTTGACGAACAGAATGTAGGCCATGGCCAGGAAGGTCGTGACGCCCGCCAGAATCTCGGTACGCACGTTGGTGTTGTGTGCCTTGAGTTGAAACAGCCTTTCCAGCATGTCTGCTCCCCGTGGCGCGCGCGGCGCCGTGAATGTATCGACCTCAACAGCAAAGCACAGACCGTCGCAAGCGCCTGGGAATTTGTGGTGGGCCGGAAAAAGCCGCGCATCATACCAGCAGCGTGAGGAATATGGCGGTTGTTGGTGCCGAACGTCGTCGAAGTTTTGCCGGAGGGTTATCTGCGCCATACTGCGCGCTGAATTTTTCGGGGAAACGCGATCACATGGGCAAGCGCTGGATGAAGGCTTTCTGGGTAATGGCAGGGCTGATGGCCGGGTCGACGGCGGCGCTGGCAGCCTCGGCGCCACCCTTGACGCAAGTGAAAGTGATCAAGGTTCAGTCACCGGCCTGCGGCCTGGAAGACATCGGCGATGGACAGACTCAGACCCAATGCAATCACGCCGGGCCGAGCATCAAGGTGTATGTACTGGAAGTCGGCTATGGCCAGAACCAGCCGCATGCCACGCTGGACGGTTTTGAAGTCAACGGCACCCGGGCTCCAGTGTGCGCTTTTGATAACGGCAATCTGACCGAGTGCACGCCCGGCAGCAAAACCGTTGGCTCGCTGTATACCTTCGATCTGGCGGGCAAGCAGGAAGGCACCTTCAGCTTCAGCAACACTTCGCTCAACGCGCCGCGCAACACCCTGTCGACCCAGCTTTACATCAAGTAACGGCTATCACCGGACGGGGCAGGACAAAGCTGACTACGCTTGAAAGATCACCCAGCGGATAGCGCCCATGACCTTTAGAGCCCTGATTACCCTCGCCGAGGGCATCGATGATCTGCAAAGTGTGACCCTGATCGATGTGCTGCGCCGCGCCGGCGTTGAAGTCGTGGCGGCCAGCATCGAAGGCCGACGCATGCTGACCTGCGCGCGCGGTACGCGCCTGACGGCGGATGGCATGCTGGTCGATGTGCTGGCGCAGACATTCGACCTGATCGTCCTGCCCGGCGGGGTGGTCGGTTCACAACATCTGGCAGCACATCAACCGCTGCAGCAATTGCTCAAGGATCAAGCCAGCGCCGGACGCCTGTTCGCCGCCATAGGCGAAGCCCCGGCCATCGCCCTGCAAGCCTTTGGCGTCCTGCGTCAGCGGCGCATGACCTGCCTGCCGGCTACCAGCCATCAACTGTCGGGTTGTACGTTTGTTGATCAACCGGTGGTGGTCGACGGCAACTGCATCACCGCCCAAGGCTCCGGCGCCGCACTGGCCTTTTCCCTGACGCTGGTTGAGCAGCTTGGCGGCAAGGCGTTGCGGGCGAAAGTGGCGGGGGAGATGTTGGTGTGATGGCTTCAGGCGTGGGCAGCGATAGGCGTAATGGCTGGTTGCTCCCGATGCTCTGCTTGCCACAGATCGTAATCGGTTTGAACGCCTAGCCACACACGCGCCTTGCCAATGCCTGCTCGCTCCAGCCGTACTGCCAGATCCGGGCTGATCGGTGCATGGCCGTGCAATACGCGGGAAAGGTGAGGGCGGGCGAAGCCCAGATGTCTGGCCAATTCACTCACACTGATGCCTAACTCTGGCAAGACATCCACGAGCAGTGTTTCACCGGGGTGTGGCGGGTTGTGCATGGGCATGAGCCTGCCTCCTGTCAGTGGTAGTCCAGATAATCGACCAATTCGATGTCCGAACCGACAAAACGAAAGATAACCCGCCAGTTGCCTGAAACACTGAGCGACCAATATTCGGACAGTTCACCTTTCAGTGGATGCAGGCGCCAACCCGGCAGATCAAGATCTGCGGGAAGTGCTGCGCGATCCATGAACTGCAGCATACGTGCCAGACGTTTTGCGTGATCGGCGCGAATTCCGCGGGTCGAACCTGTTTCATAGAAGCCACGAAGGCCTTTGTGCTGAAAGGATTTGATCATGGCGGCGAGTGTAAGGCGATACATTACACTCTGTGCGGTAACTATGTACCGCACCTTTTCAATCAATTTGTGCTTGGCGTGTTGATTTCGCTGATGTGCCTCAGACCTTCGCCTCTTCCACCGGCACATGCATCCGGTCGCGTCTGGCCAGGGTCGGGAACAGTTTGATCCAGGTCCCGGTCACCACCAGCGTGCCGATCCCGCCCATCACCACGGCCGGTACGGTGCCGAACCAGTGCGCGGTGAGGCCGGATTCGAATTCGCCCAACTGGTTCGAGGCGCCGATGAACAGGCCGTTCACCGCGCTGACCCGGCCGCGCATTTCGTCCGGGGTTTCCAGTTGCACAAAGGAGGCGCGGATCACCATGCTGATCATGTCCGCCGCGCCGAGCACCACCAGCACCGCCAGCGAGAACCAGAATGAGGTCGACAGACCGAAGGCGATGGTTGCCACGCCGAACACGCCGACCGCGGTGAACATCACCCGGCCAACGTTGCGTTCGACGGAAAACCGGGCGAGGAACAGCGACATCCCCAGCGCGCCAACCGCCGGCGCCGAACGCAGCAGGCCCAAGCCCCATGGGCCGGTGAGCAGGATGTCTTTGGCGAACACCGGCAGCAACGCGGTGGCGCCACCGAGCAGCACGGCGAACAGATCCAGCGAGATCGCCCCGAGAATGTCCGGGCGGCTGCGGATGAAGCGAATCCCGGCCAGCAGCGAGTCCAGCGTGGCTTTGCCTTTGTTCAGCGGCGTCTGCCGCGCGGGCAGATTGAGCATCAAGGTGCAGGCGATAACGTAGAGCAACACCGTCGGGCCGTAGACCCAGACACTGCCAAACGCGTAGAGCAGGCCACCCATCGCCGGGGCGACGATGGTGGCCGACTGCTGTGCCGACTGCGCAGCGGCGACCGCCCGTGGAAACAGGGCACTGGGCACGATGCTCGGCAGCAGTGCCTGGGTGGTCGGCAGCTCGAAGGAGCGTGCGCCGCCGAGCAGGAAGGCGAGGATGAAGATCATTTCCCGGGTGATGTGATCGGTGGCGCTGCCGATGGCCAGCGCCAGGGCAATCAACGCTTGCAACGACTGACAGATCGCGGCAACACGGCGTCGGTCATAACGGTCGGCGACGTGACCGGTGTGCAGCATGAACAACACCCGTGGCGCGAACTCGACCAGCCCGACCAGACCCAGGTCGAGCACGTTGCCGGTCAGTTGATACAGATTCCAGCCGATCGCCACCGTGAGCATCTGAAAACCGCTGGCGGTGAAGATCCGGGCGAACCAGAACGCGAGAAATGGACGATGGTGACGTAACAGCAGGGGCTCTTGGCTGGGCATCTGAAGGCAGGTCTGGCTCGGGGGGGAACCGCGAGGTTATCACCAGTCTGTAACAGGAAGTTGCTATGACAAAAAATTTAGTTAGCCAGACATCTATCGTCCAAAACCCTCAGTTTCTTGTGGCGAGGGAGCTTGCTCCCGCTGGAGGGCGAAGCACTCCCGAGCATTTGTCTGGATAGGTCAAGGTGGCAGGTTTTACGACTGCTGCGCAGCCGAGCGGGAGCAAGCTCCCTCGCCACAGGGATTTCGCCGCTCTGGGAATGTGTTTCAGAACGTTGCTCAGGCAATGAGGCAACTTGTCACGCGGCAAACGACCACGCCGTTCTTCGTCGGAAATGGGACTACTCTTTCAACATTGCTTGATCCAGATCAAGACCCTCCCGGGCCATGGTCTGGTGGCCCGATGGCCAGACTCCCTGCGTTGCGATGGTTATTAAAAAAGAACGAATCAGAATTCGCCGCACTCGATATTCGTGGGGGCAGTAGGTGCAGGGGCCGCAAGCCCCATCGCCGGTATTACCTGACAGAGGAAGACGTATGTTCGGTTTAGAGGCGCTCGATCTCGCCCGAATTCAGTTCGCATTCACCATCTCGTTCCACATCCTGTTCCCGGCCATCACCATTGGTCTGGCGAGCTACCTGGCGGTGCTCGAAGGCTTGTGGTTGAAAACCCATAACGACACCTACCGGGATCTCTACCACTTCTGGTCGAAGATCTTTGCCGTCAACTTCGGCATGGGCGTGGTCTCTGGTCTGGTCATGGCCTACCAGTTTGGTACCAACTGGAGCCGTTTCTCGGACTTCGCCGGTTCCGTCACCGGACCCTTGCTGACCTACGAGGTGCTCACGGCATTCTTCCTCGAGGCCGGTTTCCTCGGGGTGATGCTGTTCGGCTGGAACAAGGTCGGGCGAAAACTGCACTTCTTCGCCACCGTGATGGTGGCCATCGGTACGCTGATCTCGACGTTCTGGATCCTCGCTTCCAACAGCTGGATGCAGACGCCGCAAGGCTTCGAGATCGTCAACGGTCAGGTGATCCCGACCGACTGGCTGGCGATCATCTTCAACCCGTCGTTCCCGTATCGCCTGATGCACATGGCCACCGCTGCGTTCGTGGCCACGGCGTTTTTCGTCGGCTCGTCGGCGGCCTGGCACCTGCTGCGCGGCAAGGACAACCCGGCGATCCGCACCATGCTGTCGATGGCGATGTGGATGGCGCTGATCGTCGCGCCGATCCAGGCGGTCATCGGTGACTTCCACGGCCTCAACACCCTTGAGCATCAGCCGGCGAAAATCGCCGCGATCGAAGGCCACTGGGAAAACAAAGGCAACGAAGCGACGCCGTTGATCCTGTTCGGCTGGCCGGACATGAAAGAAGAGAAAACCAAATTCGCCGTGGAGATTCCGTATCTCGGCAGCCTGATCCTGACCCACTCGCTGGACAAGCAAGTACCGGCGCTCAAGGAGTTCCCGCCTGAAGACCGGCCGAACTCGACCATCGTGTTCTGGTCGTTCCGGGTCATGGTCGGTCTCGGCTTCCTGATGATCTTCACCGGTCTGTGGAGCCTGTGGCTGCGCAAGCGCGACACCCTCTACACCTCGCGCCCGTTCCTGTATCTGGCGTTGTGGATGGGACCGTCCGGCCTGATCGCGATCCTCGCCGGCTGGTTCACCACCGAGATCGGGCGTCAGCCGTGGGTGGTCTACGGGCTGATGCGCACGGCGGATGCGTCTTCCAACCACAGCTTCATGCAGATGAGCATCACCCTGATCATGTTCGTCGTGGTGTATTTCGCGCTGTTCGGTGCCGGACTCGGCTACATGATGCGTCTGGTGCGCAAAGGGCCGAAAACCGATGAAGGCAAGGAAACCAACGACGGTGGTCCTGGCCAGAAACGCACACCGGCGCGGCCGTTGTCCGCCGCCGATGACGAAGGCACCGACGCTGACTCGCAGCGCAGCCTGGAAAAGGAGATTTGACTCATGGGTATTGATCTTCCGCTGATCTGGGCCGTGATCATCATCTTCGGCATCATGATGTACGTGGTCATGGACGGTTTCGACCTGGGGATCGGGATTCTCTTCCCGTTCATCCCGGGCAAGACCGACCGTGACGTGATGATGAACACCGTGGCCCCGGTGTGGGACGGCAACGAAACCTGGCTGGTACTGGGCGGCGCGGCGTTGTTTGGCGCGTTCCCGCTGGCCTATTCGGTGGTGCTGTCGGCGCTGTACCTGCCGCTGATCTTCATGCTGATCGGCCTGATTTTTCGCGGTGTGGCGTTCGAGTTCCGCTTCAAGGCCAAGGACGACAAGCGCCACCTGTGGGACAAGGCGTTCATCGGCGGCTCGGTGGCGGCGACGTTCTTTCAGGGCGTGGCACTCGGGGCATTCATCGACGGCTTGCCAGTGGTCAATCGGCAATACGCCGGCGGTTCACTGGACTGGCTGACGCCATTCACCCTGTTCTGCGGCGCTGCGCTGGTGGTGGCCTATGCCTTGCTCGGTTGCACCTGGCTGATCATGAAGACCGAAGGCAAGTTGCAGGAACAGATGCACAACCTCGCGCGGCCGCTGGCGTTCGTGCTGCTGGCGGTGATCGGCGTCGTCAGTCTGTGGACGCAGCTGGCTCACCCGGAAATCGCGACACGCTGGTTCAGCAAGCCAAACCTGTTCTGGTTCATGCCGGTGCCGATTCTGGTGCTGGTGACAATGTACGGGCTGATCCGCGCGGTGGCGCGCAACGCCAACTACATGCCGTTCCTGCTGACCCTGGTGCTGATTTTTCTCGGTTACAGCGGTCTGGGCATCAGCCTGTGGCCGAATATCGTGCCGCCGTCGATCTCGATCTGGGACGCCGCCGCACCGCCGCAAAGCCAAGGCTTCATGCTGGTCGGTACGCTGTTCATCATCCCGTTCATCCTGGGTTACACCTTCTGGAGCTACTACGTGTTCCGCGGCAAGGTCACCCATGAAGACGGTTACCACTGATCTGCGGCTCTGCTCACCCTGAGGGAGCAAATCTGTTCGCGGTGGCGTCCTCAGCGACGCCATCGCCCAAGAGGAACGATGCAATGAACGGCAAACATTCCCTGCACGAGATTGAAGAGGCCGAAAAAAAGCCGCTGTGGCAGCGGCTCGGCTGGTTGGCCCTGATCTGGATCGGTAGCGTCGGCGCGCTGTTCATTGCGGCCAGCCTGATGCGCCTGTTCATGAGCGCGGCGGGCCTGACCACGCACTGAAACATCCCGTCCCGTTGCCTCTGGGCACGGTTTACCACCCTCCGTACCACGGAGGGTTTTTTTTGCCTGAGGTTTTACTTGCGGGCTTTGAGAATCACGAATTTCGGTGTGGCCGCTACTTGCTCGACGCCACGGAACAGCCGCGCCAGTTTGCTGTGATAACCCAGATGACGGTTGCCGACGATGTATAACGCACCGCCGACCACCAGCGCCTCGCGGGCCTGCTGGAACATGCGCCAGGCGAGGAAGTCGCCGACCACTTGCTGTTGATGGAACGGCGGATTGCACAGCACCACGTCCAGCGATTGCGGCTCTTGTCCGGCCAGACCATCGCCGGCCCGCACGATCACTTCTCGTTCGCCCAGTGCCGCCCGCCAGTTCTCGCCGGCCGATTGCACCGCCATGAACGATTCGTCGACCAGCGTGTAATGCGCGTCAGGGTTGTGCAGGGCGCTGGCGATCGCCAATACGCCGTTGCCGCAGCCCAGGTCGGCGACCCGGGCCGAACCAAGGTTTTTCGGCAAGTGCGGGAGGAACGCACGGGTGCCGATGTCCAGCCCTTCGCGGCAGAACACGTTGGCGTGGTTGAGCAACTCGATGGCCGGTTCGTCGAGCAGATAACGCGACGGGTAGGGCGAGACCGTCGGGGCTTTCGCTTCAGGTGTGGCGATCAGCAAGCGGGCCTTCTTCACCGCCAGCGATGCCTGTACCGGGCCGATGTAGCGCTCCAGCAGGTCGCCAGCCGCCCGTGGCAAATGCTTGACCATCGCCGCAGCCACCACTTGCGCGCCCGGAGCCAGTTGGCCTTGCAGGCGAATCAGTTGTTCTTCGAGTAACGCCAGGGTTTTCGGCACACGGATCAGCACCCGGTCGTAGGGGCCGATCAACGGCTCGCTGGCCGGTGTGCCGCGCACGGCATCAAAGGCCAGGCCATTGCGCACCAGGTTCTTCTCAAGGCCCTGAAAAGCCAGGAACGAGTCACCACTGCTGCTGACCTGAACCTTGCCAGCCAGGCTGGCCGCGAGGGCGCCGAAGCTGTCGTTGAGCACCAGTACCCGGGTATCCGCTGCCGGTTGCTCGGCGGCCAGATGATTGAGCAGGTATTCGTCGGCCGCATCGAAGGCTTGCAGCGGTTCATTCTGCTGTTCAGGCTGGCGGATCAGATCGAGTTGGGCAAAGGGCGTATCGAGCAAGGGCATGGGACGGGGACTCTGGGTAATCAACGGGTGGCCCGCGGCCCAGGTGAGCGTGCTGCGGAACCGTCCGAGTGGACCACGACGCCAAAGTTGCCGTCATCACTCAGGAAGGTCGCAAATGGTACTTTTTTTTGCGCTCGAATACTCGCAGGTTTTAGCGTTTACGGCGTGTCCAGCAGGCCGATGCGCGTGGCAGCAATGACTGCGGAAATCTTGTTGCACACATTCAACTTCGAAATCACGTTCTGCACGTGATAGTTCACGGTCCGTTCGCTGAGGCAAAGGATCCGCGAAATTTCATAAGCGGTCTTGCCGACGGCCGAAAGCTTCAGCACTTCCAGTTCCCGGGGTGAAAGCTTCGGTCGGATGACAGGGTCGCTGTGCTTGGGCAAGGTTCTGGCGAACAACTCGCTCAGATGGCCGGTTACGTAGAACATGTAACCGAAATGCTCGTACAGCTCGAGCGGGCTCAAAGGACCCTTTTTTCTGGCGAGGCTCAGCGTGGTGCAGAGCCCGGATGCTTCATGATGGAACGACTGTGACCAGCCGTGGCGCAAGCCATGTTCTTGCAAGGCCATCCAGAGTTCTGGCGTTTGCGAGTACAGGTCTTCGTTCCACATCACCGGTAACATACAGTGATTGCAGTGTGCTATTACCGGATCAATCTTGCCGTAGCGTTCAAGTTCATAGAGTTCGTTCCACTCTTGAGGGTAGTTGTTGATTTGCAAGGGGTTTAAGTTGTCGTTCCGATTATTCGAAGTCAACGAGATCGCGCAGAAATTAAAACCGATATTCTCAGCGAATCTCAAAAGGATCGGATAGGCAGTCTCTATCTCCTTTGCGAAAGTCAGTTGCTTTAGTTGCGACTCCTTCCACATTTCCATTACAAACTCCGTGAGGCTTTTCCTGGGAGTGCGGTTTGGATCCAAAGGATCCGGCACGAACCCGAGTGTAGGACGTTTCTTACGTGGTGTTCTGATCTTTTCGCTCTTGGCTGCTTTGAAAATTAAATAAAGGGTTATTAGTGGGGTTATTTATAAAATGTCATCCTTAATTCAAAAGCTGAGCTGTTCCAGTTAGTTAACATTCACAATATGAAAATAAATTTAATTGTGAAATGCCGAGCGTACAACAGCACAAACTGTCGGTGTTTAAGCTGTTGATTTTGCGCGACACTGGGGGCATTCGTTGAATGGAGTGCCCCATGACCGCCAGCGCAGATAAGTTCACGGCCCAGACGTTGCTCGACGTGCAGCGCTTGACCCCCAGCCTGTTCACCCTGCGTACCACACGCGACGCCGGGTTTCGATTCCGCGCCGGACAATTCGCCCGCCTCGGCGTGACCAAGGCCGACGGCAGCACCGTGTGGCGCGCCTACTCGATGGTCTCGTCGCCATTCGACGAGTTTCTCGAGTTCTTTTCCATCGTGGTGCCGGGGGGCGAGTTCACCAGCGAGCTGAGCCGCTTGCAGGTGGGGGATACCTTGCTGGTGGAGCGCCAGGCCTTTGGCTACCTGACACTGGATCGGTTTGTCGATGGTCGGGATCTGTGGCTGTTATCCACAGGCACCGGGGTCGCGCCGTTTCTGTCGATCCTGCAGGACTTCGAGGTCTGGGAGCGGTTCGAGCGGATCATCCTGGTGTACAGCGTGCGTGAGACACGGGAGCTGGCCTATCAGCCTTTGATTGCGGGGTTGGCCGAGCGTGATTACCTGGCAGAACATGCCCATAAACTGCGATTCATTCCCACGGTTACCCGCGAACAAGTGCGTGGCGCCTTGCACGGTCGGATTACCAGCCTGATTGAAAACGGCGAGCTGGAACGGGCAGCCGGTGTTGAACTGACCCCTGAGCACTCGCGCGTCATGCTCTGTGGCAATCCACAGATGATCGATGACACTCGGGCACTGCTGAAAAAGCGCCACATGAGCCTGAGCCTGTCGCGGCGGCCGGGGCAGGTAGCGGTGGAAAACTACTGGTAGAAAAACGGCGCCATCAGGCGCCGTTTTCATTCATGAAGCGGTCAAGGCCGGTTGTTCTGGGCCTTGAGCAGATCGCGAATCTCGCCGAGCAACTCTTCTTCCTTGGTCGGAACCGGTGGCAGGGAAGGGGCCACGGCTTCTTCGCGTTTCAGGCGGTTGATGGCTTTGACGCCCATGAAAATCGCGAAGGCGACGATCACGAAGTCCAGAATGCTCTGGATGAATTTACCGTAGGCCAATACCACGGCCGGGGCGCTGCCCTCGGCGGCTTTTAGCGTAACGGCCAGATCACTGAAGTCCACCCCACCGATCAGCAGGCCGATTGGCGGCATGATCACGTCGCCGACAAACGACGAAACGATTTTGCCGAAGGCGGCACCGATGATGATACCGACGGCCATGTCGACCACATTGCCTTTGACCGCGAAGGCCTTGAACTCACTTAGCACGCCCATAGGTTATTTCCTTGTTACAGATGAGGTTGGTGTACGCAGTGTAAATCAGCAAAACGCGTCCTGCGCGAAACACCTTCTTACAATGCCCGTTTTTATCGACACATGAATCCACGATTAGTTTGCAAAGTGCCACTAATCGCGCGCGAAATACGCCGTAAACCGCTGATCAGGAAGCCATTTTTTTCAATCGTCGAGTTGCGAACTTTCTATTTATGTTCACCGGCATAGCCCTCTAGCCTCTGGTTGGCGCACCTGGATGCGCCCAAAAAAACCAGAGGAACCTGATATGAATTCCACTCTTGGACTGGGGGCTTTTCCCCATCGCCGTACGCTCGGCGTACTGACCGCCAGCTTGCTGACTTTTTCCGTGAACGCCGCACCCCTGACCCGAGATAACGGCGCAGCGGTTGGCGACAATCAGAACTCGCAGACCGCCGGCGCCAACGGCCCGGTGTTGCTGCAGGATGTGCAACTGATCCAGAAACTCCAGCGTTTCGACCGCGAGCGCATTCCCGAGCGCGTGGTGCATGCCCGCGGAACCGGTGCCCATGGCACCTTCACGGTGACCAATGATCTCAGCGACCTGAGCAAGGCCAAGGTGTTCGCTGCCGGCCAGGTCACGCCGGTGTTCGTGCGTTTCTCTGCGGTGGTGCATGGCAACCATTCCCCGGAAACCCTGCGCGATCCACGGGGTTTTGCCACCAAGTTCTACACCGCCGATGGCAACTGGGATCTGGTGGGCAACAACTTTCCGACCTTCTTCATCCGCGACGCAATCAAGTTTCCGGACATGGTTCACGCGTTCAAACCCGATCCGCGTACCAACCTGGACGATGACTCGCGTCGTTTCGACTTCTTCTCCCACGTACCGGAAGCCACGCGCACGCTGACCGAGTTGTATTCCAATTCGGGAACTCCA
This sequence comes from Pseudomonas sp. MWU12-2020, assembly GCF_023100605.1. Classification (NCBI taxonomy): domain Bacteria; kingdom Pseudomonadati; phylum Pseudomonadota; class Gammaproteobacteria; order Pseudomonadales; family Pseudomonadaceae; genus Pseudomonas; species Pseudomonas sp. MWU12-2020. Next base: position 37,087 of record NZ_JALMEX010000014.1, read on the forward strand.
GCCAGTTATCGGGAAATGGACGGTAATGGTGTGCATGCCTACAAGTTGGTCAATGCCAAGGGCGAAGTGCACTACGTGAAGTTTCACTGGAAAAGTTTGCAAGGCATCAAAAATCTGACGCCCGAACAAGTTACAAAAGTTCAGGGGAAAGATTACAGTCATATGACTAATGATCTGGTCAGTCATATAAACAAGGGTGATTTCCCGAAGTGGGACTTGTACATCCAAGTGCTAAATCCGCAAGATTTGTCCAAGTTTGATTTCGATCCATTGGACGCTACCAAGATCTGGCCGAATGTTCCTGAGCGAAAAGTTGGACAAATGGTGTTGAACCGTAACCCAGCCAATGTGTTCCAGGAAACCGAACAAGTTGCGATGGCCCCGGCCAATGTTGTTCCGGGTATCGAACCTTCCGAAGATCGTCTGCTGCAAGGCCGGGTGTTCTCTTATGCCGATACGCAGATGTATCGTCTGGGTGCCAATGCCCTGCAGTTGCCGATCAACGCGCCCAAAGTTGCCGTCAACAACGGCAATCAGGACGGTGCGATGAACTTCGCTGCCACGCAGTCCGGGGTGAATTATCAGCCGAGCCGTCTGCAACCGCGTGCTGAGCCACAAAATGCGCGCTACAGCCAAATGGCGCTGTCGGGCAGCACCCAGCAGGCGAAGATCCAGCGTGAGCAGAACTTCAAGCAGGCCGGTGATCTGTATCGCTCGTTCAGCCAGCAGGAGCGTCAGGACCTGATCGCCAGCTTCGGCGGCTCGTTGGCCACCACCGATGACGAGAGCAAGCACATCATCCTATCCTTCCTTTATAAGGCCGATCCGGAATACGGCAGCGGTGTGACCAAAGTCGCCAACGGTGACCTGAGCCGGGTCAAGGCGCTGGCGGCGAAACTGGTCGACTGATCTCGACGCCATGTCATGCGGGGCCTGACTCAGGCCCCGTTCTGCTCAAGGAGACGGCTGATGCGATTTTGTCTGTTATTGCTGCTCGGTTGCCTGTCATTTACAGCGCTGGCCGAACAGAACCCCGAGGCGATCAAGGCCCAGTTGCAGGATTACTATTTCGATGCCGCCCGGCGCGGTGATGTGCCGATGCTCGAAACCTTTATCGAGTCCGGCTATTCCCTCGATACCCGCGACAGCAAGGGGTACACCGCTTTGATTCTGGCGGCGTATCACGGCCAGGGCGCGGCAGTTGATCAGTTACTGGCGGCGGGCGCAGATGCCTGCGCGCAGGATCAACGTGGCAACACGGCGCTGATGGGCGCGATTTTCAAAGGCGAGATGCAGATTGCCCGACGGTTGATGGCCACCGATTGCAGCCCCGATCAGCGCAATGGCGCCGGACAAACCGCTGCGATGTACGCCGGGTTGTTCAAGCGCGTCGAACTGCTCGACGCACTCAAGGCCAAGGGTGCCGACCTCAATGCCGAAGACCCGCTGGGCAACAGTGCCGCGCGTCTGGCCAATGGCGAAATCCGCAGCGCCGCGCCGCGTTGAGCGGTGGCTGCGTTATCATCGCGGTTTTTGCCGGGGGATCCAGATGGCCAAGGCCAAGCGCATGTACGGCTGCACCGAGTGCGGCGCAACCTTTCCCAAGTGGGCGGGCCAGTGCGGCGAGTGCGGCGCCTGGAACACCCTGACCGAAACCATGATCGAAAGCGGTGGGGCCACGGCGCCCACCGGGCGTACCGGTTGGGCCGGGCAGCAGGCGCAGATCAAGACCCTGGCCGAAGTCAGCATCGAGGAGATTCCGCGCTTCTCCACCGCGTCCGGTGAGCTGGATCGGGTCTTGGGTGGCGGACTGGTCGACGGTTCGGTGGTGCTGATCGGTGGTGATCCGGGCATCGGCAAGTCGACGATTCTGTTGCAGACCCTGTGCAACCTCGCCAAGAGCATGCCGGCGCTGTACGTCACCGGCGAAGAGTCCCAGCAGCAAGTGGCCATGCGCGCCCGCCGTTTAGGGCTGCCTCAGGATCAATTGCGGGTCATGACCGAAACCTGCATCGAAACCATCATCGCCACGGCCCGCCAGGAAAAACCCAAGGTGATGGTGATCGACTCGATCCAGACCATTTTCACCGAACAGCTGCAATCGGCGCCGGGTGGTGTATCACAAGTGCGCGAGAGTGCGGCGTTGCTGGTGCGGTATGCCAAGCAAAGCGGTACGGCGATTTTCCTCGTCGGTCACGTCACCAAGGAAGGCGCGTTGGCAGGCCCAAGGGTTCTCGAACACATGGTCGACACCGTGCTGTATTTCGAAGGCGAATCCGATGGACGTTTGCGTCTGTTGCGGGCGGTGAAGAACCGTTTCGGTGCGGTCAACGAACTGGGCGTGTTCGGCATGACCGACAAGGGCCTGAAGGAAGTCTCCAACCCGTCGGCGATTTTTCTGACCCGTGCCCAGGAAGAAGTCCCGGGCAGTGTGGTCATGGCCACGTGGGAAGGCACCCGGCCTATGCTGGTGGAAGTGCAGGCACTGGTCGATGACAGCCATCTGGCGAACCCACGGCGGGTAACTTTGGGGCTGGATCAGAATCGTCTGGCGATGTTGCTCGCCGTACTGCACCGCCACGGCGGCATTCCGACCCACGATCAGGACGTGTTCCTCAATGTGGTCGGCGGGGTGAAGGTGCTGGAAACCGCGTCCGACCTGGCGTTGATGGCGGCGGTGATGTCGAGCCTGCGCAACCGGCCGTTGCCGCATGATCTGCTGGTGTTTGGCGAAGTCGGTTTGTCCGGCGAGGTGCGTCCGGTGCCGAGCGGTCAGGAGCGCTTGAAGGAAGCGGCCAAGCATGGCTTCAAACGCGCGATCGTGCCCAAGGGCAACGCGCCGAAGGAAGCGCCGCCGGGGTTGCAGATCATTGCCGTGACCCGCCTGGAGCAGGCGCTCGACGCATTGTTCGAGTAACCGCTTACGCTCTCTCCAGCCGCAACTACTGCCCATTCCGCGAAAATAATCTGTGGCGAGGGAGCTTGCTCCCGCTGGACTGCGCAGCAGTCCCTTGCTTTTTTAGTGAAGAGCAGGGGCCGCTTCGCGACCCAGCGGGAGCAAGCTCCCTCGCCACGGTGGCAGCGTCACCCTTACCTGAGCAGCATTATTTTAGATTTCGATCAAGGCACCCAATTCGCGCTCAAGCTCGGTTTCATCCGCCAGATTCAGCTCGATCAACCGCCGCAAGCGCTGGATCGATTCCAGGCTGATATGCCGGCATTCAAACCCCAGTTGCCCGTGATCCTCATGGGCCAGATGCACATCCATCTGAATATTCACGTCATCGCTCAGATGAATGTCGACGAAGAAATCCTGCTCCTTGTCCCCCAGCCACGGCTGCGGCTTCTCGATCAGCAAGCCCTTGAGCGACAGGTCGATCAACTTCACCGGCCAGATGAAGTGGCCCTGACTCAGCTCGGTTTTGGCATCGAACGCAATACGTTTGAAGCGACGGCGATTGGCTGGGTGTTCGCTCATGGCGCAATCCTCGGAAGAGTTCGCTGACTATAGACCCGACCGGCGGGTGGCGGCCAATCGACAAGGCGTCTAGACCAACGTCGGGGTATGGCCTTTGGCGCCGTAAGCGCTAAACTCGGGGTGGCTGTCTTTCTTGTCCACCCTGGCTGGAATAATAAAATGAAAAATAATAATAGCCTGCTACGCCACTTACCCTGGCTAGTGCTGGCAATCGTAGGAGCGTGCGCCCTGGGCGTAGTGGCATTGCGCCGAGGAGAGGCGATCAACGCCTTGTGGATCGTGGTCGCGGCAGTGGCCATTTATCTGGTTGCGTACCGTTACTACAGCCTGTTCATCGCCAACAATGTGATGCAACTCGATCCGCGTCGGGCCACCCCCGCCGTGCTCAACAACGACGGTCTGGACTACGTTCCAACCAACAAACACATTCTTTTCGGTCACCACTTCGCGGCCATCGCCGGCGCAGGCCCGCTGGTCGGCCCGGTACTGGCGGCGCAGATGGGTTATCTGCCCGGCACGCTGTGGCTGATTGCCGGGGTGGTGCTGGCGGGCGCGGTGCAGGACTTCATGGTCCTGTTCATGTCGACCCGGCGCAACGGCCGTTCCCTGGGCGACATGGTGCGTGAAGAAATGGGCCGCATCCCCGGCACCATCGCCCTGTTCGGCTGCTTCCTGATCATGATCATCATCCTCGCGGTGCTGGCGCTGATCGTGGTCAAGGCACTGGCGGAGAGCCCATGGGGCATCTTCACCGTGATGGCGACCATCCCGATCGCGATGTTCATGGGCATTTACATGCGCTACATCCGTCCGGGCCGCATTGGCGAGATCTCGGTCATCGGTGTGTTGCTGCTGCTCGGTTCGATCTGGCTCGGTGGGCAGATTGCCGCTGATCCGGTGTGGGCCAAGGCCTTCAGCTTCACCGGTGTGCAAATCACCTGGATGCTGATCGGTTACGGCTTCGTTGCCGCCGTGCTGCCGGTGTGGCTGATTCTGGCACCGCGCGACTACCTGTCGACGTTCCTCAAGATCGGTACCATCATCGCCCTGGCGATCGGCATTCTGGTAACCATGCCCGAGCTGAAAATGCCGGCGCTGACCCAGTTCGTCGACGGCACCGGGCCGGTGTGGAAGGGCGGTCTGTTCCCGTTCCTGTTCATCACCATCGCCTGCGGTGCGGTGTCCGGTTTCCACGCGTTGATCGCGTCGGGTACCACGCCGAAGCTGCTGGATAACGAAACCAACGCGCGTTACATCGGTTACGGCGGCATGCTCATGGAATCGTTCGTCGCGATCATGGCGATGGTTGCCGCTTCGGTGATCGAGCCAGGCGTGTACTTCGCCATGAACAGCCCGGCCGCCGTGGTCGGTGGGGACGTGGCATCGGTGGCGCAAATGGTCAGCAGCTGGGGCTTCGCGATCACGCCGGAGGCGCTGCAAGCGGTGGCGCATGACATCGGTGAAACCACCATCCTCGCCCGTGCCGGCGGTGCGCCGACCCTGGCGGTCGGCATCGCGCAGATCCTGCACAGTGTCCTGCCGGGCGAAAACACCATGGCGTTCTGGTACCACTTTGCGATCCTGTTCGAAGCGCTGTTCATCCTGACCGCTGTGGACGCCGGTACCCGTGCCGGGCGTTTCATGCTGCAGGACCTGCTCGGCTCATTCGTGCCGGCGCTGAAACGTACCGAATCGTGGACCGCCAACCTCATCGCCACCGCAGGTTGTGTGGCGATGTGGGGCTGGTTGCTGTATCAGGGCGTGATCGACCCGTTGGGTGGCATCAACACCCTGTGGCCACTGTTCGGTATCTCCAACCAGATGCTGGCCGGTATCGCGCTGATGCTCGGCACCGTGGTCCTGATCAAGATGAAGCGTCAGCGCTATATCTGGGTGACCCTGCTGCCAGCCGCCTGGCTGCTGATCTGCACCACCACTGCAGGCTTCATCAAGCTGTTCGACGCCAACCCGGCGATCGGCTTCCTGTCGTTGGCCAAGAAGTACAGCGATGCCCTCGCCGCCGGACAAATCATCGCGCCGGCCAAGAGCATCGATCAGATGCAGCACGTGATCTTCAACGCCTACACCAACGCAACGCTTACCGCGCTTTTCCTGTTCGTGGTGTTCAGCATCCTGTTCTATGCGCTCAAGGTCGGCATCGCCGCCTGGGGCAAAAAAGAGCGTACGGATAAAGAATCGCCATTCCAGGCCCTGCCGGACGCGTAACCAGAGGATTGCACCATGTTCAATGACCTGAGTCGCCTCGGTAAATACCTCGGTCAGGCCGCACGCCTGATGGTCGGCATGCCCGACTACGACACCTACGTCGAGCATATGCAAACCAAACACCCGGACAAACCGGTGATGAGCTACGAGATGTTCTTCCGCGAACGTCAGGAAGCGCGTTACGGTGGCAAGGGTGGGCCGAAGTGCTGTTGAGCTGACAGCCTGCGGTTGATGCAATCCCCCCTGTGGGAGCGAGCCTGCTCGCGAATACGGAGTGTCAGTTGATGAATGATTTGACTGACACACCGCTTTCGCGAGCAAGCCCGCTCCCACATTTGTTTTGTGTTTCTTTCAGGAGATCGTGTTTTGTCTTCTCCCATACCCGTAACGGTACTCAGCGGTTTCCTCGGTGCCGGCAAGACCACCTTGTTGCGCCATCTGCTTAAAGCCGAGCACGGCCTGAAAATCGCCGTGATCGAAAACGAATTCAGCGACGCCGGCATCGACACCCAGTTGCTCGGCGACGAACCGGTGCAAGTCATGACGTTGGCCAACGGCTGCGTCTGCTGCACCATCCACACCGATTTGACCAAGGCCCTGTACCTGCTGCTCGAACGCCTGGACAGCGGTGAAATTGCCTTCGATCGGCTGGTGATCGAGTGCACCGGTCTGGCCGACCCGGCCCCGGTAGCGCAGACCTTTTTTATCGACGAAGAACTGCGCGAACGCTATCTGCTCGACGGCATCATCACCCTGGTGGATGCGGCTCACGCCGACCAGCACCTGACCCAGACCATCGCCCAGGCGCAGATCGGTTTCGCCGACCGCCTGCTGGTGAGCAAGACCGATCTGGTGGATGAGGCCGCGTTCACCGCGTTGAGCGAACGCCTGACGCGGATCAATCGTCGCGCGCCGATCCGCGTTGTCGAGCATGGCAACATCGATCTGGCCGAACTGCTCGACGTGCGTGGTTTCAACCTCAATGCCGACCTCGGTGGCGGGGTGAGCCTGCGTCCGGTGAGCAAGGCGCCTTCCATCGACCGCATCTCCAGTCTGGTGCTGCGCACTGACCAGCCGCTGGATATCGATCGGCTCAGCGAATTCATGAATGAGCTGCTGGAAGAACACGGCAAGCAGTTGTTGCGCTACAAGGGCGTGCTGAACATCGCTGGCGAGGATCGGCGGCTGGTGTTTCAGGGCGTACTGAAACTCTACGGTTTCGACTGGGACACTGAGTGGACCGAGGGTGAGGCGCGGGAAAGTGTGATTGTGTTTATTGCCGATGATTTGCCGGAAGAGAAGATTCGGGCGGGGTTTGCCAAAGTGACTTCTGCCTGATGGTTATTCGGCGCCAGGGCTGACGCCTTCGCGAGCAAGCCCGCTCCCACAGTAGGCCGCATTCTGTCAGGAGGAATGCAATTCACTGTGGGAGCGGGCTTGCTCGCGAAGGCGATCTAACCGGCGACACGATGCTCAAGGGCTGTACCCAGCAAAGTTTGCTCAAGATGATCCAGGTGTTGATTCATCAGTCGCTCAGCCATGGACACATCCCCAGCCGCGACCGCCTCGACAATCGCCAGATGCTCCTGCCACGCGCAGCAACCCGGCGTCGATCCATCACGCCGCGCAATCGCCAGCGACGTCAACGGCACCAGGCTGCCAAGGAAATGCGCCAACGGTGCATTGCCCGCCATTTGCGCCAACTGCAGATGAAACTCGCCGGACAACCGAATCGCCGCCGCACGCCGCTCCTGAACCACGGCCAGGCGTTCGCGTTCGACCAGTGCACGCAAGCGTTTCAAACCCTCGGGTGATGCATTCTGACAAGCCAGGCGCACCAGTGTGGCTTCGGTCAGGCGCCGCGCATGCAGGGTCTGTCGGGTCTGCTCGGCATCCGGTGCGGCCACCCGCGGCCGATGATTGGCGCGCAGCACAATCACCTGCTCGTGGGACAACTGCGTCAGTACCCGGCGCACATCGGCGCGGCTGACCCCGAACATCTGCTTGAGGCTGTCTTCGGTGAAGCGGCTGGCCGGATCGATTCGCTGGTCCAGAATCGCGTCGAACAGCCGCGGGTACAGATCATCTGCCGGCGTCCGCAGGCGGGAGAAGGGCAGGGGCGCCGACATCTGACGAGTGTGCGGCGACGTGGCAAGGCTGTTCATGGCCGGTCTCCAGTGTGAAGAAAGTCAGTTGCTGAGGTGGTCATCCGGAATGTTCAACTCAATGCCCATGCGCTGACCTTCGCGCAGAATGTGCCGGCGCATTTCGGCGCTGGCCTGGGCGCTGTTCTTGCTGCGGATCGCGCGCACCACCGCTTCGTTTTCTTCCAGGCGTTCGGCCAGATGCTCAGGTGAATTGCGCAGCACTTCGGCGCTTTGCTTGAGCGCGTTGCTGGTCTGCTGCACCACGCTCTGAAAGATCGGGTTCGAGGTCAGGGTGAACAGCTCTTCGTGGAAGGCGATGTAGGCGCTGACCCCGGCTTCGCTGTCGCCCGCTTCAAGGGCTTCGCGCATGTCCATCAGGGTCAGGCGCAATTGCCCGACTTCCTTGCTGCTGATCGACTGCGCAACCAGCCCGACGATGAACGGCTCAAGGGTGTAACGCAGTTGCAGCACGTCTTCGAGGCTGGCGCCGGCCACCGCGCTGTCGTGGCTCTGGCTGTCGCTGAGTTGGGCGTCGAGCACCACCACGCCTTTGCCCGGCATCGAGCGTACCAGGCCAAGGGTTTCCAGAACGATCACCGCTTCGCGCAGGCTCGGACGGCTGATGCCCAGTTGTTCGGCCAGTTCACGCTGACCCGGCAGCATGTCGCCGGAGCGCCACTGACCGCGGGCCAGCGCTGCGCGCAGTTTTTCTACGACTGAGTTGACGACGGTTGATGTGGTTATCACTTGTCTAGCTCCGTAAGCCCATAGGGGATGCCGCAAACGAGATCAAAAGATCGCAGCCTGCGGCAGCTCCTGCGGGGTTGAAAATCAGAACTCTTGCTGGTGCGCCGGAGTTCCGGTTTTACGCGGTTGAAAGGTGTAGCCCTGCTGACCGCTGAGTACTTTGTTTGCGCGTTGCACATCGATGTCCTTTTCCCAGCGGGCGATGGCCACGGTGGCGACGCAGTTGCCGATCAGGTTGGTCAGCGCCCGGCCAATGCCCATGAACCAGTCCACCGCCAGCACCAGCACCAGCCCGACCACCGGAATCGCCGGGATCGCCGTCAGCGTCGCCGCGAGAATCACCAGCGCCGAGCCGGGAATGCCGTGGGCGCCTTTCGAAGTGATCAGCGACACCAGCAGAATCGTCAACAGGTCGGTCATCGCCAGTGGCGTACCGGTGGCATTGGCGATGAACACGATGGCCAGGGTCAGGTAGATCGAAAAGCCGTCGAGGTTGAACGAGTAACCGGTGGGAATCACCAGCCCGACGGTCGAGCTGCCGATGCCCAGGTGTTCCAGTTTGCGCATGATCTGTGGCAGCACGGCGTCGGAAGAAGCGGTGCCCATGACGATCAGCAACTCTTCGCGCAGGTACTTGAGCAGTGGCCACAGGCGCAGGCCCGAGGCACGCATCACCAGTCCTAGAATCACGCTGACGAATGCCATGCAGGTCAGGTAGAACAAGCCCACCAGACTGCCCAGGTGTTGCAGTGAATCGAGGCCGTATTTGCTGGTGGTGAAGGCGATGGCGCCGAAAACGCCGATCGGTGCCAGACGCACGATCATGCCCATGATCCGGAAAATCACATGGCTCAATTCGTTGATCAGCCGCGAGATCCCGGAAGCCGCTTCGCCCACCAGATTCAGCGCACTGCCGAACAGCACCGAGAACAGCAGCACCTGGAGGATGTTGTTGTCAGCGAAGGCACCGATCACCGAGGTCGGGATCAGGTCCATCAGGAACTGGGTGGTGGTGTGCATGTGCTGGCCGCGTTCGGCGATATCGCCCATGTCGGCGGCGGACAACTGCTCCAGATGGATATTCGCGCCGCTGCCGATTCCGGTGCTGAAAGCGAACACCAGACCGATCACCAGGGCGATGGTGGTCAACACTTCAAAGTAGATCACCGACTTGAGGCCGATGCGCCCGACCTTCTTCAGATCGCCCGCGCCACTGATGCCGCTGACCACCACGCAGAACACAATCAGGCCGATGAGCATCTTGATCAGTTTGATGAAGCCGTCGCCCAACGGTTTGAGCTGAGCGGAATATTCGGGAAGGGTCAGCCCGCAGATGATGCCGAGCACCAGTCCGAGAACCACTTGGAGGAAGATTGAACGCGAGCACCATCTGAGCATGGGAGGAATCCTGGTCGGTGTCCTGGCTGCCGTGTGCGGGGCACATCAGATTCAGGACTTAATTATTGTGGTCTTACCGGTATGTCCAGTGCAGGCGCAGTCTACGCTCGGTTTTTTCGGGATGACAAGTGAAAATCGCTAAATTGGCATGACCGGTCTGACCAGTGGCCAGAGATCAAAAGATCGCAGCCTTCGGCAGCTCCTACAGGTGAGCGCATTCCAAATGTAGGAGCTGCCGAAGGCTGCGATCTTTTGATCTTTCCGACAGGCGAAAAAAAACCGGCCATCGCTGGCCGGTTTTTCATGCTGCGGATTTAACGTCGCATCAAGCGCCGTACACCGGCAGTTTCTTGCAGATGGCTTTGACTTTCTCACGAACGGCGTCGATCACCGCTTCGTTGTTCAGGTCAGCCAGGATGTCGCAGATCCAGCCGGCCAGCTCTTTGCACTCGGCTTCCTTGAAGCCGCGAGTGGTCACAGCCGGGGTACCGAAGCGCAGGCCGGAAGTGACGAACGGCGAGCGTGGGTCGTTAGGCACGGAGTTCTTGTTCACGGTGATGAACGCTTTGCCCAGAGCGGCGTCGGCGTCTTTACCGGAGATGTCCTGCTTGATCAGCGACAGCAGGAACAGGTGGTTCTTGGTGCCACCGGAAACTACGTCGAAACCGCGCTCGATGAACACTTCGGCCATGGCCTGGGCGTTCTTCACCACTTGTTCCTGGTAAGCCTTGAACTCAGGCTGTAGCGCTTCCTTGAAGCAGATCGCCTTAGCGGCGATCACGTGCTCCAGCGGGCCGCCCTGGGCGCCCGGGAATACTGCGGAGTTCAGCTTCTTCTCGATCTCGGCGTTGGCGCGCGCCAGGATCAGACCGCCACGAGGACCGCGCAGGGTCTTGTGCGTGGTGGTGGTGACCACGTCAGCGAATGGCACCGGGTTCGGGTAGACGCCGGCGGCGACCAGACCGGCCACGTGCGCCATGTCGACGAACAGGTAGGCACCGACTTTGTCAGCGATGGCGCGGAAGCGCGGGAAGTCGAGAATCTGCGAGTAGGCAGAGAAACCGGCCACGATCATTTTCGGCTTGTGCTCAACCGCCAGACGCTCGACTTCGTCGTAGTCGATCAGGCCGTTGGCGTCGATGCCGTACTGCACGGCGTTGTACAGCTTGCCGGAGGAGGAAACGCTGGCACCGTGAGTCAGGTGACCACCGTGGGCCAGGCTCATGCCCAGAATGGTGTCGCCACCTTGCAGCAGGGCCAGGTAGACAGCGGCGTTGGCTTGCGAACCGGCGTGCGGCTGAACGTTGGCGTAATCGGCGCCGAACAGCTCTTTGGCGCGGTCGATGGCCAGTTGTTCAACAACGTCGACGTACTCGCAACCACCGTAGTAGCGCTTGCCCGGGTAGCCTTCGGCGTACTTGTTGGTCAGTACCGAGCCTTGAGCTTCCATCACCGCAGGGCTGGTGTAGTTTTCCGAAGCGATCAGCTCAATGTGCTCTTCCTGGCGCTGAGCTTCTTGCTCCATGGCGGCAAAGAGATCGGCGTCGTACTTGGCAATAGTCAAATCACGGCTGAACATGGCGGTCCTCAAGGATCGGGGGCAGAAAAGGGGGGCATTCTAACCCAATGGGTTTTGGATGGCATATGAAACGACATCATGTCGCAGACAAGTGGCGTTCATGCCAGATGTGCGGTGCTTTTGAAGGCCTCTTCGCGAGCAGGCTCGCTCCCACAGTAATCGAGGCAGGCCTGCGATTTTGTGATCGACATCAATCCCTGTGGGAGCGAGCCTGCTCGCGAAGGGCGCGCCGCCGATGTTCAGTCGAACATGAAGAGGGCGTCGTTACTGAACTGCGCCTCGAAGCGGCTCGCCGGCATCGGTCGTCCGAACAGATAGCCCTGCACTTCATCGCAACCGTGCTCGCGCAGGAAGTCCAGTTGCTCATGGGTTTCCACGCCTTCGGCGATCACCGCCAGATTGAGGCTGTGGGCCATGGCGATGATTGCCCGAGCGATCTGCGCGTCCTGCTCGCCGGACGGCAGGCCGTCGACGAAGGTGCGGTCGATCTTCAGCACGTCGATCGGGAATTGCTTGAGGTAGTTCAGCGACGAATAACCGGTGCCGAAGTCATCGACCGCGATGCTCAGGCCAAGGTTTTTCAGCCCGGCGAGGATCTGCATCGCCTCGCTGACTTCGCGCATCAGGATACTTTCGGTCAGCTCCAGCTCCAGACACGCCGGTGGCAGCCCGGTTTCGCGCAGGATGGTGGCGATGCGCGTGCCGAGCTGGCCGTCGGAGAACTGCCGCGCCGAGATGTTCACCGAGACCTTCGGCACGCGCACGCGGTTCTGGTGCCAGGTCTTGAGCTGACGGCAGGCTTCGCTGATCACCCAGTCGCCAACGTCGACCACCAGACCCAGCTCTTCCAGCACCGGAATGAAATCCCCCGGCGGCACCAGTCCACGACGCGGATGACGCCAGCGCAGCAGCGCTTCGGCGCCAGTCAGGCGTTTGCCGTCGCCGCTGAACTGCGGCTGGTAATACAGGACGAATTCGTTCTGCTCCAGCGCATGGCGCAGGTCGCTTTCCAGCTCCAGGCGTTCCAGCGCACTGGCGTTCATGTCGGCCTGATAGAACTGGAAGTTGTTCTTGCCGCGCTCCTTGGCGTGGTACATCGCGGTGTCGGCGTTCTTCATCAACTGGCTGAGTTCGTTACCGTCCTGCGGACTCAGGGCGATGCCGATACTGGCGGTGACGAAGAACTCGCGGCCTTCCAGCACAAACGGTCGCACCAGGCTGGCGAGGATCTGCTCGGCCACATGAATCGCCCGGTTCAGCGCCATTTCGCGGCTGGAACGGTGTTGCAGGAGCAAGGTGAACTCGTCGCCGCCCATGCGCGCCACGGTGTCGTCATCGTCGACGCAGGCCAGCAGCCGCGTGGCCATGTCTTTCAACATGCGGTCGCCAGCAGCATGGCCGAGCGAGTCGTTGATCGGCTTGAAGCGGTCGAGGTCGAGGAACATCAGCACCACCCACGACTTCTGCCGTTCGGCCGATTGCAGCGCAGTGTGCAGGCGATCCTGGAACAGTGTGCGGTTCGGCAGGTGGGTCAGGGCGTCGTAGTAGGCGAGGCGGTGGATGCGTTGCTCGCTGGCCTTGCGCTCGCTGATGTCGCTGAAGAAGCACACGTAACTGGCGAGGTCGCCTTCATCGTCGAGTACCGCCGTGATGCCGACCCACGCCGGGTAATGCTCGCCGTTGCGGCGCTTGAGCCAGACTTCGCCTTCCCAGGTGCTGTGCTGGTGCAATTGCTTGAGCACATAGCGCAGGTGCGCGTCCTGTTGCTCGTCGACGGTGAGCATGTTCGGCAACTGATCGAGCACTTCCGATACCGCGTAACCGCTGACCCGGCTGAACGCTTCGTTGGCCTGCACGATGTAACCGGCGGGGTCGGTGATCAGAATCGCCGAAGTCGAGTGCTCGAATACCGTGGCCGCCATGCGCAGGTCTTTCTCGGCGCGGCGTTGCTGGCTGATGTCGCGGCCGACACCGAGCACGCCTTCGAACGCGCCGTGTTCGTCCCACACCAGCACCAGACGCAGCTCGATCGGAATCTTGCGGCCGTCGGCGCGCAGGCAGTCGAACAGGAACATCTGGGTCTGCACCTGGTTGCGCAACACTGCCAGTTGTTCAGGTTTGTCGAGCGCTTTGCTGACCCGATCCATCAAGGAGTAGATGCCGCTCAGTTGCTGCGGGTTGGCGATGGTCGATTGCCAGCCGTTCTGGAAAATCCACTCGGCGTCGTAACCCAGTACCGCTTGCACTGACGGGCTGACGTAGTTCAGCGACAGCTTGCTGTCGGTGGAGAAGATCACGTCGCTGATGCTTTCGGCGAGCATGCGGTAGCGTTGTTCGCTGTCACGCAGGGATTCACTGGCCTCGATCTGCTCGGTGATGTCCTTGGCCACGCCGATGATCCGCGTGACCTGATCGTGCTTGTCGCGGGCCAGTGCCTGTTCGCGGATGTCGAAGCGCCGCCACTCGCCATCGCGATGCCGGAAACGCAGTTGGCATTGCAACAACTGGCTGTAACCGGCGTGACGCTGCATCTGCCGCGAGCGATGGTAGTAGTCGGCGTCTTCCGGGTGCAGGAGGATTTCCCAGAAGTACTCGCCCATCTGATGCAGTTCGGTGCGGTTGTACCCGAGGGTCTGGCCGAGGTGGTGGTTGCTGAAAATCATCCGCTGGCTGATCACGTCCTGCACATACAGATGATCCGGCACGGTGCGCACCACGTCCGACCAGAAGCCTTCGCGTTCCAGCAGCGACAGCTCGATCAGCTTGCGGCTGGTGATGTCGTTGATGCTCAGGATCACCGCTTTATAGTCGTGCTGTTCTTCAGGCAGGCGCAGGACCATCCACAGGTGCTGATCGCGACCATTGATGTCCGGCAATTTGATTTCCAGTTCCAGCTGTTTTTGTTGCTGCAGAACGGCGTCGAGCACCTGGTTGCCGATGGCGCACTGGCTGTGCGGATGACCGTCGATCAGCAACTGCCAGGCGTGCTCGCAGGAATTGACATTGAGCAGTTGCAGCGCCACCTGATTGACCTCGGTGACGCGCAGTTCTTGCAGCAGTTGCTGGCGCTGGGCCGGCTGGTCGAGCCAGGCCTTGAGCTGGTCGCTGGTCTGGATCTGCGCCTTGTCGAACACCTGCTTGAGGCCGGACAGGTCGAGCACGCACAACGCCACGCCAGTGCCTTCGAAAATGTCCTGATAGCGCCGGCGACCTTCATGCAACTGGCGCTGACGGCGACGCATGTTCAGCAGCGCGATCACCGGCAGCATCGAGAACGCCAGACCCAGCAGGCATTTGCCGATGAACGCCGGTAGCAGTTCTTCGAGCACGCGCTGGCGGTCGAACAGCCCGCGCAACTGCCAGTCGCTGCTGCTCAGCGGCACGGTGAGCACGGTGTTGGCCATGTCGTCCGGACTCAGCACGCCGGGCCTGGCTGAGGACAGCGCTTCGTCGCGGCTGATGATCTGATGATTGAGACGGTTTTCCACCAGCCACAACGGGCGGATGCCGGTTTCGCCCTGCTTGGTCAGCGAGTCGAAGAAGGTCGGGGTCAGGCGCAAAACCCAGTAGCCGCGCGTGCTGCCGCTGGCTTGATGCAATAACAGATGCACTACCGAGCCGTCGTCGGCGTTGCTGAAGTAATGCGCTTGGGCGCGGCTGCGGCGCACCAGTTCACCGAGGTAATCGGCGTCGTGGCTGTCGCTGGCGCTGTCGTTGATGATTTTCCCGGACGGGCTGAGCAGGGCCAGGCTGCGCAGGTCGGGCAACGATTGCTGGAGCTTGCGCAGCAGTGCCTGCTGTTCGTCGGACGACTGCGGCTGTTCGACGATCGGTAACAGGTTGAGGGCGATCTGCGCATTCAGCGACATGTTCAGGCTGACCTGCGAGGCGAGGTCGGCGGTGTAGTCGATGGTGTACTGGCGCTGGTTTTTCTGGGTCTCGCGCAGTTGATCGAGCAGCTGCCAGAACAGCAATGCCAGCAGCAAAAGTACCAGCGTCGCCAACGCACCCTTCAGTGTTCCGCGCAGGGGCGAGCCGGTCCCCGGATTGGACGCGCTCACAGAAGCTGGCGGGGTAACGTTGGACAAGCTGTAATCCTGCGGTTTGGCTGGACTGGCGCGACGTGCACTATAAGCCGGACGCCCGAAGGGCGGCTAGCATGCCTTGAGTTGTGGCGAAGTGCCAGCCCCACTCGGCTGGACTGCCTTCCGTCATTAAGGTAGCTTTGCCGGTTACGCGGGAGCGTTCCAGCTCCTAGACTCAGGTTTTTTTAGCGCGCACGCCTTGATGGCCATCAAGTGATCAAGTGAACGACGCGCATCGGCCTGGCCGGGCATCGCCTGCGCTCCAATCATTCATCTGTCACTGACCCAAGGTTCTCCATGGCTCAATACGTCTTCACCATGCATCGGCTGGGCAAAGTTGTTCCGCCGAAGCGGGAAATCCTGAAAAACATTTCGCTGTCGTTCTTCCCCGGCGCCAAGATCGGCGTACTCGGCCTCAACGGTTCGGGTAAGTCCACGCTGCTGAAAATCATGGCCGGCGTCGACACCGAGTTCGAGGGCGAAGCCCGTCCGATGCCGGACCTGAACATCGGTTATCTGCCGCAAGAGCCACAACTTGATCCGACCAAGACTGTGCGTGAAGTGGTCGAGGAAGCGGTCAGCGTGATCAAGGACGCGCAAGCGCGTCTGGACGAGGTCTACGCCGCTTACGCCGACCCGGATGCCGACTTCGACAAGCTGGCTGCCGAACAGGCCAAGCTCGAAGCGATCCTGCAGGCCAGCGATGGTCACAACCTGGAGCGTCAACTGGAAGTCGCGGCCGACGCCCTGCGTCTGCCGGCCTGGGACGCCAAGGTCGAACACCTGTCTGGTGGTGAGAAGCGTCGTGTGGCCCTGTGCCGTCTGTTGCTGTCCGCCCCGGACATGCTGCTGCTCGACGAACCGACCAACCACTTGGACGCTGACTCCGTAGCATGGCTGGAGCACTTCCTGCACGACTTCCCGGGCACCGTGGTTGCGATCACGCACGACCGTTACTTCCTCGACAACGTCGCTGGCTGGATTCTGGAACTCGACCGCGGCGCGGGCATTCCGTACGAAGGCAACTACTCGGGTTGGCTCGAAGCCAAGTCCGATCGTCTGGCGGCCGAATCCAAGCAGCAGTCGGCTCACGAAAAAGCCATGAAGGAAGAACTGGAGTGGGTGCGCAAAGGCGCGAAAGCCCGCCAGTCGAAATCCAAGGCTCGCCTGCAACGCTTCGAAGAAATGCAGTCGCAGGAATTCCAGAAGCGTTCGGAAACCAACGAGATCTACATCCCGGCCGGTCCGCGTCTGGGCGACAAGGTCATCGAGTTCAAGAACGTCACCAAGGGCTACGGCGATCGCGTGCTGATCGACAACCTGTCGTTCTCCATGCCGAAGGGCGCCATTGTCGGCGTGATCGGTGGTAACGGTGCCGGTAAGTCGACCCTGTTCCGCATGCTGATGGGCAAGGAAACTCCGGATTCCGGCACCATCGAAGTCGGCGAAACCGTGCAACTGGCCTGCGTTGACCAGAGCCGCGAAGACCTCGACGGCAGCAAGACCGTGTTCCAGCAGATCTCCGACGGTTCCGATCAGATCCGCATCGGCAACTACGAGATCCCGTCGCGCACTTACGTCGGTCGCTTCAACTTCAAGGGCGGCGACCAGCAGAAGTTCGTCAAGGACCTGTCCGGTGGTGAGCGCGGTCGTCTGCACCTGGCGCTGACCCTGAAGGAGGGCGGCAACGTCCTGCTGCTCGACGAACCGTCCAACGACCTCGACGTTGAAACCCTGCGTTCCCTGGAAGAAGCCCTGCTGGACTTCCCGGGCGCCGCCATTGTGATCTCTCACGATCGCTGGTTCCTGGACCGGGTCGCGACGCACATCCTGGCGTACGAAGACGACTCGCAAGCAGTGTTCTTCGAAGGTAACTACACCGAGTACGAAGCCGACCGCAAAAAGCGCCTCGGCGAAGCAGCTGCCCAGCCACATCGGGTACGCCACAAGAAACTGGCCTGATATCAGGCTGGTTGGATGAAAAAGAGCGGAGCCTTCGGGCTCCGTTTTTTTTGCCTGGGTTTTTCAGATGCAACCGAGTCGAACCCTTCGCGAGCAAGCTCGCTCCCACAGGGGAGCGCATTTCAAGTGTGGGAGCGAGCTTGCTCGCGAAGGCGGTATAACTGTTGGAGCATCACTTCAATCTGATCTCCCCAATCAGGTGCAAAACCAGCCCAAAAAACCACCTGATTTATATCCTGTGCACCATTTAATTTCATAACTGCGACATTTTGCGCTGTTGCTGTGCGCAAATCGTTTGCTACAGTCCGGCTCAATCGCTTCCAACGACAATAAATTTGCCGAGACATTTCCCATGATCGAATCCGTCGAATCCTTCCTTGCCCGACTGAAAAAACGCGACCCGGATCAACCCGAATTCCACCAGGCTGTCGAAGAAGTCCTGCGCAGTCTGTGGCCGTTTCTCGAAGCCAATCCGCGTTACCTGACCTCAGGCATTTTGGAGCGCATCTGCGAGCCGGAGCGGGCGGTGGTGTTCCGCGTGTCGTGGGTCGACGATCAGGGCAAGGTTCAGGTCAATCGCGGTTTCCGCATCCAGATGAACAGCGCCATCGGCCCGTACAAGGGCGGCTTGCGCTTCCATCCTTCGGTGAACCTGGGCGTGCTGAAGTTTCTCGCCTTCGAACAGACCTTCAAGAACTCCCTGACCTCGTTGCCCATGGGCGGCGGCAAGGGCGGTTCGGACTTCGATCCGAAGGGCAAGAGCGACGCCGAAGTCATGCGTTTCTGCCAGGCGTTCATGAGTGAGCTGTACCGCCACATCGGCGCCGACGTGGATGTGCCGGCTGGTGACATCGGTGTCGGGGCGCGGGAGATCGGTTTCCTGTTCGGCCAGTACAAACGCTTGAGCAACCAGTTCACCAGCGTGTTGACCGGCAAAGGCATGACCTACGGCGGCAGCCTGATTCGCCCGGAAGCCACCGGTTTCGGCTGCGTGTACTTCGCCGAGGAAATGCTCAAGCGCCGCGGGCAGACCGTCGAAGGCAAGCGCGTGGCAATCTCCGGTTCCGGCAACGTCGCGCAGTACGCGGCGCGCAAGGTCATGGACCTCGGCGGCAAGGTGATTTCGCTGTCCGACTCCGAAGGCACGCTGTACTGCGAATCGGGACTGAGCGAAGAACAGTGGCAGGCACTGCTGGAACTGAAAAACGTCAAACGCGGACGCATCAGCGAACTGGCTACGGCGTTCGGTCTGGAGTTCCGCGCCGGTCAGTTGCCGTGGTCGCTGCCGTGCGACATCGCGCTGCCCTGTGCCACGCAGAACGAACTCGATGCCGAGGCTGCGCGTACGCTGCTGCGCAACGGCTGCGTGTGTGTGGCCGAGGGCGCGAACATGCCGACCACCCTGGAGGCTGTGGATACCTTCATCGAGGCCGGCATTCTGTTCGCCCCGGGCAAGGCGTCAAACGCTGGCGGCGTAGCGGTCAGCGGGCTGGAGATGTCGCAGAACGCCATGCGCCTGCTGTGGACGGCGGGTGAGGTGGACAGCAAGCTGCACGCGATCATGCAGTCGATCCACCACGCCTGCGTGCATTACGGCGAAGAGAACGGGCGGATCAACTACGTCAAAGGCGCGAACATCGCCGGCTTCGTCAAAGTCGCGGATGCGATGCTCGCGCAGGGTGTGGTTTAAGCCGGTTCGATGCGAATCACTTCAATCACCTGATCGCCGGCGGGGCGCTGCCACAGCACTTCGTCATTGAGCCGGGCACCGAGCAATGCCCGGCCCAGCGGCGAAGCCCAGTTGATCAGGCCCTGACTGGCGTCGGCCTGATCTTCGCCGACCAATTGCACCCGACTTTCGGTGTTGTGTTCGTCGGCGTAGGTCACCCAGCTGCCGATCTGCACCTTGTCGGTGGAGGTCGCGGGGGCGGCGACCTGTGCGCTCCCCAGACGTTGATTGAAGTAGCGCAGATCCCGTTCCAGATCGGCCAGCCGCTGCTTGTCGGCCTGTTCGCCTTGGGCCGATTGCTCGGCGTGCAGGCTTTGCAGCTCGGCGACTTTGGCCTGTAATTGTGTCAATCCCTGCGGTGTGACGTAATTGGGCTGCGCACTGACCTGCCGTTCGACGGGTTGATCGGCTTGCGCGGCGGCGTTGTCTTCGTTGACGAAAGCGCGGCTCATGGTGTCCTCCTGTTATAGGAATTGGGCCATGGTCGCCGGCATTTGGTTTCACTGGATGTCTGGAAACGACCTATTGCGAGCGATAAGCCCGCCCGGCGTCCTGGTCTTTCTGCTGCTGCCAGGCGCGCTCGCGTTCGTCCCAGTGCTCGTTGCGATACTCTTCGCGGTCCTTGTTTTCCAGCATCGCCTGACATTGGCGAAAGCCGTCGGTCCAGCCTTCGGCGTATTGCTTGTCCTTGAGATAGCGCGGCACGTTCTTGCGAAACTCGCCACTGATCGAACCGGCGGCTTGCCGGCCACTGACGCAGCCATCGTCAAAACCGTCGGCGAAGGCCGGTGGATAACCTTTGGCGATCAAATCTTCGTGGGTGGTCTGGCAACCGCCCAGTAACAGCACAACACCCAACAGCCCCGCACACCGCCACATCGCACTCTCCCGCGCCGATTTTCGGCTTATGGGGAAAGTCTAGAAGCGGATTCGTCGGACGTTGGTGAAAGGCATGTGAGTAATTCGTTAAACACCGGAGAACCCTGTGGGAGCGGGCTTGCTCGCGAAAGCGCTGGGTCAGTCGAGATTTGAATCGCCTGACACGACGCCTTCGCGAGCAAGCCCGCTCCCACAGGGGTTATGGATTAGGCTTTAGGTCAGTAGTGATACCACTTCACCTCAAGCATGACTTCGGTCTCCGGTGTGGCAACGTGGCTGAACTCACGCTGTGCCGTCAGGCGCAAACCGAGGTTGCGCGACAGTTCCCACTGCTGGTTCAGGCTCAGGCTGCGGCGTACCTCGCCGTTGGTGAAGTAATCGCCCTTGGCCTCGACGCTCAGATTGCCCAACGGGTTTTTCCACAGCACGCCGCTGTTGAAACCGGCGGCCGGCGTGACGAACCCGGCGAAGTCATTGTTGTGTTCGATCCGCACCGTACCGAGGGCAAAGCCGAGCGTGTCTTCGCCCAGTTGCCAGGTGCCGCCACCACCGCCGTTGACGTGGCTGACCAGGTTTTCGTCATCATGCTTGCCGGGTACGCGCTCGAGGCCGCCGGTCACCTGCCACGACAGTGGCTGCAGCAACTCATTGCGCGGGGTCAGCGAGCGGATGGTTGCGAGATCCAGTTGCTGGAACTGCCATTGATTACCTTCGTATTGACGCAGCTTCATCTGCAGGATTTCGATCTGCGCGCCAAGGGGGAAGCTTTCGGCGTTGTCGTTGAGATCGTGATAGGCCATGCGCAAGCCGTATTCGCCGAAGGCACGATCGCCCCGGGTGCCGATGCCGGCCTGCCAGGTACGCGATTCATGGCCGTCTTCGGGCAGGCCCGGTTGTGGAATCTGCAAGTCCGGCGGCGGGTTCTTGTTGATCGCCCGCAGCAGTTCGAAGCTGCGCTGCGCCCGTTGCGGATCACGTTCCTGACCGTTGGCGCGGTAGCGTTCCAGACGATACGCGGCGTCGATGATCAGCGCCTGACGATCCCTGGGCAGGGCCTTGAACGTCGGGTCCTGCAACACCTGTTGATCGGCGCTGACTTTCAGCACCCATTGCTGTTCTTCCTTGTTCAACGGCTCGGCGCGGCTGAGCAGTTCACGCTCGCGTGACGGGCGATATTCGATACTTTCCACCAGCCCGGCCTCTTTCACCGCTTTGACCGTGTCGGTAGGGATGGCGGTCAGCGGGAATTGCTCGGTCAGGCGCAGGCTTGGGCGCGCCACCTGCAGCAGTTCGAGCAGGCGATAGGAGCAGTTTTCGTCGAAGAAGAAATAGTCGAACTGGATCTGCTTCAGCTCCCACACGTGCTCGACCATGCGTGCGGTTTCTTCTTGTGTCAGGTTCAGCCGGTATTCCCACAGGTCGCGGTTTTCCAGGCTGCGGTACTCGGAGAGTTTTTCCTGATACGGCACCAGCGCGAACAGCCCCGGGTAGCCACCCATCAAGCCTTTCCAGGCGTAGAGGATGCTGTTGTCCGAGCCTTCGATGTAGGCGCCGAAGTTGATTGCGTAACTCAGCAGCGACGTCTTGTCGGCCTGCACGTCTGCCTGGTCGATGCGCAACAGGGTATGGCCGAACATCGACGAAGGGCTGTTGAGGTAGGCCGCTGGAAAAATCATCACCGCGCTGTGCGGCGAGACGTCCTTGAACCACTTCTTGAATTCGGCGCAATCGGGGGCGGGCAGGTCGGTCAGATTGAGCTGTGCTTTCAGCCAGCGCGTACGCGCCGGGTAGACGCATTGGGCATGTTGCTCGCCGAGACTGGCCGGGGCGTATAGCGCTTGCACGGTAGCGGCCAGTTCATGGTCGGGGTGTTCGTTGCCATCGGGCGCGAGAAAGAACTTCTTGTCGCTGACATAGCTGCGCCAGCCGCCGAGCTTGGCGGTTTCGTAGTGACCGAGGGAAATCCAGAAGCGGTCGTTGGCCAGTTGCTGCAAACGTTGAGGGTCGACGTGAGGCGCGGCGGACAGCGGGGCGCAGACACAGAGCGCCAGCCAGGCAAGGCGTTTGAGCATAGGTGGCAACTTAAGTCGAAAGAAAAACAAAGACCCCGGGCGTTAATACAGACAATTCAAACTGCACCAACCCTGTGGCGAGGGAGCTTGCTCCCGCTGGAGTGCGCAGCGCTCCCTCTTCTTGAAGATTGGGGCCGCTTCGCGCCCCAGCGGGAGCAAGCTCCCTCGCCACAGGGTTCAGCGCATGTCACAACTGACCTGCATCGCTCAAAAAGGGCGGGCCATAAAAAACAAAACCCGCTTCCCGAAAGAAGCGGGTGGGGTCGAGCTTAAGCTTGAGTCGCGTACTTGGCCAGACGAGGGTCGTTTTTCAGTACGGCCAGAGTGTTGGTATGCACGTCTTCTGCGGTCACGTCAGCTTTGCTGAAGATCTGCTGGAAGTGCTCGTGAGTGACAGCCGCGAAGTGCGCACGGTCTTCCGGCGCCACGCCCAGTACCACGGCGTAGGTCGTCAGCGCTTCGCCGTTGCCCTTGGCCATGTCTTCGGACAGCTCGTTCATCATGCCATTCATGGCGAACCAGGATTTACCGCCGTAGGTCAGCGACGCGTTGGTCGAGCAACCGTTGGTGCCGGAAGTCATACCGAACGTTGCGTTACCGGAGGTGCCGTTGGTGGTGGATGCCAGGAAGTGTGCCGGGGTGCCACGCTGACCTTCGAACAGCATGTTGCCCCAACCGCAATCCGGACCGCCTGGCGCCTGAGCCATGGCGTTGAGGGAAACAACGGTGAAGAGAGTACCGAGAAGAATCCGTTTCATAGCTTTGTTCTCTTTGTGTGCATACCAATGGACAGGGTTCTGGCCCCCCAAGCGCTGTCTAGACAGACTCTTTTGAAGCCAGTGGGCCGGTTATTGTTCCAGCCGCGCAGTTTGGAGTTTAGGCACGTTCCTGTGGTTCCGTGATTTTTTGCTGATTATTCGTTGATGTCCCCGGTTTCACGGGGCCGGCTGCGGAGCAGGGCGCTTGTCTATGCTTTGTCGTGTGGCGCGCCTTGCCAGTGGGGTACGGGCAGCGCCAGAATGCCGCTATCTGCCCCGCCTGATTGTTAAGGAAGCCCGATGCCTGATCCTGTTGCTGCCAGCTTGCGTCTAGCGCCCGAAGCGCTGACCCGTCCGTTTTCCGCTGAACAGTTCAGCTTCACTACCACCAATGATCTGGAGCCCTTTCGCGGTGTGCTTGGCCAGGAACGTGCGGTCGAAGCCTTGCAGTTCGGTGTGGCCATGCCACGCCCCGGTTACAACGTCTTTGTCATGGGCGAACCCGGCACCGGCCGTTTCTCGTTCGTCAAACGCTACCTGAAGGCCGAAGGCAAACGCCTGCAGACCCCGGCGGACTGGGTCTACGTCAACAATTTCGATGAACCGCGTGAACCTCGTGCACTGGAATTGCCTTCGGGCACCGCCAGCGCATTCATCGGCGACATCAACGGTCTGATCGACAACCTGCTGGCGACTTTCCCGGCGGTGTTCGAACACCCGTCCTACCAGCAAAAGAAAAGCGCCATCGACCGCGCCTTCAACCAGCGCTACGACAAGGCGCTGGACGTCATCGAGCGTCTGGCCCTGGAAAAAGACGTCGCCCTGTATCGCGACAGCAGCAACATCGCGTTCACCCCGATGCTTGAAGGCAAGGCGCTGGACGAGGCCGAGTTTTCGCAACTGCCGGAAGCCGAGCGCGAACGCTTTCACGAGGACATTTCCGGTCTCGAAGAACGCCTGAACGAAGAACTCGCGAGCCTGCCGCAATGGAAGCGCGAGTCGAACAATCAGCTGCGTCAGCTCAATGAAGAAACCATCACCCTGGCCTTGCAGCCCTTGCTCTCGCCGTTGTCCGAGAAGTACGCGGAGAACGCCGCGGTCTGCGGTTACCTGCAAGCGATGCAGGTGTATCTGCTGAAAACCGTGGTCGAGCAACTGGTTGACGACAGCAAGACCGACGCTGTCGCGCGCAAGCTGCTGGAGGAGCAATACGCGCCGAGCCTGGTGGTGGGTCATCCGCACAGTGGCGGTGCGCCGGTGGTGTTCGAGCCGCATCCGACCTACGAAAACCTGTTTGGCCGTATCGAATACACCACCGATCAGGGCGCGCTCTACACCACTTATCGTCAGTTGCGCCCGGGTGCGTTGCATCGCGCCAACGGCGGCTTCCTGATCCTGGAAGCGGAAAAAATGCTCAGCGAGCCGTTCGTGTGGGACGCGCTGAAGCGCGCCCTGCAATCGCGCAAACTGAAGATGGAATCGCCGCTGGGCGAGATGGGCCGTTTCGCCACCGTGACCCTCAATCCGCAGCACATTCCGTTGCAGGTCAAAGTGGTGATCATCGGTGCGCGCCAGTTGTATTACACGTTGCAGGATCTGGATCCGGACTTCCAGGAGATGTTCCGGGTGCTGGTCGACTTCGACGAAGACATCCCGATGGTCGACGAAAGCCTGGAGCAATTCGCCCAGTTGCTGAAGACCCGTACCTCGGAAGAAGGCATGGCGCCGCTGACTGCCGATGCGGTCGCGCGTCTGGCGACCTACAGCGCACGGCTGGCCGAGCATCAGGGGCGGTTGTCGGCACGGATCGGCGACCTGTTCCAGTTGGTCAGCGAAGCGGACTTCATCCGCCATCTGGCCGGCGATGAAATGACCGACGCCGGGCACATCGAACGTGCGCTGAAAGCCAAGGCAACCCGCACCGGTCGTGTCTCGGCGCGGATTCTCGACGATATGCTCGCCGGTATCATCCTGATTGACACCGATGGTGCGGCGGTCGGCAAGTGCAACGGGCTGACCGTGCTGGAAGTCGGTGATTCGGCGTTCGGTGTGCCAGCGCGGATTTCCGCCACGGTGTATCCGGGCGGCAGCGGCATCGTCGACATCGAGCGTGAGGTCAATCTCGGCCAGCCGATTCACTCCAAGGGCGTGATGATCCTCACCGGGTATCTGGGCAGTCGTTACGCCCAGGAATTCCCGTTGGCGATTTCAGCGAGCATCGCGCTGGAACAATCCTACGGTTACGTCGATGGCGACAGCGCATCGCTGGGCGAGGCTTGCACGCTGATTTCGGCGCTGTCGAAAACCCCGCTCAAGCAGTGTTTTGCGATCACCGGTTCGATCAACCAGTTCGGCGAAGTGCAGGCGGTTGGCGGGGTCAACGAGAAGATCGAGGGCTTCTTCCGGCTCTGCGAGGCACGCGGGCTGACGGGCGAGCAGGGCGCGATCATTCCGCAGGCCAACGTCGCTACGCTGATGCTCGACGAGAAGGTGCTGGCGGCGGTGCGCGCCGGGCAGTTCCACGTGTACGCGGTGCGTCAGGCTGACGAAGCGCTGAGCCTGTTGGTCGGCGAGCCGGCCGGTGAGCCGGATGCCGAAGGCCAGTTCCCGGAGGGCAGCGTCAACGCCCGCGTGGTCGAGCGTCTGCGGGTGATTGCCGAGATGATCAGTGAAGATGACCTGAAAGAGGCCGAGAAGGAACTGGCGCAGGAGGCGTTGGCAGAGGCCAAACCAGCCTGAACGCTGACCTGGTAAACATTGTGGGAGGGGGCTTGCTCCCGAAGGCGGTGTATCAATCAACTAATGTGTCGATTGATACACCGCCTTCGGGAGCAAGCCCCCTCCCACAGTTGTTTTCAAATTGGATTTTGCGGTGATCATCGGGAAAAGTGCCACTACTCTGACGTCAGAATTCACACAATGACCATTCGGCGCCTTCTGGTTCTATCCGGCTTGCTGGGCGGACTTTTCTTCTATTCTCAGCTCAAGGACATCGACAGTATCACTGGATCGAAACAGCCTTCGCGTGAAGGCTGAATACAGGCTTTACCGAGGGTCGCCGCCATGTCGCGCAACCTCTGCCTCACCCGTCAATGCCTGGGTCTCGTGACCCGCATCGAATGCGTCATCAAGCCGTTGGCCGGCGATACCGGCATGTGGACGCTGCTCTTCGCTGCCGGCATGGCCGGCGAACAACCTTCCGCCATCAAGGCCCAAGGTCCGTTTCACGGGCCGGTCGCCGCCGAGTCGATTCTCGACACCATTGTTGAAAGCCTGACGATGCACGGCTATGAACTGGCCGACGATCCGCAGATCTGGAGCCTGCACCTGCAAGCACAGCTGCGCCAGATCAACGGTGGGCGTGGGCGTACGGTCGGCGTGTTCGACCATTAGGCGCCATCATGGCGCAGTGTCGGGCAACTGCGCCTTGTCGAGCTTGACCTCAAAGCCGTATTGCACGGTATTGAGTTCGGTTCGCTGGTAGGTCTCCACGTGCGTTGGACGGCCATAGAAGTAATGCACGCCGAACAGCGCCGGACCTTGTGCGCTCGCGTCGTGACTGACCGACAGAATCTGTTTCAGGTAGTTGCCACTGTCATCTTTGACGAAGAATCGCCAGGCGTTGGCCGGGAACAGTTTCAGGTCCACCACCAGCATGTTGTTCTTGATCTCCAGGCCTTTGGGCAAGGACTTGGCGTCGTAGGTTTTTTTGTCCACGCTGGCGAGAAACAATGGCATCGAGCCCACGGCAATCGCCGGGGTTTCCGGAAACAGATTCAAGTCGTAAGTAATGGTCGCTTGCAGCGGATCGACCTGGTACGCCTCGGGCGGCAGTTCGATCGGTTCATCGAGTTTGCCGCTGCGTTTCTCGGTGAAGAACGTCACCGGGCTGTCGCCCGGGCTGAAGTCATCGCCGAGCAATTCATCGTTAAAGGTGCGTCGGTGGGAGAACTCGATGCGTGCAGCGCTCGGGTCTTCCGTGGACTGATGGATGCGGATGCCGGCCTTCAGCGCTTCCTCGGTGAGGCTCGCGCCCTTGAGCCAGTTCGGCGCCAGATCGTCATACACCACCACCCCCGGGTCCAGCGGCTGGATGGCCTTTTCCGTGGTGTGCTGACTGAAGGTGCGCACCGGTAGATCCAGGGCTTTGCGAGTCACGGTCGCCGATGAGAAATCGAGCACGCTGATTTCCAGAGTGTCGATAGGGCCGTTGAAGTAGATCTTGTTGTAACGCCGTGGGTGTTGCTGCTCGAAGGCATGCTGTTCGTTCTCGAGCTGTTTTTCCAGACCTTCGCTCCAGGTTTTATGTTGTTGCAGGTACGCCAGTTGTTTTTCGTAGAAGGCTACCTGTGCCGGACTTTCATTGATTGAGCCGGCGCGCTCCAGGTATTGCCCGCTGGTGTCGCGAGCCTGAACGATTACTGGATTGAGCTGTGCCCCCTCAACCTCGGGAGCCAGTGGCAGGCTGTTGCTGACTTCGATTTCGGCGTAGTTCTTTTCCAGCTTCAGCAGGGTGACGCTGAGGTTGTCGTCGGTGCGGGTCTGGCCGACATCCTTCTGGTTCAGGTTGAAGCTGAACAAGCGTCGCGGCGCAATCACTTCCACTTTACCTTGCAGGCTCACCGGCTGCGGCTGGCTCTTCCTGTCCACGTCCAGACCCTCGATGAACGGGTAGGTCACGGTCAGGTCTTCGGGGTTGGTGACGTTGGAGCTGGACGGGCTCAGCTGAATGCCTGGATCGGTTTCCGACCACTCCTGCTGATAGGCAATCACGCGTTTGTTGCTCAGCGTGACTGACTGCCATTCCACACCATGCGGGAACAGGAAGCCGCCGGGAATGTTCAGGTTGAAGGGGAACACCGGTTGCAGGTCGGTGAGGTAGTCGGAGCTGGCGTCCTTGTGCAGCACGAACAGGCCATTGATGAAGGTGTCGACCAGCGCCTGCGGTGAAGGGTAATGCTTGAGGACGCCGAGAATGTCTTCGCCGTAGACGGTTTTCAGCGGTGCGCCGTCAAGTTTGAGCTGCGCGCGTTCGAGCAACAGCAACGATCCGCCGAGCTCGGTCACGGCCTCCTTGAGCTTCGGGTCGGCGATGGCGTCCAGTGAATGTTCGAACGTTGCCGTCTTTGCTTCGAGGCTGACCGATGGTTTTTTCTCATCACCCGGAGAGCAGCCTCCCAGCAGCAGAGCGAGGCAAATCCCGGCAGTCTTAAACGGCAATCGCACATCCATTTCCAGTCGTCCTGTCCACTTTCGCTAGGTGTTCAATGGTTTGGACAGTAGCAGAAAAAAAATCACATACACACGCAGGTGGCGGTGATTGGAGGTGCGAGCCGGGCGGTTTCTGGCTGTCACAGGGGGCTGGTATACTCGCCTCCGATTACAACCCCCCCCTTGTGTGAGATTCAATGGAACGCTTTTTCGAAAACGCAATGTACACCTCGCGCTGGCTGCTGGCGCCGATCTATTTCGGCCTGTCCCTCGGGCTGCTGGCGCTGGCACTGAAATTTTTCCAGGAAGTCTTCCACGTCATCCCCAACGTGTTCTCGATGGCCGAATCGGATCTGATCCTGGTGCTGCTGTCGCTGATCGACATGGCGCTGGTTGGCGGCCTGCTGGTGATGGTGATGATTTCCGGCTATGAAAACTTCGTCTCGCAGCTGGACATCGACGACAACAAGGAAAAGCTCAACTGGCTGGGCACCATGGACTCTTCGTCGCTGAAGATGAAAGTGGCGGCATCGATCGTGGCGATTTCTTCGATCCATCTGCTGCGCATCTTCATGGACGCCAAGAACGTCGATCCCGAGCACCTGATGTGGTACGTGATCATCCACATGACCTTCGTGATCTCGGCGTTCGCCATGGGTTACCTGGACAAGGTCACCAAGCACTGATCATTGATTGATCGCTGCAAAAACACCGCCCGTCTGTTGCGAAACAGACGGGCGGTGTCGTTTGTGGCTTGTGCTTTGGTGCGTGCGGGCATATCCCTGTAGAGGTCTTGGCTCGCCACCGTGTGAGGTGCGTTCATGAACCTGCAAGAGTTGAATGCGTTTGCCATCGCCAGGAAGGTCGATGAGCTGAACCTGATCTCCATGGAGGGCGGGCTTTATCTGCTCGAGGCGCGGATGCATGGGGCGGCGTATCCGCTGAGTGATCCCAAGGGCAACATGCTGATGCTGCGTTCGGTGGAGCATGCGCGGGATGTGTTGCACAACTTTCCGGTGCTGCCGTTCAACCTCGTACACACCTTGGTGCACGATGAAATGTGCGGACTGGTCGTCAGTGCCGATGAAAGCCTGAAAGTACCGCTGGCCTGGCGCTCGGCCCTGTAGGCCTTGCGCGCCATCGCTGGGCATCTGTGCTAGTCTGCTCGCCCTTTTGGTTCCGGGCGCGCCGGGACGCGCTGTGCACGCACGGCAAGTCTGATGGCCGTCCGCACAGCGGAGCAGTGTCATGTCCGAAGTAAATCTGTCCACCGACGAAACTCGCGTCAGCTACGGCATCGGCCGTCAACTGGGTGACCAGCTGCGCGACAACCCGCCACCGGGTGTCAGCCTGGACGCCATCCTGGCCGGTCTGACCGACGCATTCGCCGGCAAGCCAAGCCGTGTCGATCAGGAAGCCATGTCCGCCAGCTTCAAGGTGATCCGCGAGATCATGCAAGCCGAAGCCGCCGCCAAAGCTGAAGCCGCTGCCGGCGAAGGCCGTGCTTTCCTGGCTGAAAACGCCAAGAAAGAAGGCATCACCACGCTGGCTTCCGGTCTGCAATTCGAAGTGCTGACCCAGGGTGAAGGCGCCAAGCCATCCCGTGAAGACACCGTGCGTACTCACTACCACGGCATGCTGATCGACGGCACCGTGTTTGACAGCTCCTACGATCGTGGCCAGCCAGCAGAATTCCCGGTTGGCGGCGTGATCGCTGGCTGGACCGAAGCTCTGCAACTGATGAATGCCGGCAGCAAATGGCGCCTGTACGTGCCGAGCGAACTGGCTTACGGCGCTCAAGGCGTTGGCAGCATCCCGCCGCACAGCGTTCTGGTATTCGACGTCGAGCTGCTGGACGTTCTGTAAGACCTGCCCTGCCTTTATGGTGGGCTAATGTAGGAGTGAGCCTGCTCGCGATGGCGTCTGTTCAGTCGACTACTCAGTTGCCTGATATCCCGCTATCGCGAGCAGGCTCACTCCTACAGTTTTTTGGGGCTTCATATTTCGATCTTGTGATGCAGCTCATTGGTCGGGCGCAACGCCCGGGCATAGCAGAACAGGAACAGATTGCGCACCAGCTCCTTGAGCACCAGCGGTTCGCTGGAATTCAGGCTGCTGACGTCCAGATCACCCTGATCCTGCAGCTCATGCAGGGCTTCTTCTTCCAGTACCGCACAGACTTCTCCGGTTTCCCGATGCAGGATCCTGAGGTATGGGTGTGGGCGATCCAGCCAGGCGTCGATCAAATAAGTCATGGGTCTCATCTCCTTGAAAGGTTTCAATGAGAATAATTCTTATTCGTCAAATAGCAAGTGCCTATTGGCGGAATGCGATTTTTTCCGGGTAAAGATTGCGTAAGGTCAACACGGCTGGCGTCTGGCTATCACGCGAGAATGCAGGAGGGGAGAGCGGGGAGGGCGATTCACCATCCCGCGGCGGGCGCGGGATGGCTGACAGAAGGATCAGACCTTTCTGACGAACTCGGACTTGAGCTTCATCGGGCCGATGCCGTCGATCTTGCAGTCGATGTCATGGTCGCCATCGCACAGGCGGATGTTCTTGACCTTGGTGCCGACCTTGACCACCAGCGAAGTGCCTTTGACCTTGAGGTCCTTGATCACGGTGATGGTGTCGCCGTCCTGCAGCACGTTGCCCACCGAATCTTTCTTCACGGCATCATCGGACGCCACTTCGGCTTCGCCATTGGCCGACCACTCGTGGGCGCACTCGGGGCAGATCAGTTGGGCACCGTCTTCGTAGGTGTATTCGGAATTGCATTTCGGGCAGGGTGGCAACGTGCTCACTAAGGCTCCTTGATAGGGGATCGCTAAAAGTCGCACATTGTATAGGGTTTTATGCGCAGGAGGGCATAGCGCAGAAACAACTGTGGGAGCAGGCTTGCTCGCGAATGCGCTGTTTCATTGAACATTAATGTTGAATGACAGGTTGCTTTCGCGAGCGAGCCCGCTCCCACAGAAGGCAGATCAGTGCGTGCGGGCGACCGCGAACTCGCTCAGCTCTACCAGTGCATCGCGGTATTCGCTGGCTGGCAGCGCGTCGAGGCATTTGATCGCACGGGCCACGTAGTCGCGGGCCAGTTGCGCGGTGTATTCCAGCGAACCCGAGGCTTCCACGGCGATGCGGATGCTTTCGAGGTCTTCGATTCCGCCTTTCTGGATTGCCTGGCGTACCAGTGCAGCCTGCTCAGGTGTGCCTTCACGCATGGTGTAGATCAGCGGCAGGGTCGGCTTGCCTTCGGCCAGATCGTCACCGACGTTCTTGCCCAGGGTCTCGGCGTCGCCCTTGTAGTCCAGCAGGTCGTCGACCAGTTGGAACGCCACGCCCAGGTGATCACCGAAGGTGCGCAGGGCTTCGCTCTGTTCGGCGGTGGCACCGGCCAGTGCGGCAGCGCTGTGGGTCGAGGCTTCGAAGAGCATCGCGGTCTTGCCGCGGATGACTTCCATGTAGGTTTCTTCGGTGGTGCTGGCGTCGCGTACCTTGGACAGCTGCAACACTTCGCCTTCGGCGATGATGCGCGTGGCCTGGGACAGGATCTTCATCACCGGCATCGAACCCAGCTCGACCATCATTTCGAACGAGCGCGAGTACAGGAAGTCGCCGACCAGCACGCTTGGGGCGTTGCCCCACATGGCGTTGGCGGTCGAGCGGCCACGGCGCATGCCGGACATGTCGACCACGTCGTCATGCAGCAGGGTCGCGGTGTGCAGAAATTCGATGGTGGCGGCCAGCAGACGCATGTCGTCGCCTTCGCGACCCAGGGCCTTGCCACACAGCAGCACCAGTAACGGACGCAGGCGTTTGCCGCCGGCCGAGGTGATGTAATCGCCGATTTTCGATACCAGCGGCACTCGGGAAGTCAGCTGCTTCTTGATGATGCCGTCGACGGCGTTAAAATCGTCCGCCACCGCGCGGTAGAAAGCTTGGGGTTGCATCAGCGACAGTTGCTCCAGAAGGGTTGCGCGGCATGCTAGGACCCACACCGGGGCCTGTCAAGGCGCGATGGACGGCCACTTGCGTGACTCTCGCGGCTTGCGTACAATCGCGCACCCTGAACTTCCTGGGCAGCACCTGCCTTACGCAATTGCACTTGGGCCGTTCCAGCCCCATGCAGCCATGCCAGCCAATACCTCTTCTTATAAAGAGCTGGGTGAGCAGGATTATCGGAGAAATACCATGTACGCAGTAATCGTTACCGGCGGTAAGCAATACAAGGTCGCTGAAGGTGAATACCTGAAGATCGAAAAACTGGAAGTCGCTACTGGCGAATCCGTGACTTTTGACCGCGTTCTGCTGGTCGCCAATGGCGACGACGTGAACATCGGCGCACCTGTTGTTGCTGGCGCAACCGTCAAGGCTGAAGTGATCTCCCAAGGTCGTCACGATAAAGTCCGCATCATCAAGTTCCGTCGCCGTAAGCACCACATGAAGCGTATGGGCCACCGCCAGTGGTTCACCGAGATCAAAATCACCGGTATTCAGGCTTAATTACAGCCTAATTCCTCACTAGGAGAATTGAACTCATGGCACACAAAAAAGCTGGTGGTAGTACCCGTAACGGTCGCGACTCAGAAGCCAAACGCCTTGGCGTGAAGATGTATGGCGGCCAGGTCATCAAGGCCGGCAACATCATCGTGCGTCAGCGCGGCACCCAATTCCACGCTGGCTACGGCGTTGGCATGGGTAAAGATCACACCCTCTTCGCGAAAATCGAAGGCGTGATCAAGTTTGAAGTAAAAGGCGCCTTCGGTCGTCGTTACGTGAGCGTTGTCGCGGCTTAATCGCGAGATCGCTGGAAGAGCCCTGTCTTGCGACGGGGCTTTTTCGTTTGTGGGGTGAGTCTCTTGCAAAACTGTTTGTATGGGCTGTCGGCGTGCGATGCAGGTCGTGGTTTGGGGTCGCTGCGCTCATTTTTGCAAGAGTCTTATGTCTTGATTGTTTTTCGGCTCGTCCGTATGGCGAGAGGCGTTGAGTTATGAAGTTTGTAGACGAAGTATCGATCCGCGTAAAAGCTGGCGACGGCGGCAATGGCTGCATGAGTTTCCGTCGGGAAAAATTCATTGAAAACGGCGGCCCGAACGGCGGTGATGGCGGTGACGGCGGTTCCATCTACATGATGGCCGACGAAAACCTCAACACCCTGGTCGACTACCGTTACACCCGGCACTTCGATGCCGAGCGTGGCTCCAACGGCGGCAGCACCGATTGCACCGGCAAGAAGGGTGAAGACCTGATCCTGCGTGTGCCGGTCGGTACCACCGTGATCGACTCGGCCACCCAGGAAGTGATTGGTGACCTGACCAAGGCCGGCCAGAAACTGATGGTGGTGCAGGGCGGTTGGCACGGTCTGGGCAATACCCGTTTCAAATCCAGTACCAACCGTGCGCCGCGCCAGACCACTCCGGGTAAGCCGGGTGAGCAGCGCGACCTGAAACTGGAAATGAAAGTGCTGGCTGACGTCGGTCTGCTGGGCTTGCCGAATGCCGGTAAAAGTACCTTTATCCGTTCGGTGTCGGCGGCCAAGCCGAAAGTCGCCGACTACCCGTTCACCACGCTGGTGCCGAACCTGGGTGTGGTCAGCGTTGATCGCTGGAAAAGCTTCGTCATCGCCGACATTCCGGGGCTGATCGAAGGTGCTTCCGACGGTGCCG
This sequence comes from Pseudomonas sp. MWU12-2020, assembly GCF_023100605.1. NCBI lineage: Bacteria > Pseudomonadati > Pseudomonadota > Gammaproteobacteria > Pseudomonadales > Pseudomonadaceae > Pseudomonas > Pseudomonas sp. MWU12-2020. The sequence continues at coordinate 71,027 of NZ_JALMEX010000014.1, forward strand.
GCCTGGGCATTCGCTTCCTCAAGCACTTGGCGCGTACGCGTCTGTTGCTGCACCTCGTCGACATGGCGCCGCTGGATGACACCAGTGCACCGGACGCGGCTGAAGTGATCGTCAACGAACTGGTCAAATTCAGTCCGTCGCTGGCCGAGCGTGATCGCTGGCTGGTGCTGAACAAATGCGACCAGATCCTTGAAGAAGAGCACGAAGAGCGCGTCAAGGAAATCGTTGATCGCCTGCAGTGGGAAGGTCCGGTCTACGTGATCTCGGCCATCGCCAAAGAAGGTACCGAGCGCCTGACGCGCGACATCATGCGTTATTTGGAAGATCGTGCTGATCGTCTGGCCAACGACCCTGCGTACAAGGAAGAACTGGCCGATCTCGATCAGCGCATCGAAGACGAAGCCCGTGCGCAGTTGCAGGCCCTGGATGACAAGCGTGCCCTGCGTCGCAGCGGCGTGAAGTCGGTCCATGACATCGGCGACGATGACTGGGACGAAGAAGATGTGGATGATGAAGACGGTCCGGAAATCATTTACGTGCGCGACTGATTCGTTGCAGTAAACTTAAGCGCCGCTCAATCGAGCGGCGTTTTAGTATCTGGAAATCGATCGTTGGTCACCAATAGCCACGATTAACGTCACGGGCAGCGCTGGGTCGCGCGGCCCTCAAGCTAAGGTTGAAGATGATGCGGAGCAAAGTGACAGGTGCGCAGCGTTGGGTCGTGAAGATCGGCAGCGCTTTGCTGACGGCGGACGGCAAGGGGCTGGATCGCAAGGCAATGGGTGTCTGGGTCGAACAGATGGTCGCCCTGCATGAGGCGGGTGTCGAGCTGGTGCTGGTGTCCTCCGGCGCAGTGGCTGCCGGCATGAGCCGCCTGGGCTGGACCGCACGACCCAGTGCGATGCACGAGCTCCAGGCCGCTGCTGCAATCGGCCAGATGGGCTTGGTGCAGGCCTGGGAGTCGAGCTTTGCCGAGCATGGCCGGCACACCGCGCAGATTCTCCTGACTCACGACGATCTGTCCGACCGCAAGCGCTACCTGAACGCCCGCAGCACCTTGCGCGCACTGGTCGAGCTGAAAGTCATCCCGGTGATCAACGAAAACGACACGGTGGTCACCGACGAAATCCGTTTCGGCGACAACGATACGCTGGCGGCGCTGGTGGCTAATCTGGTCGAGGCCGATCTGCTGGTGATCCTCACCGATCGCGACGGCATGTTCGACGCCGATCCGCGCAACAACCCCGATGCGCAGCTGATTTACGAAGCGCGCGCCGATGATCCGACGCTTGATGCGGTGGCGGGCGGTACCGGCGGTGCGCTGGGGCGTGGCGGCATGCAGACCAAGCTGCGTGCGGCGCGGCTGGCGGCGCGTTCCGGGGCGCACACGATCATCGTCGGTGGGCGTCTGGAGCGAGTGCTCGATCGCCTGAAGGCTGGCGAGCGCATCGGTACGCTGCTGTCGCCTGAGCGCGGCATGCTGGCGGCGCGCAAGCAGTGGCTGGCCGGGCATTTGCAGACTCGCGGCACGCTGGTGCTGGACGAAGGTGCGGTGTCGGCCTTGTCGCAGGGTAACAAGAGTCTGCTGCCGGTCGGCGTGAAACTGGTTCAGGGTAGTTTCCGTCGCGGCGAGATGGTGGTTTGCGTGGCGCCGGACGGTCGTGAAATTGCCCGTGGTTTGGCCAACTATAGTGCTCTAGAGGCGCAAAAAATCATTGGTCAGTCGTCGGACGCGATTGTCGGCGTGCTGGGCTACATGGCTGAGCCGGAACTGGTTCACCGTGACAACCTGATTCTGGTCTGAGGAAAAGCGCGATGCGTATGGCAAAAGGATTGTTGGGTCTGCTGATGGCGTTGCCACTGCTGGCCTCGGCCGAGGAAATCGGTCAGGTGTCGACGGTATTCAAGTTTGTCGGTCCGAATGACCGGATTGTGGTCGAGGCTTTCGATGATCCGAAAGTCGATGGCGTGACCTGCTACCTGTCCCGCGCCAAGACGGGTGGGGTAAAGGGTGGTTTGGGCCTGGCCGAGGATCGTGCTGAGGCGTCGATTGCCTGTCGCCAGGTTGGCCCGATCAAGTTCAAGGGTGAGTTGAAGGATGGCGACGAGGTATTCAAGGAGCGCACGTCGCTGGTATTCAAAACCATGCAGGTGGTGCGTTTCCTCGACAAGAAGCGCAATACGCTGGTGTACCTGGTCTACAGCGATCGCGTGATCGAAGGTAGTCCGCAGAATGCGGTGACGGCGATTCCGATCGTGCCGTGGGTGCCCGTTCAGCAATAACACCGCAGAAACAACTGTAGGAGTGAGCCTGCTCGCGATGGCGTTGTATCAGTCAATATATGCATCGACTGATACAACGCCATCGCGAGCAGGCTCACTCCTACATTTTTTTGTGCTGCATTCGCTAAATCGCAGGCAATAAAAAACCGACCCTAAGGTCGGTTTTTTAATGACTACGTCGATTAAGCAGCTTCTTTCAGTGCCTTGACGTGGCCATTCAGACGGCTCTTATGACGAGCAGCCTTGTTCTTGTGGATGATGCCTTTATCGGCCATACGGTCGATAACTGGCACAGCCAGAACGTATGCAGCTTGAGCTTTTTCAGCGTCTTTTGCGTCGATGGCCTTAACTACATTCTTGATGTAGGTACGAACCATGGAACGCAGGCTGGCGTTGTGGCTGCGACGCTTCTCAGCCTGTTTTGCACGTTTTTTGGCGGAAGGTGAGTTGGCCACCGTCGAGCTCCTCGAAAGACTTTTTAGGAAATAGCAAACAAAATAGGCCGCGAATCATGCCGATGAGTTGAAGTCTTGTCAAGGGCGCTTGAAACGTTCCGCTAAGTGGTAGGTGTAAAGAGGCGGGATATTTATTTCCGGCGCTTGACCTGTAAACTCGCGAGCTTTGGCTCTGTGCTGTTGCGGCGCGGAGTATCGCACAAGTGGGCGCATTGTTCGCCTGCTGTTTATCGACAGGCACTAATTCCCTCAATGAATCTGCTCAAATCGTTGGCCGCTGTCAGCTCTATCACGATGCTTTCCCGGATTCTGGGGTTCGTCCGTGACACGCTCATCGCTCGCACATTCGGCGCCGGAATGGCGACGGACGCCTTCTTCATCGCCTTCAAATTGCCCAACCTGCTGCGGCGAATCTTCGCCGAGGGCGCGTTTTCCCAAGCCTTCGTGCCAATTCTGGCGGAATACAAAAGTCAGCAGGGCGAAGAGGCGACCCGCACCTTCATTGCTTATGTCTCGGGCCTGCTGACCCTGGTGCTGGCGCTGGTCACAGCGCTGGGCATGATTGCCGCGCCGTGGGTGATCTGGGCCACCGCGCCAGGGTTTGCCGATACGCCAGAAAAATTCCAGCTCACCTCCGATCTGCTGCGGGTGACGTTCCCTTATATATTGCTGATCTCCCTGTCCTCGCTGGCCGGGGCAATCCTCAATACCTGGAACCGCTTTTCGGTGCCGGCCTTCGTGCCGACCCTGCTCAACGTCAGCATGATCGTGTTTTCGCTGTTCCTGACGCCGTATTTCGATCCGCCGGTCATGGCTCTGGGCTGGGCGGTGCTGGTCGGTGGTCTCGCGCAGTTGCTCTATCAACTGCCGCACCTGAAGAAGATCGGCATGCTGGTGCTGCCGCGCTTGAATCTGCGTGATACCGGCGTCTGGCGCGTAATGAAGCAGATGCTACCGGCGATCATCGGTGTCTCGGTCAGCCAGATTTCGCTGATCATCAACACCATTTTCGCCTCGTTCCTGGTGGCCGGTTCGGTGTCGTGGATGTATTACGCCGACCGTTTGATGGAATTGCCGTCCGGCGTGCTCGGCGTGGCATTGGGCACCATTTTGCTGCCGACGCTGGCCAAGACCTATGCGAGCAAGGATCGTCACGAATACTCGCGGATCCTCGACTGGGGCCTGCGCCTGTGCTTCGTGCTGGTGCTGCCGTGTGCGCTGGCGCTGGGGATTCTTGCCGAGCCACTGACCGTGTCGCTGTTCCAGTACGGCCAGTTCAGTGCGTTTGATGCGTCCATGACCCAGCGTGCGCTGATTGCCTATTCTGTCGGTCTGCTCGGGATTATCGTGATCAAAGTGCTGGCGCCGGGCTTTTACGCGCAACAGAACATCCGCACGCCGGTAAAAATCGCAATCTTCACCCTGATCGTCACTCAACTGTTCAACCTGGTGTTGATCGGCCCGCTGGCTCACGCCGGTCTGGCGCTGGCGATCAGTGCCGGTGCCTGCCTCAATGCCGGGCTGCTGTTCTATCAACTGCGCAAGCAAAAGATGTATCAGCCGCAACCGGGCTGGTACCTGTTCGGCTTCAAACTGGTGGTGGCGGTGGCGGTGATGTCGGCGGTGTTGCTGCTCGGTATGCATTTCATGCCGGCCTGGGATCAGGGGCACATGCTGGAGCGCTTCCTGCGACTGGGTGCGCTGGTGATTGCCGGTGTGGTGGCGTATTTCGGTATGTTGCTGCTGCTCGGTTTCCGCCTGCGTGACTTCAATCGCAAGGCTTTGAGCTGAGGTTTCAGCCTTTATCAACGGGCGCGGGCCGGCAGTTTTGTCGGCTCGATCACTTTGCGTTACGGTGTTGCCTGTCGTCGACCGTCGGGTGTGGTTATAATCGACCACTTTATGAGCAAGAAGCGCGTTATGCAGCTGGTTCGAGGCCTCCACAACTTGCGCCCCCAGCATCGGGGCTGCGTCGCCACTATTGGCAACTTTGACGGTGTTCACCGTGGTCACCAGGCTATCCTGGCCCGTCTGCGTGAGCGTGCGCTGGAGTTGGGCGTACCCAGCTGCGTGGTGATTTTCGAGCCGCAGCCACGGGAATTCTTTGCCCCGGAGACCGCGCCGGCCCGTCTGGCCCGCTTGCGTGACAAGCTGCAACTGCTGGCCGCCGAAGGCGTCGACCGGGTGCTGTGCCTGGCGTTCAACCAGCGCCTGAGCAAGCTCAGCGCCAGTGAATTCGTCGATACCATCCTGGTGGACGGTCTCGGCGTGCAGCATCTGGAGGTCGGTGACGATTTCCGCTTCGGCTGCGACCGCCTCGGCGATTTCGATTTCCTGCTGCAGGCCGGGCAGGTTCACGGTTTTACCGTGGAAGCCGCGCAAACCGTCGAGCTGGACGGCATTCGCGTCAGCAGCACCCAAGTGCGCAACGCGTTGGCCGCCGCCGATTTTGCCTTGGCCGAGCGCTTGCTTGGCCGCCCGTACCGGATCGCCGGTCGCGTGCTGCACGGTCAGAAACTGGCCCGGCAACTGGGTACGCCCACTGCCAATATTCAACTCAAGCGTCGTCGCGTGCCATTCACCGGGGTTTATCTGGTGGATGTGGACATCGACGGCAAGACCTGGCCCGGCGTCGCCAACATCGGCGTACGGCCTACGGTCCAAGGTGATGGCAAAGCCCACCTTGAAGTTCATCTACTGGATTTTGCCGGCGATCTGTATGACCGGCGTCTGACGGTGGTTTTCCACCAAAAGCTGCGTGAAGAGCAGCGTTTTGCCTCTCTGGAGGCACTGAAAACGGCGATCAACGCGGATGTCGCCGCCGCCCGTGCACTAGCCGCACCTAGCGCCCATCGCTAATGAAGAGCCTTAAATGACCGACTATAAAGCCACGCTAAACCTTCCGGACACCGCCTTCCCAATGAAGGCCGGCCTGCCACAGCGCGAACCGCAGATCCTGCAGCGCTGGGACAGTATTGGCCTGTACGGAAAGTTGCGCGAGATTGGCAAGGATCGTCCGAAGTTCGTCCTGCACGACGGCCCTCCGTACGCCAACGGCACGATCCACATCGGTCATGCGCTGAACAAGATTCTCAAGGACATGATCATCCGCTCGAAAACCCTGTCGGGTTTCGACGCGCCGTATGTTCCGGGTTGGGACTGCCACGGCCTGCCGATCGAGCACAAGGTTGAAGTGACCCACGGCAAGAACCTGGGCGCGGACAAGACCCGCGAGCTGTGCCGTGCCTACGCCACCGAGCAGATCGAAGGGCAGAAGACCGAGTTCATCCGCCTCGGCGTGCTGGGCGACTTCGCCAACCCGTACAAGACCATGAACTTCAAGAACGAGGCCGGTGAAATCCGCGCCCTCGCCGAAATCGTCAAGGGCGGTTTCGTGTTCAAGGGCCTCAAGCCGGTGAACTGGTGCTTCGATTGCGGTTCGGCGCTGGCCGAAGCCGAGGTCGAGTACGAGAACAAAAAGTCCTCGACCATCGACGTGGCCTTCCCGATCGCCGACGAAGCCAAACTGGCTGCCGCGTTCGGTCTGCCGTCGCTGAGCAAGCCTGCCTCGATCGTGATCTGGACCACCACCCCGTGGACCATCCCGGCCAACCAGGCACTGAACGTGCACCCGGAATTCAACTACGCCCTGGTCGATATCGGCGACAAGCTGCTGGTCCTGGCTGAAGAGCTGGTTGAATCCTGCCTGTCGCGTTACGGCGTTGAAGGCACCGTACTGGCCACCGCGCCGGGTTCGGCGCTGGAACTGATCAACTTCCGTCACCCGTTCTACGACCGTCTGTCGCCGGTGTACCTGGCCGACTACGTTGAACTGGGCGCCGGCACCGGTGTGGTTCACTCCGCCCCGGCCTACGGCGTGGACGACTTCGTGACCTGTAAGAAATACGGCATGGTCAACGACGAGATCCTCAACCCGGTGCAAAGCAACGGCGTCTACGTGCCGTCGCTGGAGTTCTTCGGCGGCCAGTTCATCTGGAAGGCCAACCCGGCCATCGTCGAAAAACTGACCGAAGTCGGTGCGCTGATGCACACCACCGTCATCGAACACAGCTACATGCACTGCTGGCGCCACAAGACCCCGCTGATCTACCGCGCCACCGCGCAGTGGTTCATCGGCATGGACAAAGAGCCGGTCAGCGGCGACACCTTGCGCGTGCGCTCGCTCAAAGCCATCGAAGAGACCAAGTTCGTTCCGGCCTGGGGCCAGGCGCGCCTGCACTCGATGATCGCCAACCGTCCGGACTGGTGCATCTCCCGTCAGCGTAACTGGGGCGTGCCGATCCCGTTCTTCCTCAACAAGGAAAGCGGCGAGCTGCACCCACGCACCGTCGAACTGATGGAAGAAGTCGCCAAGCGCGTTGAAGTCGAAGGCATCGAAGCCTGGTTCAAACTCGACGCCGCCGAACTGCTGGGCGATGAAGCGCCGCTGTACGACAAGATCAGCGACACCCTCGACGTCTGGTTCGACTCGGGCACCACTCACTGGCACGTATTGCGTGGTTCGCACCCGATGGGTCACGAGACCGGCCCACGCGCCGACCTGTACCTGGAAGGTTCCGACCAGCACCGCGGCTGGTTCCATTCGTCGCTGTTGACCGGTTGCGCCATCGACAACCACGCGCCGTACCGCGAACTGCTGACCCACGGCTTCACCGTCGACGAGTCCGGCCGCAAGATGTCCAAGTCGCTGGGCAACGTGATCGCGCCGCAGAAGGTCAACGACACTCTGGGCGCCGACATCATGCGTCTGTGGGTCGCGTCGACCGACTACTCTGGCGAAATGGCCGTGTCCGAGCAGATCCTGCAACGCAGCGCGGACGCCTATCGTCGCATCCGTAACACCGCGCGTTTCCTGCTTTCCAACCTGACCGGTTTCAACCCGGCCACCGACCTGCTGCCGGCTGAAGACATGCTCGCACTGGATCGCTGGGCGGTGGACCGTACTTTGCTGCTGCAACGCGAACTGCAAGAGCACTACGGCGAATACCGTTTCTGGAACGTTTACTCGAAGATCCACAACTTCTGCGTGCAGGAGCTGGGTGGTTTCTACCTCGACATCATCAAGGACCGCCAGTACACCACCGGCGCCGACAGCAAGGCACGTCGCTCGTGCCAGACCGCGCTGTTCCACATCTCCGAAGCGCTGGTGCGCTGGATCGCACCGATCCTCGCGTTTACTGCCGACGAGCTGTGGCAGTACCTGCCGGGCGAGCGCAACGAATCCGTCATGCTCAACACCTGGTACGAAGGTCTGACCGAGCTGCCGGAAGGCTTCGAGCTGGGTCGCGCCTACTGGGATCGCATCATGGAAGTGAAGGTGGCGGTCAACAAAGAGATGGAAATCCAGCGCGCGGCCAAAGCCGTCGGTGGCAACCTGCAAGCCGAAGTGACGCTGTTCGCCGAAGACGCGCTGAGCGCCGACCTGGCCAAGCTGAGCAACGAGCTGCGCTTTGTCCTGATCACCTCGACTGCCAGCGTGGCGCCTTTTGTTCAGGCACCTGCGGACGCGGTAGCCACCGAAGTCAGCGGCCTGAAACTGAAGATCGTCAAATCGGCCTTCCCGAAGTGCGCCCGTTGCTGGCACTGCCGTGAAGACGTCGGCGTGAACCCGGAGCATCCGGAAATCTGCGGTCGTTGCGTCGACAACATCAGCGGCGCCGGCGAGGTTCGTCACTATGCCTAATGCCGTTGGCCGTTTCGGACGGTTGAGCTGGCTCTGGTTGAGTTTGCTGGTTCTGGTCATCGACCAGGCCAGCAAGTTCTACTTCGAAAACAAGCTCGAAATGTTCCAGCAGATCGTGATCATTCCCGATTACTTCAGCTGGACGCTGGCCTACAACACCGGCGCTGCCTTCAGCTTCCTGGCCGACAGCTCCGGCTGGCAGCGCTGGCTGTTCGCCCTGATCGCGATTGTGGTCAGTGCGGTGCTGGTGGTCTGGCTCAAACGCCTGGGTCGCAACGAAACCTGGCTCGCCGTCGCTTTGGCGCTGGTGCTGGGCGGCGCGCTGGGCAATCTGTATGACCGCATCGCCCTGGGCCATGTGATCGACTTCATTCTGGTGCACTGGCAGAACCGCTGGTACTTCCCGGCGTTCAACTTCGCCGACAGCGCCATCACCGTCGGTGCGGTGATGCTGGCACTGGACATGTTCAAAAGTAAGAAAACCGGAGAAGCCGTTCATGACTGAACAGGTATTGGCTGAGCAACGCATCGGCCAGAACACGGAAGTCACTTTGCACTTTGCATTGCGCCTGGAGAACGGCGATACGGTCGACAGCACGTTCGACAAGGCCCCGGCGACCTTCAAGGTCGGCGACGGCAACCTGCTGCCGGGTTTCGAAGCGGCATTGTTCGGCTTCAAGGCCGGCGACAAGCGTACGCTGACCGTCGAGCCGGAAAACGCTTTCGGCCAGCCGAACCCGCAAAACGTACAGATCATCCCGCGCGCGCAGTTTGCCGACATGGAACTGTCGCCGGGTCTGCTGGTGATCTTCAACGATGCGGCCAATACTGAGCTGCCGGGTGTGGTGAAAGAATTCGACGACGCGCAAGTGACCGTCGACTTCAACCACCCGCTGGCGGGCAAAACGCTGACCTTTGACGTAGAGATCATCAACGTCAAAGCGATCTGAGTAACACCTCAGAACATTGTGGGAGCGGGCTTGCTCGCGAATGCTGACTGACATTCAACATAGAAGTTGTCTGACACACTGCTTTCGCGAGCAAGCCCGCTCCCACATTGGATTTTTGCTGGATTTGAGCAATGTGCTCGATCAGCAGGACGTAAATTTATTTCGCGCGCAAGACACGAGGCACAGCATGCAAATCAAACTCGCCAACCCCCGTGGCTTCTGCGCCGGCGTGGACCGGGCGATCGAAATCGTCAACCGCGCCCTGGAAGTCTTCGGGCCGCCGATCTACGTGCGTCATGAAGTGGTGCACAACAAGTTCGTGGTCGAAGACCTGCGCAGTCGTGGCGCGATCTTCGTCGAGGAACTGGATCAGGTGCCGGACGACGTCATCGTGATCTTCAGTGCCCACGGCGTTTCTCAGGCCGTGCGTAGCGAAGCCGCCGGTCGTGGCCTGAAAGTATTCGACGCCACCTGTCCGCTGGTTACCAAGGTACACATCGAAGTCGCCAAATACAGCCGCGACGGCCGTGAGTGCATCCTGATCGGCCACGCCGGTCACCCGGAAGTCGAAGGCACCATGGGCCAGTACGACGGCAGCAATGGCGGCGCGATCTACCTCGTCGAAGACGAAAAAGACGTGGCCGAACTGCAGGTGCGTAATCCGGAAAAACTGGCGTTCGTGACCCAGACCACCCTGTCGATGGACGATACCAGCCGCGTGATCGATGCCCTGCGCACACGTTTCCCGGCCATCGGTGGCCCGCGCAAGGACGACATCTGCTACGCCACGCAAAACCGTCAGGATGCGGTCAAGCAACTGGCCGACGAGTGCGACGTAGTGTTGGTGGTGGGCAGCCCGAACAGCTCCAACTCCAACCGTCTGCGTGAACTGGCCGAACGCATGGCCACGCCGGCCTACCTGATCGACGGCGCCGAAGACCTGCAGAAGAGCTGGTTCGAGGGGGTCGAGCGCATCGGCATCACCGCTGGTGCCTCCGCACCGGAAGTGTTGGTTCGCGGCGTGATCCAGCAGTTGCAAGCCTGGGGCGCGACGGGTGCCGATGAACTGGCCGGTCGCGAAGAGAACATCACCTTCTCGATGCCGAAAGAGCTGCGCGTCCGTTCGATCTGACGCTCTTCGCCTTCAGGCACAGCGCCTGCTCAGCCTTTGCGCTGGTCAGGCGCACCCGACCGGTTGCCGCCAGCACCACCTGGAGCCGGCTGACCGGCTCCTGTGCCGAGCAGAGATGTAACGTCCCTGCCTGAAATGCCCGCCCGGGCATCAGCGGTTGTCCCAGACTGCTGAAGCGCACATAACGACTGACCAGCCAATTGCCGACGATCGGTATTCGCCCGTCACTCGCGTGCTCCAGCAGCAGTGGGTTGCTGCTGTCCAGCGGCCCCTTGCCACTGATATCCAGAATGATCCGCCAGCCCTGACTCCAGTCGCCATTGATGCCATGGATCACCACGCTCTGATTGCGGGTGATGGCCTGTGTGCGGGCGTTGCGAATGCCCTCGAGCAGCGACCGGGCCGCCAGGTCGCGATGAGTCGATTCAGTGAAGGCCGCGAAGGCCGGACTGACCAGCGACAGAACAATTGCGCCAATCGCCAGTCCCATAAGCAATTCAATCAAACTGAAACCCTGTTGCGGCATGACGACTCCCTCCGTGGAGCATGAAGCCCGACGTGATCCATTTCTCCGGGCAGGGCAAATCAACCGACGCGGGCCGGTTGAATGTTCTAGCTTGTAGAAGCAGGTATAGCCGACGGCAACGGAGGGCATCGATGGATCATCGTACAAAAGGTTTCACGCTGCCCGAACTGTTGGCCGCGGTCGCCGTGCTGGTGATCCTCATCACCCTGGCGGTGCCGGGCTTCACCCGCTCGATCCAGAGCAGCAAGGCCGACACCGAAATGGGTGATCTGCAGCGCGCCATCAACTATGCACGGCTGGAGGCGATTGATCGCGGCGTGACCACACGCTTGCGCCCGAGCGCCGGCGGCAGCGTGTGGACCGGCGAATTGTCGGTCTACGACAGTACTGGCACTCCGGCCAATGTATTACGGGTTGTTCCAGCGATGAGCAGCGGCGCGACTCTGACGCTACCCTCAGGAGTGACCGCACTGGATTTCAATAATCTGGGCGGCCTGGCGGCGCCGTCGACGGCGGTGGCCATCAGTTATGTGCTGGGAACACAAAGCAGGACGCTGAACGTGTGTCTGAACGGACGAATTCAACTGGGTGGAAGTTGCGGATGAGGGCAGGGAGCACACAGACACAGGAGGGCATGTCGCTGATCGAGGTACTGGTCGCGTTGCTGATTCTGACCGTCGGCATATTGGGCGCGGCCGCCGTTCAAGTGAATGCGCTGAAGTACACCGACAGTTCCCGGATGACCAGTCAGGCGAGCTTCATCGCCTACGACATGATGGACCGCATCCGCGCCAATTCCGCTGCCGATTACACGGTCACGCCGCCGACCGCAGGCAACCTCAGCGTCGCCCGCGATCAGGATCTCTACGATTTCACCACCAACATCGTCAATTTCGGCGGGCCGACCGCCACCGGTACGATCACCCTCAATCAGCGGGTGTACACCATCACCATCAACTGGAATGACTCACGGGCGGCGAATGCCACCGGTACCACCCGCAGCTTCGTCCTGACCAGCCGTGCCACGGTCGATCCGGTGGCCGGCCCATGAAGCACGCCAACCGGGGTTTCGGCCTGATCGAAATGCTCATCGCCCTGGCGCTCGGGCTGATCATCGTGCTGGGTGTGGTGCAGACGTTCCTCGCGGCCAAGAACACTTACGTCAGCCAGAACACCGCTGCCGCCATGCAGGAAGACGCACGTTTTGTCCTGAGCAAGATGATTCAGGAACTGCGTATGGTCGGCATGTTCGGCTGCCTGGGCACGATTACTGACGCGAGCTCGGCAGGGGATTTCAACGCGGCGCAGATCACCCCGATCAGTTGGGACAACAGCAACCTCAAGCTGACCCTGGTCACTGCCGATGTCGGTGGCAATGGTGGTACGCCAACCTGGACGGTGGTCTCCGATTGCCGCAACAGCGCCACGGCCTATACCGGGTTGCGGGCGGCGGCGAGCGGGCAGATCGCCTTTCCGATCCGCCGCTTGATCTACAGCTTCAGCAACAACCAGATTCTCATGGGCACCGGCAGCGGCACCCCGACCCAGCAGGTGCTGGTGAACAATGTCAGTGCGTTCAACGTCATGTTCGGTCTGGCGACGTCCGCCACCGATGTCGCGGCGTCCTCCTACAGCGCCAACCCCAGTGACCCGGCGCGCATCCGCAGTGTGCGTCTGAGTCTGACCCTCACCGACCCGAACAACCGGGTGGCCAATCAAACCTTCAACGTGGTTGCCGCTTTGCGCAACCGCTTGCAGTGAGGCCGGAATGATGAGGATCACGTTCAACCAGAGGCAAACCCAGCGCGGCATGGTGTTGCTGGTCAGTCTGGTGTTTCTGTTGCTGCTGACCTTGATCGGGCTGTCCTCGATGCAGAGTGCCAACCTGCAGGAGAAAATGGCCGGCAGTGTCAGCCTGCGCAATCAGTCGTTCCAGACCGCTGAGGCGGCGTTGCGCATCGGCGAGAGTGCGGTACAACTCGACAGTTATTCGCTGGCGGTGTGTGCCAGCGCCACGCAATGTGCGCCGCCAGCGGAGTCCTCGGTGGTCAGCGCGGCGGGGCTCAACTCGACCTCGGGGGTGACGTGGGTCGCCGCAGGTAACGGCTTCTATGGTGTGCAGAACATCGGTACCACGCTGACGGCGGTGAACGTGCCTAGCAACACCTCGGCGACCTTGTACCGAGTGACCGCAGTCGGCATCGCCGGTACTTCGCGCAGTGTGGTGGAGAGTGTCTATGCGAAGTATTGAGCGCTGCCGGACGTTGCTGGCCGGCATGCTGCTGAGCTTTTATCTGGCAGCGCCGGCTTATGCGTTCACGCCTTCCGACTCGCCGCTGCTGAGTGCCGCTGCGGTACCGCCCAACGTGATGTTGCTGATCGACGATTCCGGCAGCATGAACAGCATCATTTACGCGGCGGGATTCGATCCGACCGTCACGCGTACACCGGCGCGGCAATGCAATGCCTTTCTTGGGCTGTGCTCGGCACTGAATGCGCCAGCGATTACCGGTGATCCGGTGTTTTTATCGAGTCTGCCGACCTCTGGCTGTTCCGGCGGCGCCTTTGCCTTCTACAACAACAGCATTGCGCCGCTGTGCCTGAAGCTGCCTGACCCGGTGGGCGGTGGTAACACCCGCTACACGGGGGATTACATCGCCTACGTGGTCGGGCTGGCGATCAACAATGGCACGCGCGACTTCACCACCGGGGCGATTCCCAACGACTATCGGATCAACGTCGCGCGCAACGTGTCCACCGCACTGGTCACCAGCAACCGTAACTTGCGCATGGGCCTGTCGACCTTCAACCCGGTGACCAGCAACAACCCCGGGAACGGCGGATACATCGCTCGTTCCATCAGTGATCTGTCGCCGGTCTCCGGCAGCGTGACCCAGGCGCAGGCCGACGCCAACTACAATGCGTTGATTTCGGCGATCGGTGGTTTGGGGGCCGTGGCCAACACGCCATTGGCGGAAACCTATTACGAAATCACCCGGTACATGCGCGGCATGACGCCGTACTACAACAGCACACCCACCACTTACACCAGTCCGATCCAGTACCGCTGCCAGAAGAACTATGGCGTAGTGATCACCGACGGCCTTCCGACGTATGACCGCACGTTTCCCACCAATGACCCGTTGGGCGGAAGTCGCTTGCCGAACTGGGACGGCATCAACAATGACGGCAACAACCTCAATGGAGACAATGAAGGCGACACGCTGTATCTGGATGACATCGCCAAGTTCGCCTACGACATCGACATGCGTTCGACCGGCGTCGATGCGGCGGGCAAGAGCTGGAGTTCGGCGGATTTTCCCAAGCAGAACATGAACACCTACACCGTGGGGTTCACCGCGACCAACACGATGCTGTCGGACGCCGCCAGTTACGGGCAGGGCAAGTATTACCTGGCGAACGACAGTACCGGCCTCAACGCCGCACTGTCGTCGGCGTTGAGTGAAATCACGTCCAAGGCCGGCTCCGGCGGCAGCGGTGTCACCAGCGGCACCACGCTGGCCAGTGGCACCAGTTATTTCCAGACCAGTTACGACCCCAAGGACTGGCGCGGCACGATCAAATCCTTTGGCTTCACTTCGGCTGGCGCGGTGAACACCTCGGCAGTGTTGTGGACCACCGATACCACCATCGTGCCGGGCGCGACCGCACCGACCTATCAATCGTGGAACACCAGCAGCAATGCCGCCGTGGCTCTGGCCTACGGCAACTTTTCCGCGACCCAACAGACGACGCTCAGCCAGAGCCTGCCCACCGGCATCAGCGGCAGTGATCTGGTGGAGTGGAGCAAGGGCACCAACAAGACCGGGCTCAAGGTGCGCAGCGTGTTGCTCGGCGACATCATCAACTCGCCGCTGGTGCTGGCCTCGCCCAGCGACAAAACCGCCTCCGACCTGTCGGGCGACACCACCTACACCACTTACCTGACCACCAAAGCGGCGAACATGAATGCCAATCTGGTGGTGAACGCCAATGACGGTTTCGTCAACGTGATCAACTCGGCCAACGGCACTCGACGCTATGCCTACATGCCGTCCAGCGTGTTGCCGTCGCTGCGGCTGATTGCCGATCCGGCGTACATCAATGGCGTCAGCCACAAGTTTCTGGTGGACGGCCAGGTCGGGGTCTACGATCTTCAGTTCAACAGTGCCTGGAAAACCGTGGCCATCGGCGGCACCGGTGCCGGCGGCAAGACCTTCTACGCGCTGCAGCTGTTCGACGCGTCCGCGGGCAATGTGCTCAATGCCCTGTGGGAAGTCAGTGCACCTGCCACGGCGAACACTGCCAACGTATTCAATGATCTGGGTTACGCCTATGCCCGGCCGGAAGTGGCACGCTTGGCCGATGGTCGCTGGGCGGCGTTCATTGCCAATGGTTATGGCAGCAACTCCGGAGTGGCGGCTTTGTATGTGCTGGATGTGCGTGACGGTTCGTTGATCAAGAAGATCGTCATCGACAGCACTGAAACCACCAATGGTTTGTCGTCGGTGAAGCTCAAGGTCAATTCGTTGAACGTGGTGCAGGCCGCTTATGGCGGTGATCTGAAAGGGCGTCTGTGGAAATTCGATCTGAGCGCGACGTCGACCGACAGCTGGGGCGTGGCGTTTTCCGGCAAACCACTGTTCACTACGGCAGGCGGGGCGACTCAGCCGATCACCGCGCAGCCGCTGCTGGCGGACAATTCGCTGGGGGGCAAACAGATCTTCGTCGGCACCGGCAAATTCAACGAGACCGCCGACAAGACCAACAAGGATTTGCAGGCGTTCTACTCGGTGTGGGACGCCGATGGTGGTTCCGGTCAGTTGACCGTCAGCAGCTTGCAGGCGCAAGCAGTGACCGGGGTGTTCTCCGGCAGCGCCGGACAGTTCATCACCACCAGCCAGAACGACACGACCTATCCGGCGGAGAAAGGCTGGTATCTGCCGTTGGTGTACAACAACGTGCTGACCGGCGAGCGGGTGATCAATCAGGCCAGTCTGGTGCTCGGGCGCATCGTGTTTACCACCGCCAGTGTCGATACCACCGACCCGTGTGCCAGTTTCGGCACCGGCAAACTGGTCGAACTGGATGCGTTCAGCGGTAAGATGCTCAACTACGCGGTGCTCGACACCAACGCCGATGGCGTGGTCGACAGCAACGACACGATTTCCAGCGGCGTGGTGTTCACCGGCGGAATTCCGACCCTGAACGCCATCGTCAATGGCGCGACCCGCAAGATCGTCAACGATTCCAGTGGCACCGTGACCACGCTGGTGGAAAAACCCGGTGGCGGCAGCCGTCGTATCATGTGGCGACAAATACAGTAAGTGAGAGTTTGAGGCATGCGCAGATTCAACCGGGGCTTCACCCTGATCGAAATCATGATCGTGATTGCGATCATCGGGATCATCATCACCATCGCCGCACCCAGCTACACCGAATACCTGAAAAAGGGCCGCCGCGCCGAAGTGGTGTCGCTGCTCTCGGAACAGGCGCAGATCCTCGAGCGCTTTTACACCAAGAACAATGTTTATACCGGCATCACCGGTCTGAGCACGGGCAATGATTTCTACACCATCACCCCGACCATCGCTGACCAGACCTTCCTGCTGACGGCCACCCGTAATGCTGGCACGACCATGGCCACCGACAAGTGCGGGGATTTCACCCTGACCAACACTGGCGTCAGAAGTATGAACAACGCAACCACCGGGCTGACCACCAAGGATTGCTGGGGCCGCTGAGGTACCTTCTTAAGGGCGCCTTTTTGCGCCCACTGTCTTTTTTACGGTTGGATCAAACATGACCAGGCAACAGCAAGTGGTGATTGTCGGTGGCGGGGTGATTGGCCTGCTGACCGCCTACAACCTCGCCTCAGAAGTGCGCAGCGTGGTGCTGCTGGATCGTTCGAATGTCGGTCAGGAGTCGTCCTGGGCCGGCGGCGGTATCGTTTCGCCGCTGTACCCGTGGCGCTATAGCCCGGCAGTCACCGCGCTGGCGCATTGGTCGCAGGATTTTTATCCACAGCTCGGCGAGCGGCTGTTTGCCGATACCGGGGTTGATCCCGAAGTGCACACCACAGGCCTGTACTGGCTGGATCTGGATGATGAAGCCGAGGCACTGGCCTGGGCCGAGCGGGAAAACCGTCCGCTGCGGGCTGTGGATATTTCGGCGGCGCACCACGCGGTGCCGGTGCTGGGTGGCGGATTCTCCCGGGCGATCTACATGGCCGATGTGGCCAATGTGCGTAACCCGCGTCTGGTGAAATCGTTGAAAGCCGCTTTGCTGGAGCTGCCGAACGTGACCATCCACGAGCAATGCGAAGTCAGCGGGTTTGTTCGCGAAGGGGAGCGAGTGGTTGGCGTCGAGACGTCCAAAGGCCTGATCCGCGGTGAGCAGATCGTGCTGACGGCCGGAGCATGGAGCGGTGATCTGCTCAAAACATTGGATCTGACGCTGCCGGTCGAGCCGGTCAAGGGCCAGATGATTCTCTACAAGTGTGCAGCGGATTTCCTGCCGAGCATGGTGCTGGCCAAGGGGCGTTATGCGATTCCGCGTCGCGACGGGCACATTCTGATCGGCAGTACGCTGGAGCACGAAGGCTACGACAAGACGCCGACCGATGTCGCGCTGGAGAGCCTCAAGGCTTCGGCGGTCGAGCTGCTGCCGGCGCTGGCGGATGCCGAAGTGGTGGGGCACTGGGCCGGTTTGCGTCCGGGCTCGCCTGAGGGGATTCCGTATATTGGCCGGGTGCCGGGGTTTGAGGGTTTGTGGCTGAACTGCGGGCATTACCGCAACGGGCTGGTGCTGGCGCCGGCGTCATGTCAGTTGTTTGCCGATGTGATGCTGGGGCGTGCGCCGATTATTGATCCGGCGCCGTATGCGCCTGAAGGTCGCATTTAGTCAGATTTTTCTCTGCTGGCTGGCAGACCGCTTTCGCGGGCAAGCCCGCTCCCACATTGGATCTGCGGTGAACACAAATTGTGTGAACAACCGAGATCTATTGTGGGAGCGGGCTTGCTCGCGAAGGGGCCCTCAATCCAGGCCCAGTTTCTTCAGCCGATAACGCATCGACCTGAACGACAGACTCAACCGCTGCGCCGCCGCCGTACGATTCCAGCGCGTTTCCTCCAGCGCCTGCAGGATCAGCTTGCGCTCGACGTTCTCCAGATAATCCTCAAGGTTATCGACCTGCGTCAGGTCGGCAACACCGCCCTCGACCGTGCAATTACCTTCACTGAGACGCAGATCTGCGGCCTCGATCAACTGGTTTTCACACAGCGTGTGCGCCCGTTCAAGGACGTTTTCCAGCTCCCGCACATTCCCCGGAAAACGGTAACTCTTCAGCGCCTCAAGCGCCTGCGGGTGCAAACGAGCCGCTGCGCGGCCGCTGCCTGCCGCCAGACGCTGGAGCATGTGCGCCGCCAGCACTTCGATGTCATCGCGCCGTTCGCGCAGGGATGGCACGCGCAGTTCGATCACGTTCAAGCGGTAATACAGGTCCTGGCGAAAACGCCCGGCGGCGACCTCGGCGTCGAGATCCTTGTGGGTGGCGCAAAGAATGCGCACATCGACCACCGTTTCCTGCTGGCCGCCGACGCTGCGCACGGCTTTCTCCTGAATCGCCCGCAGCAATTTCACTTGCATCGACAGCGGCAGGTCCGCCACTTCGTCGAGAAACAGGGTGCCGCCGTGTGCGGCCTGAAACAGCCCAGGTTTGTCCTCCACTGCGCCGGTGAAGCTGCCTTTGCGATGACCGAAAAATTCGCTTTCCATTAGCTCCGACGGAATCGCCCCGCAATTGACCGGCACGAACGGCTTGCCGGCGCGTGGCCCCTGTTCGTGGATCAGCCGCGCGACCAGTTCTTTGCCGCTGCCCGATTCTCCACTGATGTAGACCGGTGCCTGACTGCGCGCCAGTTTGTCGATCTGTTTGCGCAGATTGCGCATCGGTGGTGAGTCACCGAGCAGGCGCCGGTCGATCGAGGTGACGCTGCCTCCGGCTGCCGGCATGCGCAACGCAGTGCTGACCAGTTCGCGCAGGCGCGTCAGATCAACCGGCTTGGTCAGGAAGTCGAAGGCCCCGGCCTTCAAGGCGTTGATCGCCGTTTCCAGACTGCCGTACGCGGTGATCATCGCCACCGGCAGTTGTGGATAACGTTGCTGGATGTGCTGCACCAGGTCCAGTCCCGTGCCGTCGGGCAGGCGCATGTCGGTCAGGCACAGGTCGAAGGTGTTGTTGTGCAACAGCGCCTGGGCTTCGCCGAGGTTGCGTGCACTTAGAGTGTCGAGTTTCATCCGACCCAGGGTGATTTCCAGGAGTTCGCGGATATCCGGCTCGTCATCGACGATAAGGATTTTTTGCCGTGGGCTCGTGTTCAACTTTGTTTCCGTCCGTGAGCAAAGGTGATGCGAAAGCAGCCGCCGCCTTGGCGTGGTTTGAAGTCTAGGCGCGCCTGGTTGCTTTCGCACAGCTCACGGGACAGATAAAGCCCAAGGCCGGTGCCCTGGCTACTGGTGGTGAAGAACGGCTCGAACAGATCGGCCTGCTGATCGGGTGGTACACCGGGGCCGTTGTCCTGTACTTCGAGCACCGCCAGCTGGCTGTCGGGGTCGATGAACAGTGCCAGCCAGACCTCGGCCTGCTCGTGCAGCAGGGCGCTGTGCCGCCAGCCGTTGCGTAACAGATTGTCGAGAATTTGCGTGAGCTGGTCGGGGTCCATCAATGTGATGAAGTCCCCGGAGTTGATCCGCAAATGAATCGACTGGCGCTCAGTCGCCTGTTCGCGGCTCTCGCAGACGAAGCGTTCCAGCCACGGTTTGAGATCCAGGCGTTGCGGAGCGCTCTGCTGGCGGCGCGACAGTTGCAGGACGTTTTCGATGACTCGGTTCATGCGCTGGGAGTGGTCTTGGATGATCTGCGTCAGACGCCGATCCGCGCCATCGAGTTCCTCGGACTCACCCAATAGCTGCGCGGCGTGACTGATGGCGCCCAGCGGGTTACGGATTTCATGGGCGATGCCGGCGGTCAGGCGCCCGAGCGCGGCGAGCTTGAGTTGCTGGGCTTGCTGGGCGACTTGTGCAAGGTCTTCGAGAAACACCAGGGTTTGCTGGTTCGGACTCTGTGCGAGGGCGATGAAGTTCGGTTGCAGTTCCAGGCCGTTGCCGGGAATCTTCAGGCTCTGCGGGCGCAGGGTCGGGTTGCTCAGCCACAGTTGCAGACGCTCGACCAGTGCCGGCGAGTAGTCATCGATCAAATGCCCCTCAAGGTGCGACTGCGCCAGCAGGCTTTTCGCGCTGTGATTGGCCAGTTGCACCCGGCGCTGGTCATCGAGCACCAGGATGCCGGTGCGCATGCGCTGCAGAATCAGGGCGTTGAGGGCTTCGAGGCCGACCACTTCGCTGGCGCGCTGTTCGGCGAGGTTTTCGCTGACTTCCAGGCGCCGGACCAGACCCTGCACCAGCAGCGATGCGGCAAAACACAGGGCACCGAGGGTCCCGGCTTGCAGGTAATTGTTGGCGCTCAGGGGGTGGTTGAAACTCAGCAGGAAACTTGAACCAATGATACCGAGAGCGCTGATGGCGGCTATCAGCAAGCCGATGCGTCGGCGCAGCAGGGTGTTGGCGATCGCCACCGAGACAATCAGCAAGTTACCGATGGCGCTGGCCACGCCGCCCGCCGCGTAGAACAGGCCGCACAGCAAGAGCACATCGACCAGCGCCAGGGTGAACAGCTGCGCCGGGCGGCGGGTGTTTTCCAGAAACACCACCAGCAGAATGTTCAGCACCAGATACAACCAGCTGCCGCTGCGCAGCAGTTCGTCGTCGGCCGACGTCAGCAGGCGGTTGTCCATGTTGCTGGAGATCAGCAGCACCAGGGTGATGCCGACGCTTAAACGGTAGAGATGATAGAGGCGCAGCAGGCGCTGCGCCTGTTTACTGTCGGCGTTGGCGGCCTCAGCGATCACTGGTGCCTGGGCCTTGCTCAAGGTGAGCCTGGCTGCAATACCACTGTTGCTGAAGGTTCAGCGCGCGATCGCGCGGCAGGTGCACGCCGCAATGAGCGCAACGCACCATCGGCGCGGCGTCTTGCTCGCGGGGCGATTGGGCAGACGCGGAGGGCGCCTTGAATTTTCGCCACAGCCATACCGCAGCGAAAATCAGGACAATCCAGAACAGTAAACGAAGCATGATGGGCGGCTTTTCGGCTAATGATTCGGCAGTTTAGCCAAGGAGTCGCCAGGCGCACAGACTATTAACGCCCGGCAATGAAAAAGGGAGATCCGCAGATCTCCCTTTTTTGTGTACCCGGTGTGATCAGTCGAAGATGCCGAAAGTCATGTAGCTGAACCACGAGCGGTCGTCGTTGTTGCCGGCGGCTTCGTGAGTTTCTTCGATCACTTCGCCGTTTTCGTCTTTTGGCTTGAGCTCGTTCGGGATTGCGTCTTTTGCATCCTGGAACTGCTTCTGCACGTCCTGGTTGGCGCGGGTTTCTCCCGGCGGCAGCGGCGGACGCGACTCGATCAGGCCCAAAGTCGCCTTGCTCAGGAACGAACGGTTGTCGGCTTCGGCGACCGATGGCACGAACTGACCGTCCTTCAGGCTCGGGTGGTTCGGGTAGTTGAGCTTCAGGGTTTCCAGGCTGGTGGCGGCCAGCTCGTCCAGGTGCAGACGCTGGTAAGCCTCGGTCATCACCGCCAGGCCGTCGCCGACCGATGGGGTTTCCTGGAAGTTTTCCACTACATAACGACCACGGTTGGCGGCGGCGACGTAGGCCTGACGGGTCAGGTAGTAGTCGGCTACGTGGATTTCGTAGGCCGCCAGCAGGTTGCGCAGGTAGATCATGCGCTGCTTGGCGTCCGGCGCGTAGCGGCTGTTCGGGTAGCGGCTGGTCAGCTGCGCGAACTCGTTGTACGAGTCGCGGGCAGCGCCCGGGTCACGCTTGGTCATGTCCAGCGGCAGGAAGCGCGCCAGCAGGCCGACGTCCTGGTCGAAAGAGGTCAGACCCTTGAGGTAATACGCGTAATCCACGTTCGGATGCTGCGGATGCAAACGAATGAAACGCTCGGCGGCGGACTTTGCAGCTTCCGGCTCGGCGTTCTTGTAGTTGGCGTAGATCAACTCCAGCTGTGCCTGATCGGCGTAGCGACCGAACGGATAACGCGACTCCAGGGCCTTCAGCTTGGCTGTGGCGCTGGTGTAGCTGTTGTTGTCCAGGTCAGTCTGAGCCTGCTGATACAGCTCGGCTTCGCTGAGGTTTTCGTCTACGACTTCCTTCGATGAGCAAGCAGCGGTCAATGCGAGGATGGCGATCAGCAGCAGGTGTTTCACTTGCATGGCGGCTTGCGTCCCTATGACGGCCGCTGTCTTGGGCGGGGCCGTCCTGTTATGATGAGCGCCCCGTTGAAAAGCCTCGGGGCAAAAGACGCCGTATTTAACCACAAGCGCGCAGCCGAAACCAAAGGCTGTGCCGACGCCCAGTCAGAGCATGTCCGATAAAATTGAACTTCGCGCAGAGGTGCCGTCCGATTTGGGCGGCCAACGCCTCGATCAAGTCGCCGCCCAACTCTTCGCTGAGCACTCACGCTCGCGCCTTTCCGCCTGGATCAAAGAAGGTCGCCTGACTGTGGACGGGGCGGTCATCCGCCCGCGCGACATCGTTCATGGCGGTGCCATCCTTGAGCTGACTGCCGAGCAGGAAGCCCAGGGCGAGTGGATCGCCCAGGACATCGAACTCGACATCGTCTATGAAGATGACGACATCCTGGTGATCAACAAGCCTGCGGGCCTGGTGGTGCACCCGGCTGCCGGCCACGCCGATGGCACCTTGCTCAACGCCTTGCTGCACCACGTGCCGGACATCATCAATGTCCCGCGCGCCGGTATCGTGCATCGCCTGGACAAGGACACCACCGGTCTGATGGTGGTGGCCAAGACCATTCAGGCGCAGACCAAGCTCGTTGCCCAGCTGCAAAGCCGCAGCGTCAGCCGGATCTACGAGTGCATCGTGATCGGTGTCGTGACCGCCGGGGGCAAGATCAACGCCCCGATCGGCCGTCACGGCCAGCAGCGCCAACGCATGGCAGTGATGGAAGGCGGCAAGCCGGCCGTCAGTCACTACCGCGTGCTGGAGCGTTTCCGTTCGCACACGCACGTGCGGGTCAAACTGGAAACCGGCCGGACTCACCAGATCCGTGTGCACATGTCGCACATCAACTTCCCGTTGGTCGGCGACCCGGCGTACGGCGGGCGTTTCCGTATTCCGCCGGCCGCGAACCCGACCATGGTCGAATCGCTCAAGCACTTCCCGCGTCAGGCATTGCACGCGCGCTTCCTTGAACTGGATCATCCGACCAGCGGTGAGCGCATGAGCTGGGAATCGCCGCTGCCGGAAGATTTCGTCTGGCTGCTGACCCTGCTCAAGCAGGATCGCGAGGCATTCGTCGGATGAACTGGCTGACGCCGGACTGGCCTGCGCCGGCCAGCGTCAGGGCCTGTGTCACCACCCGCGAGGGGGGTGTCAGCGAGGCGCCGTTCGACAGCCTCAATCTGGGCGATCACGTCGATGATCGCCCGGAAGCAGTAGCCGAGAATCGTCGGCGTCTGACCGAACACTTCTCGATCATGCCTGCCTGGTTGCAGCAAGTGCACGGAATTGACGTGGCTCATGCTGATCCGGGCGTGGTTGCCACCGCCGACGCCAGTTGGACGTCAACTCCCGGGGTTGCCTGCACGGCGATGACCGCGGATTGCCTGCCGGCATTGTTCTGCAACCGTGCCGGCACTCGCGTCGCGGCGGCCCATGCCGGCTGGCGCGGGTTGGCGGCGGGCGTACTTGAAGCCACCCTCGATCATCTCGACACCGCTGCGGCGGACGTGCTGGTCTGGCTCGGCCCGGCCATCGGGCCGAAAGCCTTCGAAGTCGGCCCGGAAGTACGCGAAGTTTTCGTCAATCAATTGCCCGGAGCGGCAGCCGCCTTCGTGCCCAGCCACAATGCTGGCAAGTTCATGGCTGACATTTATCTGCTGGCGCGCCTGCGTCTGGCTGAACGCGGTGTCACCGCGGTTTATGGCGGCGGTTTCTGCACCGTGACCGACCCGCGCTTCTTTTCTTACCGCCGTGCGTCGCGCACAGGTCGGTTCGCCTCCTTAATCTGGCTCACCCGCTAGACTGACTGATCTGCATCAACTGTCCGCCGCTTGAATCTCCCAGAATCGACCACATCTACAGTGGTATCTGGCAGGTTTCTTTATTCAGGATGGTTTTTAGGTCCGGCCTGCTCAAAAGGAAGGTGACCCCATGCGTATAGACCGTTTAACCAGCAAACTTCAGTTGGCGTTGTCCGACGCCCAATCCCTGGCTGTCGGCCACGATCATCCGGCCATCGAGCCGGCGCACTTGATGCAAGCCATGCTTGAACAACAGGGTGGTTCGATCAAACCCCTGTTGATGCAAGTCGGCTTCGACGTCAACAGCTTGCGCAAAGAGCTGACCAAAGAGCTCGACCAATTACCGAAAATCCAGAACCCGACCGGCGACGTGAACATGTCGCAGGATCTGGCGCGTCTGCTCAATCAGGCGGATCGTCTGGCCCAGCAGAAGGGCGACCAGTTCATTTCCAGCGAACTGGTGCTGCTCGCCGCGATGGACGAGAACAGCAAGCTCGGCAAATTGCTGCTCGGCCAGGGCGTGAGCAAGAAAGCCCTGGAAAACGCGATCAACAACCTGCGCGGCGGTGAGGCGGTGAATGACGCCAACCACGAAGAGTCGCGTCAGGCGCTGGATAAATACACCGTCGACCTGACCAAGCGTGCCGAAGAAGGCAAGCTCGATCCGGTGATCGGCCGTGACGACGAAATTCGCCGCACCATTCAGGTTCTGCAGCGTCGCACCAAGAACAACCCGGTGCTGATCGGTGAACCTGGCGTGGGTAAAACCGCGATTGCCGAAGGTCTGGCCCAGCGCATCATCAACGGCGAAGTGCCGGACGGCCTCAAGGGCAAACGTCTGCTGTCGCTGGACATGGGCGCGCTGATTGCCGGTGCCAAGTATCGCGGTGAGTTCGAAGAGCGCCTGAAAGCCCTGCTCAATGAGCTGTCGAAGCAGGAAGGGCAGATCATTCTGTTCATCGACGAATTGCACACCATGGTCGGCGCCGGTAAGGGCGAAGGCTCGATGGATGCCGGCAACATGCTCAAACCGGCACTGGCGCGCGGTGAGCTGCACTGCGTCGGCGCAACCACGCTCAACGAGTACCGCCAATATATAGAGAAGGATGCGGCGCTTGAGCGGCGTTTCCAGAAAGTCCTGGTGGACGAGCCGAGTGAAGAAGACACCATCGCCATCCTGCGTGGCCTCAAGGAGCGTTATGAGGTTCACCATAAAGTGGCGATCACCGACGGCGCGATTATCGCCGCGGCCAAGCTCAGCCATCGCTACATCACGGATCGGCAGTTGCCGGACAAGGCCATCGACCTGATCGACGAGGCCGCCAGCCGTATTCGCATGGAGATCGACTCCAAGCCGGAAGTGCTCGATCGTCTGGAGCGTCGCCTGATTCAGCTCAAGGTTGAATCTCAGGCACTGAAGAAAGAAAGCGATGAAGCGGCGATGAAACGCCTGGAAAAACTCCAGGAAGAAATCGTCCGCCTCGAGCGTGAGTACTCGGATCTGGAAGAAATCTGGAACTCGGAAAAAGCCGAGGTACAGGGTTCGGCGCAGATTCAGCAAAAGATCGAGCAGTCGCGTCAGGAGCTGGAAGCGGCGCGCCGTAAAGGCGACCTCAATCGCATGGCCGAATTGCAGTACGGGGTGATCCCGGATCTGGAGCGCAGCCTGCAAATGGTCGACCAGCACGGCAAGAGCGAAAACCAGTTGCTGCGCAGCAAGGTGACCGAAGAGGAAATCGCCGAAGTCGTTTCGAAGTGGACCGGTATTCCGGTGTCGAAAATGCTCGAAGGCGAGCGCGACAAGCTGATGAAGATGGAAAGCCTGTTGCACCAGCGTGTGATCGGTCAGGACGAAGCGGTGGTTGCGGTCGCCAACGCGGTACGCCGTTCGCGTGCCGGGCTGGCGGATCCGAATCGTCCAAGCGGCTCGTTCATGTTCCTCGGCCCGACCGGTGTCGGTAAAACCGAGCTGTGCAAGGCGCTGGCCGAATTCCTCTTTGATACTGAAGAGGCGATGGTGCGGATCGACATGTCCGAGTTCATGGAGAAACATTCCGTGGCACGGCTGATCGGTGCACCACCGGGCTATGTTGGCTACGAGGAGGGTGGTTACCTGACCGAAGCGGTGCGTCGCAAGCCTTACTCGGTGATCCTGCTGGACGAAGTCGAGAAGGCGCACCCGGACGTGTTCAACATCCTGCTGCAAGTGCTGGAGGACGGCCGTCTGACCGACAGTCACGGGCGCACGGTGGATTTCCGCAATACCGTGATCGTCATGACGTCGAACCTCGGTTCGTCGCAGATCCAGGAACTGGTCGGTGACCGTGAGGCCCAGCGTGCAGCGGTGATGGACGCGCTGACGTCGCACTTCCGTCCGGAGTTCATCAACCGGGTCGACGAAGTGGTGATTTTCGAGCCGCTGGCGCGGGATCAGATCGCGGGCATTACCGAGATCCAGCTGGGCCGTCTGCGCAGTCGTCTGGCCGAGCGCGAGCTGAAGCTGGAACTGAGTCCGGAAGCCATGGACAAGTTGATTGCCGTGGGTTACGACCCGGTGTATGGCGCACGTCCGCTCAAACGTGCGATCCAGCGCTGGATCGAAAACCCGTTGGCGCAGTTGATCCTGTCAGGGCATTTCCTGCCGGGCGATACGGCGACCGGCAAGGTCGTGAACGACGAAATCGTTTTCGACTGAGCGGCAAAGCCAATGAAATAAGGAAGGCCTCGCTTTGCGAGGCCTTTTTTTCGTTAGGCTGTTGAACTCTAAGGAAAAGGCTTGTAAAGTGCGCCCCGCAGTCAGTCACCCGCAGCATCTCAGCTCACTGAGCTGAAATCTGAAATAAGTTGCAAATCATTAACTTGAAAGCGATTTAGGGGGTTGACAGAGGTGTTCTAGGTTGTAGAATAGCGCGCCTCAGACACACGAACGCAGCGATGCGAACGACGTCTAAGAGCTGTAAGATTCACCGTTGTAAATTGAAATATGTAGTTCCGTGATAGCTCAGTCGGTAGAGCAAATGACTGTTAATCATTGGGTCCCAGGTTCGAGTCCTGGTCACGGAGCCAATTTCAAACCGGGGTATAGCGCAGTCCGGTAGCGCGCCTGCTTTGGGAGCAGGATGTCAGGAGTTCGAATCCCCTTACCCCGACCATTTTTGGGTCGTTAGCTCAGTTGGTAGAGCAGTTGGCTTTTAACCAATTGGTCGTAGGTTCGAATCCCACACGACCCACCATTTTTGAAACCAGGTAACACTGGGATCGAATCTTAAGATCAGAGGCCAAAAGCGCTGATCGAAGAAGGCGATCTTTGAAAGGTCGCCTTTTTTTTACCGGGGTATAGCGCAGTCCGGTAGCGCGCCTGCTTTGGGAGCAGGATGTCAGGAGTTCGAATCCCCTTACCCCGACCATATTGAAAATCCTCGTATCGAAAGATACGAGGATTTTTTTTGTCCTCGCGAAAGACAATTCCCTTCAAGTCATCGTACAACTTGCCGATAGCCCGCTAACGAGAGGGGACTGCCGCTGTTCGCCCCTTCAATCTGGCCAATACAAGAATAAGGGCGTCCCTCATGTTGCTTCGTCAGTTGAATATTGCTCCACGTGCCGCGCTGGGTTTTGCCCTGATCGCGGTACTGGTGGCGTTGCTTGGCGTATTTGCCTTGGGGCAGATGTCGAGCATCCGTGACAGTGAGGTCGCGGTAGAGAGCCAGTGGCTGCCGAGCATTCGCGGCGGCGACGAGATTCGTGAGTTGATGCTGCGGATCCGCACGATTTCCCTGCGCATGGCGCTTGATCAGGATCCGAAGAACATTGCGACTTACCGCAGCCAGATGGACACCCGCGACAAAGAGCTGAGCGAGAAGATTGCCGCCTACGACAAACTGGTCACCACGCCGGAAGGCCAGCAGCTCTATGACCAGTTCAAAAAAACCTTTGCCGCATATCGCACCGGCATCGCGCAATCCTTCACCCTGGCCGATCAAGGCCAGCGTGACGCACTGACCAAACTGCTGCTGATTGATATGAAAACCGTGGTCGACGGCTCCGGCAAGCAGCTCAATGACCTGGCGGATCTGTTCGCCAGACAGGTGGCCGCTGAAAGCCAGAAATCCGCTGACCACTATCAGACCTCGCGCACCATCGTCAGTCTGTTCATCGCGCTGGCGGCGCTGGCCACGGTGGCCCTGGCCATGTTGCTCACCCGCAGCATCGTCCGTCCGCTGAGCAGCGCTGTCAGCGCTGCCGAAAGCGTGGCCCGGGGCGATCTGACCCGACCGATCGAAACCCACGGCAACGATGAGGTCAGTCGTTTGCTCAAGGCGCTGGCGACCATGCAGCAGAACCTGCGGGAAACGCTGCAAGGCATCAGCGGTTCGGCCACGCAACTGGCGACCGCTGCCGATGAACTCAATGCGGTGACGCTCGACAGCACACAAGGCCTGCAGCAGCAGAACAACGAAATCGAACAGGCCGCCACGGCGGTCAATGAAATGACCACGGCCGTTGAAGAAGTCGCTCGCAACGCCGTATCGACGTCCGATGCCACTCGTCAATCCAGTGAGTCGGCGCAACTGGGACAGGCGCGGGTCAGCGACACCGCATCGGCCATCAATGCGCTGGCCAGCGACGTGCAGCACACCGGCGAGTTGGTGCAATCGCTGGCCAACCAGTCACAGGACATCGGCAAAGTGCTGGATGTGATCCGTGCCATTGCCGAGCAGACCAACCTGCTAGCGCTCAACGCCGCCATCGAGGCGGCCCGCGCAGGGGAGAGCGGACGAGGTTTTGCGGTGGTCGCCGATGAAGTGCGGGCGCTGGCCTATCGCACCCAGCAATCGACGCAGGAGATCGAGCAGATGGTGCAGGGCATGCGCAGTGGTTCAAGCCTGGCGCTGGATTCGATGCAGGCCAGCGCCGCACGGGCCACGACCACGCTGGCGTTGGCCGAGCGTGCCGGGGAGGCGCTGGAAACCATCACCGCGTCAGTGCATGAGATTCATGAGCGCAATCTGGTGATCGCCAGTGCCGCCGAAGAGCAGGCGCAAGTTGCGCGGGAAGTGGATCGTAACCTGGTGAACATTCGCGACCTGTCGGTCCGTTCGGCAGCGGGCGCCGATCAGACCAGCGCGTCGAGTCACGAACTGTCGCAACTGGCCAACGCGCTGCAAGGCATGGTGCGGCGCTTCCAGCTCTGATGAACAGAGATCGATTGCAGGAGTGAGCTGGATTTGTGAGCTGCGCAAAACAATGTGGGAGCGGGCTTGCTCGCGAAAGCGGTGTATCAGTCGACAGGAATGTTGAATGACACGACCTCTTCGCGAGCAAGCCCGCTCCCACAGTTTTTGGTTTTAGTGCAGCTTCAGACGTGGCTCGGTGCCGCGACCGATCTTGCTGCCCAGCATCAGCATCGCCGTGCGAAACGGCCCGTACAGCGCCATCTGGTGCATGCGGTACAGCGACACGTAGAACATCCGCGCCAGCCAGCCCTCGAGCATCACGCTGCCGGTCAGGTTGCCCATCAAGTTACCCACAGCCGAGAAGCGCGACAGCGAAATCAGCGAGCCGTAGTCGGTGTATTTGTACTCCGGCAGGGTCTTGCCTTCGATGCGCAGCTTGAGCGACTTGGCCAGCAACGAAGCTTGTTGGTGCGCGGCTTGCGCACGCGGTGGCACGTTGCGATCCGAACCCGGTTGCGGGCACGCGGCGCAGTCACCGAAGGCGAAAATGTTTTCGTCGCGGGTGGTCTGCAACGTCGGCAGCACTTGCAGCTGATTGATACGGTTGGTTTCCAGACCGTCGATGTCCTTGAGGAAACCCGGCGCGCGAATCCCGGCAGCCCAGACTTTCAGGCTGGCCTTGATCACGTTGCCATCGGCGGTAATCAGGCTGTCGGCGGTCACTTCGCTGACCGAAGCATTGGTCATCACATTGACCCCGAGTTTTTCCAGAGTCTTGTGCACCGGGCCGCTGATGCGCTCCGGCAGGGCTGGCAGCACTCGTGGGCCGGCTTCGATCAGGGTGATGTGCATGTTTTCCGGTTTGATCCGGTCCAGGCCGTAGGCCGCCAGCTCATGCGCCGCGTTGTGCAGTTCTGCCGCCAGCTCGACGCCCGTGGCGCCGGCCCCGACGATCGCCACACTGATCTGCTCGATCACATCGGTCTGCCCGGCATGCGCGCGCAGATAGTGGTTGAGCAGTTGCTGGTGAAAACGCTCGGCCTGTTTACGAGTGTCGAGGAACAGACAGTGTTGCGCCGCGCCCTGGGTACCGAAGTCGTTGGTGGTGCTGCCGACACTGATCACCAGCGAGTCGTAGGCCACTTCACGAGCCGGTACCAGTTCCACGCCATTCTCGTCGTAGGTGGCTGCCAGCTGGATTTTCTTCTGCGCGCGATCAAGCCCGCTCATACGCCCAAGCTGGAACTCGAAGTGGTTCCATTTCGCCTGGGCAACATAGTTGAGTTCGTCTTCGGAAGAGTTCAGCGATCCAGCGGCCACTTCGTGCAGCAGTGGTTTCCAGATGTGCGTGAGGTTCGCGTCGACCAGCATCACACTGGCCGTGCCGCGCTTGCCCAGAGTCTTACCCAGACGGGTAGCCAGCTCCAGACCGCCGGCGCCGCCGCCGACAATAACAATACGATGGGACATAGGGATAACTCGCAAGGTTTTTAAAGGAAATCGGTGCGGTTACCCGAGCGAGCGCGAGGCAGCTCATAGCGTCAGGTAACTGATTAATCGGCTCAGCAAGCCCAGACCAATGGTCACTGCCAGCACCAGCACCAGGAGCATCCACGGCCGGAAAGGCCGGCGCTCGACACGGTGTTGGGACAACTGCAGGTACTCTTCGACATGCTTCTGGTCTTCGGGGTTCAGGCGGCTGGTCATAAAGGCCTCGTCAGGTAGACGTTGCTGAAGGTGGGGAAGCTACAGCGGTTTTTAACCCGGGTTGAATGCAGCATAGCCACTGGCCGGAACCGGTTCGACAGAAACACCGTCGTCGAGGCGAATGATCCCGCTTTGTAACACCCGCGCGGTAATTCCGCCATGCCCGCGCACCGCTTGAAAGGTGCCGGGGCCAAGGTTGTTTTGCAGGCGCGCGCAGGGCTGACACCAGCCGGTAGTCTCGAATATTGCCTGACCGATGCGAAAGCGCCGACCCTTGAGACTAAACAGATTGATACCGCTGATGACCAGATTGCGCCGCAGGTCTTCAGGCCTCACGGGTTGATCTTCAGGCCGGCCCATCAACGCGCTGATGACCGCCAGGTGTTCGAACTGAATCAACGTCACTTGCCGCGCATTGCGCACGCCGGGGCGGGCGTGGTCACCGGTCAATCCGGCTTCGAGCCGTGCCTCGACGGCGTCGAGCTCGATCATCGGGCCGCGAGACTCGGGGCGCACGCCGATCCAGCGTACGCGGCCAGTCTGCGGGACGTCGGCAATCAACTGCTGCAGCGGCGTCACAGGCTGATCCCGACATCGAAGACGATGCTGCGACCGAGGTTGCTGCGCAGAAAGTCCGGCGCATCGGGATGGGCGAACAGCACCCGGGCGAAGGTCGGGCCGACCAGCGACAGCGAGCGCCAACCCTGGCGCAGATACTCGGTCGGCGGTGGAAAATGGCTGTTCAGGTCCAGCACCTCGCGCTTGAGGCTGGCGAAGGCAATGATGTCCAGTTCACCCAGATCCATACCGCGTTCTTTGTAGTTGTGCGCTTTTTTGCGCAAGGTCGGCGCCAGTCGCAGCAAGAACTCATTGGCCGGGATCCGCCGTGGCTTGGCTTCACGGCGCACCAGTTGGCTGAGGGAAAACGCACTGCGGCGACGTTGCAGTTCATCGCGCCATTCGTCGTTGAGTCGGCGGCCTTCATCGAGAACGAAGAACACTTCGAAATTGGCATCGCGAAACAGCACGTCCGGCGGCTCGCCGGCGGGGGCGAACTCATCGGCGCGGTAAGGGATGTTCAAGCCTTGCAGCAGGCGCTGGCAGACCCAACGCTCACGCTCCCATTTGCGGGCATTGGACAGGAACGCGTTGGCTTGCTCGGCCGCAATGGTCAGCAGGCGTAAGTAATCTGAGTCATCCATAGGCCCAAGCTTAGCGTTCAAATGCGACAAGCAGAAAGCTTTGCATCGGCTGATGCCTGGAAGAGGGCGGTGTAGACTCCGATAAGGGAATCAAACCCATGGAGAAGGTAAGGGATTCATGATCGGTGCAGAACTGCTGTCTTCGACAAGCCTGACACTTGGCTGGCTGATTTACCTGCCGGTGCTGGTCTGGGCGATCTGTCGTGCGCCGTGGGTCGAGTTGTTCACTGACAGTCGCCGCCAGCATCTGCTGTTCGGCACGGTGTTCGCCTTGTTTCTGCTGTGGATGGTGCGCAGGGATTTCGACACCGGGGTTTCTTATCACTTTATCGGCATGACCGCCGTGACGTTGCTGCTCGACTGGCCGCTGGCGATCATCGGCGGGCTGGTGGCGCAGCTCGGGCTGGTGTTGCTCGGGCGTCAGGATCTGGCGGCGGTCGGGGTCAACGGTACGTTGCTGATCCTGTTGCCGGTGTTGATCACCGAGTGCGTGGCGATCATCGTCGAGCGTGCCCAGCCGCGTAATCCGTTTGTGTACATCTTCTGTTCCGGGTTCTTTGCGGCGGCGTTGTCGGCGTTGCTGTGCCTGACATTGAGCCTGGGCCTGCTCTGGTACGACGGTCTGTTCGCCATGCCGGAATGGCTGGAAGACTTCATCGGCTATCTGTGGCTGCTGATTTTCCCCGAAGCCTTTATCAACGGCATGGTGATCAGTGCGCTGGTGGTGTTCAGTCCCGAGTGGCTGGAAACCTTCAACCGCACCCGATACCTTTCGGCGCCCTGGAAGGACGACGATCCCAAGTCTTGATCCACATCAAACCCGCCACCCGCATGGCATTTCATGCTCGGCCAAATTCCTTCAGGAGCAGCGGCATGAGTGTTTACGAGTGGGCGAGGCAGGAGACACGGCAGAGTCTGGACATGGCGCTGGAGGTGGGCTTCGATCCGGGCCTGAGTTTGCGCGCCTTGCTCAGCGCGGTGGTGCAACAGAGCAAGACGGTGCGCAACGCCGAAGACCTGGCCGACGAGTTGCGCTTTCTCGCGGAAAACCTCGACGACGATCAGGACTACGGCTTCATGCGGCCCTGATCTCAGTGACGCGGGTCGAAATCGCCGGAGAACATTTCGTCTTCGGCATCCGGGGCGACCGGAATCTTGTGCTCTTCGGACGCCCAGGCGCCGAGGTCGATCAGCTTGCAGCGATCGGAGCAGAACGGGCGGAATTTGTTCTCGGGGGTGAATTCCACGGGGGCGCCGCAGGTTGGGCATTCGACGGTTGTAGGGCTCATGACTGGCCTCCGGATAAAGTCAGGTAAAAGTGATGCAGACGCTCGACTTCGCTGTGCAGCCAGGCGAGGTCGCGGTCGTTGACCACTACATCGTCGGCGTGGCTCACGCGATCTTCGCGGCTCGACTGGGCCTTGAGGATCGCCTGGACCTGCTGTTCGCTGGTCTGGTCGCGCTGCAAGGTGCGTTCGATCTGCAGTTGTTGCGGGGCGTCGATCACCAGAATCCGCTGGGTCATCGCGTGTTGCCCGGATTCGATCAACAGCGGCGACACCAGAATCGCGTACGGCGATTTTGCCAGCGCCAGATGATGGGCGATTTCCTCGGCGATCAACGGATGCAGCAAGGCTTCGAGCCAGCGGCGTTCCTCCGGCACTTCAAAGATCAGCTGGCGCAGGGCGGCGCGGTTCAGCGTGCCATCAGCCTGCAACACATCCGCGCCGAAGTGCTCGGCAATCTTTGCCAGTGCCGGACGTCCCGGCTCGACCACCCAGCGCGCCGCATGGTCGGCGTCGACCACATGGATTCCGAGATCGATGAAGTGCTGGGCCGCGGCGCTTTTACCGCTGCCGATGCCGCCGGTCAGGCCGAGAATCCAGGGTTTTTCCACAGGGGTATTCATTTCAAACCGACAAACTGCCAATAGAAGTCGGTTATTTGACCACCCCAGAGCAAGGCAATCCAGCCGGCAATTGCCAGATACGGGCCGAAGGGGATCGGCGTCGAGGTTTTCTGCTCGCGCAGACGCAACAGAATCACCCCGACAATCGCCCCCACCAGCGATGACAGCAGGATCGTCAGCGGCAGAATCTGCCAGCCACCCCAGGCCCCGAGCAGCGCCAGCAGCTTGAAATCCCCGTGGCCGATGCCGTCCTTGCCGGTCAGCAGCTTGAACAGCCAGAACACCGACCACAGCGCCATGTAACCGGCCACCGCGCCCCACAGCGCCGCGTTTAGCGAGACGAACAGGCCGAAACTGTTGACGATCAGCCCCAGCCACAACAACGGCAACACCAGCACATCGGGCAGCAGTTGATGTTCGGTGTCGATCAGGCTCATCGCCAGCAGCCCCCAGGTGAGGACGATCAACAGACCGGCCGGCCAGCCGAACCCCAGATGCCAGGCGACGAATGCCGAGAGCAGGCCGCAGGCCAGTTCGGTCAGGGGATAACGTTTGCTGATGGGGGCGGTGCACGCCGAACAGCGTCCGCGCAACAGCAGGTAGCTGAGCAGTGGAATGTTCTCCCACGCCCGAATCCGGTGGCCGCAGTGCGGGCACTGGGAGTGCGGCAGCATCAGGTTGTAGGTTGGCAGCGGCGTTTCGCTCGGCAGGCCAAGGACGTCCTGCGCCTGCTGGCGCCAATCGCGCTCGAGCATTTTCGGCAGACGCCAGACCAGCACGTTGAGAAAACTGCCGACCACCAGCCCCAGCAGCAGGGCGGCGAGTACGAAGGCCAGCGGATACAGACTGAAGAGTTCGTCGATAGGCATGTCAGATCGCTGAGCCGAGTTGGAAAATCGGCAGGTACATGGCCACGACCAGCCCGCCGACGATGACCCCGAGCACCACCATGATGAACGGCTCCATCAGGCTGGTGAGGTTGTCGACCATGTTATCCACTTCGTCCTCATAAAAACCGGCGACCTTGTCGAGCATGTCATCCAGTGCGCCCGACTCCTCACCGATGGCGGTCATCTGCACCGCCATGTTGGGGAAGACCCCGGTGCTGCGCATGGAAAAATTCAGCTGCATGCCAGTGGCGACGTCCTGGCGGATGCGCAGCACGGCACGTTTGAACACCACGTTGCCAGTAGCGCCGGCCACCGAATCCAGTGCCTCCACCAGCGGTACCCCAGCGGCGAAGGTGGTCGAAAGGGTGCGGGCGAATCGCGCCACCGCCGATTTGTACATCAGCGTGCCCACCAGCGGCAGCTTCAGCAGCCAGGTGTCTTTGCGGTCGCGCAAGGCCTGGGATTTCTTCAGCGCATGACGGATGCCGAACACCGCCGCAATCAGCGCGCCGAGCACTATCCACCACCATTGCTGCATGAACTCCGAGATGCTGATCACCATCAGGGTAAAGGCCGGCAGTTCAGCACCGAAACCGGAGAATACCGCCTGGAATTGCGGCACCACTTTCACCAGCAAAATCCCCGTGACCACCATCGCCACCAGTACCACGGCGGCGGGATAGGTCATGGCTTTCTTGATCTTGGCCTTGAGCGCTTCGCTTTTTTCCTTATAGGTCGCGACCCGTTCCAGCAACGTATCGAGGGCGCCGGATTGCTCGCCGGCATCCACCAGGTTGCAATACAACTCATCGAAATACTGCGGCTTCTTGCGCAGGGCCGCAGCAAAGCTGTTGCCGGCGGCCACCTCTTGCTTAACCTCGTCCACCAGTTTGCGCATCGCCGGGTTGTCGAAGCCTTCGCCAATGATGTCGAACGACTGCAACAGCGGTACGCCGGCCTTCATCATGGTTGCCATCTGCCGCGTGAACAGGGCGATGTCCTGGGCCTTGATGCGTTTGCCGAGGCTGAGCAAGGAGGTGGATTTCTTGCGTACCTTGCCTGGATTGATCCCTTGTTTGCGCAGCTGGGCCTTGATCAGCGCGGGGTTTTGCCCGCTCAACTCGCCCGTGACTTTGCTGCCTTTGCGATCCGTGCCTTCCCAGGCGTAGATGCTGATTTTCGCTGCCTTGACCGCCATGTTCAGTCCTTGGTGACCCGGTTGATTTCTTCCAGGCTGGTGATGCCTTGCATGGCCTTGTGCAGGCCCGAGGTGCGCAGGTCGTCGAAGCCGTCGCGACGCATCTGGCTGTCGATTTCCAGCGAATTGCCTTCGGCCATGATCAGCCGTTGCAGGTCAGGGGTGTTTTTCACCACTTCGTAAATCCCCACGCGTCCTTTGTAGCCGCCGTTGCAGAGGTCGCAACCGACCGGCTCATAGATCGTGAAACTGCCGATCTGTTCCGGCGGGAAACCTTCCTTGATCAGCGTTTCGCGGGGGATCTCGATCGGTTTCTTGCAGTGGCTGCACAGCTTGCGCGCCAGACGCTGGGCGATGATCAGGCTCACCGA
This sequence comes from Pseudomonas sp. MWU12-2020, assembly GCF_023100605.1. Lineage (NCBI taxonomy): Bacteria > Pseudomonadati > Pseudomonadota > Gammaproteobacteria > Pseudomonadales > Pseudomonadaceae > Pseudomonas > Pseudomonas sp. MWU12-2020. The sequence continues at coordinate 107,701 of NZ_JALMEX010000014.1, forward strand.
GGTGGCGATGTTGAACCCGGGAATGCCCATGTTGTGCAGGCGGGTCAGGGTTTCGGCGGCGCTGTTGGTGTGCAGCGTGGACAGCACCAGGTGGCCGGTCTGCGCGGCCTTGATCGCGATTTCGGCGGTTTCCAGGTCGCGGATCTCGCCGACCATGATCACGTCCGGGTCCTGCCGCAGAAACGAACGCAGGGCCTGGGCAAAATCCAGCCCCTGTTTCGGGTTGACGTTGACCTGGTTGATGCCTTCCATGTTGATTTCCACCGGGTCTTCGGCGGTCGAAATGTTGATGTCGACGGTGTTGAGGATATTCAGGCCGGTGTACAGCGATACGGTTTTCCCCGACCCGGTAGGCCCGGTCACCAGAATCATGCCCTGCGGTTGCTTCAGCGCTGCCATGTACAGGTCTTTCTGCGCCGGTTCGTAACCCAGCGCATCGATGCCGATCTGTGCGCTGGAGGGATCGAGAATCCGGATCACCACTTTTTCGCCCCACAGGGTCGGCAGGGTGTTGACCCGGAAGTCGATGGACTTGGTCTTCGACAGGCGCATCTTGATCCGCCCGTCCTGGGGTTTGCGTCGCTCCGAGATATCCAGGCTGGCCATGACTTTCAGGCGTGCGGCGATTCGCCCGGCCAACTGGATCGGCGGTTTGGCCACCTCGCGCAGGATGCCGTCGGTACGCACCCGCACCCGGAAGTTTTTTTCGTAGGGTTCGAAGTGCAGGTCCGACGAGCCACTTTTGATCGCGTCGAGCAGCATCTTGTGCACGAAACGCACGACCGGCGCGTCATCGGCGTCGAGTCCGCCGATGGCGTCCTGGCGGCTGTCGTCGACGGACTCGACATCCACGCCGTCGAGATCGACGTCGGCCATTTCTTCGAGGCCGCTGGTATGGGTGTCGAAGAATTTCTCGATGGCCTCGGTGAGCTTGTCGTCCTCCACCAGAATGGCTTCGGTGCTCAGTCCGGTGCTGAACTGAATGTCATTGATCGCCTGATGATTGCTCGGGTCGGAAATGCCCACGAACAGCTTGTTGCCACGGCGCCACAAGGGCAGGGCGTGGTGCTGGCGCACCAGTTTTTCACTGACCAGGCCTTTGGGCTGGGTTTCCTTGTCCAGGCAGTTGAGGTCCATGAAGGCCATGCCGAAATGCTCGGAAGCGATCTCGGCGACCTGTGAGCTCTTCACCAGTTTGTTCTGCACCAGGTAACTGACCAGCGACAGCCGATTGCGCTGCGCCTGTTGCCAGGCCTGCTGGGCGCTTTTTTCCGTAAGCAGTTCGGCCTGTACCAATTGCTTGGCCAGACCGCTCAGAGCGATGTCATTCATGGGGATTCCGGATGCTGACAGTTCATGACTTATAGCCTAGTCAAGTGACAGCGCCAAACACGCCCGGTACAGGTGACAAAAAGTGTCAGATAGTGCGGTTACGGGTTGTAGGAAAGCGCGACACGGCCCCTTTATGCCGAGCGCACGGGGTCTGCAAGCGGTTGGCACGGCCTATGCTGAGCCCTTTGCAGATCATGAGATTCCGACTCATGCATGGAGAGCCTGTCTATGAACAACCAAAAAGGTTTCACTCTGATCGAGCTGCTGATCGTGGTGGCGATCATCGGCATTCTGGCGACCATCGCCCTGCCGCAATACTCCAAGTATCAGGCGCGTTCGAAGGTGACGGCAGGTCTGGCCGAAATCAGCGCGCTGAAGGTGCCGTTCGAGGACACCATTAATCAAGGTACCGATCCAACCCTGTTACTTGTGGCCGGTAGTGCCACAGCGACCACCTCCAACTGCACACTGGCGGCTTCGGGAACAGCTGCGACAGGTGCCGGCACCATTACCTGCACACTGGTGAACGCCCCGGGCCCGGTGCTGGGTAAAACCATCACCCTTACCCGCACGGGGGCTGCAACCGGCAACACCTCCGGCGTCTGGAGCTGTGCGTCGACCGTCAACCCGGACTACGCGCCTAAAGGTTGCGCGGGTACCGGTGCCTGATCTAGTCAGCAAACGGCCTAAGATGCCCCGCGATGCGGGGCATTTTTTTGCCTTTTTGCGCTGGAAAAAGCTTCAATAATTTCAGCGTGTTAGGAACTTTCCGAAAAGCCGCAACTTGCATGTCGATAATGCATGCGTCATGCAAATTGCATGATTCCAAAAATTTGTCTAATTCATAAATAATTGATTTATAACGATTTATTGTCTTTCGAAAAGTTGGCACAGCCTTCGCAATATACCCAGTAACCCTGCTGACAAGACAACCAGCAGACTTTCCAGAAAAACAGGAGTTACTCGTATGAAGAAGTTCGCTATCACTGCCGCTGCTGCTACCGCGCTGACCCTGACCATGGCTTCCGGTGCTTTCGCACAAACCACCCAGGCTACTCAGGCTCCAATGACTCTGGCTGCTGGTGAAATGACCAAGGCTAAAGAAGCTACTTCCGATACCTGGATCACTACCAAAGTCAAAAGCGACCTGGTAACCGAAAAAGGCATTCCAGGCACTGACATCAAAGTTGAAACCAACAAAGGTGTTGTATCGCTGTCGTCGACTGTAGCCATCACCGAGGCTCAGAAAACCACCGCAGTGGCTATCGCCAAGAAAATCAAAGGCGTTAAAGCGGTCTCCGCTGACGGCCTGAAAGCCGAGTAAGGCATGACTTCTCGCCTGGACCGGGAGAAGGCGCGACAGACGGGCCGAGCAATACGTCTGCCGCAACTTTAGAGTTCATGCGAACGGTCACACGGACGTGACCATTACGGGCCCCGGCACTTGTGTCGGGGCCTGTTCTATTTCAGGTCAGCAAAAGCTAAATGTGGGAGCGGGCTTGCTCGCGAATGCGGTGTGTCAGCAGGCATATTCATCAGATGACACACTGCATTCGCGAGCAAGCCCGCTCCCACAGGGATATAGGTTGTGGTTCAGTTACCGCGCTTGCTGTTGATCTGCCGCAGGCGATTGCCTTCAAAGCGCAGGTACTGGTAAATGCCGTTGCTCGGGCCGTAGGTCCATTCCTCGACCTGAAACTCTTCGCGGCGATTGGCGCTGCGCTTGTAGCCGAGGACATCGCGGCTGACCGGTTCGCCACACTTTTGCAGCACTTCGCTGGTGCGGTCGCCGAGACTGACCAACTGACTGCCACAACGCAGCGTGTCGGAGGCCAGCGCCGGGCTGGCGGCGAGCATCAGCGCTATTGCAACCAGCCAGTTGTGGTTCATCACTCGGCGTCCAGGTGCATTTGCGTCACGACCCGACCATCGCTTTCGGCTTCGCCAAGGTTGGCGTCGATGAAGTACACCCGGTCATCCGCCAGTTGGCCTTTGTCGACCAGATAATCCTTGATGCTGCTGGCGCGTTCCTGACCCAATTGGCGCAGCAGCACATCGCTGGAACTCCAGAACTTGATTACGCCGTCACGCATTTTCGCCGTGCGTTCTTCCTTGCCCAGATCCTTCCATTCGGCCGGTGGCTGGGTTTTCAGGCGAGTACGGTAGATGCCTTCGAGCAGCGGGCCTTTTTCGCTGTCCGGCACCTGCAGCAGGGAAGCCTGAGCCGGGACCTTGTCGCCACGACGCTGGAGCATTTTGTAGTAGTTGTACTGGTATTCACGTTCCAGACGCTGTTCGGCGATCAACGGACCGTCGCTGCTCTGCGCGGCGGTGCCTTCGATTTCCAGGCGCAGGGCCGGACGTTCCTTGAGGGCTTGGGACAGTTTGTCCAGCGCCGACTGGGCGTCCTTGCTCAGGTCGCTGGACCCGGGAGCAAAGGACACGGTGCCGAGGTCTTCGGAACCGCCGCCGTTGATCAGCCCGCCAATCAGCTTGAACGGTGCCGCGGCAGCTTTGACGATGAGATTACGCAGGGTCTGCCAGACAATCGGCATCACGCTGAACTGTGGGTTATTCAGATCGCCAGTTACCGGCAGCTCGATGGAAATCTTGCCATCGACGTCCTTGAGCAGGGCAATCGCCAGTTTCAGCGGCAGGCTCACGGCATCCGGGCTGTCGACTTTCTCGCCGAGTTGCAGTTGCTCGACCACCACTTTGTTTTCGGCCTTCAACTGGCCCTTGGTGATCAGGTAGTGCAGGTCGAGGTTGAGCCGGCCCTTGCGGATACGGTAACCGGCGAACTTGCCGGAGTACGGCGTCAGTGTCGTCAGCTCGACGCGTTTGAAACTGGTGGCGATGTCGAGACTGGCCATCGGGTCGAACGGATTGACCGCGCCTTTGATGGTCACCGGGGCATAGCGATCGACCTTGCCCTTGACGTCGACGCTGGCCGGTTTCGCCTGACGGCTGTCGATGGTACCGATCTGGCCGTTGAGCTGTTGCACCGCCGTAGCGAAATTCGGCGTCAGGCTGAAGTCGGCGAAATTGGCCGAGCCGTCGTTGATCGCAATCGCGCCGATGTGAATGCCCAGTGGTTTATCTTTGCTGGGCGGTTTCGCCGCGGCGGTTTTCGCACCGCTGTTGGCGGGCTGCGGGATCAGCAGGTCGTCAATGTTGGTGGTGCGGTCATCGTTGATCATGAACCGCACATACGGCTGGAACAGGTTGACCTTGTCGATCGACAGGCTGTCACCGTGCTGATAATTCAGACCTTCGACCACCACTTGCTGCCACTTGAGGAAGTCGCGGGTTTTCAGGGTGTCGAGGGTGTGCAATTGATCGATCTGCGCACGCCCGGTCACGCCGAGTGCCAGGGGGGCGGTGCTCTTGAGGTTGACCTTGAGGTCGCTGCCGAGCATGCCGCTGCGCAGCTCCAGGCGAATGAACGGATTGATGTAGGACTGCGCGACACGCAGGTCGATGTCCTGGGTTTTCACGTTGAGCTGGGCGGTGACCGGGGCCAGGTTGACTACACCATCGGCGTTGATCTTGCCCTGTTTGCCCAGACCGCTGTCGAGCCTGACCTTGAAAGGCGAGCCGTTGAGGCTGTCGAAATCCTGCAGGTCGATGTTCAGCGGGGTGATGTCCAGCGCCACCGGCGGGTTGGCCGAACGGTCGGCGAGATGCACGGTGTAGTTGCGTAGCTGTACGTCTTTGAGCAGCACTTGCCAAGGCTTGCTCGGCGCGGCCGGCGCTTTCGGCGAGTCGGCGGCGGCCGGAGTGGACTTGGGTTCGGCTGCGGCCTTGGCGGCCGGTTTCGATGGCTGGCTGGCGAACAGTTTCTGCCAGTCGAGCTGGCCGTCGGCTTCGAGCGCGGCCCAGGTTTCCAGTTTGTTGCTGCGGATCTTGCCGACCACCACTTGCTGTTTGGCCAGGTCCAGCGAAGTCTCGCTGACGTCCAGGCGTTCAAGTTTTGCCAGCGGGCGGCCATCCGGCGCCTTGATCGAGAACGGCGCAATGCTCACTGCGATGTTGTTCAGCAGCAGTTCGGTTTCTTTCGACAGATTCAGTTTGTATTCGGTGCTGAGGTTGATCACGCCGTCTTCGAGCACCAAGGGCAGCGCATCGCGCACGTAGGGCCAGAAGGATTTCATCTTGCCGTCGGTGACTTTCAAAGTGCCTTCGGAGGTGAACGGGATCAGGCTGAAGTTGCCTTTCCAGTCGATCTGCCCACCGGCCGGGCCGGCAGCCACCAGGGTCATGTCGGCATTGTCTTCGGGCAGGGTGCTGAGGTTTTTCAGTTCGAAGTCGAGTTTGTCGTAGAGGAACTCGATCGGCTCGCTCGGCCGGGCGTCCTGGAAATGCACGTTGCCCCCAGCCAGTTGAATGCGGTCGATGCGCAGCGGGAACGGCTTGGCATTCGGGTCGGCCGGGGTCGGCTCGCTGGCGGGAATTTTGAACAGGCCCAGCAGATTGAGCTGGCCGTCCTTGGCGAAGAGGACTTCAGTCTTGGGCTTGTCCAGCTCGATATCGGCCAGATGCAGCGCCTTGGTCCACAGGCTGTCGAGTTGCAGGTTGGCGTACAGCCGCTCGAAACCGACCTGCTCCTTGCCCGGCTCACCGATGACCAGCCCCCACAGGGTGACTTCAAGGCTGAACGGATTGAGTTCGATGCGCTGGATATGCGCCGGCACCGTGGCGTAGTTGGCCAACTGCTGGTTGGCGATGCGCAGGGCGATGCCCGGCAAAATCAGAAACCCCAGCAGGCTGTAGAGGGCCAGAGCAGTCAACAAGGCGCCAATCGCGCGAATCAATCCTTTGGGCATGTGCGGCTTCATCTCTGAATCGGAGTGCCTTGGAGTATGGCACGCGATTCTGGTTCCGAAGTACATCGTGGGGTGCAGGATTGTTCAGATTGTTCTGTAGGACCACATCCCGTGTGGGAGCGAGCCTGCTCGCGAAGGCGTTCTATCAGTCACCCTATCTGGTGGCTGATACACCGCTTTCGCGAGCAGGCTCGCTCCCACCTTGGATAGGTGTCCGCCGCGCGAGCGGTTCAGAGCTGCAGAATCAGGGTTTTCAGCGGTGGCTGTTGATCCCGTGACGGGAAGTCCGCGCCCGGGGTCATCACGCTCCATTCGCGCACCGGGCGCCCGGCCTTTTCGGCGCAGCGCAGGACCTGTTCACGCCAGTCATCCATGCTGACTTTTGCCAGGTTGTTGCAGCAGATCAGTACGCCGTTGTCGGCGGTGGTCAGCAGTGCCGGTTTGAGCAGGCTCTGATAGTCGCGCAGCAGGTCGACGGTGCCGAACGCGCTCTTGGCCCAGGCCGGTGGATCAAGCAGCACCAGATCGTATTGACGCTGGTCGAGACGCTGATAGCTCGGCAGTTTCTGCCCGCGCCGCTGGTTGATGGGCAGCCCGGCAAGTTGACGGATCGCCGGAAAGTAATCGGACTGGATAAATTGCATCTCGGGCAACTGCGGATTGAGCAGACCGTTTTCGCGGCCGACGGCCAGATTGCCTTCGGCGAAGTCGAGGTTGCACACCTCGCGCGCGCCACCGGCGGCGGCACTGAGGCCGACGCCGCAGGTGTAGGCGAACAGGTTGAGCACGCTTTTGCCTTTGGCGTGATCCTTGACCCGGCCGCGGGTGTTGCGCAGGTCGAGGAACAGCAGCGGGTCCTGCCCGGCATGGCGCCCACGCACGCGATAGTTCAGGCCCCATTCGTGCCCGACCAGATCCGCCAGGGCGGCCTCGTCGGCGCGGTAGACGCTGTCTTCGCGATCGATCCGCGAGTTGCCGCGGGAGCGGTCGTTGTAGACCAGCAGCGTTTCAAAGCCCAGGGTCTGGTTGACCATGGCGTGCAGTTGCAGCAGGTCGTCACGCTCCAGCGTCTGATGAAAGCTTTGCACCAGCAACTGCGGGCCGTAGCGGTCGACGGTCAGACCACCGGCGCCTTCCTGGCTGCCGTGGAACAGGCGATAGCAATCGGTGCCCTGGCTGTGCAGCTCAGCGAGCAGATCCTGGCGTTGATCGAGGGCGGCGCGCAGCGCCTGATTCAAGGAAGACATGCGTGCGCCTTGCTGGTGAGAATTGAGGCGCGGGAGTTTAGCAGTTTGGCGGGCAACCGAGTTGCGCCCTTCGCGAGCAGGCTCGCTCCCACACAGGATCTATGCTGCAAATCAAATCTCCTGTGGGAGCGAGCCTGCTCGCGAAGCTTTTAGGTGAGCAGTCCCATTCGGCGTTTGGCCCGCTGCACCGAACCATTGCGCATCGCCCAGCGCAGCATCGGCGCACTGCGCTTGACGCTGGCGCGGATCAACTGGCGTTGCAGCGGGTTCTGCCGTATGCCGAACAGGTCACTGGCCCAGTCCGGCAGCAGATCGATGCCGGCCTTCATCATCAGGTCGCCAAACGGTCGAGCGAGCACGCTCGGGGCTGGCGCGTCGAGCAGCAGGCGCAGGACTTCGCGACTGCGCTCATCACAGAGCAATTGCGGACGCATGCGTTGCAGATAGTCGGCCACGGCTTGCCGCGATTTCGGCACATCCCGCGCACCCAGGCGCTCGGCGACCACGGCGATTTCCGCGTAATAACGATCCTGATCCGCCCCCGACAATTGCGGATTGCGGTAACGCAAATGTGCCGCAAGAAAATGGCTGACCTCGGCCACATGCACCCAGGTCAACAGGTCCGGATCGCTGGCCGCATACGGCCGGCCATCCGGCGCGGTACCGACCACTTGCAGGTGAATGGTGCGCACCTTTTCGATCAGCCATTCGGCGTCGCGGCGTGAGCCGAACGTGGTGCCGGAGACAAACTGACTGGTGCGGCGCAGACGTCCGAGCATGTCCTGACGAAAGTTCGAATGATCCCAGACCCCGGCCAGCGCCAGCGGATGCAGGGCTTGCAGCAACAACGCGCTGATGCCGCCGATCAGCATGCTGCTGAAGTCGCCATGCACTTGCCAACTGACCGAGTCCGGCCCGAACAGCCCGGGATCGCCCTTGGGATTTTCCAGATCGAGCTGACCGAGGGACAGACCGGTCAGGCTCATGAGTTGGTTTTCGATACGGCTGCGGATGAATTCCATGACAACTCATTGGTGGTGGAGGGCGCGGGCGGTTGGCCCGCGCCGGAGATGTTACTGATTCAGGCGCTTGTCGATCAGGCCCTGGACCACGCTCGGATCGGCCAGGGTCGACGTGTCGCCGAGGCTGTCGAGTTCGTTGCAGGCGATCTTGCGCAGGATCCGCCGCATGATCTTGCCTGAGCGGGTTTTCGGCAAGGCCGGCGCCCACTGGATCAGGTCCGGTTTGGCGAAGCTGCCGATTTCCTTGCTCACGTGGGCGAGCAGTTCTTTCTTCAGCTCATCGCTCGGCTCGAAGCCGTTCATGGGCGTGACGAAGGCGTAGATGCCCTGGCCTTTGACGTCGTGCGGGTAACCGACCACGGCGGCCTCGGCGATGCTGTCGTGCAGGACCAGCGCGCTTTCCACTTCGGCGGTGCCGATGCGGTGGCCGGAGACGTTGATCACATCATCGATGCGCCCGGTGATCCAGTAATCGCCGTCTTCGTCGCGGCGTGCGCCATCACCAGTGAAGTAGTAGCCGGGGTAGGGCTTGAAGTAGGTGTCGACCATGCGTTGCGGATCGCCGTAGACGCTGCGGATCTGCGCCGGCCAGCTGGACTTGATCGCCAGCACGCCACTGCCGGCGCCTTTGATTTCCTTGCCGTGCTCGTCGAGCAGCACTGGTTGCACACCGAACATCGGCTGCGTGGCGCAACCCGGCTTGATGCGTTGCGCACTGACCAGCGGGCTGAGCATGATCCCGCCGGTTTCGGTCTGCCACCAGGTATCGACAATCGGGCAGCGCTGTTCGCCGACCACGTTGAAATACCATTCCCACGCTTCCGGGTTGATTGGCTCACCGACACTGCCGAGCAATCTGAGGCTTTGGCGCGACGTTTCCTGCAACGGCCCGGCACCTTCGCGCATCAACGCGCGCAGGGCGGTCGGCGCGGTGTAGAAAATGTTGACGTGGTGTTTGTCGATCACCTGCCAGAAGCGCGAAGTGCTTGGATAACTTGGCACGCCTTCGAAGATCAGCGTGGTTGCGCCGTTGGCCAGCGGGCCGTAGACGATGTAACTGTGGCCGGTCACCCAGCCGACGTCGGCGGTGCACCAGAACACTTCGCCATCGCGGTAATCGAGCACGTACTTGAAGGTCATCGCCGCTTGCAGCAGGTAGCCGCCGGTGGTGTGCAGCACGCCTTTGGGTTTGCCGGTGCTGCCGGAGGTGTAGAGGATGAACAGCGGATCTTCGGCGTCCATCGGTTCTGGCGGGCAATCGTCGCTGACCTCACGCACGGCCTGGTGATACCAGAGATCACGGCCCTCGACCCAATCGACCTGGCCTTGGCTGCGTTCGACTACGACGACGGTGCTGACGTCCGGGCAACTTTGCAGGGCCTTGTCGACGTTGTGCTTGAGCGGGACGAACTTGCCGCCGCGTACGCCTTCATCGGCGGTGATCACGGTGCGGCAGTCGGCATCGAGGATGCGGTCACGCAGTGAGTCCGGGGAGAAGCCGCCGAACACCACCGAATGAATCGCGCCGATCCGCGCGCAGGCGAGCATGGCGTAGGCCGCCTCGGGGATCATCGGCATGTAGATGCACACCCGATCACCTTTTTTGACCCCACGGCTTTTCAGCACATTGGCCAGTCGGCAGACGTGATGGTGGAGTTTTTTGTAGGTGATCTGCGCCGATTCGGCAGGGTCGTCGCCTTCCCAGAGAATCGCGGTCTGCTCGCCGCGCTGGGCGAGGTGGCGGTCGATGCAGTTGTAGCTGACGTTCAGTTGGCCGCCGGCAAACCAGGACGCTTCACCGGTTTTCAGATCGTAACGCTGAACGGTCTGCCACGGTGTGCTCCAGTCGAGGAAGCGGGTGGCCTGTTCGGCCCAGAAGGCGCTGGGGTGTTCAATGGATTCGCGGTACAGACGCTTATAGTCGTCCTGACTCAACTGCGCAGCCCGGCGGACGGCATCGGCTTTGGGGAACGTGCTGATATCGAACATGACGGTTCCTTATTCTTGTTGTGCGACAGGAATAAAGATGCGCCGAGCGGCCCGGAGGTTCAAGTGATCGCTAAAACAACTGTGGGAGCGAGCCTGCTCGCGAATGCGGTGTATCAGTCACAAAGATGCTGAATGACACACTGCATTCGCGAGCAGGCTCGCTCCCACATTGGAAATGGGTTGCCCACAGGATTTGTGGGCAACCCATTCACATCACCCGCGGTGACGACCGCGGAAGTAGTTGATCAGGCCCTGGGTAGAAGCATCGTCAGCGGTGGTTTCATCGCTGCCGACCAGACGGTTGTAAACGCCTTTGCCCAGTTCCTTGCCCAGTTCCACGCCCCACTGGTCGAAGGCGTTGATGCCCCAGACCACGCTCTGCACGAACACTTTGTGTTCATACATGGCGACCAGCGCACCCAGACGACGCGGGCTGATGCGCTCGACCACGATGGTGTTGCTCGGACGGTTGCCCGGGATCACCTTGTGCGGTGCGAGTTTGTGCACCTGTTCTTCGCTCATGCCTTTGTCGCGCAGCTCAGCCTCGGCTTCCGGCAGGGTCTTGCCGAGCATCAGCGCCTGGCTTTGCGACAGGCAGTTGGCGTACAGCCACTGATGGTGATCGGAGACCGGGTTGAAGCTGACGATCGGCACGATGAAATCGGCCGGGATCAGTTGGGTGCCCTGATGCAGCAACTGGTGATAGGCGTGCTGACCGTTGCAGCCGACGCCGCCCCAGATCACCGGACCGGTATCGGTCGACACCGAGGTGCCGTCCTGACGCACGCTCTTGCCGTTGGATTCCATGTCCAGCTGTTGCAAGTGCTTGGTGATGTTACGCAGGTAGTGGTCGTACGGCAGGATTGCGTGGCTTTGCGCGCCCCAGAAGTTGCCGTACCACACGCCGAGCAGGGCCAGCAGCACTGGCATGTTCTGCTCGAACGGTGCGCTCTGGAAATGCTGGTCCATGGTGTAGGCACCGGACAGCAGTTCCTTGAAGTTGGACATGCCGATGGCCAGGGCAATCGGCAGACCGATGGCCGACCACAGCGAGTAACGACCGCCGACCCAGTCCCACATCGGGAAGATGTTTTCTTCACGGATACCGAACGCGACTGCCGCAGCGTTGTTGCTCGACACCGCGATGAAGTGCCGATACAGCTCGGCTTCCGAACCACCCTGAGCCAGATACCAGGCGCGGGCGGCCTGAGCGTTCTTCAGGGTTTCGAGGGTGTTGAAGGATTTCGACGAAACGATGAACAGCGTGGTTTCGGCGCGCAGCTTTTGTGTCAGTTCGTGGAACTCACTGCCGTCGATGTTCGCCAGGTAGTGGCAACGCACGCCTTTCTGCGCGTAGGACAACAGCGCTTCGGAGACCAGCTCCGGGCCGAGGAACGAGCCACCGATGCCGATGTTGACCACGTCAGTGATCGGCTTCTCGGTGTAACCACGCCACAGGCCGTCGTGGATGCGGCCGACCAGATCCGTGATCTGGTTCAGCACCTTGTGCACTTCCGGCATCACGTTGACGCCGTTGACCGACAGCTTGTCGCCGACCGGACGGCGCAGGGCGGTGTGCAGCGCCGGGCGGCCTTCGGAGGCGTTGACGATTTCGCCGTCGAACAGCGCTTTGATCGCGCCTTTCAGATCGACTTCATTGGCCAGACCCACCAGCAGGTTGCGGGTCTCGGCGTTGATCAGGTTCTTCGAATAATCGAGAAACAGTCCGCAGCTGCTGAGAGTGAACTGATTGAAGCGCTGCGGATCGGCGTTGAAGGCTTCGCGCATGCTGAAATCCTGCATGGCTTGGCGGTGATCTTTCAACGCCTGCCAGGCAGGCAGAGCGGTAACGTCATGAGGAGTGCGGTAGTACGCCATCGCTGCGGTTTTCCTTTTTACTTGAACGGCCTTTTGAACACAGAACAGACCGATACGCCATGTTTGGGCGAGGGTCAAATGCGTCGACACGATTTTTCAACGCAGGGCGAATACAGTAAACCTCACGCTGCGATCTGTCTTGACTTCTTCTGACCTGTTCCCTGTACTTTTTTAACATCAATACCGGGAACAAGCCGACCAACGGAAGGGGAGTGGCGCGTCGAAGCGGCTCAGGCCACCTGAACCGGAATGGCGTTGCTGGTGTGGCTGAGCTCATTGCCCGGCGCCATGTACAGCATGCGCGGCTTGAAATTCAGCAGTTCCGCTTCGCTGTAATGGGCGTAGGCGCAAATGATCACGCGGTCGCCGACCTTGGCTTTATGCGCGGCTGCGCCATTGACCGAAATCATCCGCGAACCTTCTTCGCCACGAATCGCGTAGGTGGTGAAGCGCTCGCCATTGTCGACGTTATAGATCTGGATCTGCTCGTACTCACGGATGCCGGACAAGTCCAGCCACTCGCCATCAATGGCGCAGGAACCTTCGTAATCGAGTACCGCATGAGTGACTTCGGCGCGGTGCAACTTGGCCTTGAGCATGATGGCGTGCATGAGGGATTTCCCGGGTTGGAAGCAAACGGCGGGCAGTGTGCCCGAAGGCTTTGGGGGCGGCAATATGGTCTGTGTGGACACCAGAAACCAATGTGGGAGCGGGCTTGCTCGCGAAGGCGGTGTGTCAGTCAACCTATCTGCTGAATGACACACCGCATTCGCGAGCAAGCCCGCTCCTACAGGGGTATTGCGCTGTTTTTTAAGTCGGGGTATCGAGGTTCAGGTGCAGGTTGTCGATCAACCGCGTGGTGCCAAGGAACGCGGCCACCAGAATCACCAGATCGCGGTCCTCTGCCGTTGCCGGACGCAAGGTCAGGGCGTGGCGGATTTCCAGGTAATCCGGACGCAGGCCGGCGGCCTCCAGCTGTTGCACCTGCTTAGCGATCAGCGCCGGGTAGTCACGCTCACCGTGCTTGATCGACTCGGCAATCGCGCTCAGGGTGCGATAGACCACCGGGGCCACGGCACGTTGATCTTCGCTGAGGAAACCGTTGCGCGACGACAGCGCCAGGCCGTCGGCCGCACGCACGGTCGGTTCACCGATGATCTGGATCGGCATGTTCAGGTCATGCACCAGCGCGCGGATCACCGCCAGCTGCTGGAAGTCCTTCTGGCCGAAGATCGCCAGATCCGGCTGAACCATGTTGAACAGCTTGCTGACCACCGTCGCCACGCCCTCGAAGTGCCCCGGACGGCTGGCGCCGCACAGGCCTTCGGACAGTTGCGGCACGCTGACCCGGGTCTGCCCGGCCATGCCGTCGGGGTACATCTCTTCGACGGTCGGGGCGAACAGCAAGTGGCAGCCGGCTTGCAGCAGCTTTTCCTGATCCGCCGCCAGGGTGCGCGGGTACTTGTCGAGGTCTTCGCCGGCGCCGAACTGCAGCGGGTTGACGAAAATGCTCGCGACCACGAAGTCCACGCGCTGGGTGGCTTTGGTGATCAGCGCGACATGGCCGCTGTGCAGGTTGCCCATGGTCGGCACGAAGCCGATGCGCTTGCCTTCACTGCGGGCGCGGGCCACGGCGGCGCGCAGTTCGCGTACGGTTTTAACGGTGTTCATGCAGAGAATCCGTGTTCGATGCCAGGGAACGTGACGGCTTTGACTTCATTGACATAAGCCTTCAATGCTGACTGGATGCTGTCTTGGCCGTTCATGAAGTTCTTCACGAATTTCGGCACGCGGCCGGTGATCGACAGGCCGAGCATGTCGTGCAGCACCAGTACCTGGCCGTCGGTATCGCTACCGGCGCCGATGCCGATGACCGGAATCTTCACAGCCTGGCTGATTTCCGCAGCCAGTTCGCTCGGCACGCATTCGAGCAGCAGCATGGCTGCGCCAGCCTGCTCCAGCGAGATCGCGTCGGCACGCATCTGCCGCGCCTGGTTCTCGTTGCGGCCCTGCACTTTATAGCCGCCAAGAATGTTCACGGCCTGTGGGGTCAGGCCCATGTGCGCGCAGACCGGCACACCGCGTTCGGCCAGCAGGCGGATCGACTCCGCCAGCCACAGCGCACCTTCGACCTTGATCATGTGCGCGCCGGCCTGCATCAGCATGGCGCTGTTGGTCAGGGTTTGCTCAATAGTGGCGTTGGCCATGAATGGCAGGTCGGCCAGGATCAGGGCGTCGGTGTTGCCGCGTTTGACGCAGGCGGTGTGGTAGGCCATTTCTGCGATGGTCACCGGCAGGGTGCTGTCGTGACCTTGCAGAACCATGCCGAGGGAGTCGCCCACCAGCAGCACTTCGACACCGGCCTCGTTGCAGGCGTGGGCGAAGGTCGCGTCATAGCAGGTCAGCATGGTGATCTTTTCACCTTTCTGCTTGAGGCTCTGGAGCGTGGTCAGGGTGATGGCTGGCATGTAAAAAATCCTCGTTCAGGCGCTCTGGAAACTACTGCGAGTAACGCGCGTGATTCTTCGTCTACTCAGGCGCACGGTCTTTTGTCGTGCTTATAAGGCCTGGATTGCGCCCGTATGTGCCGGGTTGGCGGCAGCGGGACGCCTATAGTCGTGAGGAGCCAAGCGGAAGTCAATTGCGTGTGTTACCGCATTGTTACGAGGGGAGTGTTACCGGCGTTACTGATGCGATTCAGCGGTGCGGCGGGCCTGATTGACGGGTTTTTTGTCCGACAAAATCCAGCGTATGCAATAAACCAATGTGGGAGCGAGCCTGCTCGCGAAGGCGGCGGATCAGTCAACGCAGTGTTGAATGACACACCGCTTTCGCGAGCAGGCTCGCTCCCACAGGGGATTGTAATCAATCTGTCGGGAGGCGTTCGAGGCCGACGAACGGGCAGGCGGCGAGCAGATTGGCGAGGGTGCGGCCATCGGCCAGACGCAGATCTGCGGGGGCCAGTTCGGCCAGGGGATACAGAGCGAACGCCCGTTCCTGAATTTGATAATGCGGGACTTTCAGCCGTGGCTCGTCGATCAGGCGATCGCCGAACAACAGGATATCCAGATCCAGCGTGCGCGGCCCCCAGCGTTCCAGTCGCTCGCGGCCCTGATCATTCTCGATGGCTTGCAGCGCATCGAGCAGGTCCAGCGGCGCGAGGTCACTGTCGAGGGCAGCGACAGCGTTGGTGTAACGCGGTTGCCCTGGCAGCAGTGAATCGCTCTGATAGAACGCCGAGACGCCGGCGAGGGCGGTCTGCGGCAATTGGCCCAGCGCGTTGAGCGCGCTGCGCAATTGTTCGGCCGGGTCAGCGAGGTTGCTGCCCAGGCCGATATAGATGCGTTCCATGCCTTATTCGCCCGATGCGCTCGGGGCCCCGGCGCGCTTGCGCTTGGAACCGCTGCTGCGACGACGTTTGCGCGGCGCGCCGCTGGCGTCATCACCCTTGCCGCTGAGGTCGCGGATCATGTCGCGACGTTCGCTGTCGTTGGCGTCCTGATAATCCGTCCACCATTCGCCGAGACCGTCAGTCTGCTCGCCAGCGCTTTCACGCAGCAGCAGGAAGTCGTAACCGGCGCGGAAGCGTGGATTGTCCAGCAGCAGGTCGGCGCGTTTGCCGCTGCGCCGTGGCAGGCGTTCCTGCATGTCCCAGATCTCGCGGATCGGCATGGTGAAGCGCTTCGGAATGGCGATGCGCTGGCACTGTTCGGCGATCAGTTCGTGCGCACCTTCCTGCATCGCCGGAATCGGCGGCATGCCACGTTCCTGCAGACGCAACACGCGGGCCGGCAGGGCAGGCCACAGCAGGGCGGCAAACAGGAACGCCGGGGTCACCGGTTTGTTCTGCTTGATGCGCAGGTCGGTGTTGGTCAGCGCTTCGCTGATCAGCGTGTGGGTGTATTCCGGGTTGTGCTCGAGTGCGTCGGCACTGGCCGGGAACAGCGGGGCGAACAGTTGCAGATCGACTAGCATCTCGAAAGTGATCGCGCCATGGCCGGAGAGGAACAGCTTGAGCACTTCCTCGAACAGACGGGCCGACGGGATCTCGCGCAGCATCGGCGCCAGTTCGCGGATCGGCTGCACGGTGTGCTTCTCGATGCCGAAATTGAGCTTGGCGGCGAAACGTACGGCTCGCAGCATGCGCACCGGGTCTTCCTGGTAACGCTGCTTCGGATCGCCGATCAGTCGGATCAGGTGATTGCGGATGTCGTGTACGCCGTTGGCGTAATCGAGAATGCGCTCGCTGACCGGATCGTAATACAGGGCGTTGATGGTGAAGTCGCGGCGTTGCGCGTCTTCTTCCAGGGTGCCGTAAACGTTGTCGCGCAGAATCCGCCCGCTCTCGTTGCGCGAAGACTGGTTGCTGTCTTCGTCATCTTCATTGACCGGGTGATTGGCGCGGAAGGTCGCGACTTCGATGATTTCGCGACCGAAATGGATATGCACCAGTTTGAAGCGGCGACCGATGATCCGCGCATTGCGGAATTCGGCACGGACTTGCTCGGGGGTGGCGCTGGTGGCGACGTCGAAGTCCTTGGGCGTGATGCCCAACAGCATGTCACGCACGCAACCACCGACCAGATAGGCCTGGTAGCCGGCGCCCTGCAAGCGTTCGACGATATTGACCGCATAGCGGCTGAATTGCCCTTTTTGCAGCGAGTGTTGGCCGCTGTTGAGCACTTCAGGGGTGCTGCGGATGTGTTGCGTACGACGCACGGGTGTTCGGAATGACTGGAACAACTTCTTCAGCATGGGATGCACTGTTTGAAGGAATGTTCGGCCATACCAAAGAATGACCGCATGATGGGCGCAGATTCTAGCATTTAGTCGGGGGATGGTGTAGGACGCAGAAGATTTGCGCTGCAAGCCGCAGGCTACAGGCATCGAGCAGGGTAGAAACAGGGGGGATTTGCCGGAAGACAGAAACTACAAGGGGAGCCGAAGCTCCCCCAGAAGTAGTTGCGTGCTCTTTTTATTATTGATTCGGGCTTCTTGTTTTTGTTGAGTGCCCTCGCCATGAAGCTGTTCCTTCATGACCCTCCCAATCGGGAGCCAAGAGCAAACGGATTGCTTTGGTCGCTGTGTTGCAGTGATCTTGCGATCCAACCAGTACAGGCTCTGTCTTAGGACAGTTTTTGTTGTTCTCGGCCTGGTCGTGGGGCTAGCCCCAAATACAACGCCTCTCCAAAAGAATCAGTTAGCTGCGCCTCTCGCCGTCTTGTTTTTATTGTGCGTGAGTCGATTCGTCTTATTTTTATTGTCTTGTGCATTGCTTGTTATTGTTCTTGTACCAAACATATAGCAGGTGCCGTGCCAACTATTGCGAAGCCCAATAAAACAAGGGGTTAGGTCGATATAACGGTTTTCTCGGGGCGAAAAAAAGCCGGGGTTTCGTTACCGATAACCCCGGCTTCTGTTACGTGAAAGGACTGAGGTAACAGTTTTTTCACATCCTCAAGCGTTACCCGCACACTCGACAGGTAACGTTCAGCTCTCGCTGGTGACCCCGGTCTTGCGCCGTGGAATACCCAGGCGCTGGCGGCGTTCCCACAGGCACTTGCGGCTGACGCCCAGTTTGCGCGCCAGTTCGGTCTCGGTCATGTGGTCCTGATGCTCGAGAACGAAGTGCTGGAAGTAGTCTTCCAGTGACAGGTCTTCCGTCGGCTCATGGCTGCTGTTGCTGGTGTTACCCGCGGTTTGTGCGGGCAAGCCGATGAATTCGTCGTCTTCCAGGTCGCTCAGCTCGATGTCGATGCCCAGTAAATCGGCAGAGATTTCCGGGCTTTCGCTCAGAATCACCGCGCGCTCCACCGCGTTTTCCAGCTCGCGCACGTTACCTGGCCAGGAATAATGCCGGATGGCCTGTTCGGCATCGGCGGCAAATTTCAGGTCGGTACGGTTGATGCGCGCACTCTGGCGAGCGAGGAACGCCGTGGCGATTTCGTTGACGTCGGCGCCACGTTCGCGCAGGGCCGGCAATTTCAGAGCAATCACGTGCAGGCGGTAATACAGGTCTTCACGGAACTGGCCGATTTTCGCCAGGCTCTTGAGGTCGCGGTGGGTCGCGGCGATCAAACGCACATCGACTTTTTGCGACTGCACCGAACCCACACGGCGAATCTCGCCTTCCTGCAGCACGCGCAGCAGGCGGGCCTGGGCTTCCAGCGGCAGTTCGCCGATCTCGTCGAGGAACAGCGTGCCGCCGTCCGCCGCTTCCACCAGACCGGCGCGACCGGCGCTGGCGCCAGTGAACGCGCCTTTTTCGTGGCCAAACAGTTCCGACTCGATCAGGCTTTCCGGGATGGCTGCGCAGTTCACCGAAATCATCGGTGCCTTGGCGCGCTTGGACAGATTGTGCAGGGCCCGGGCCACCAGTTCCTTACCGGTACCGGACTCGCCCTGAATCAATACATTGGAATCAGTTGGCGCGACCTTGCGGATCTTGCTGTACAGATCCTGCATCGGCGGGCACGAACCGATGATGCCGATTTCACCGTTGCTGTTATCGACGGCGGACTTGCTGCTGCCATTGGCCGGTTTGCCGACAACGGCTTCGCCAGCCGCAGGCGCCGACTGGTGATCACGCAGGATCCGCGCGACGGCCTGGAGCATTTCATCGTGATCGAAAGGCTTGGCGATGTAGTCCACCGCGCCCATCTTCATCGAGTCGACCGCCGAGCGCAGGCTGGCGTAGCTGGTCATGATCAGCACCGGTTTGCCCTGGCCAAGCTTGATCAGCTCGGTACCGGGGGCGCCAGGCAGGCGCAGGTCGCTGACGATCAGATCGAATGTGGGAATACTGAAGCGTTCTTGTGCTTCCTGCACAGAACCGGCTTCGCTGACCTGATACTGGTTGCGTTCCAGCAGGCGGCGCAAGGCGGAGCGGATAATGGTTTCGTCTTCGACGATCAAAATGTGCGGCATTGATTCGATACTCTCGACGGTCTCAGTTCACAGCGGACGTCGCTTCGACATGACGCGGTAAGGTCACCCGGATACGGGTGCCGCGCTGGCTTTGTACATCAGCCGGGCTGTCGATGGTGATTTGTCCATAATGCTCTTCAACGATGGAATAGACCAGTGCAAGGCCCAGACCGGTGCCTTCGCCAGGATCCTTGGTGGTGAAGAAAGGTTCGAACAATCGGTCCATGATGTTCTGCGGAATACCACTGCCTTCGTCCTCGACGATCAGATCGACCGTGTGTTCGCCGGCTTCACTCTTGACCCGCACCGCGCTGCCCGCAGGCGAAGCGTCACGGGCGTTGGAGAGCAGATTGATCAGTACCTGGGCGAGGCGCTGCGGATCGCCTTCGACCCAGTGATCGGGGTCGCACAGGTTGTAGAACTGCATTTCGAAGTTGCGCCGGTTCAGCGCCAGCAAGCCGATTGCGTCCTGCGCGACTTCGGCCAGACAAACCGGTTCGTCGCTGTGCTGGTGGCTGCCGGCGTGGGCGAAGCTCATCAGCGACTGCACGATGCGCGACACACGCTTGGTCTGTTCGAGGATCTGCCCGCTGATTTCCGTCAGCTCGCCGTCTTCTTCACGCTCTTCGCGCAGGTTCTGCGCCAGACAGGCGATGCCGGTGATCGGGTTGCCGATTTCATGGGCCACACCTGCCGCCAGTCGGCCAATGCTCGCCAGTCGTTCGGAGTGCACCAGTTTGTCTTCGAGCATCTGCGTTTCGGTCAGGTCTTCCACCAACAGCACCAGGCCGCTGTTGCCCGGGGCCAACGGTTCATCGATCGCGGCTTTGTGCAGATTGAGCCAGCGGGTCTGGCCGTCGAGGGCCAGGTGCTGTTTGTGCAAGTGTTCGTCGGGCAGGTTGATGAAGCCTTGCAGCAGTTGCTTCCACGGATCGGCGATAGTGCTCAGGCGCGAGCCGACCACCCGTTGCGCGGCGATGCCGGTGAGTTCTTCCATGGCCTTGTTCCACATCAGGATCTCTTGATCCTTGGCCAGCGAGCAGACGCCCATCGGCAGCTCTTGCAGGGTCTGGCGGTGGTAGCGGCGCAGGGCGTCGAGTTCGGCGGCCAGCCCGGTGAGGCGCGAGTGGTAGTCCTCGAGGCGGCTTTCGATGAAGTGGATGTCTTCGGTTACATAGTTTTCGCCGCCAGCCTTGTATGGCAGGAAGGTTTCGACCATGTCCTGCGCCACGCTCGGCCCCATCAGGCCGGAGAGGTTGGCTTCGATACGGTCGCGCAAGCGGCGCAAGGCATAAGGACGGCGTTCGTCGAACGGCAGATAGAGGTCGCGCAGGGCTTGCTCGACTTCTTTCTGCGCCGCCTTGGCGCCCAGCGGTTTCGCCAGTTGCGTGGCGAACTCCTGGGGCGAGGCGGCGTGCAGTTCGCGACGTTGCGGGCGACGCACGTTATCCACCGCGCAGGCTTCGGCGGCGCTGGCTTCTTCCGGGCTGGCGTTGGTGAACAGCGAGATCAGCGTGAACATCAGCACGTTGGCCGCCAGCGAGGCGATGGCCGCCATGTGCCAACTGGTGTCGTCCAGCACGTAGATCATATTCAGCAGCGGAATGTAGAAACCCTGCAGATTGCCGACCAGCGGCAACAGCATGGTCACCACCCACACCAGAATCCCCGCCATCAGACCGGCGATAAAACCGCGCCGGTTGGCGGTCGGCCAGTACAGCACCGAGAGCACGCCGGGCAGGAATTGCAGGGTCGCGACGAAGGCGACGATGCCGAGGTTGGCCAGATCCTGCCCGGCGCCGAGCATCAGATAAAAGCAGAAACCGGCCATGATGATCGCCACGATCAGCGCCCGGCGGGTCCACTTCAGCCAGCGATAGATATTGCCTTCGGCCGGCGGCTGGTACAGCGGCAGCACCAGGTGGTTCAGCGCCATACCCGACAGCGCCAGCGTGGTGACGATGATCAGGCCACTGGCGGCGGACAATCCGCCGACGTACGCCAGCAGGGCCAGCGGTTTGCTGTTGGCGGCAATGCCGATGCCGAGGGTGAAATATTCCGGATCGGTGGTGGCGCCGAGTTTCAGGCCGGCCCAGAGAATCAGCGGCACCGCCAGGCTCATCAGCAACAGGAACAGCGGCAGGCCCCAGCTGGCACTGACCAGCGAGCGCGGGTTGAGGTTTTCGGTGAAAGTCATGTGATACATGTGTGGCATCACGATCGCCGAGGCGAAGAACACCAGCAACAGCGTGCGCCACGGCCCTTCCTGCAGCGGCGTGTGCAACGCGGCGAGGGCGGTCTGGTTTTGCAGCAGCCACAGCTCAAGCTGTTGCGGGCCGTCGAACACGCCGTACAACGCATACAGGCCGACGCCGCCGAGGGCGATCAGTTTGATCACTGATTCGAAGGCAATCGCGAACACCAGCCCTTCGTGTTTCTCGCGGGTGGCGATATGCCGGGAGCCGAAGAAAATCGTGAACAGAATGATCAGCGCACAGAACGCCAGCGCGACGCGGCTCTGGATCGGCTCGCCGGTGAGGATGCCGATGGAGTCGGCCACCGCCTGAATCTGCAACGCCAGCAACGGCAGTACGCCGATCAGCATGAAGATCGTGGTCAGCGCGCCGGCCCAGGTGCTGCGAAAGCGGAAAGCGAACAGGTCCGCCAGCGACGACAGTTGATAGGTGCGGGTGATTTTCAGGATTGGATACAGCAGCACCGGTGCCAGCAGAAACGCGCCGGAGACCCCGAGATAACTGGAGAGAAAGCCGTAGCCGTACTGATAGGCCAGCCCCACCGTGCCATAAAACGCCCAGGCACTGGCATAGACCCCCAGCGACAGGGTGTAGGTCAGCGGGTGGCGAATGATCGCCCGCGGGATCATGCCCCGTTCACTGATCCAGGCAACGCCGAACAGCACCGCCAGGTACGCGGCACTGATCAGGATCATCTGGGTCAGGCTAAAGCTCATCGGCATCTTTTTGGCTCTGCAGGATGAAGGTCACGACAATCAGGATCAACCAGAGCAGATACGGCCGATACCAGGCGCCTGTGGCGTCGATCCACCAATCCATGATGGCTGGCGAAAACAGATAGATTCCCACGACCAGAAGCAGGACCAAGCGATAGATGTACATCCCGGCCTCTCTTTTTTATGCGCGTGCCCGAAAACGTGCGGCGATGGTAACGGATGGCGGCGCGACTGCAAGTGTCGTCATTGCAGTTGCGCTTCGGGCAGGGTCAGTGTGCGCGGGATCTTCGATGCATCCCAGTGGGCTGCGCCCCAGTTGAGCAATTCCTGCGGTGAGGCGTATTCAAGCTCGGCACTTGGGTTTTGCCCCAGTGCTCGCAGGGCCCGCAGCAGCAGCGGGGTGGCTTGATCGGCCTCAAGCGGCGGCGAACGGTAGGATTTTCCGAGCTTGTTGCCGTCCGGCTGCGTAATCAGTGGCAGGTGCAGATAGCGCGGCTGGCGCAGGCCCAGCAGTTCTTGCAGGTAGAGCTGGCGCGGCGTGGAGTCGAGCAGGTCGGCGCCGCGCACGATGTCGGTGATGCCTTGCCAGGCGTCATCCAGCACCACGGCCAGTTGATAGGCGTAGAGGCCATCGCGGCGGCGAATCACGAAATCGCCGACTTCGCGCCCCAGATGCTGGCGAAACTCGCCCTGCACGCGGTCGATGAAGTGGTATTCCAGCTCCGGCACGCGCAGGCGGATCGCCGCCTCTTGCTGCTCATGGCCGGCGTTGCGGCACAAGCCCGGGTAAATGCCGTGGTACGGCTCCAGCTGTTTGCGCGAACAGGTGCAGGCGTAGGCCAGGCCATGGTTGAACAGATTGTTGAGAACTTCGGCGTAGGCGTCGTGCCGATCACTCTGGCGCACCATCTCGCCGTCCCATTCGAAACCGTAGCTTTCCAGCGCCTTGAGAATCGCCGCCTGCGCGCCGGGTTCCTCCCGGGGCGGATCGAGATCCTCCATGCGCACCAGCCAGCGCCCGCCGACCGCGCGTGCGTCGAGATAAGAAGCGAGGGCGGCGACCAGCGAGCCGAAGTGCAGGTGGCCACTGGGGGTCGGGGCGAAGCGGCCGATGTAGGCGGGGGCGGTTTTGGCAGTCATGGAAACGAAACTACTTTTCAGGCTGTACGCAGGTCAACTTGTGGGAGCGAGCCTGCTCGCGAAAGCTTAGTGTCAGACGATTAAATGTTGAATGACACACCGCTTTCGCGAGCAGGCTCGCTCCCACAAAGGCAAAAGGGCAAAGGCAAAAGGCAGAAACAAAAACGGAGCGTTCGCACGCTCCGTTTTTCGTTCAGGTCGAGATTACTTGCCGACCTGCTTTTCCTTGATTTCCGCCAGGGTCTTGCAGTCGATGCACAGATCGGCGGTAGGACGGGCTTCAAGGCGCTTGACGCCGATCTCGATGCCGCAGGATTCGCACCAGCCGTACTCTTCGTCCTGGATCAGTTCGAGGGTCTTGTCGATCTTCTTGATCAACTTGCGCTCGCGGTCGCGGGCGCGCAGCTCGAGGGCGAATTCTTCTTCCTGGCTGGCACGGTCGGCCGGGTCAGGGAAGTTGGCCGCTTCGTCTTTCATGTGATCAACAGTACGGTCGACTTCCTGCATCAAGTCCTGTTTCCACTTGTTCAGGATCTTGGTGAAGTGCGCGCGCATGGGGGCGCCCATGTACTCTTCGCCGGCCTTCGGAACGTAAGGTTCGAAGCCGCTGATCGTCGCTTGCTGCTGTTGCTTTGCTTGGGTGGGCATGAAATGGACCGCCTCTACTCTTGTAATCCATTGCGCAGGATTGCTCCATCACCGACACCTGCCGGCCCTGCGGCTGCAAGCGGGCGAACTTACCAGATCAATTCGGCCCGCGCTACTCCCGGATGTCGAGGCCCCGGCGGGTGGCGCTTGCAGATGTTTGGCAAGCCGTGTCTGGCGCTGTTGAAAGCCTGTTCAATCACTGATTTTAGTCAATCCTGGAGCGTACGCTCATATCGTTACAGTCCAGCGTTCTTGAGGCTGTGACCGCGATGGGTTCTCGCTCGTTCCGGCAGATGGTTAGAATCGTTTCTTTTTCCCCGTCGAAGGAAGGCCAATGGCTCAGCCCTACAGTGCGCGCAGTCGTGCGATCGAACCGTTCCATGTGATGGCGCTGCTGGCGCGGGCCAACGAACTGCAGGCCGAAGGTCACGACGTGATCCACCTGGAAATCGGCGAGCCGGACTTCACCACGGCCGAGCCGATCATCCGTGCCGGGCAAGCGGCGCTGACGGCGGGCAAGACGCGCTACACCGCCGCGCGCGGCATTCCCGAGCTGCGCGAGGCGATTTCCGGGTTCTATCAATCGCGTTACGGCCTGAATATTGATCCGCGGCGGATCCTGATCACCCCGGGTGGCTCCGGTGCGCTGTTGCTGGCCAGTGCCTTGCTGGTCGATCCGGGCAAACACTGGCTGCTGGCGGATCCGGGCTACCCGTGCAACCGGCACTTCCTGCGTCTGGTCGAAGGCGCGGCGCAACTGGTTCCGGTCGGACCGGAGGTGCGTTACCAACTGACCCCGGATCTGGTGGCGCGGCATTGGGATCACGACAGCGTCGGTGCGTTGGTGGCGTCGCCGGCCAACCCGACCGGTACCATTCTGACCCGCGATGAACTGGCCGGGTTATCCACAGCGATCAAGGCGCGCCACGGGCATCTGGTGGTGGACGAGATCTACCACGGCCTGACTTACGGCACCGATGCCGCCAGCGTGCTGGAAGTCGATGACAGCGCCTTTGTCCTCAACAGTTTTTCCAAGTATTTCGGCATGACCGGCTGGCGTCTCGGCTGGCTGGTGGCGCCGGACGCGGCGGTCAGTGAGCTGGAAAAGCTCGCACAGAACCTCTACATCAGTGCCCCGAGCATGGCGCAGTACGCCGCACTGGCCTGTTTCGAGCCGGACACTATCGCCATCCTCGAAGAGCGCCGCGCTGAATTTGGCCGCCGCCGCGACTTCCTGCTGCCGGCGTTGCGCGAGTTGGGGTTCAACATCGCCGTCGAGCCTGAAGGTGCGTTCTACTTGTACGCCGATATCAGCCAGTTCGGCGGTGATGCCTTCGCGTTCTGCCGACATTTCCTCGAAACCGAGCACGTTGCCTTCACCCCGGGGCTGGATTTCGGCCGTTATCAGGCCAGCCACCATGTGCGTTTTGCTTACACGCAAAACCTCCCTCGCTTACAGGAAGCGGTGGAGCGCATCGCTCGCGGCCTGAAGAGCTGGCAAGGCTGATGCGCTTTTATCCGGCTCTGGAAGAGGCGCGGTTGATTCGCCGCTACAAACGTTTTCTGGCGGATGTTGAAACGGTCAATGGCGAGTTGTTGACCCTGCACTGCCCGAACACCGGTTCGATGCTTAATTGTCAGGTCGAGGGCGGGCAGGTGTGGTTCAGTCGCTCAAACGACCCGAAGCGCAAGCTGCCCGGTACCTGGGAAATTGGGGAAACGCCTCAGGGCCGGCTGTTCTGCGTGAACACCGGCCGCGCCAACGCGCTTGTTGAAGAGGCGCTGCAGGCCGGTGTCATCAGCGAGTTGAACGGCTTTACGGCGCTTAAACGCGAAGTGCCGTACGGCCAGGAAAAGAGCCGCATCGACTTTCGCCTCGAATATCCGAGCGGTCCGGCCTACGTGGAAGTAAAAAGCGTCACGTTAGGCTTCGATGGAACCAACGTGGCGGCGTTTCCTGACGCGGTCACCCAGCGCGGCGCCAAGCATCTGCGTGAACTCGCGCATCTGGCTCGTGACGGTATTCGTGCGGTGCAGTTGTATTGCGTCAATCTCAGCGGGATTGAAGCGGTGCGGCCGGCCGAGGAAATCGATTCGGCCTACGCCGATGCCCTGCGTGAAGCGGTGGCGTGCGGGGTCGAGGTGTTGGCCTACGGCGTGCGTTTGAACCACGAAGAGATGGTGATCGACCGGCGGCTGGACGTTTTGCTCAACGGTTAAACATCTATCCACAACCCTTGGGCATCTTCGCGGCAGGGGATGGCGGTCAGGGATTGCCCGGCGCAGGGCCCGGCGACGCATTCGCCGTCCTCGATCAGAAACAGTGCGCCGTGGGTGGCGCACTGGATCAGGCTGTTGCTCGGGTCGAGAAACTGGTCGGGATGCCATTCCAGGCCCACACCACGATGCGGGCAACGGTTGAGATAAACATAGGCCTGACCATTGCGGCGTACGGCAAACAGTTTGTTGCCGTCGATGTCGAAACCGCGGCTGCCGGCCTCAGCGAGATCGGTGCCGGCGCACAAGAACTTCATGGCTATCCTCAAGTGTCGGCTCGTTTCAGGAAATGTCCGAGCTTGACGTTTAAATGCAAACAATTATCAAATGGCCGCCTTCGCCCACTGTGCGCAGCCGCCGCCAAGGATACTTGGCCTGCCGGTTCGCTGCCCGGGAAAACTGTTCAAGGAAAGCTGCGTATGCGCCTGATTACCCGCGTTGCTGTGCTGTGTGTCGGACTGCTCGCCAGCCTTCAGGCGACAGCTGCCGATTTGCCACAGCGTTGGGTCAGCGCCGGTGGGGCGCTTTCGGAGTGGGTGAGTGCATTGGGTGGCGAATCCAAACTGGTCGGGGTCGACACCACCAGCCAGCATCCGCAGTCGCTGAAGCAGCTGCCAAGCATCGGTTATCAACGCAGCCTCTCGGCTGAAGGCATTCTCAGCCTGCGCCCGGACATTCTCATCGGTACCGAAGAAATGGGCCCGCCGCCGGTTATTGCTCAGGTGAAGAGCGCCAAGGTACAGGTCGAACTGTTCTCGGCGCAGCCGGATCTGCTGACCCTGGAAAAAAACGTTACGCATCTCGGACAGTTGCTGGGCGCGCAAGCGCAGGCGACTCGGTTGCTGGAAAGTTATCGACAGCAGCTCACCGCGCAGAAAGCGCGAGTCGCCGAGTTGCAGGCCAGGCATAAAGCGCCCGGTGTGCTGGTACTGATCGGGCATGCCGGCGGCAAACCGTTGATTGCCGGCAAGGACACTGCCGCCGACTGGCTGCTGCAACGGGCCGGCGGACATAACCTGGCGACGCATACCGGTTACAAGCCGTTCTCCGTGGAATCGCTGGCCGGGCTCGATCCTGAGGTGCTGGTGTTTGCTGATCGCGCGTTGAGCGGTGAGGCGGCAAAAGCGGCGTTGTTCAAGGAAAACCCGATTCTTCAATCAAGCCGTGCGGCCAAGGCCGGACGGGTGCTGGAGCTGGATCCGACGCTTCTGGTCGGCGGGCTTGGGCCACGTTTGCCGACGGCACTGAAGAGTTTGTCTGACGGTTTATACCCGACCGCGAGCGGCCAATGACCACGCTGGTCAAACCACGAAGCCTGTTTATCGGCCTGACGCTCCTGTGTTTGCTGGCCATCTGGCTGTCATTGGCGTTGGGGCCGGTGAGCCTGCCGCTGTTCGATACGTTGCGCGCGGCCTTGCGCATGCTCGGCGTACCTTTGGCGCCGGACGGTCTGGAGCAGGCTGAGCTGATTCTCGGGCAGATCCGTCTGCCGCGTACCTTGCTCGGCCTGGCCGTCGGCGGTGTGCTGGCGCTGTCGGGTGTGGCGATGCAGGGCTTGTTTCGCAATCCGTTGGCCGATCCCGGGCTGGTCGGGGTGTCCAGCGGCGCGGCACTTGGCGCAGCGATTGCGATTGTCGGCGGTTCGTTTTTTGGCGGTTTGCCAGAGTGGTTCGGGCCGTATCTGTTGTCGGCGTGCGCGTTTCTCGGTGGGCTGGGCGTGACGGCGCTGGTCTATCGGCTCGGACGGCGCAACGGCCAGACCAACGTCGCGACCATGCTGCTGGCCGGGATCGCGCTGACGGCGTTGGCAAGCTCGGCGGTGGGTCTGTTCACCTATCTGGCGGATGATGCGACCTTGCGCACGCTGACTTTCTGGAATCTGGGCAGCCTCAATGGCGCCAGTTATGCGCGATTGTGGCCGTTGCTGATCATCAGCACCGGCGTTGCGTTGTGGCTGCCGCGTCGTGCCAAAGCGCTGAATGCGCTGTTGCTCGGGGAGTCCGAAGCCGGGCATCTGGGGATTGATGTCGAACGGCTCAAGCGTGAACTGGTGTTCTGCACGGCGTTGGGTGTTGGCGCAGCGGTGGCAGCAGCGGGGATGATTGGCTTCGTCGGGCTGGTGGTGCCGCATCTGGTGCGTTTATTGGCCGGGCCCGATCATCGGGTGCTGTTGCCAGCATCAGTGTTGGCGGGGGCGAGCCTGTTGTTGCTGGCTGATCTGGTGGCGCGGCTGGCGCTGGCGCCGGCGGAGTTGCCGATTGGTATTGTCACCGCGTTTATCGGTGCGCCGTTCTTCCTCTATTTGCTGCTGCGAGGACGTGCCTGATGCTGCGTGCGCACAATCTGCATATCCGTCGCGGGCGCAAGACAGTCCTCCGCGACGTCACCCTGCAACTTGAACCCGGTGAGGTGCTGGGTGTGCTCGGGCCGAACGGTGCCGGCAAAAGTACCTTGCTCGGTGCGTTGTGCGGTGAACTGGCTGCGGGTGAGGGCGAGGTGTTGCTCGATGACAAGGCGCTGAGTCACTGGACAGGTACGCAGCGCGCCCAGCGTCTGGCGGTGTTGCCGCAGGTGTCGACGCTGGATTTTGCCTTCCGCGTGGAAGAAGTGGTCGGTATGGGCCGCCTGCCATATCAAAGCGGTCGGGCGCGCGACGACGAGATAGTTGCGGCAGCGCTGGCCGCTGCGGATGCCGGGCATCTGAGCGGGCGCAGTTATCTGGCGCTGTCGGGCGGCGAGCGCCAGCGTGTACATCTGGCGCGGGTGCTGGCGCAGCTATGGCCTGGGCAGGCCGGACAAACCCTGTTGCTGGATGAACCGACCTCGATGCTCGATCCCTTGCATCAACACACCACGTTGCAGGCGGTGCGCGAGTTTGCCGATCGTGGCGCGGCGGTGCTGGTCATCCTGCATGATTTGAATCTGGCGGCGCGCTATTGTGATCGGGTGTTGCTGCTCGAAGGCGGGCGCCCGGTGGCGCTGGATACGCCGCAGCAAGTCTTGCGACCGGACTCGCTCAAAGCTGTGTTCGGTCTCGAAGTATTGGTGCAGCCGCACCCGGAGCGTGGGCATCCGCTGATCATCGCCCGCTGATTTCTCATCGAGGTGATGGTATGCGCGGGATGTGGTTGTTAGCGGTGTTGCTGCTTGCAGGGTGTCAGCATGTTGCCCCGCCCCCGCCAATCAGTGGCGAAATTCGTGATCTGCACAGCGGCCAGATACTGACGGCACAGGAACTGCTGACGCGTCTGTCAGGGCCGCAATTGCTCATCATCGGCGAGCAGCATGACAACGCCGATCACCACGCCGCGCAGTTGTGGCTGTTGCAGGCGCTTGGGGAGCAGCGTCCTCAGGGCATTCTGCTGCTGGAAATGCTCACGCCGAAGCAACAGCCGAACGTTGACCAGGTTCGCCATGCAGCAGCGCCCCCTACTGATCTTCCCGCCGCGTTGGCCTGGCAGGATGGCTGGGACTGGACTCTCTATGGACCGATCGTTCGGTTTGCCCTCACGCAACCCTATCCGCTGTTGGCGGCCAATCTGGATGACGGCGAAATCCGCGCTGTCTACCGCCAGTCGCCAGCCCTCAGCGGTGTTCGCAGCAATGCGGCATTGGTGAAAGCCACGCTGCTCGAACAGATCAGCGACTCACATTGCGGCTTACTGCCCAAATCACAGATGCCGGCGATGCTTGCTGTTCAACAACAGCGGGATCGGCGTATGGCCGAACGCTTGATGGCGGCGCCGACGCCAGCGTTACTGTTGGCGGGGGGCTGGCATGCGCGCAAGGATGTTGGCGTGCCGCTGCATGTGCTGGATCTGGGCGCAGCCCGGGCGCCAACGGTGCTGATGCTGGCCGAGCAGGGCGCTGAAGTGACTGCGGCGATGGCTGATTTCGTCTGGTACACCTCGGCCACGCCCGCGCAGGATTACTGCGCGCAGATGCGCAAACAATTTGGCCAATGACTTTTCCACAGGCAAAAAAAAGACCCGGTAAAAACCGGGTCAAATAACCGTGATTAGCCTGATGAGGAGATAATCTGAGAGTCCGAACCAAGGGCTTTTCAGAATATCGACTGATCTCGCGACCAGTTGTGATAATCATAGCGATTCTCATTACCGAGTCAACCACTGTTTTTCCGTTTGCTTGATTTAGTCGTGCAAATGGCTGGAATGCCCCGGAAACAAGGGACTCAACGTGGAGCTTTGATCGCACTCAGTTGCGTGATCTGCTGATTGAGCTGGCCGATGCGCCGGGCCATGCTCTCAATCAGGCTGTGCGCGATCTTCGGATTGGTGCGGGTCATGCTCAGAAACTGCTCGCCGGGAATCAGCATCACCGTGCTCGGCTCGCGAGCGATGACCGTCGCATTGCGTGGCTCACCGGTGAACACCGCCATGGCGCCGAAAATCTCGTCCTTGGGCACTTCGCCAACCTTGTGTCCATCCACGAACGCTTCGGCATGCCCATCGATGATCACGAAGACGTGATCGGCGGCATCGCCCTGCTGGATCAGCACCTCACCGCTCTCGACCCGTTTAAAACCATTGGTGCTGCGGAACTCCCGCGGTTTCAGTTCGGCCACCGCGTGAGCCAGCAGCGCCATCTGCCCCAGCAGATACTCAAGCCACTGTTCGGCCCGGCCCGGCTCGGCATATAAATGCTGGAACAGTTCGGTTCGCCGATAGGGCAGCAAGCGCAATGGCCCGTCGCTGCGCAGACGGCAATCGGCCCAGGCGTCACCTTGCTGCAGACCGATCAGATCGCCTTCCTGCCAGTAAAACAGCGCACGGCCGCCGATGTAGCCGTTGATGACGCCTTCTGTCAGTAGAAACAGCTGATCATGTGGGAGTTGCGCCATCAGGTCGTCAGATATTTCTGGCTCAAAGGCTGGCCCGCACGGCGAAAGACCCTCGAGCCAGCTTGCAGGCAAACTCTGCAAACGATTGATCAGTGCATCGACAGGTGCTGATTGTTCCCCGAGCAGATACATGGCTTTCAGCGCCTGTTCAGTTCTTGTGACGCGAGGAGATGGCTTCGAGCTGCTTGTTCAAGGCGTCTTTGCGTTCGGCCGGGATGTCGTTCCAGTGCACATCCATCAGCGCCCCTTCGATCGCGTACAACAACACCTTTGATGCGCGAAACCCGCGGGTACGCACGGCCCGATAGGCGTCCACCGCCCCCAGGCGACGCAAGTCCGAGGCGCTGTGGATGCCCACGGCATGCAGCCATTGCGCCGACGTCTTGCCAAGATTCTTCAGGTGTTGCAGTTCATCATTCATCAAGCCTCCTTGCGACGGCCGAATGGTGCGTGGGCGATCTTCTCAGGAGTGTAGCCATCAGTAGGAAAAGCGTGGTTGTTTGGTCGGATTCGACGCAAACGCTTCTAAGAAAGGGGCTGCGAACGCAGACAGGAGGGAAGAAACGCGGAAACATGTAGGAGCGGGGCTTGCTCGCGAAGGCGTCCTGTCAGCCACCAGATGTATCGACTGACACTACGCCTTCGCGAGCAAGCCCGCTCCCACACGGGAAAGGCGTCGGGTCAGAGAAAGATAAAAATTATCAGCGAGTGCGATAGCGCAGGCGGGTGCCGAAATTCATCGACATCAGGATCTCGTCCGCACTCAGTTCCGGCGGGAAGTACGCGCCGGAAATCTGCGCATGGGCCAGGCTCGCGCCTTCGAGTGATGCATTACGGAAATCGATGCCACGCAAATCGGCAGAGCGGAAGTAGGCGTCCCGGAAATCCACGCCATCGGCGTTCAGTTCACGCAAGTCGAGACCACGGAAGTCGCCACCGACCATGTCGATCGGGCCGTCGTTCGGGCGTTCCTTGTTGAAGCCTGCGATGTCGTCTTTGTGCAGCAAGGCATAAAGCGGGGTGTCGAGAAGTTTCGGCTGGCTCATGTCACATCACCTGTTGGTTTTATGACGCCAGTATAGTGCCACTATTTGACGGCCGTGAAGCAAGCGAGGGCTTCACGGCCGAAATAGTTTCTTACAGGCCTGGCAGGCGCTGGCGGATCTGCGCCACTACGGTGTCGAGGGTCCCGCTTTCATTGGTCTGTACGCGTTTGCTGCGCAGAATTTCTTCTGGCGTCAGCGCTTCGCGGCTGGCCTGCTGGGCCTCGATTACCGCCAGCGTGGCGTCGGAAGGATCCTTCTTGTCTGCCTGACGAATCGCCAGCCAGCTCTCGATCACGGCTTGCGGTGCGTTGCAGTCGAGAATCAGGAACGGCGTGCCGGTGGCTTCGGCGACTTGAGCGGCGTTGTCGCGTTGCTCGCGCTTGAGGTAGGTCGCATCGATCACTACCGGGAAACCGGCGTGCAGGATCACTCCGGCAATCTCATGCAGGCGGGCATAGGTGGCAACGCTGGCGTCGGCGCTGTAAATCCCGGCCTGCACGTCGTTGGCTACGGTTTGCTCGCCGAACAGGCGCTTGCGCTCGACGTCGGAACGCAGGCGAATCGCGCCCAGTGCTTCGACCAGACGCATCGCCACGTGGCTCTTGCCGACAGCCGATACGCCGTGGGTGATGGCCATGAAGCGCGAAGGAATGGTGCTGTAGCTTTCCGCCAGGTTGGCGTAGTTGCGGTACTGGCGCAGGGTGGTTGCGCGCTGCACTGGTGTGGCATCCGCCGGCATGCTGAACAGCGCGACTTTGGCACGAACCAGTGCGCGGTAGGCTTTATAGAAGTTCAGCACTTCCAGGCCTTGATAGTCGCCGGTCAGCTCCAGGTATTGGCTGATGAAGCGGCGGGCCAGGGATTTCAGACCACGGTCTTCCAGGTCCATCGCCAGGAAACCGGTGTCGGCCCAGACGTCGGTGAAGCGGAACGGTTCGTTGAACTCGATGCAGTCGAAGATCACCACTTTGCCATTGATGACGGTGGCGTTACCCAAGTGGATGTCGCCGTGGCATTCGCGAGTGAAACCCTCGGCCTTGCGCTGGCTGAACAGTGCCTTGAGACGATCGAAGCTGCTTTCGGCCCAGGCTTTCAGTGCCTCGAGTTGCAACAGATCATTTTTGTCGCTGAGGAACGGCAGGATCTGTTCGAAGTTCTGGCGCACCGGGGCCATCACGCTGTCCGGCGTGCCGGCGTCGTGTTCGGCCGGGACTTTTGGCGCGCTGAGGTGGAATCTGGCGATCTGCTCGGCCATTTCGTCGATGTGCTGAGTGGTCAGCTCGCCGTTGGCTTGCAAGGTGCTGAGCAGGCCGGTCTGTGGGAATTGACGCATTTTCAGCACATATTCGATCACCGGGCCGTCGCCGCCCAGTTGTGGCGCTTCGACACTGCCGGTCACCGGCAACACGTCCAGATACAAATCGTCGGTCAGACGCTGGTTCAGGCGCAGCTCTTCAGCACAGAAATGTGCGCGGGATTCGAGGCCGGTGAAGTCAAGGAAGCCGAAATTCACTGGCTTCTTCACTTTATAAGCAAACGGGCCGGTGAGGATCACCCACGAGATATGGGTTTCGATGACCTGGAACCCTTCGACGGGGTGCGGGTAGAGGGCCGGGTTTTGCAGGGCAGCGATCAGTGACTGGCTCACGGGCGATCCTTCAGAGACTGGGAAATTCGAGGTCGCCATTATGGCCGCTCGCCAGCCTGACGCAAACCTCGGAGCGCTCCTGTTGAGTATGAATAAAGTGCGTATAATCCGCCGCCATGACTCGAACTCGATCCCCCCGTACCAAGAAAAAACCACCTTCCCAGGGCCTGCGCCCATGGCTGGGTTGGGCCATTAAACTCAGTCTGGTCGGCCTTGTGGTGCTGGCTGGCTTCGCCGTTTACCTCGATGCCGTGGTGCAGGAGAAGTTCTCCGGCAAGCGCTGGACCATCCCGGCCAAGGTATACGCGCGTCCGCTTGAGCTGTTCGTCGGACAAAAGCTGAGCAAGGAAGATTTCCTCACCGAGCTCGATGCCTTGGGCTATCGCCGCGAAGCCGTGAGCAATGGCCCTGGCGCTGCTGCCGTCAACGGCAATACCGTTGATCTGAATACCCGTGGCTTCCAGTTCTATGAAGGCCTGGAAAAAGCCCAGCCGGTGCGCGTGCGCTTCTCCGGCGACTATGTGGCCGAACTCTCGGGGCTCAACGGTGCGAAATTGTCCGTGGTGCGGCTGGAGCCGCTGTTGATCGGCGGCATTTATCCGAAAAACCTTGAAGACCGCATCCTGATCAAGATCGATCAGGTGCCGCCGTACCTGCTCGATACTCTGATCGCGGTGGAAGACCGGGACTACTACAGTCACTGGGGCGTGTCGCCGAAGTCGATTGCCCGGGCGATCTGGGTCAACACCTCTGGCGGCAAGATGACCCAGGGTGGCAGTACGCTGACCCAGCAGTTGGTGAAAAACTTCTACCTCACCAACGAGCGCAGCCTCAGCCGCAAGCTCACCGAAGCGATGATGGCGATGCTGCTGGAGCTGCACTACGACAAGAAGGAAATTCTTGAGGCCTACCTCAACGAAGTCTTCGTCGGGCAGGACGGTCAGCGTGCGGTGCACGGCTTTGGTCTGGCCAGTCAGTTCTTCTTCGGTCAGCCATTGTCCGAGCTGAAGCTGCATCAGGTAGCGTTGCTGGTCGGCATGGTCAAAGGGCCGTCCTACTACAACCCGCGTCGCAACCCGGAACGCGCGCTGGAGCGGCGTAACCTGGTGCTCGACGTGCTTGAGCAGCAAGGCGTGGCGACTGCCGAACAGGTCGAAGCGGCGAAGAAAATGCCACTGGGTGTGACCACGCGCGGCAAGCTCGCCGACAGCTCGTTCCCGGGCTTTATCGATCTGGTCAAACGCCAGTTGCGTGAAGACTACCGCGACGAAGACTTGACCGAAGAAGGCCTGCGGATCTTCACCAGTTTCGACCCGATTCTGCAGATGAAGGCCGAGGCGTCGGTCAATGACACCTTTAAACGCCTGGCCGGACGCAAGGGCTCCGATGACGTGGAAGCGGCGATGGTCGTGACCAACCCGGAGACCGGCGAAGTCCAGGCCATGATCGGCAGCCGGCAGGCCAGTTTTGCCGGTTTCAACCGGGCGCTGGATGCGGTGCGGCCGGTGGGCTCGCTGATCAAGCCGGCGGTCTATCTGACCGCGCTGGAGAAACCGAGCCAGTACACGCTGACCAGTTGGCTGTCGGACGAACCGCTGGCCGTCAAGGGTGCGGACGGTCAGGTGTGGAAACCACAGAACTATGACCGTCGCTCCCACGGCACCGTGTTCCTCTATCAGGGGCTGGCGCATTCCTACAACCTGTCGACCTCGCGTCTGGGTCTGGAAGTAGGCGTGCCGAACGTGCTGAAGACCTTGGGACGCCTGGGCGTTACGCGGGAATTCCCGGCATTCCCGTCGATGTTGCTGGGTGCTGGCGGCATGACCCCGATCGAAGTGGCGACCATGTACCAGACCCTGGCCAACGGCGGTTTCAATACGCCGATGCGCGGGATTCGCAGCGTACTGACCGCCGATGGCGAACCGCTCAAGCGTTATCCGTTCCAGATTCAACAGCGTTTCGATCCGGCCTCTATCTACCTGATCCAGAACGCCATGCAGCGGGTAATGCGTGAAGGTACCGGCAGCTCGGTTTACAACGTGCTGCCCAAGACCCTGACGCTGGCCGGCAAGACCGGTACCAGTAACGATTCGCGCGACAGCTGGTTCGCCGGTTTCAGTCAGGATCTGTTGGCGGTGGTCTGGCTGGGTCGTGACGACAACGGCAAGACCCCGTTCACCGGTGCGACTGGTGCGTTGCAGGTCTGGACCAGTTTCATGCGCAAGGCCGATCCGCTGCCGCTGGACATGCCGCAGCCGGACAACATCGTCCAGGCGTGGGTCGATTCGCGTACCGGGCAAGGCTCCGATGCCAACTGTCCGGGGGCGGTGCAGATGCCGTATATTCGCGGCAGCGAACCGCCACCCGGCGCCTCGTGTGCAAGCGAAACGCCTGCTTCGCCAGAGTCGGTGATGGATTGGGTCAAGGGCTGGATGAATTAAGCAAAGAGGGTTTCAAGTGAACAAGTGGTTGATTCCAGCGGTGACTGCCGTGGCTTTGCTCAGCGGCTGCTCTACCGTACAGCGTGGTTCGATCCCGGTGGTGGATGCCGGCACGACTGTGTCCAACAGCGAACGCCTGTCAGCCAATGGCGGCTTCCGTAAGACGACAGTCAAACGCCCGGTGCAGGATCAGGCGCAATCCCAGGCCATCCCGCAAGGCGACACCGGTGTGGTAGTGATGGTGCCGGGCGGTGGCGCGACAACTTCGACGCCGATCAGCTCGTCGCCGATCGTTCCGGGGCCAGCGTCCGGCGGTATCACCGCGGGGCCGTACAACCCGTCGCCGGTCGAGTCGGCGCCGATCAACTCCGGCAGCTACAGCATGCCTTCGACCCCAAGCGGCATTCCTTCGGCCAGCAGTGGCGGCGGTCTGTCGGCTGACGAACAGCTTGATGGCCCGGTGCTCGCCTTGCTGACCACCGCGCAACAGCAGCAGGCGGGTGGTGACCTCAACGGTGCGTCTTCCAGCCTGGAACGCGCTCAACGCGTTGCCCCGCGTGAGCCGCAAGTGCTTTACCGCTTGGCGCAAGTACGCATGGCTCAAGGTGATGCGCCACAGGCCGAGCAGTTCGCCCGTCGGGCGCTGACCATGGCCAACGGTCGTCCGGACTTGCAGGCCAACCTGTGGGAAATCATCGCTCAGTCCCGTGAGAAACAAGGCGATTCCGCCGGCGCCGCTCAGGCCCGTCAGAAGGCCAAGGTTTCACTGTGATGGATCGCCGTTTCCCGAAAATCGCCGATCAGTTGCTGTTGATCGAGCGCGAACTGCGCGCACAGGGTTGGTGGGATGAGGTTCAGCCATCGGTCGAAGCCTTGAGCAGTGTCGAGCCGTTTTCGGTCGACACGCTGGATTTCGAGCAGTGGCTGCAATGGATCTTCCTGCCTCGGATGAAGATGATTCTTGAGCAGGATCTGCCGTTACCCAATGCCTCGGGCATTCAGGAAATGGCCGAAATGGTCTTTGCCCAGCGCAATCTGCAGGGCAAGGATCGGCAATTGCAGGTGTTGCTCAAAGAGTTTGACCTGCTGATCACCGCTTCCCGCTAGAACCGATCCCCTGTAGGAGCTGCCGCAGGCTGCGATCTTTCGATCTGCTCTTGGAAACAAGGTCAAAAGATCGCAGCTCCTACAGGTGTCTATTCGCAGTTCTGCGCAATCTGCTTCTGCGCTTCGACAATGCGCTCCTGCCGTTGTGCATCGTCGAGACGCCTCAGTTCTCCCTCCACTTCCTCCCTCAAACGCGGATTGTTCTGCAATTGCGCCAGGTTCGTCCGTGCCTGCTCGCAAAACGCCTTGAGCTGCGCCTGCTGCTCGGTTACCTGCTTCTTCACCTTGTCGTCGATGGCTTTCTGATCGCCCAGTGCACTGCTGCCAGGGATGGCGGCAGGTTTCGGCGGGGGCGAGGAGGGCGTCTGCATGGTCGTCGCCGGCTGACCTTGCGGCGGCTGCGCATCGAAGTGAGTGACGCCTTGGGCATCGACCCATTTGTAAATCTGACCGGCCATGCACCACGGGCTGAGACCGATCAGCAGTGTGACGAGGAGCGTTCGCATGCTGATTCCTTGGCAAAATTGCGCAATTGACACTAACAGAGTAGCGGTTTTCAGGTTTTTTCTTGCGTTCTCATGTGCTTACCCACAATTAAGCACATTGACGGCTTGACTTGGAGAGGGCGAAACAGAAGAATCCAAAGTCCGCTGTAGAGGGACTGCCAGAAGCAGACCCACTCGGTAGATCATGAGGCGCATATCCGCGTCGACCTGTTACACCCGCAACGCGTTACCTCGCGCTGGGTGGGAAAGGCCCGCAACACTTGGGACGATCCCAATACTTGCTCAGTCAGTGCTGACGTAGTCGGCGACCACCGTCGCTCATGCTCTGCCGAGAAGTAAACCTATTAAGACCCGCCCCTTTTGTGTGGACGGTATTCTGGCGTTTTAGAGGTGAACAACGTGGAGCTTTTATCTGGCGGTGAGATGCTCGTCCGCTTCTTGCGTGACGAAGGCGTCAAATATATCTACGGGTACCCTGGTGGTGCTCTCCTTCATGTTTACGATGCCCTGTTCAAAGAACCGGAAGTGACCCACATCCTGGTTCGTCACGAGCAAGCGGCTACCCATATGGCTGACGGCTACGCCCGTGCCACCGGTAAAGCCGGCGTGGTATTGGTGACTTCCGGTCCAGGCGCCACAAACGCCATCACCGGTATTGCCACCGCCTATATGGATTCGATTCCAATGGTGATCATTTCCGGTCAGGTGCCAAGCACCATGGTCGGCACCGACGCGTTCCAGGAAACCGACATGATCGGTATCTCCCGGCCGATCGTGAAGCACAGCTTCATGATCAAGCACGCCTCGGAAATCCCGGAAGTCATGAAGAAGGCCTTCTACCTTGCACAATCCGGTCGTCCAGGTCCGGTCGTGGTCGATATCCCGAAAGACATGACCAACCCGGCCGAGAAGTTCGAATACGTCTTCCCGAAAAAAGCCAAGCTGCGTTCCTACAGCCCGGCCGTTCGCGGCCACTCCGGGCAGATCCGCAAAGCGGCAGAAATGCTCCTGGCGGCCAAGCGCCCAGTGCTTTATTCCGGTGGCGGCGTGATCCTGGGCAACGGTTCCGCACCGCTGACCGAACTGGCCAAAATGCTCAACCTGCCAGTGACCAACACCTTGATGGGCCTGGGTGGTTTCCCAGGCACCGACCGTCAGTTCATCGGCATGCTCGGCATGCACGGCAGCTACACCGCCAACCTGGCGATGCACCATGCCGACGTGATCCTGGCTGTCGGCGCACGTTTCGATGACCGTGTAATCAACGGCGCGGCGAAGTTCTGCCCGAACGCCAAGATCATCCACATCGACATCGACCCGGCTTCGATCTCCAAGACCATCAAGGCCGACGTGCCAATCGTTGGCCCGGTGGAGAGCGTCCTGACCGAAATGGTCGCGATCCTCAAGGAAATCGGCGAGACCCCGAACAAGGAGTCCGTTGCCAGTTGGTGGAAGCAGGTCGATGAATGGCGCGGCGATCGCGGCCTGTTCCCTTATGACAAGGGCGACGGCAGCCTGATCAAGCCACAGACCGTGATCGAGACCCTGTGCGAAGTGACCAAGGGCGATGCCTTCATCACTTCCGACGTGGGCCAGCACCAGATGTTCGCTGCGCAGTACTACAAGTTCAACAAGCCGAACCGCTGGATCAACTCCGGTGGTCTGGGCACCATGGGCTTCGGTTTCCCGGCGGCCATGGGCATCAAGTTGAGCTTCCCGGATGACGACGTTGCCTGCGTCACCGGCGAAGGCAGCATCCAGATGAACATCCAGGAACTGTCGACCTGCCTGCAATACGGCTTGCCGGTGAAAATCGTCATCCTGAACAACGGCGTTCTGGGGATGGTTCGTCAGTGGCAGGACATGAGCTATGGCAGCCGCCACTCGCACTCTTATATGGAGTCGCTGCCTGACTTCGTCAAACTGGCTGAAGCCTACGGTCACGTCGGCGTGCGCATCACCGATTCGAAAGATTTGAAGTCGAAGATGGAAGAGGCGTTCGCCATGAAAGATCGTCTGGTGGTGATCGATATTTCGGTCGATACCAGCGAGCACGTCTACCCGATGCAGATCAAAGACGGCTCCATGCGCGATATGTGGCTGAGCAAGACGGAGCGTACTTAATCATGCGGCACATTATTTCCTTGCTTCTGGAAAACGAACCCGGCGCTTTGTCTCGCGTAGTCGGCCTGTTCTCGCAGCGCAACTACAACATTGAAAGCCTGACGGTGGCCCCAACCGAAGACCCGACGCTGTCGCGTCTGACGCTGACCACTGTCGGTCACGATGAAATCATCGAGCAGATCACCAAAAACCTGAACAAGCTGATCGAAGTGGTCAAGCTGGTGGACCTGTCGGAAAGCGCTCACATCGAGCGCGAGCTGATGTTGGTCAAGGTCAAGGCCACTGGTGCCCAGCGCGCCGAGATCAAACGCACCACCGATATTTACCGTGGACAGATCGTCGATGTCAGCGCCAGCGTGTATACCGTTCAATTGACCGGTACCAGCGACAAGCTCGACAGCTTCATTCAGTCCATCGGCACCGCATCGATTCTGGAAACCGTCCGTAGCGGCGTGACCGGCATTGCCCGCGGCGACAAAGTACTCAGCATCTAAACCAAATTAGCGAATGGCCTGAACGGCCTGGATATATAGGGGAAATTCATGAAAGTTTTCTACGATAAAGACTGCGACCTGTCGATCATCCAGGGCAAGAAAGTTGCCATCATCGGTTACGGCTCCCAAGGCCACGCTCAAGCGTGCAACCTGAAAGATTCCGGTGTCGACGTTACCGTCGGTCTGCGTAAAGGTTCGGCCACTGTTGCCAAAGCCGAAGCCCACGGCCTGAAAGTGACCGACGTTGCTTCCGCTGTAGCTGCTGCCGATCTGGTCATGATCCTGACCCCGGACGAGTTCCAGTCCTCGCTGTACAAGAACGAAATCGAGCCGAACATCAAGAAAGGCGCCACCCTGGCCTTCTCCCACGGCTTCGCGATCCACTACAACCAAGTTGTTCCGCGTGCCGACCTCGACGTGATCATGATCGCGCCGAAAGCTCCGGGTCACACCGTACGTTCCGAGTTCGTGAAGGGCGGCGGTATCCCTGACCTGATCGCGATCTACCAGGACGCCTCGGGTAACGCCAAAAACGTTGCGCTGTCCTACGCAGCTGGTGTGGGTGGCGGTCGTACCGGCATCATCGAAACCACCTTCAAGGACGAGACCGAAACCGACCTGTTCGGCGAACAAGCCGTACTGTGCGGCGGTACCGTTGAACTGGTCAAAGCCGGTTTCGAAACTCTGGTTGAAGCTGGCTACGCGCCGGAAATGGCCTACTTCGAGTGCCTGCACGAACTGAAACTGATCGTTGACCTCATGTACGAAGGCGGTATCGCCAACATGAACTACTCGATCTCCAACAACGCTGAGTACGGCGAGTACGTGACCGGTCCGGAAGTGATCAACGCCGAATCCCGTCAGGCCATGCGCAATGCCCTGAAACGTATTCAGGACGGCGAATACGCCAAAATGTTCATCAGCGAAGGCGCAACCGGCTACCCTTCGATGACCGCCAAGCGTCGTAACAACGCCGCTCACGGTATCGAAATCATCGGCGAGCAACTGCGCTCCATGATGCCGTGGATCGGTGCCAACAAGATCGTCGACAAAGCCAAAAACTAAGTCGTCATCCTTGTACGAAAAACGCGGCTTCGGCCGCGTTTTTTCGTTTGAAACCGATGGTTCTGGTATAAAGCTGCATCGTTTGTGGCCGAACCGTCGTCACAGGCACCTGTCGAAACTTTCCAAACCGTTGCAAGGTAATGTCCATGAGCGAACGTCCCGAAGAGCCGAACCAGGCTTCTGACGCCGAAAGCCTGCTGCCCATCGATGAACATGTCGAGGAAGGGCACGACGCAGAAGGTCGTAAAGTCCGGCATCGTGGTATCTATCTGCTGCCGAATCTGTTCACCACTGCGAACCTGTTCGCAGGGTTTTATTCCATCATCAACTCGATGAGTGCCCAGGCTGCCTTGAGCGCCGGGGACTCTGCGAACGCGAGCAAGTATTTCGCCTTCGCCGCGATCGCAATCTTTGTGGCCATGGTGCTCGATGGTCTTGATGGGCGTGTCGCGCGCATGACCAATACGCAAAGTGCCTTCGGCGCCGAGTATGACTCGCTGTCGGACATGGTCGCTTTCGGTGTCGCGCCGGCGTTGCTGGCCTTTGGCTGGGCATTGGGCGACATGGGCAAGGTCGGCTGGATGGTTGCCTTCATCTATGTAGCCGGTGCCGCTTTGCGTCTGGCGCGTTTCAACACCCAGGTCGGTACGGCGGACAAGCGCTACTTCATCGGTCTGGCCAGTCCGGCAGCTGCCGGCGTGGTCGCTGGGATCGTCTGGGCGTTCAGCGATTACGGCATTCAGGGTTCGAAGATGTCGTTCCTGGTCGCGCTGATGGTGGCGGCTGCCGGCATGCTGATGGTCAGCAACATCAAGTACAACAGCTTCAAGGAGCTGGATTTGAAGGGCCGTGTGCCGTTCGTGGCGATTCTTGCCGTGGTGCTGGTGTTCGCCGTGGTGTTCAGCGATCCACCGCGCATTTTGCTGCTGGTGTTCCTCGCTTACGCCGCTTCCGGCCCGGTG
Source organism: Pseudomonas sp. MWU12-2020 (assembly GCF_023100605.1). Classification (NCBI taxonomy): domain Bacteria; kingdom Pseudomonadati; phylum Pseudomonadota; class Gammaproteobacteria; order Pseudomonadales; family Pseudomonadaceae; genus Pseudomonas; species Pseudomonas sp. MWU12-2020. Next base: position 150,212 of record NZ_JALMEX010000014.1, read on the forward strand.
CAATATCTGTTGCATCTTCGTCGTCACAAAAACGCCGAGTGATGTAATTTCCCGCATACTCCGCAGTCTATGGGTGCATCTGTCCTCCAAAGCTGCGGAGTTGCCATGCTGATCAAAATCCCCAAAGCGTCCGACTGCCATGAGTCGGATGTCACGCCTGAAGCCATTTATCTTTCTCGTCGCCAATTGCTCGGAGCTACCGCTGCCGGTATCGCCGTGAGCAGCCTGCCGCGTTGGGCCAGCGCTGAAGACGCGGCGCGTTATGCCGATGTCGAGCCGGGCAAGGCGCCTGCCTGGTTTGCCGAGAAGCTCCCCTCTACTAAATGGGGCGCAGTCAACGTCAAGGATGAGGCGATCACGCCTTATAAAGACGCGACCCACTACAACAACTTCTATGAGTTCGGCACTGACAAGGGCGATCCGGCTGCCAATGCCGGTTCGCTGAAAACCGAGCCGTGGAGCGTTGTCGTCGATGGGGAAGTGGGTAAGCCCGGGCGTTACGCGCTGGAAGACTTCATGAAGCCGTACCAGTTGGAGGAGCGTATCTATCGCCTTCGCTGTGTTGAAGCGTGGTCGATGGTCATCCCGTGGATTGGCTTTCCGATTTCTGCGTTGCTCAAGCAGGTCGAGCCGACCTCTAAGGCCAAATACATTCGCTTCGAAACCCTGCAGGATCCCAAGAGCATGCCAGGGCAGCGCTCGGGTTTTGCCCTGATCGACTGGCCTTATGTAGAAGGCTTGCGCCTTGATGAGGCGATGAATCCCTTGGCGATTCTGGCGGTAGGCATGTATGGCCGCGAGTTGCCTAATCAGAATGGTGCGCCGCTGCGTCTGGTGGTGCCGTGGAAGTACGGCTTCAAAAGTGTGAAGTCGATTGTGCGGATAAGTCTGGTCAGCGAACAGCCCAAGACCACCTGGCAGAGCATCGCGGCTGATGAATACGGGTTTTATGCCAACGTGAATCCCACGGTCGATCATCCGCGCTGGACTCAGGCGCGGGAACGGCGTCTGCCGAACAGTCTGTTCAAGCCGAATGTGCGTGATACACAGATGTTCAACGGCTATGCGGATGAAGTTGCTTCTTTATATACAGGGCTCGATCTGCGGAAGAACTACTGATGCGATATCCGTTCTGGCGTGTAGGCGTGTTCATTGCGGCGGCGATCTGGCCATTGCTTTGGTTTTATCAGGCGTTTGCCAATGTGCTCGGTCCGGATCCTGGCAAGGTGCTGGTTGATCGATTGGGGCTGGGGACGCTGGTATTGCTGTTGATCACGTTGAGCATGACGCCGCTGCAGAAATTGACGGGGTGGGCAGGGTGGATTGCTGTGCGACGTCAATTGGGACTCTGGTGTTTTGCTTATGTGGTTCTGCACCTGTTCAGCTATATGGCGTTTATTCTCGGTTTCGACTGGTCGCAGTTGGGCGTGGAGTTGCGTAAGCGGCCGTACATTATTGTGGGGACGTTGGGTTTCCTTGGTCTGTTGGCGTTGGCGGTGACTTCCAATCGCTACAGTCAGCGCCGTTTGGGTGTGCGCTGGAAGAAATTGCATCGGTTGGTGTATGTGATTCTCGGGCTGGGATTGCTGCATATGCTGTGGATCGTGCGTGCTGATCTCAAGGAGTGGGCGATCTATGCCTTTATAGGTGCGGTGCTTTTACTGATGCGTGTACCTGCGGTTGCGCGGCGAATCCCGCGTTTGCTGACCAAAAAGCAGGTTTTGCAATAAAACTGAAATTAACGGTTGACGGCAGATTCTGGAGGTCTATAATTCGCCCCACTTCCGGCGCAGTCGAAACGGAAAACTCCTTGAGATTCAATGAGTTACGCGGTTTTCGGCAGC
>NZ_JALMEX010000015.1:0-117813 GCF_023100605.1 Pseudomonas sp. MWU12-2020
TACCAGTGGCGGATCCACACTGGTTACCGCCCGCGCGAAAACTCCCGTGGCTGAACTGACGCCCGAATATGCCCCCTTTGTCAGCAGGCACAATCTAGGCGCCTCGGAATCGATCTGTACGAACGAGTTGTCGTTAATGCTCTGAAACCCGAAGTTCATGTCGAAAACCTCACCGCATATCCTTTTGCAACAATCCTTGTCGTGGCGGTGCCCGCGGGCGAGGACGGGTTCAATGGCTTGACCACGACCTGCCCTATGGCTGTCGTCACGTAAGGGTAGGAGCGTGTGTTCCCAAGCGGATCCGCTTCAGAATTCTGCACATCTTGCGCCCTCGTTGGGATGATCATGAACACACAGTTGACTGGATTGAAGTCGGGAATATTCAGCGTGTAGCTTTGAACAACCCCGCTAAAATCGATCACCCCCTGCCATAGCACCTGGTAGGTGAAGCTATTGGTGTCCATCGCCAGCTGACCGCTTTCATTGAAGACTCGAAGGCCATATAGAGACATCGGTTACCCCAAATAGCCGAGACGAACACGCAGGAAGTTGTTGGCGTCGTAGACCGAAACATTCAATGAGTTGATCACCAAGCGGCCCTGCCCAGGAACGATTCCGTTGATTTCCAGCGTCCCGTCTTTATTGAGAATCCAGCCTTGCTGACCGGGGATGTAGTTGGTTGAGCTGATGTAACTGCCGATCTTGGCGTTAGTGATTGTTCCGTCGGCGATGAACGCCGAGTTGATGAACACCTGACCACCCTGCACCGCAAACGGGACTGCGATGGCACCGCCGGCAATGGTGTTGACGATTGCGAAGCGATCGGCGCTGACCAAGAACTGGCTTTGCAAGCCCGCACCGGTATTCTCGATCCCAAGGCCGATGCCGGCCGCGACGTACTGCCCATTCGCCGTGACCTGCATCTTCACCGACCACATTGTGCTCAGCTTGCCAGCGGTGTCTGCGTAGGCTGTGGACGTCTGCTGAATAGCCGCCGAGTTTTGTCCAACGGAAACATTCAACTGGTCGATCTTCATCGCGGTTGCCGATTCGTTCGTGGCCACCACCTCTTCCAGCTCGGTGATGTTCGCCGCGTTCTCTCCGATTTTTGCGTCAAAGGTCGTTAGGCGCCTTGCCGTTGCCTCGCTCTCGGAGGCGCGAACCTTCGATTCGGAAGCGATTGCGGCCGTGCTGGTGTGACTTTTGATCGCGTCCGCAAGATCGCCCGAGCCGTCATCGTCTCGATAAGAGGCGCGCAGCGCCTGAAACGCCGTCGCCTGCGCTGTGACCACGCCGTCGAGTTCGGTGATCTCGGCGGTGTTGGTCGCCACCTGCTGTGCGAGGCCGTTCGCTGTCTCAACGGTCTGACCAACATCGAGCCAGTAGAGCGGATTCGGCGGCGGCGTTTCTTTCGGTACTGGCCCCGTAGCTTGGTAGATCCGCTTGCCGACCACCACAAGGTCGTATTCCTCATAGGTGGCTTCCGGTTCGTACCCCTTCAAACCGTCGAGCGCATCGATCTGCGCCTGCAGATCCGGGATTTTGTCGATCTCGTCGAGGATGTCCTTGCCCAGCTCCGTGCGTCCGATCTCGCCGGCGATCATTTCCAGAATCGCCGCTGCGTCTGAACTCGACTGCCCTTGCACACCCATTCCAATCGGGTGCCACGGGCCGATGTTGCCGATCTTGTCGACGATCCGCCCCCAGAAGTAGAACGTCACGCCAGCGCGCAGGCCGAGCATGGAGAAGTCACTCTGCGGATAGGCCAGGTCTGTCAGCTTCGTGGCCGCATCAAGCTGCGTCGTGGGTCCATACCAGATTTCAGTCCGCTGGCTATCCTCAGCGCCAGCAGGGAAGCCCCATTTCAGATAGATGCCGAACAGCAGCGGCGTGGCCGTCAGATAGCTCAGTGCCGGCGGCAGTCCCTGCTTACCCTTCAGGTTGGTCAGGATCGAGTTGCGCCATTGCGATGAGATATCGAACGCACTCACCGCGCGGACCCGCGCCACGTAGGCACCGGCGTAGATACCGACCACGTCGACGTTGGTCATGCCAGTGCGCTGCAGCTTGATCCAGTTGCCGCTGTCCTTGCGCCATTCCACGTCATAGCCGACTGCGCCATCAACAGCAGGCCAACTAATGGTCATGGTGGCCACGGCCAGACCCTGCACCACAGACGACGTGGATGCGAGGGACACGCTCGCCGGAGCTGGAACAACGGTGATCGGAATTACACTGATCGGCCGATCTTCCAGACGTGCACCGGTGTCGATGTGCGCGAACTTGCTCGGCTCGAACTGCAGCGCACTGATCTCGAAGTCGCCTTCAGTCGTGCGCTTGGTGCGCAGCACGCGGTACAGCGGGATCGCCAAATCATCGGCGTCGAGCGCCCATTGTAGCTGCGCGACCGGTGGCTCGCTGTATTCGACAGTCACTGTCACGGCGCGGCCGTTGACGCTCTGCACGGTGCGCCCTTCGGCGCGGCCGCCCGGCAGGTTGATGATCAACCGATCACCGGCCTTGGCCTGGGTGTCGCGATCGAGCGTCACCACTCGGCCAGCGGCTGACGAGATCCGGCCGCCGACTTCGCGGCCCGCGAGCAAAGAATCAGCCACCGGGATGATGTGCCCCGGCAGCGGAATCACGCCCTCCATGCCGGTCTTGAACGACACGGTGCGGTCTTGGTTGTTGCTCAAGATCGCCCACTTGCCGCGGCGCTGGGCCTCGGAGGCGCGGGTGCAGCCAATGGCACTCAGCTCAGTCGGCCGGTCGCCGTAACGGCGCTGCAGATCCAGATCCGCGAACGGAATGACGTCGGTGTCGTAGTTGTTCGCCGGGTTGTCGTAGCTGACCAGCGCTCGGGTGTACCGGGTCTTCGCCGAGGCGCTACCGTACGAAAATTTGCCGTCGATCACGTTGGCCCGGGTGAAGACGTAGTCGAAGTCCTGCGCGCGCGGCATGTCGGCCTGCATCACCAACTGGCCCTGCGCCCAATACGTCATGCCCCGATAAATCGCCGAGATATCGCGCAACAGCGACCAAGCATCAGCCTTGCCCTGCAGGTTCATGTCGCAGAGGAAACGCGGCTCCTGACCGCCAAGGCCGTTTGGCACCAGCTGGTCGCAATACTGGGCAATCCGGTACAGCTCCCACTTGTCGACCATGAACGGCTTGATGCGCTTGCCCAGGCCGAAACGCTCCTCGGTGCAGATGCCGTAGGTGATCCAAGCCGGGTTGTTGGTCCAGGCCGATTTCATCGAGCCATCCCACGTCCCGGTGTAGGTGCGCAAGATCGGGTCGTAGTTGCTCGGCACCATCCAGCGCCGCGCCTTGCACTTCACGGTCACCGCCGGAATGTTGGTGAACTGCTCGGCGTCGAACTCGATGTAGAGCAGCGCGGTATTCGGGTAGCGCAGCTTTGCGTCAATCACTTCGGTATAACCGGCCACCAGCATGGTGTCGGCAACCTTGTTACTGTTCTGGTTCGGCGTCAGGCGGCGCACGCGGATCTGCCAGCCCGTGGTTGCAGCCGGCAGATCGATGCGGCGCGAGCGCTCGTAGCGTGTGGTGGTCTTGCCGTCGACGGCGTCCATCAGCACCTGCTGATACGCGCCGCCGTCGGTGGCGACGTCGATCGCATATTCGATCCGGTAACCGCCGACATTGCCTTCATCGTCCGACCGTTGCAGCGCAGGCCAAGCTAGGCGCATGCGCACCGCCGACAACTGCGTGTTGCTGATCGAGCGAACCCAGGGCGCATCGCTGCGCAGCTCAATGTTCAGCGAGGTCTCGTTCTCCACGGACGGGATGCCCGGGATGTAGGTCTGCTCCACTGAACCCGGGCGCCAGTCCCACTTCACGTTCGGGAAGTTGTAATTACCGCTGGCATCGCGAATTGGCGTGTTGTCCAGGTAGATGTCGTAGTCGGTCGGAATGCTGTCGAACTCGCCCTCGCCCACGGCGATCAGCAATTTTGCAAGGTTGGTCGAGCGCAGGCTATCGCTGGCTTCTACCGGCGACTTCGGCTTGCTGCTGCCTCCCTTCTCGCCGTAAATCTCGATCTGTTGAGCTGCGCCCATGCTTTCCTCCAGGCATAAAAAACCGCCTCGCGGGCGGTTGGTGTGTTGCTGTCCTGCTTACACTTTGTCTTCAGCCAGGATCGAGGCCGAGATGATCATCCCGCCCCACCGGCGCTCGCCGATGCAGATCGGTACCGGGTTGCCGCTCGCTGTGGTGTTTTTGGCGCTGCCGAAGGCGTAGGACGGGGCGTTTTCAGGGGATGCGCTTTGCTTCAGGCCTGAGGCTTGTGGGCTGAGCATCTGGATCACGCCGCCGGCGACAAGGCCGATACCGGCGCCAATCAGTGGCGCACCAAAGGGAGTGGTCGAAAGAAACGTACCGGCAACGATCAGAACAGCACCGACAATGGTTTGAATCAACCCAGCCTTCTTGCTTCCGTGGATGACCGGCACGATACGAATGTCAGTTGCACCACCCAAGCCAAATTCCGCTTCGCCAACGTTCTTTCGATTGCGAAAAACGGCGAAGCGCATGCCCAGCCGATCAAGGCGCTGAATCTCCTCCTTAAACCCCTCAAGCGTCGCCTTCAATGCTCGGAACGCTTCCCAGGCTTGGCCAGAATCCAAAACTCGACGATGAACTCTGCCAAACTTGGCCGCAAGAGACCCGGACAGCTTGATAGTTGTCATCGGCTGATAGTGAGCAGCGCTCGATTGCATGACTTTCTCCAGGCATAAAAAAACCGCCCGAAGGCGGCTGATTGCAAATTCGTTTACTGATAATCGACATACGGTCCGAGAAAGAATCCGCTCATATCTCCGCTGATTCGGTAGAGGCTTTCTTTGCCGCTTTGCACATTGGCGGAAATTGTACGAATGGCTGCCCCGCCGCACAGCCCAGAGCCAGCAAGACCCGCTCCGATACTTGGATTGCCCGGAGGCAGGTAAAAGGAGGCGCGCTGACCAGTACCGATTTTCGCGGCCTTTCGGCCATCGACATACACGACGATGTCACAACCAGATCCAACCATTCCCGAGTCACGCACAACCGTTACCTTGCCGCTTTCGCCGGCAGGCTTAATTTGAAATGCGTAAAGCTCATCACGTGGCACCGGATCAGCCTGGCTAACCGGAATGGCAGAGGATGCACACCCCGCCAACAGCGCTACCGCCAACGCTCCAATAAAAATCCGCATACTTGTTCCTTATGAATTTGATCGTCGGCCGATCGGACCTAACAGGCGCCTCAGCGATTATCGTTGGTCGATCTCAATTTTCTGAGTTGGATCAGGACTGTACTTCTGCCGCTTCAACTGAGGATCACCGGCTGCCAAACAGAAGAAATAGATCTCCGCTTCGCCGCAACCACCATGCAGCGCACATTCACTTGCCTGCATGTGGTCGAGGAGTATTTCACGCCCCTGTGAGGCGCAAAACACGTTCGCCTCCTTCAAGGCTTGGCCTTTCGCAGAGGCAGGTCCGCCGAAAGGCACCCGAGCCGAAATCGTGTAGGTGTCAGGCCCAACCTTTATTGGTCCGCTATCAGAGCACCCCGCCAACAGCGCTACTGCCAACGCCCCTACGATCAATTTCATGCAGGTCACTCCTGTGTAAACGGTGCACGATATCACCGGGGCATACGGAAATGAAAAAGCCCAGCGCAGACTGGGCTTTCTGTACCACTTGATAATTTATAGCGAACGAAGCTCGCTGAACGCTCGAGCGATGCAGTATGGAATCACCGCGCAGGTCAATCCCATCGCTGCCGCTGCGGCTTCTTGAGGAGCGCTTTTTGCCAACAACATCCCGCCGAACCCAACAAGTGCACCGATCAACGACATAACGATGGTGACGATCCACATAAATTTGGCCAATTTCATTCCCTTCATCTGCTGAGTTTATTCACGATCCGAGCCGGTCGCGCGTTGCAAAATCTACAGTCACACTCAAGTACGAGTCAAATTGCCATCACTCGCGCTGGCCAAGCCTGTCCAGGCATCCAGTCTGGATGGAACTCCAGTAACCACCGCCAACATGCCCGTAGTAGCGTTATGCCTCCGATAAAGCCATACGAGGGATTGAAGATGGCAGAGGTAATTGCGAACACCGCTCACTATGTTAGGAAGATCGCGCCGACGATTCTTGATGAGGTAGAGAAGTGGCAATACGTTTACGGCATTGGCGCAGCTGTACCGGCTTCTGGCATTTATCGGTGCACAGGCTGCGGCGATGAGATCACCTCCAACAAGGGCGACAAATTCCCCCCTCAAAATCGGCACCAACACACCGACCCAAAGGTCGCGGTGCAATGGCAACTGATCGTCAAGACTCAAACGAAGCGCTAAAGGATTCCCCAGTCCTTTGCCTGCAAGCCCAAGGACTGGGATTGCGCCAATTTCGGCGCGTTTATGACCTGGAGGTCAGTGTGACAAACGAACAAAGACTCATCGACGTAATCAATTCTCATGGTGGCGATATAACGACGATCAGCTGCATTTTGGCCGGTTTAATCAGCCAGCTTCGAGCAGCTCAGGGGCCAGAGGGTATTGAAGCGGCACGCGTATTCGCGCTGGAAGTTGCGAAAACGATGCCGAGCACTGGGCCATCTCGTCCCGATACAAACCGAATTTCCGCAGTCTTTAATCAGCACAAATAGGGTCAAGGCCAAGCTGTTTTTCCAATCGAGCAAGCCGGCGCTCCAGCAGGTCGGCTTTCTCTTGCGCCCTTCCCGCAAAATCAGCCGGTAAAGAAATTCCGGCGGCAGAGACAATCATCTGACCTTTCAAGACTTCCGTTTCGTTAATGTAAGTTCGCCCTTCTTCATCGAATGCAAACGGCTGACTCATAAATCCCTCCTGCGGCTGCGCCGCGTTATATGGCTGGTTGTGCATTTCTGTGTCTGAGAATCAGGCGTGTCCGGTCGAGCCAAGGTCCACCGAAAACGATGACCTCCGATGGCCGGCCGTACAGGTGGTGTAGCAGGAACGGCCCGGGGCCGAACGTCGCCGCGTCCTCCCCTGGCAGTGCCGGGTCAGCGCCGAGAAAAATCCCGGCGTGGTTTGGGTACACGGTGCGCCCCACTTCCATCACGATCATGTCGCCGCGCTGCGGCTGGTCGACCCGGTAGAAGCCGGCGGCCTCATAGTTCGCCTCGTACAGGCTGGTGTTGTCCTTGCTTTCCCACCAGCCATCAGCGCGCTTGAAGGCTTCGAACTCCAGCCTCCACTCGCGTTTGTACCAGTCGGCGCAGACCTGCCAGCAGTCCCAGGCGCCGTGCACAAATGGGCGCTTGAGCAGCGGCACCTCGCCGGTAGGCATGACGGTACGCAGGTCGCCCTCGGGCCAGCTCAGGATGTGCCAGGGCAATGCAGTCGCTTCGCACATAGCGAGATCGCGCGGCGAAGGCCGGCTGGTGGCGTCCGGATGCGAATGAACTACGCCGATTACTTCGCCGATATCTTCAGCTTGGGCGTACTCCTCCGGGTCGATGCGAAACTCCTCGTTCGGCTCGGTCGAAACATTGCGGCACGGGTAATACTGCTGTTTGCGACCGATGCCCAGCAGCAGCCCGCAGCACTCTTTCGGGTACTCGGCAGCCGCGTGCGCCTGGATCGCATCCAAAATGTGTTTACGCATATCAGCTCCGTGCGATCAGCGAAACGGCCGGGAAGCCGCCGAAAGGCAGCGAGTTGCCCTCGCCGAAGCGCGGGATGCAGCCCTTGCCCAACGTGGCGTCGCACTCGTCCAGCTCGGGGTTATCGGTAACGATTCCGTCCTTGGTCACGTATGGTCCGGTGTAGCCGCAGTTCGGCCCTCGGTAGCCACCAGTGAGGCACCAGTGGCAAAGCGTCGTGGCCTGCCGCCCAATCAACTCGTTGCCGACGTCGCCCGGGCTGGCCAGCTCCCAACTGACGTTTTCCCCGTCCTCGTTCGTCTTCTGGTCGATGTACCAGACCTCGATCGTCTCTTGGGTCGGATCTGCCGTCGGATTGCCGGCCGGGAAGTTCGCCGCGTCGAGGTAAGTGCCCAGCGTATGACGCATCGTCAGCTTGAACTCGAGCAGATCCTCGAACGCCAGACAGAGTGCGGTGATGCGCCCATTGACGTTGCCGACCGAAAGTGTGGGCCGGACGGCAGTGCCGTCACCGTTCGCCTCGATGCCGTCGATCTGCATCGGCCAGGCGCTGTACTCGTTGCCTTGCCAGTAGATCGCCTTCGCCGGCAGCTGATCCGCGTTGTCGCCGGCAGCGATCAGCTCGGCCGCCGTATGGGGGATCGCGTGCCCGTGGAAGCGCAGTACGTCCGCACCGTAGTCCGTGCCGTCCAGCTCAAAGAGCAGCACTTCGCTGCCAGGCTCAAGCACCTGGATGTCACTGATCAGCGGCATGATTGCCCCTTATGGTTGGAATGCCCGCTCGAAAGTGGCTGTGAGTTTGAAGACCCCGCCGCCCATTGATGTGGGAGCGGGATTTTTGCAGGTGAAAAGCCCGAGTTCGCCGAGCGGTGTTGTCCAGAGAAACGCCTTTGCCCCGGCATGCCGGTCGAGGAACTTCATGATCTCCAGCACCGTGGCCTTTTGGCCGACGCAGGTAACCGGGTAGGAGTCCTCTTTGTTGTTCGGGCCGTCGCCGACGTTCTGCGCGTAGCCGTTGCCGAATTTCGAGGTGCGCACCCGATAGTTGATATCGGGTGTTTCCCCGCGCTCGGTCGGCCAGTTAAATTTCTCGATGACCATCAGGCCCTCCCATTTGCGCGTCGGAAGCTGGCTCCACCAGGCTGCCAAGAGTCGGCCACGACTCTTTCCGCCAAGGCTCGCATCTGTGTTTGAAGGTTTTTCGACAGGGCTTGCTGGTCAATCTGCATGCCTTCTGAGCTGCGATCCTCTGTCACCACCGTGACCGGTGCGCTGATGCTGATTGCAGTCCCGGAGCCACCGCCGGCGGCGAGAACACCCAGCTTGCCGCTGGAAGTCCGGGTCAGCGGCATGATCGCCTCCGGCCCCGCCTCCCCCATGATCCCCGCCCTGCCGCCGGCCATCCCGAAGGCGGTCGGTGTGCTGACGATGCTGTTGGTGAAGGCGCCGCCGTTGGCGAACATTTGCACGCCCGACGACCAGGCACCACCGAGCGCCTGCGGGAAGTAGTTGCTGGAATAACCAGCCGAGGACGCGCCGAGATTCGAAGACGTTGCACCAGCAGATCCAGCCGCCAGCCCGTTACCGCTGCCTCCGCCAGTGAAGTAACTGGTGGCAGCACCGACAAGGCTGCTCAGCAACGAAGAACTGGCCTGACGGGTCGCGATCCGCGCCATGTCCGCCAGAATGGACTTGGTGAAGTCGGCGAACGATAGCTTTCCAGTCATGGCGAAGTTGACGACCGCGTCCTCCATCGAGCTGAAGGCGTTGCCGAACAGGGTTTTCGTCTGGCCGGCAACGTTGCTCGCCGAGTCCAGGTAGTTGGCCCAGGCCGATGTCGCGCCTTTGGTCCAATCACCCTGCGCTGCCTCCACATCCGCGTAGTTCTGGCGGATTTGGTCGGTGGCCGCCTTGTTCGCGTCGGCTAGCGCCTGCGACTTACGGGCGAACTCCTCCTCCGACATATTTCGCGATGGATCGGACTTCTGATTCGCGAGCTCCAGCGCTTGCTGTGCGAACCGGTCTTGCTGGCTGTTCAGCTCGTTGTTGAGAGCGTTCTGACGATCGCCCTGGCCGACGCCGAGAACGGCGCGCTGCCCTGCCAATTCCAGAGCCCTCTGTTGCTGGGCCAAGGCTTGGACGTAGGTCGTGATCGACCGCTCTTGTCGAGAGAGGCGACCGGTTTCGTTCGTGGCCAGAACCTCAAGCTGGCTGTCCGCCTCTTTCTGCGCCTTGACCATCCCCGCTCGCACATCGGCGATCTTCTGGTCGAGTTGGATGCTCTGTGCAGCAGAAGTGGTTTTCTTCGCCTTGGCGGCTTCCAGCGCTGCAATCTCAGCCTCGTAGGCCGCAGTCACCTCGTCGCGCTCGTTGCCGATCAGCGCTTCGCGTTTCAGGGCATAGTCGGCCTGCGAAACGAGCCCAGCCTTCTGCGCCGCGTCCAGCTCCTTCTGGGCGTTTTTGTACTCTTCGCTGATGGCTGTCAGGTTGTTCTTGGCATTGTTGAAGCTGGTCAAATCGACCTGAGTTCCGGCAGCCTTCGGATCCTTGAACTGGTCGTTGATGTTCGCCAGGTTCTTGTCGATCGCTGCCTGACTCAGGCGAGGGTCGTTGGGCGCGACCTTGCGGATATCTTCGAGCTGCCGCTTGTACTCCTTGATCGCCTCGGTTCGTTTTTGCTCGTTCGTCCATGCCGATTTGGTCAGGGCGTCGATTTTCGCCATCGACGAAACGGCATCACCTTGGGCCTTTGCCTGCTCTCCCTGCCACTTGGCGATATCGGCTTCCGCAGCCTTCTGGTCCTCAAGCATGTTGAGACGATTCTGGTAGAGATCAATCATCTCCTGCTTGTTCTGGAACAGACCAACATTGCCAGACTGGGCCGATTCCAGATTGCGCCGAGCCTGCTCGATATCAGCGTTGATATCCGGTCGGCCAAGGTTCTTCAAGTTGTCCGCCGCACGCGCAACGGCGTTGTAACCTTTCTCCCAGAAACTCAGGTTCTCCAGAATTCGCGGGGTTCGCTCGTTGATCGCGTCGGCATACTGCTCGGTCGCCAGTTTCACGGCGCCGGCGTGGTCGCCCTGCTTCTCCAGCGCGGCGATCTGCGAGTAAACCGACGCGGTCAGGTAGTGGTATTGCTCATTCAGCGCGGCGGATGCCTTGACCGGGTCGTCGGCGAGCTTGGCGAACTCGGCTACGGTCTCGCTTACGGCCTTGCCAGTCGCCTCCTGCATCGACACGGCAGCCTGGGTGATTCCGGTGAAGCTTTCGCCGGCGATCTTGCCGTTGTCGGCCAGCAGAGCGAGCACGGCTGCGGCTTGGCCAGTGGTGCCAACGGTTGCGCTGACCTGGCGGGCCATGTCGCCCAATTGCCCGGCGCTCACACCGGCGTAGTTGCCGGTCAGGATCAGCGCTTTGTTGTAGCTGTGCTGTTCCTCGCTCCCCTTGTAGAAAGCGTACGCCAGACCACCTACCGCGGCGGTGGCAAGCGCGAGCGGGCCGAGAATGGCGAGAAGTCCCGCCGCTCCCGCGCCTGCACCGGCGCCCAATTGCGCAACCGCACGTACGCCACTTCCCCAGTCTCCCGAGGACAGCGCATTCCCCAGTTGCACGACGTTTTCCTGTGCCTGGCGGGTGCCGAGGCGCAGCTTGTCGAAGCCGGTGGTGGTTTTGCTGAGCTTGTCGTAGTCCTTGTCGATCTTGCCCAGAGCAGTGTTGTACTCGTCCTGGCTGATCCGGCCGGCATCCAGATGCTTGCCCAATTGCTCGACCTGGGTGTCCAGCTTCGCCAGTGCGGCGCGGGCCGGGTCAATGGCGCCCAGCAGGCTGTTCAGCGCCTTCTGTTCATCCATGGCCGACTTGGCCAGCGCTACCTGCTGCTTGTCGAGCTGTGCCGAGATCTTCGCGGCCTCAGCCTCGCCATAGGCGCCGGTCTTGGTCAGCTTCGCCAACGCATCGCGCTGTTTGGCAAGATCCTGTGTGGTCTTTGCGCTGGTAGAAAGCGACTTCTCCAGAGCCTGCATTTCGTTCATCAGCGAAACGGCGGACTGCTCGGCCCGGCCGCCGGCCTTCGCCATTTCATCAAGGCTCGTTTTGGCCTCGATCGCATCGGCCGAGTCGATCTTGACGCCGAGTTCTGCAATGTTCATCGGCTCACCTTGAATAAGTGCCCGTGATTACGGGCTGTTTTCCCTTTCCTCCGCCATGACGCGCAGGGCTTCGCCTTCCAGCACCTGCAGGTCAGGAAAGATTTCAGCGAGTTTCTTTTTCTTGATGCCGAGGAAGCCGGCGACGTCTCGAATGCAGTTGTAATCGAGGCCGATGGCGCCACCGGTGCCGACCCGCCACTGCGTGGACATTCGGTTGAACAGGAGGAAGGCCGGCCAGTTGCATGGCCAGACCTCTACATCGTCACCCGACATATCGGCAGCCGTCAGCCCGAGGATGGCCAACTGCTCAGCAGATGGCCCGCTTTCGTACAACGCCGCGGCTGCTTCCCTCAGTTTCCCAAGCGGGCTTGATTGAACGCGCTCTGATAGGCATTCACTACCGCTTCGGCGGTCCCCTGACACGACTTCACAAGGGCAAGGATACTCTTGTCGTCGAACTTGTCATCGAAGCCCCAGCCAGCGACCAGGTCCTTGACCTGTTGCACTTGGTACTCGGTTTCGGCAGCAACGACATCCGACAATGTGGTGCCTTCCCCGAGCCCCTCGCGCATTTCCTTCGCCTTGAGGTTCCACTCGTCGAACAGTGCGGCGAGAGCCGGACGATCGCGATACTTGAAGGTGAACTCTATTGCCTCGGGCTCACACCCCACGACGGGGATGTGAACGAGAGCCTTGAACGTAGGGTTCTGGGTGATCCTGATCTTTGCCATGGGAAATCCTTATGCGCCGGCCAAGTAACGGAGCGAGCGAGCAGAAAGCCCGATGCTGATGGTTCGCGTCATGACGTTGTTTCGCTCCATCGTCGGATCAGGAGTGATGCTCACATAACCCGGATAGAGGATCTGATCACCGTTACGCAACTTCATGCGCACGACGGCAAGTTCCTTGGTGTCGTCGAAGCCTTCGACGGTCTCGACGTATTGCGCGGTCGGCTGATCCTCAACCACGATGGTGATCGTGGTCGGGTTGCGGTTGGTTGGAAACTGCTTGTCATCGTCATCTTCCAGGTAGCCGACGGTTTGATACTGTTGCTCACCGCCGGACGAGGTAAAAGACGTGACTTTCGAGATTTGCGTCCACCCGGACACCGGGATCACGGAGCCAGAACCTGCACCTACCGTGAATTTGTCGGTGTTGGTGGTATTGAGACCAGCCAGTGCGAAAGCATCGGCGGTAACGCCGGACGCCTTCACCGCGCGGTCATTGATCAGCGCCCAGCCGGAGTTGATCAGCAAAACGTCGCCATTTTCGATGCTGTGCCCTACAGAAGCAGCGACCGGTGGTTTCGCATTGGTCAGGGCGGTGAAAGCGACGGCGGATCCCATAACGCTGGCGATCTCCAGCACAGCGCCGTTCGGCAGCGGGAAGCGTGCGGCCATGGTGTGTTTCCTCTTGAATGCCCGCCTGACGGCGGTAGGTTATGCCCCAGCGGGCGGTTGGTCTGCGACACCTGCGTAGGTGAAGCTGGCCGGGACCGTATAGGTCGCGGACTCAGTGATAGTTGGCCCCTGATCTACGGGCTCAGTGATGAGGCCATCGAACCCGTTGCGGGCCAGTGGCGTGTCTACGCGAAAGAGCCGTGTCAGCTCTTCAACAAGCGTCTCTGCGATGGCCATGGCCTGGGCAGATGGACAGACGATGCTGATCTGATAGACGCCGGTGTACTCGTAGGCGTCCCCACCGAGGTAACGGCAGGTGGTGCTAGCTGGTAGCTGGAAAGCCCGGAGGTAGGTTTCAGATGGACCTGGTGTAAATGGCTGATTCGAGTAGGACACTCGTATTGGACGCGCAGCCGACCATGCGGCCAGCTTCGTTTCGATGGCCTGACGGGCGCGTGCATGACTCATACCTGATTGTTCCTGATGGCCTCCTGCACGATCTGCTGAAAGCGAGCCACGGTTACCCGAACCATGCCGCCGGGGGCTTGGGTGGAATGGCCGAACTCCAGCGGGATCGCATAGGGCAAGTTGTTGATGATGTAAGCGATTTGGCCGGCGGTGAAATCGCTCATCGCAGCAACCAGCGCGGCCACAGTTTCGGTACCGCTCGGGTCCACCTCGTCGAAGGTGACGCTCTCGACCACGCCGAGAGATATATGCCAGTTCGCGCGGAACCGACCGCCGACGTAGCCTTCAGGCGCCTTGATGTCCATGCCGTCGTTGAGCTTGCGGCCCTTCTTCAGCCTGCCGCCCTTCGTGAGGTTGGCCGGGTCGCTGCGAAGCGCGCTGTTGTGATCGTCGACGGCCTTGTTGTACTGGGCCGCGACAGCGTTCTGCGCCCATATCTCCGGGTTGCCCACGGGAGACATGCGGATCAGGCTACTGCCGACCTCGATGATGATCTCGCGCACACTCGCGTCGATGGCTTCGCTGGTCTGGGCCGCAAACTCGGCGAGACTCAGCGCGAAGCTGCCGGATTGAGCTGCCATGTCATTTCCTCAGTTGTGCCGTCCATGTTGCCCCCACAGGATCCGCAGACACGTTCATTAACCGCAGGCCATTGACGATATCGCCGATGGCTGGTGCAGCCGGCGCCGCCGTCGGCACACCCGCTTCCGAAACGAATAGCTCGTTTTGCAGCACCAGCAATTTCTTGTCGGTGGTTTGGATCAGGGAGCCGTCGATTTCCTTGGACAAATAGCTTCCGAAGACACCGCGCCCCGTATACGTGATGGTGGTCTCCGGCGTCTCGCCGCCCAGGTCAGGGTCATACTCGCCTGCAACCTTGCGCACACCTGTCACTGGCTTCACCGCGTCGGCAAGGCCATTAGGATCATCGAACGCTTCCGCCATTTCGGCCTGAATCTCTTCACGCATGCCCATGGTCAGGTCCTCTTGAGCATCATTACACCGGAGCGCTTGATCCACGGGTGGAGCAGCGCCAGAGCGTAATTCACACCCGCTGACTGATCGGTAGAGCCCGCCACGTAGGTCTTGCTCACCGACGTGCCGGACTGAGCCGATACGGTCTTGCTCTGCACTTCTTTCTGCGTGGACGTGTACAGCTTGCCCGCCGCTGCCTCTTTGGCAACCTGAGCGCCGGCCGCTTTGATCTCGTTCGGAATCGGATCTTGAACGGCCCGCTTAATCTTGGTCGTGAGCCAGGCATTGGCCATGGTCACGGCAAAGACCGGATCACCGGTGCCGGCCCAGCCAGGACCGAGCTGAGCGTCAACATCGGCGACGGTGATGAAGTCGGTCATGTGCTTGTCCTTATTCCGCCGGCACCAAGGCCTGCAGGTCTTCTTTCTTGGCGGTCGGATCGAAGGTGACGCCCTTCTCAGTCAGCCATTCTTTCAGCTGGGGAACCTTCATTTTGAGAGGGTCGGTTTCCGGAGCTTCCTGCTCATTGCCGTCGGATACCTTGATGCCGGCCGCTTGGTAGGCATCGACGATATCCGGGGCATCGCCATCGACGACTACCTCGGTAGCGGAGCCGATGACACCGAAGAATTCGCTCAACCGGCGGTAGCAGACGCCGCGCTCATTGCCCGGCTTGTCCGTGTAGATCACTTTCATAAGTCACCTCAAAAGCATCCCGGCGCCACACGGGCGCCAGGTTATGTGGGCCGAGTTACGGCGTGGTGGTACCGCTGATCACGGCGGCGAATGGGACCTGCTTGCGGCTGAACACGCGCTGCCAGTTGGCCGCGGCGGCGTACTGGGTCGCGGTCGGGCTGGCGTTCTGGGCTTCAGAACCCTTCCAGCTGAAACCAGCAGGCTGGAGGATGTAGGTCTTCCGCTCCCACAGCACTTCCGCACCGCCGCCGTTGCCGCCACCTGGCTTACGCTCCAGCTCGACCGGCACCTTCGGAGCACCTTCGCCGTAGCCGAAAGCGCCTTGGCCGAAGAACACGGACAGGTATTTGCCAGCGCCGTAGACCAGGCCGTCGTCCATGAACACGGGTTTTCCCAGGTAGGTGGCCAGGATGATCTTGCCGTCGGAGTCGCGCAGGTACTCGATCAGGTCTTGCTTGACCATCTGGTTCATCACAACCGAGTGCACACCGATCGCGCCGAACTGATCAGCAGCATCGCCGGCGGTAAACGCGGCATCCTGAAAGGCATTGGCGTTGATGGTCGCGCCCGCGTCGATGACCATGTCACCGCCGTTATTGGCGATGTTCGAGGCGATGATGCCGCGAGCGGCACCCAGAGTGTAACGCTGCCACTGCCGGGTCCAGTAGGTGCCGAAGCGGTTGCGGATCTGCTGCTGTGGCTCGGTGTTGGCCAGCTCCGCAGTCAAATCCGTTACGCCGTAGCCTTTGTTCAGGTACAGAACGCGAGCACGCATGCTGTCCTGCTCGACCTTGCCTACTTCACCCTGGTCGTTCGGGTCATCGTTGCTGATGTTCGGGGCTTCATCGGCGTTGAGATCCTGCCAGTAGCTGATCTCGGCGGTGCCTTGGCTGCCGGAGGCGATCGCGTCCAGCACAGGCGAACGAGTCACGATGCCCGACTCGTAAACAGCGGTCTTTTCCGGGCTGTTAACCGGCGCCAGGGAGGCGTAGTAATCGCCGACGAAGATATCGGTCAGTTGGGTAGTTGCCATGGATTAGGTTCCTTTGGTGGCCTGGAGTTTTTTGAATGCGTCGGGGTTGTCCCGGGCCAGCGCGGCGCGCTCCTGCTCGGTGTACTCGCCCCATTTCTTCGTGGCCTTGCCACCTTGATCGCCGGTCGGACCGGCACCCTGAGCCCTTGGCCACAGGTGTGTTGCTGTTTCACGCAGCGATTCCGCCCATTCGAGCGGCGACAGTGGGGTTTTCCCGTCCTTCCCGTAAACGACCTCGCCGTCACGGTCGGTGGCAATTGCCTCGCCGTCTTCACTGAGTTTGAAAGTGCCCCGGGCGCGCAAGATGATGTCCTCGGCAGCCTCAGGGAGCGCGCCGGCCTTGATGGCAGCAGCGCGGATGGAATCGGCCAGCACCTTGTCGCTGTACTTGGCAGCAAAGGCTTCGGCCTTGTCGGCGCGCTCATTGGCGGCTTTGATTTGCTTCTCGGAGTCGGTGCGCAGGCGTTCGGTGCGGCGATTGATCACCTCGTCGATCTTGCCCTCGGCGATCAGCTTCGTTTCTTCGTCCTGACCGACCTTTGCGAGCAAGCCCTTCACCGCGTCGAGGTCCAGGCCTTCGAATTGACCTTTCAGCTTGTCCAGTTCGGTCTTGATGGTTCGGTTAGAACCCAGCAATTCCTGATTCTTGGACTTGAGCCCGTTTACTTCCTTGTCCAGATACTCCTGAACCTTTCCGCCAAGCGCCTCCTGGAGGGCTGCGGCTTGAGTTGCGTCGAGGGTGAGGCCAGCGGCGGCCGGGTCAAATTCAAATGGCATGGGTATCCCCTGGGGATTGGTTGGCCCGCCTGACGGGCATAAAAAAACCGCCCATTGGGCGGCTTGGTGTGAATTCTGTGGCTTACCGGACTATCGAAAGCCCGCGCATGACCAGGTAATCAGCGAACTGCGTCCTGCTCGGGGCATATGGCGGCGGGCGCATGCGCAATCCGGGCGTATCGCGGTTCAACCGTGTGCGCCGGCCGTTTGGTTCAGTGCAGTGAGTTGGCTCTTCGAGCTGGAAGCCCTGCTCGGCGGCGTACAGCTCGACCGCCAGCCTTACCTGGCCCCACTCAAGCTCAAAGGGCACGAATGACTCGGAGAGCGTATGGTATTCGATCTTGCAGTCACGCCGGGGCCAAGCCATAGCCTGATCGGGATTGGCCTTGCTGCCCTTCCATTGACGAGCGTTGATATCGGCTGCGGCGCGCAGCAGCAGTTCGACCTGATCGGCCTCAGCTGCAGGGATCCTGAACCCGTAGTAGTCGCGGTAGAAGGTCAGCTTCTCCAGAGGCACGAAGCTATTAGCGTCCGGCCTGCCCTTCCCGTCCTCAACGATGATCTGCATGTGCCATCTCAACTTGGTTGAGCGCCGAGTGTAACGCCTGCTCGGGTGAACATGTCAGGCTCCACATCTTTCAGTTGCGCCAAGGTCAGCGGCTTGAACGACTTGTCGAGCTGCAGTTTGGCGAACTTCTCGGGAGTCAGACCGCCATCGCGGAACAACTTGGCCCGCACCGGGCCAAGCGCATGGTCTTGAAAGCTGGCGGGTTGCGTTGCCAGCCACTCGTAATAGTTCAGGTTAGCATCGACCTGCGCCCCGCCGTTTTCGCCCACCGAAGCGCGCGTGGCGTCCTTGGCGAACAACTCCGAAAGCCGGGTTGTCGGTACTGTGGTTGACCGGCAGTTGATGTGCGCCGGCGGCAGCGGCCCCTTGCCCAAATCGAAGCGCATGCCGTCCAGGCCCTTGCACTGCTGTGAGGTCTTGCGGTCGAGTGTCGACACCCAGCGGTAGCCCAGCACCACGTCACTGTTGGCCTTCAGCGTTTCCATCCGCGCCGTGGTGGCCACATGCTGGATCGCAGTCTGCACCACAGAGGCGGCGTTGCGGTTACTCACCGCCAAGATGCCGTCCGTGAAGTTCTGCGCCGCGGTGCCGCGGATAGCCTGGATGATCTGAGCGTTGGTCTGGCCTTGGCCGAAGCCAAGCCGGATAGTGTTCGTGACCCGCATCGTCTCAGTCCGCGTCCAGCCACTGACGAAGCTCTTCAGCAGCTTGCCGCCATCGATTCCCTTCACCTGCAGCGGATAGGAGAACACCGCCGCGCGGATCACGGCGTTAGTCGGCACGACCGCGTCAATTGACAGCGCGTTGCTCAGGCTTTTGGCCTCGAAGGTCGACTCGTACAGCGCGATATCGACCAGATCGGCCTGCACCAGATCGCCATAGGCCTTGTAGATGCTCAACAGCTTGCCGTCCACCCGGGCCAGAAACTGCTCAAGGCGATCCCGGCTGTAGGTGGTCAGCTCCTTGCGGGTCAATTGCTCGCGCACCAGCTTGTCGACCTGGCGCAGGTACCTCTCGAACTTTTTGACCTCGCCAGCCTTAAGCCGCTCCAGCATTACCGAGTGACGGGTCGTCTGCTCCAGCAGTTGGCTGTCCGCCTGCGCCTGGTTTGTCGATGGCATCTTCTTTGTCCAGGTTGATGCCGGCCGACTCGCGCTCATCGCTGATCAGGTCGGCTTCGTCTTCGTATGGGCGGTCCGGTAGCTTGCCGGTGGTGAGGTACTGCCAGTAGGTATCGGCGCTGATCGTCCCGGCCATCACACCTTTCAGCAGCTCGGCGAGCACCTGAGCGTCGACCACCGAGGTCACGAACTCAGGACTTACCTTGAACTTCACCTGCTTGGGGTCGTAGCCCTTCCACTCAGCGGCATATCGCAGGCCTTGCTCCACCGCCTCTGCCACCGTGATGACAATGCTGTGCAGCGTGGCGTGCTGATCGTTCTGGCGTGTCTTGCGCGCCTCGCCCGACTCAGTGCCGCCGACATCCATGACCTTGGCGCCTGCCTCAAGCGCGGCGTTTTTCTGGTTATCCATGGCCTTGCGAACAGCCTCGACGCCGGCGCCTTGGAATTCCAGATAGCCGCACTTTCCGTTGGGGCCAAGATCCCATGCCGCTGATGGCCCCGTCACGCTGAGCTCTACGGAGTCATCGAGGCCGGATACCCACGGCTGCGGATGGCTGGTTTGGTGCAGCGCGGTGAAGTAGTCGGCACTCAGCTGATACGACTTCAACGCGGCCCGCGCCATGGTCAGTAGCGGCACCTCGTCGACGTCCGGCGAGTTGTCGGTCGAGCCGCAGTAGATCACCGGAAGGTACGGCAAACCTTTGACCAGCCGGTTGTCCGTGCCGGTGGTGCCCAAGGGTTTCTCGCCCTCGACGAGCTCGCCGCCCTCATTACGCACCGCAGTGTGGCAAACACTGTCTTTCATGAAGAACTCACGGAAAACAGTGTCGCAGTCGTGGCTGTAGCGATCGCCGCCCTTCTTGCGGAACTCGCGGAACACCGAAAGGACCAGATCCTGCCGGCCGCCCTGATCAGCGGTGTCCCAGTTGATGGCATTGCGCGTGGCATACGTCGAGAAATACGGCTCGCCGCCCGCGTCGATGTTCACCACCAGCGGCACCCGCCCGTGCGAGATAGCCTGGCGCACCATGCGGAAGAACAGCTGCTTCAGGCCGAAGCCGTCCGCTGTGGCGTTGTCCTCCAGCCCTTTCAAACCGGCGGGCAGCTCGATCTCCGGGATCAACCGAGACACCAACCCCATCATCGAGCGCAGTGAGTCGCGCACCCAGTGTTCGTACTGAGCGCGGGCCGTGTAGTTCGCGTAAAGGTATTTGTTACCGGCAGCGTCGAGCTTTTCAGCTTCGACCATGCCGCTCGGCTTGGGCAGGTTGCGCTCATTGCGCTTGACGGCGCACTCACCCTCGAGCGCGTCATCCATCATCTCCCACTCGGCGATGTGCGCGTCGTAGTCGGGGTTTGTCGATTGCACTGGCATCAGGCCAAGCCTCCAATTCGGCGTGTTCCGCCTGTGCGTTTGATGCACGGCCACTCAACGTCGATGCAATAGCCAATCGCCGTGGTGATGTGCTGATAGTCGTTTTTCTGGTCTTCCTGGAAGGTCGAACCCATTTGAAGCTGAACCGTACTCAAGCCCTTGTGGCACCAGGGCGCGGTAACCGGGTTGATGAACAGGCTTGTTTCGCCTGACGCGGTCAGGATCTTCGCCCGTACGGCGTTCTGCCGATCCTTGATGGATGGGTGCGCCGGCTTGACCTTGCGCGTGTACGTCCAGCCATTGGCCTTCAGCACGCCCTCGATGTCGGTGTAGTCGGATGCGTGGCCGTGCTTTTCGCCGGCCTTGCCCGCGGGGTCACCATAGATCAGGACGTGCTTGTTCTTGTGGTCCTTGAATTTGTCCACGAACTCAGCAGCCGACTGCTTCGATACCGCGCTGATCAGCACGATCTCGTCCAGCAGATAAAGGTCTTTGCCGTCGTTGCGCCTGACACCGATCGCGGATGACAGAGGTGTGAAGTTCTGGTCGTGCATCCACATCAGTTGCTCATGCGGCTCAATGGCAGCATTCGTGATGTTCGCCTTGCTGTAGTCCTCGTAGATCCGGCCAGACGCTGTTTCGAACGAGGCTTCAAATTCTTGCTTGAACTGCTTGGCCGACATGGCCCGCTTCATCGCGTCCATCACATCGGGCGGCAGGATCTCGGCCGACTTCCAATGGAACACCCGGAAGTTCGGATCACTGCCCGACTCAGCCTGCATGCACAGGTCGTAATAGTGGTTCAGACCGTCCGGAACGCCGAGCAGCCAGCACCAGGCTCGGTAATCCGGCATGGTTGGGTTGACGGTGTTCAACGCTGGGAGAATGTTGGCCTCCCAGGCATCCGGTTTGATGTCGGCGAATTCGTCGATACCGCCGCCAGTCCAAGGGATGCCCTCGATACGTTGCGGCTTGTCCAACCCGATGACGTGGATCTCGCTACCGTTGTCCAAGTAGATGATCAGGTCAGACTCAGAAGGCCGGCGACTGTGCATGCAGCTCAGCGTGAAAGCCTTGAGGTCATCCCAGAAAATCTTCTTGGCTTGCGCGTGCGTCGGCGCAGCGGCGAAGTACATGCCGGTGTAGGCGGATGCCTGCTTCACCAGGAAGCGCTTGAACCGCTCGGTCTTACCGCTCCGGCGACCTGCAGGAACCAACGGGAAACGAATGCCTTCCGCGACAGCAGCAACCAGTGCGAGCTGCACCGGGTGATCCTTGAGCGGATACCAGCGCGCCAACTGGCGATCAAGCAATAGGTTGCCGGTATTGGCAATCATGAAGGCAGCCTCGCAATCAGATCAGCCAGAAGCTGGGCGTTGGAGTTGCCGCCACCCTTCTCTATTAGCTTGAGTTCGGCTTTGCGCTTCTCGATCTCAAGGACCTTGATCTCTTCATCAAGCGTCTTGTCAGGCTCTATGCGCCGATTGACATACACGTCACCGGTTTCCTTCGCGGCCTGTTCGAGGATCTGCATGGCCAGGCCGATGTTCTTCATCGTCTCCGCCTTCTCCACGAACCGGTTCATGGCGCGCAGGCGGTAGGCACGGTTCGCGATCGGGATCTCGGCGGTTTCTTCGCGGAAGCGCTTGCGGGCATCTTCAAACATCGTCACCCAGCGCTTGGCCAGGCCTTTTCCTGATGTCTTTGTGGGATCGTGAGTCTCTACCTGTTGGCGAGTCACCGTTATCCCGTATTCCTTTTGGACGGCTTCAACAACCTGTGACGGCGTGTCGAAGCACGCCAAGGCCTGAACGATAAAGGCCTTCACGTCGTTTTGAAGGGCTGCCATAGATTTTCATCCGTCCAGAGCCTGTCCAGAATCAGGCCGACTTGAGCAGACAGGTTCCGCAGGCCCTCGATATGTTCATTTTCCCTACCTCAGCAGGCTTGTTTGCAGCGTCCACCAGCTCTTGCACTTGAGGGCTCGCCCCATACCGACGCACCACACCGACGAACTCTTCAACGTCGTGTCCGCGCATCTCAAGCTTGGGCAATCCCTCCTGGGTGAACTTGGGTGCGCCGTACTGATCGGTCGCCTGAGCAATGTGATACAGCTCATGCTCCACCAGTGCGCAGAAGTCAGCGTCGCTGCACTGAGCGCAGTAGTCGGCAGCCAGGGTGATGATGTAGGCCGGCACGTCGCCGAACCAATCCAGCATCTGCTGTTCCATCCGCGCCTTCTGCCAGCCGCCAGCGCGGAACGCCACCTGCTCAGCCTGCCCTACAACCGTTCGCCCCTTCTTCGTGAAGGCTGCAGATGCCCACATCACACGAATGTCCGCATCGATCAGATGGGCGTGGTCTTCGTTATGGATGCTGCCGGTGTCGGCAAGGATCTCGGCTTGGAGCCATTCCCACACTTCTGGAGCAGGAGTCAGGCGAATGCCGAAGTCGGAAAGGTCGGACAGCTCAAGCAGTGACGCCGGGGGGAGCGGTCTTTGCATCAGCCCTTCCCTCGTCAATGATCAGTGTGCGGATCGTGCCGCCGGTGTAAACATCACGCTTCGCCGCCGCCTCGACAGCCTCCTTGGCTGTTGCGCCCATATCCATCGCAGCGAGTGCGAAGTCGCGTCCGCTACCGATAGCAAACGGACGCTCCATCCATACCTCGTCCAACCAGAATCCACTCTCGGCGTCACGACCGATCTGGCAAAGCCTGCCATTGGTGACGACCAGCCCGTTCGCGTCGAGCGGCTTATCGCTGGTCTTCACGCCGAAAAACTCATCCATCAGGGCGGCAAAGTCCGCCCCGCAACCCGTGATCAGGAACTGATGGCCATTCCTATGGATGAGCTTTTCGTAGTCATCGTGGTCGATGAGAGAACCGCGAGTGACGCGAGAGTCATAGGCGATCACGCCGTCTTTGTAGGCAATGGTCGTCATGCCGTCACCTTCTGGAACCACTCTTCAATGATCCGGCGCACTACTGGCTCGGTCAGGATGGCGGATGGCTTGTCGCCGGCGATCACTGATCGCACCAGATCACAAGGCAGCACATGTACACCGTCATCAGCCGCTACCGTCAGGTGCGGTCGCCGATCGGCGATGTCATGGATTTCTGCGGTCATGCCTTCACCATGTTGTGGGTCTGCGCGTGGGCGTGCCCGTGCAGCTCGGCGACGATCAGTCCTTGAGGTAGACCGGCAGCCTTGGCCGCGTCGATGGCCTTGGCGATCGCGCTATCCAGTTCGGTCAGGGTCTTGTTGATATCCTGGCTCAGAGGGAGCGCGTGGCGCAGGCGGGTGACGTTGGCCATTAGGCTGCCTCGTAAGTCGCCTCGAAGATCTCTGGCTTGCATGGGTAGAACTCGCCCGCAACGCCGCGGATAACCCAATCCCCAGAATTCACAATCATCAGACCTTCGAGCGTGTTGATCTTCAGCGCCGGATAATCAAAGCCTTCCGGGTGCCGAGGTGAACAACTCCCCACCACAGTATCCATCAGGGCCGGCGTTGAGCTGCCCTTGGCCCACTCAATGATCTCTCGGTTGCTGTCTTGGGTCCCGTCATACCGAATGGCGTCAATCACAACAGGCTTCTTGCGGAATTTCATGGCTCTCTCCTTTTGGTGTCGCGACACAATTTGCTGATTCGCGATACGTGTCGCGACTTACTTGGATCGACGTTCGATCCCGCCCGGCGCCTTGTCACAACGCAGACAGTGTTCACAACTCAGCGTCCGGCAAAGCCAGGCTTTCACCCGCTGCCACCAGATGACCATGAAGATGTGGCGCATACCGGCCAAGGCCAGTGAGACGTGCAGCGTGATCCCGGCAGTGGTTGGGCCGATGATGAAAATGTTCTGGTTGCGGCTCATCACCACAAACCCGCTGATTGCGATCGCCGAATAGATCATCTTGCCGATGACGCCGTCCCGCACTCGACCGCTCAGAACACACCAGGTCGCCCACAAGGCAATCAAGCCGCAGGCGATAGAGTTGATCAGTTCAAGATTCATGGATTGCCTCCCCCGAACCGCTGGCGAATGAGCGCCCAGAGGTCAGCGGCTTTGATGGCCCGGTTGATGGCTGCGAGCAGCGATCCGCCGAATGTGCCCAGCAGGAAGCCGACACCGGCGACGATGTTCGGCTCGGTTACGCCAAGGTACGCACTGACCATACCGGTCAGGTACAGGGCGCAGGCCACTCCAGTGGTGAGGAAGATCAGCCAGGCGCGCCAATCGGTCAGATCGTCCTTGTGCCACCAACTGGCGACGATGACGCCGAACAGGCCGGCGATCAGCAGATCCAATCTGTCGAGCAGGCGGTGCAAAAAATCCATGCGCTCGACTCCGTGGGCATGAAGAAACGAAAAGGCCCCTGCAA
This sequence comes from Pseudomonas sp. MWU12-2020, assembly GCF_023100605.1. Lineage (NCBI taxonomy): Bacteria > Pseudomonadati > Pseudomonadota > Gammaproteobacteria > Pseudomonadales > Pseudomonadaceae > Pseudomonas > Pseudomonas sp. MWU12-2020. The sequence continues at coordinate 24,605 of NZ_JALMEX010000015.1, forward strand.
GTGCAGAGGCCCTGAATAGGTGCGGGTGGCAGGTGCTGAACTCCTGCTTGGGTTGGCTGCCTGCATTTCAGCAGGCCCGAGAGCCTTCGCTCAGTCGGTTTGGCCAACTACCTTCGAGGGCTGAACGCATCAGCCTGCGCATTCACCCGCATGATTCGAGGGTCTTTCCCCTCCTGTCCGCCGAAGGCTATCACAGCGTCGACGCCCCTATGCATCGATCTCGCTGATCCAGTCTCGCGCCACCCTGCAGCATTGTGAGGTCAGGGTGCGCGGGCTGCCGGTGTTGATTCCGTACGTCGCACTATCCGGCTATCGACGTCCAGGCCTTCCCGAGGGCTGCCCTGGCTACAGGTGAATCAGAAAGCTGGTGAGATATCGAAGTAGTAGTCCTTCCCTTCTTCGAAATGCTCGGCGCGGTCGGCGGCCACGTTCACGGTGTATTCACCGTATGGCGTGTACTTGCCGTAGATCGCATCTTCCTCCGCCGGATTGGCCGACCACACAGCACCGAAGTGCAGGCGGGTCAGTGATTCCGTCGAGCCCTGAACAGGCCCTTTGGAGCGAAGAGTCATTTTGCAGCGGGTGATGTGGGTCATCGGTAGATCCTCGAACGTCGATTGAGCAGGAGGGTCTTTCCGGTCTTTCGCCTGCATTTGGGCAATAAAAAACCCGGCGCGGTGGCCGGGTTTCGTTTGTCACTCCTCGATACGCGCAGGAATGACAGGATGGGATTAATTTCGCTCATCCGCTCACTGATGTCAACAGGCAATCATGCAGCTTGTTCAATCAGCAAACCTTCCACCTCCAGAATGTCGGCAGCGTGCGCCAGAGCCTCGTCGACCAAGACGTCAGCAGCCTTGCCGATATCCTGTCGCCACCGGCGTCGAGTCGACTCCGGGGTGCCGTCGTTATCCCAGGTGTTCATGTCGTAGAAGCTGTCCTTCAGCACGATCATGTCGGCTGATCGGGACTCGTCTCCCCTCGCCTTGGCCTGGCCTGCCGCCAGAGCCGCCTTCACCACTGCTTCGCGACGCCACTTCGGTGCATCGAGCGGGATCTCGACGGATACGGACGTGGCCACCTTCGGCCGCGCCCCCTTCAGCTGCGGGATAGCCCAGGCAGTGGTCGCCTTGAACAGGAACAGCTTCGGGGCCGGAGTGTTGATGAGGGTCTGCAACGCTGAGATCGCTTGCACCTTGCGTCCCTTGTGGGTGCTGTACTTCGCCACAAGCGCATCCCAGTGCTTCGGATCGAGCGCACTGTGCAGCCTGGCAGACACCCAGCAGTCCACCTGCGTGCGGTCGATGGTGTCGGCGCCACGGGAACGGACCAGTGTCGCCAGATCGCCGCCCTCCTCTTCGTCGGCAGAGTTGTACAGCTTCTGCCATGCCTGTTTGCTGGTGTTGTCGATGGCCTCAGCCGCGAGGGCGGAGACAACTGCGTTCAGAACGCTTGGATAGATCATGCTACAGCCCTCTTCAGTTCGCGGGTCTTGGCTCGGTATTCGGCCTTGATGGTTTTGATTTCTTCGACGGTAAGCTTCTGGGGCTGATGAGGCCCTTCGATCCAAGCCACCTTGTCGGCGCCGATGCGCTGCACCAACCGGATGCGGTACTCGACCGCGTTGCCGGACAGGTTGCGGTTGCACTTCACGCACTGGCGGTGGATGTTCAGCGGCTCGAAGCGCAGCTCTGGGCAGGCGCCGACGGATCGGTAGTGGCCGGCGTCCCATCGACTGCCGGTCATGAGGTCGTTGTCGTTCGGCATCGAGTCGCAGCTGATGCACGGCAGGTGCGCATCACGCAGGCGGACGTATTCGTTCACCGCCGCCTGGGCTTCGCGCAGGTGGTCAGCCCTGGTCTTCAGTTTTTCTTTGCGGACTTTGATCTCGCGGCGATCACGCTGAGCAATTGCCTTCTTCGCTTTCTGCTCATTCCGGGGCGCGTCCTTCAGCGCGCAGGCTGGGCTGCACACTGCCTGACCCAAACGCTGAGGGACGAATGAGGCCCCGCAGGAGGCAACACGGCATTTCTTCGGCTTGGGCGCCTTCTTTTCCTTGATGGCTACGCGCATCAGTACCGCCCTCCCCACTTGTCCTGCTCGGTCCAGCGCACGTCATGCTCGGCGCCGAAGGCATGCATCAGCTCGAACAGATCACTGAACCACTTCTGCGACTGCTTGCGGGTCGATACGGCCATCACGACGAAACCACCGTCGAGGCCGGGCTCAGCGCGCTGTTTCTCCAGCGAGGCGCTGAAAAGGCACTTCCAGTCCTCACTGGTCAGTTTTTTGCCGTGCCAGATGACCTGCTCGGACACGTCCTTGAGCATTGCCCACATCTTGCGATTGCAGACGTCAGGGCGCTTCTCGTCCTTGATGACGACGATCTTGGGTTTGGTGAAGTCGGTGGCGTGCAGGACACCCATGAGGCGGCTGATGTCGCGCTGGCTACGGATTGCGAACTCGGTCATTGCCCGAACTCCTTGAGCAATTGGCGCGCGCCAATGACGGCACCTTTGTCGCCAGATGTCCGGCTGATGTCCTTGAGCCATTCCAGCATTCGGGTGTTCTGCGCTTTCAGGTCGATGACCGTGCCGAGCAATGCATCGCCGTCATCGTCCATATTTGCCTTGAGCGCTTCACCGATCGCGCCCATGTCACAAGCAGCCGCCAGAAGCATGCGCTTGTGTGATTCCAGATCCTTGCGAAGCGACTCGGTCTCTTCCTGCAACTGGCCCGCACCACGCTGCAACGTCTCTACCTGGCTGCGCAGCGCCGTATTCTCTGAGCTGACGTGGCTGAACTGGGTGGCGATGTGTTCTTCCAGCGACACCTGATCACGCTGCCAGTCGGCCTCGTCGTGGAAGTAACCGAAGCGCTCGCAGAGGCTGCGGTGGAAGTTTTTGAAGCTGGCCTTGATCCGGTCGATGTTCACTTCTTGCCTACGGATGCGGGACGCGGCAGCGAGAAGAACAACCACGAAGGGGTCTTCCCCTTCTTCGCAGGCGTTTTCCTGAAATGACTGGGCTTTGTCGACCAACTCTTTGATCAGGTCTTCCGCCAGCCAGTCATGCGGACCCTTCAGGGCCTCGATCTCGGCGATCAAGGACAGCACCGCTGAAGGTCGAGCGGCCAGGACCAGGTCGGCGTAAGCCTTGTTGGTTTCCATGATTTCCAGAAAGGACCGGTTCTGGTGCACATCAAACACGATGCCGTGGTCATTGCGAATGTAGAGCGATCCGTCGCTCTCCATGTACCGGAGAGAGAGCGAATCTTTGCAGGCCTCGGCGGCACGTTTCAGCTCGGTGTAGCCATCCATAGCCGCCTGCCGGATCCATGAAGCCCACGCGCTCTGGGTTTTCTGCTCCACGTAAAAACCACCTGGTAGCCTTTCCAAGCACATACCCTGCTCGGCGGCGTGCTTCTGGAATTTCACGCTCTCTGCTGCGAAATCAGGCTCGACGCAATTATGTTTGGTCATATCAAAACCCCTCCTTGCCGCGCTGAGATTCCCATTCGAACGGGACCACGATCATTCCGCCCTCGCGCAGACGGTCGACACAACGCTCGCCCATCGCGCCCGGAAGCTGGTGCGCATCGAGGTTGGAGATCACCACCGTTGGGCGCTCCTGCTCGTACCGGCCGTTGATGATTGCGAACAGGGTCGTCAGTTCGAAGTCGCTCGGCTGCTCCTTGCTCACACCGACTTCGTCCAGCACCAGCAGATCGGGGTCGATCAGGCTCGACAGGATCTCTGCCTCGGTGCGTTCGCTGTGCTTGTCGTACGTGGAGCGGATTGCCTGAAGGATTGCGCCGACAGTGCGGTACACGGCCGTGCGCGACGTGTTGTGCAGCAGTTCGTTGGCCATGCCGGCGCCGAGGTGTGTCTTTCCGGTACCCGGTTTGCCGATCAGCACCATGCAGCGACCGGTCTTCAGGATCTCGTCAAAGATCTGAACGTAGTGCTGGCAGAACCGGAGTGCTTTGCGCTGGCCGTCATTCTCGGCCTGGTAGTTGCCCAGGGTGCGAGTGGTGAAACGTTTCGGGATCAGTGCGTCGCCCAGCTTGCGAGCGAGGGACATGCGCAGCTCCATCGCCTTGTTCGCCTGCTCGGCGGCTTCGGACTTCTCGCGGGCGATACGGCTGCATTCTGGGCAGTTGCTTTTCAGCTCTCGGCCCAGTACCGCGTAGACCTTCTGGTCGTAGGCACCGTGGGTTTCGCACTCGGCTGGCTGGATTCGAGTGCCCGGCGGCAGTTCTGGAGTTGCTTGGACTGGCTCAGAGCGCATAGCTGCCGTCCTCTCGCTGTTTCAGGCCGGACGTGTAATCGCGTTCAGCGAAGCCGGTGTGCCGGGATTTCGGAAACGGGTGCACATTGCTGGCGACCTTGTCCGGGAAGATGCCTGTCCAGCCGTTGGAGATCGAGGTGGCAAGCACCTGATCCGGCGCGGCGTGCCCCAGCAAAGCCTTGGCCTGCTGCTCGCAGCTCTTGGCGGTCAGCGGCTTGCGGATTTCCTTGCGGTGCTGGCACCAGTCGGCCCAAGCCTTTTCCGAGACGTTCTCGGGCTTGGCAGTGAGCGGATCGAACTTGGCAGACTTCGCCGGTGCGCCAGCACCATGCTTTTGATCTTGCTCTTTCTTCTCTTCTCTTCTCTTCTCTTCTCTGGTCCGCGTTTTGTCCGCATCGCTTACGGACACATTGCGGACAGAGTTGTTTTTGCGGTCGTTGCGCTTGCGCTCGCTGTCGTTGGCTCGGCGCTTTGCACTGGCACCGTTGTGCTCGTCAAAGCGAGGCATTACAAGGCTTCCGTCGTCCTGCACGGACGCCCATTCCACCTCGATCATGGCTTGGGTAAAGCCTGGCCAGCCCACCACAGCGTCCATCGCATCGACGCTGTAACCGTGCAGCACGCCATCATCGGAATGGGTGTCGAAGATGCTCCATGCAATGTGCAGTCCGCCGATGATCCGCAGTCTGTCCGCTTTCAATGCGGACACCATGCGGAAAACTTTCGGATGTGTCTGAAGGTCGATTCGCATTTTGATCCAGTCCCCGGCCATTACGCGGCCCTCAGTGCTTTGTCGTGGGTGAAAAGCCCGTCCCAGGTCTTCTTCATTGGCAGCTCGCCGGCCAGGTACAGGTCGTAGAGGCGCACGGCGCCCTTCTTGAGCAGAACAGGGGTGAAGGAAACGAACGGCTCGCGGCCGTGGGGAGTGACTTCGTGCTGATGCTCGGTCATGTACTTGTCGCGGGCGTAGGACGCCACACGAAAGCGCAGGCCGGATTTGCTCTCGTTGTAGAGCCAGTTCCGGCCTTCGAGGAATTTGCCAACCTGCATGACGTTGACCCCATTGAGGCCCTTGCAGAATTGGGTATGGGTCATCCCCTCCTTGAACAGGTTCTCCATGGAGTGGATTTTTGAGGCCTGCGCTTCGACCTGGATGGTCAGTTGCAGTCGCTGCTGCTCAGCCTCGAAGGCGAGCTGGATGAGGTCCATGCGGGACAGTTCACGGGGTTGGGCAATCTGCCCTTCCAACTCCTGCCAGCGATCCACCAGCGCGGCGGTGAACTCGGGACTGAGCTGGGCAACAACAACGAAGCTGTCGCGCTTGCCGACGTGGTAGACGGATTCGGTCCGTGGGCGGCCCAGCGAGTCGCGGAATTGTTCATCCCCCATTGGGGGTTGGACAACTACACCGCGCTCTACTAGGCGCTCGATGGATTGTTTGACCTTGTCATGGCGCGAGTCGACCAGATCGGCAATCTCGCGGGAGGACATCGTGGTACGCGACACGTTTTCAGAATTCGAAAAACGTGTCGCGACACTGTCGGGGGTATTGCTTGAGATGGGTTGGCTATGCATAATCGGCCTCATCAAGTGTTAATGAATTAGCCGGGGCGCAATCCCGGCTTTTTTGTGCCCGGGATTCAGGCAAGCTTCAAATTCGGTCGGTGTTTTGCGATCAGTGCTTCAGCCTTCCGGCCAAGCTCCCCTGCCCGCGCTTCGACCTGACGGCACTGCTCGGCGAACGCCGGAAGATGCGGCAGGTCCTCTTCGCACATCACCTGGTCATCAAAGACTTCGCTGCCGGTATCGATCACATCGCCCAGTGCGCGGATCAGCGCACCAAAGCTTTTGTTGGCACATTGGTCGCTCTGCATCTGGCGAGCGCCGGTCAGTCCGTGGCGGCCGGCCAGCTCATTGATGCAGTTGTCGCGAAACTCAGGCTCCAGAGCGTTTACCCAAGACTCCTCCAGCCAAGACGGCATCTCCTGATCCCCGGAGAGCCAGCGCTGTACACGCTTCAGCCAGCGACCGGTCGCCTTCACAAACTCGCTCACGTCTCCGGTCAGCTCTGGCGAATTGAAGTCCGGAACTTCCTTCTTCTTGGCGCGCTCAGGAATCGACAGGTGCAGCTCACGGCTCAGCGATTGCGCGAAATCGTCCTGACTCAAGCTGGTTCGGGCGATCTGGTTTGCCGCATGCGCCACCAGCACTTGGTCACGGGTTTGGGCGCTATGTCTTGGACTGGACGTTTCCATGGGGACTGCTCTCTTCTAATCTTGCTTCAACGGATTGGCGGACAGGGATGTCGCTTAGGCGACCATCTCGGCCCAAGGAAACGACGGGCACAGGTTTTCTTTTTTGAAAGCACCTTCGGTCAGCGCCTCCGCTCGTTTGGCAATAACCGGAGACATGCCGTGCTTCCCCCGAACCCAACCGGAAACGGTACTCTGATCAACCTTGAGCTTTTCAGCGGTGGCCTCCTGGGTGCCGAAGTAGTCAACGAGGCCCTTGTAAATTGCGTTCATGATGCCCCTCCATACGGGAATACCCATATAGTAGGTTATGGGAATACCGATTTGCAAGAGTATGGGAGCGCCCGTAATACTTCACGGATGGAATTCAAAGACCGACTCAAAACCGCCCGCCGCCACGCCAAGCTCAATCAGACTGAGCTTGCTGAGCGCGCCGGACTCACGCAAACCTCGATCTCCGATTTGGAGAGGGGGAAATCGAAGGCTACCGCCTTCGCAGCTCAGATCGCCTCTGTATGTGGCGTGTCCCCGATGTGGCTGGCTGAAGGTGTCGGTGACATGCTCAAGGGTGTGCCTGATCATCAGGCTGAACGCATCCAGCCCAGCGTGAAACTTGGCACCATCGAAACCTGGGATGACGAAACCCCACTCGATGATGACGAGGTCTACGTCCCTTTCCTCCATGAGGTGGAGCTGGCAGCCGGATCCGGAAAGTTTGCGATCGAGGAATGCGACAGCTCGCGGCTGCGCTTCTTCAAGAAAGACCTGCGCCACAACGGCGTTCAGTTCAGCAATGCGAAATGCGTGAAGGTTGGCGGGAACAGCATGATGCCCGTGCTGCGCGACGGCGCCACTGTAGGCGTGAACGTGGGGAAAAACTCCCTGAGCGATATCGTCGACGGCGAGATGTACGCCATAAACCACAACGGCCAGCTCCGCGTGAAGCAGGTCTACCGGATCCCGATCGGAATCCGCCTGCGTAGCTTCAACCGTGACGAGCACCCGGACGAGGACTACACGTTCCAGCAGATCCAAGAGCAGCAGATCTCGATACTTGGGCATGTATTCTGGTGGGCTATGTACTCTCGCTGATGGACCGGGAAAAAAACCTAGCACCGACTATGCTCATAACTCCTCATTATTTAATAGCCCGCCTCCCCTTTGGCGGGCTTTTTTTTGCGCGCGATAACCGTCTTCTGCAAGGCGGATAAACCGGTATCCGTGCAGAGTGCATGCCCTCACCTCGCCATCAGCTCTGCGAAATGCTTGAAATCGTTGAGTCTTTTACTTTCGGGCGGTTGGCACAGAAGATGCGCTTACTACTGGGAGAACGTGAACCGCAGCCGGAGAGCTGCTGACGCTAACCTGTGATAGATGAGGCATACAAAAATGAACGCTATTGACCTTCTCAAAGCCGACCACGAAAAAGTAAAGGGCATCCTGAGCCAACTGAGCGAATCCACTGACCGCGCTCTGAAAAAACGCGTCGAGCTGCTCGATAAGCTGGAGATGGAGATCACCATCCACACCCAGCTGGAAGAGCAGATCCTCTACACCGCATTCAAAGAGGCCGGTGGTAAGGAGCAGGACGAGATGTACTACGAGGCGAAGGAAGAGCATCGCACGGTGGATTCTCTGGTGCTGCCAGACCTGAAAGGCACTGATCCGTCTACCCCGGAGTTCGCCGGTCGCGTAAAAGTCGTAAAAGAGCTTCTGGAGCATCACATCGAAGAAGAAGAGACTGAAATGTTTCCTCAAGCCAAAAAGCTTTTGGGTAAAGCGAAGCTCGATGAGCTGGGAGAGCAGATGGAAGTGATGAAGGCTTCAATGAAGAAAAGCTTGAGCAAAGGGGACTTGGCGGCTTGAAGATGTCACTAGCTCTATTTGCCAAACGAGCCCGGCCTAGCGCCGGGCTTTTTCATGCCCTCTCCCGCTCACGCCAATGGTGGCGCACAGCCACGAATGGTAAAATCTGAGCTCAATTGATGGAGGGATCCAATGAAGATCGTAGGCCTGATTCTGCTCGGGATTGTTTGCCTGGTCAGCTACCTGATCGGGAGCGGCACCAACGGCTTTGCAATGGTCGCAAGTATCGTTTTCTTTCCCAGCGCGATCGCGCTGTACTTCTACCCGACAATTTGCGCTGTTGGCGAGCACCCCAAGGCCACGCCGATCTTCGCGCTAAACCTCCTCGCCGGCTGGACTTTTATCGGCTGGGTTGTGGCTTTCATCTGGGCACTCAACAAGCCCGCCATCTACACTGCCCGTCCGGTCGAGACTACAACTTACGCCGAGGATCTTGCTGCCGCTGCCGCGAACAAGGAGTGCCCGTTCTGCGCGGAAACCATCAAGGCCGCCGCCAAGAAGTGCCGATACTGCGGCTCTGACTTGGAACAACATGCGGTGTAGATAGCGCGAGCGTCATCGGAAGCCCGCCAAGCGCGGGCTTTTTTGCGACCAGAAATACGGGAGACTCAAATTTTATGGGAATACCCATTGACACAAAATATGGGCTTGCCTATATTTCTTCCACCGCAGCGACACACAGTCACTGCGAAGGGCCTCAAGAGACCCGCCGCTCTTTAGCGACACCCCTTGCCGGATCACCACCGGCCCAGATTCAAAGGCAGCGATGAACCGGCCTCAACGGTTCAGAGGGTTGGCAACTGACCCGGGCGTGCAGCGTAAAACGTCGAAAGCAGTTATCCAGCGGGAGAACAAGCCGAAAGGCCCGCGGCTGGAGGAACAATTTGAATAGATCTGTACCGCGCCAGTAGCGCCGAAGGATCAGCGGAATTTTTCACTGATGCACCTGGTGACGGGTGCATTGGGAAAACAACCGGAGAGACGACATGCCGAAATTCATCCTCGACTACATCTGGCTTTGCCGGGAATGCAGCCTTGATCGCCGCACGGTCGGCAACATGCGCTCCATCGTGATCCCGGCGCTGCAGAGTCGCGCCGCTGAGATTCGCCGCGCGGCTGGTCTTGTTCCAGAGGGTTGCCCAGAGCTGGAGCAAGACGCCGAGTTGCTGGAATCGGCGGTAAGAGCAGGCCTCCAGCGCTGCGCACCACAACCAGCACAGCAAGAACTTTTCGCAGCATGAGATTTCACTGGCTGGCCTTGGCGACAGGGCCAGACGGGAAATCAACCGACAAGTCAGACTTGACTGTTCGAGGTGAGTAGATGGAAAGCAACAGCGAATTGAGCGCAGCTGACAGGATTCTGGCAAGAGTCGGAAAAGGGCCAAGTCTCGAAGAGGCCCTCAAGGAAAGCGCAGCGGCAGCCAAAGCGCCTTCTCGGATCAGTCAGATACTCGGCAAGGATGCGCCAGTGCAGCAGCGCTACACGAAAGCGCGCCGCCGCAAGGAGCGCCGGGAGATCTCGGAAAAGGCTCTGCGTGAAGGAATAAAGCGCATCAAGGAGGCGCGACGTACCGCGCCAAAGGAATGGGAGCGCGCCTACAACAGCGCTATCAGCCAGATCGAGATTCTTCTGGATGAAGTCCTCGCCAAACAGTGGGCGCCGGCTGAGTTGTAAACCCTGAGTTTACAACTGCCCGATCCTCTCTATGAGAGCGCATCGGGGTGTGATCTGTGACGAAGCATCTAAGCGCGGCGACGTGGTTGCAAATCGGCGGCTTGCTACTGCCGAAGATGAGACGGAACCGCCAGATCACACCCCGATGCGGACGAAACTGCGGCCTATAACCGCCCACCTGCATGCAGCACCAACTGAGAACGGCGAGCGCCCGCCAAGATGCCAACGGCGCGCATTGGAGGATGACCATCATGAAATAGATGACCTGATCCACCTCGCGCGGCGCGGCAAGCCTGAAGGCCGGCGCCCATCACTCATACAGGCAGCGGACAGTAGGCCATCGATGTCACCGCGCATCGGCCGAATGAGGTAGGCCACCCTTACGCACGTCGACAATTTGATGATGCAAACCCGGTCTGTCGCCAGTAGCGAGACCGGGCCACCCTCCCCCGACACCACCCGAATGCACTCTCCTCCGCGCCCAACGGCAACCAGCGGAGCGAACGAGTGCATCCGGGTTTTGTTGGATAAACCACATGGAGCAAATCATGGTCGAGCAACGAGCGCCGTATCCACGGTCGGCGGACAACGCCGATCAGATGAACCTGCCCGAGGGCAAGACCTGCGGCGACTGCGTGCACTGCCGTCGCTGCACGCTGATGTTCGGCCATATCCCGGCCGACGAGTCTTGCGACTGGAGTCCTTCGCGCTTTCGTGAAGCCGTCCCCGCCACCGCCTAACCCCAAACACTGGAGGTCGCCATGAGCGGCTGGATCAAATGCAGTAATCGATTGCCGGACCTGCCAAAAGGTGGCGGCAAGCACCACGTCATCGCCTACACGCCAGCCAAGCAGGCGCAGCGATTTGCGAACGGATCGCGCTTCCTCTACTGGAACGGCATCGACTGGCGCTACCCGGACGGGTCTCGGTTCGAGCATCGCGTCACGCACTGGCAGCCCTTCATCACTTCGCCCACCGACTGACCCGCCGATCTGGAGGCACCCATGAACGCAGCACTGAAACTCTGCCAGGCCAACTTCGACGCTCAGTTGCCTCCGGCGGTGAGCGAGTCGGACGAGGATCGGGAATGGCTGGAAAGCGCCGCTGAACAACTGGTGTGCGGCTCGGATGTGGAATGGAAGCGCCGGTTTGGCCCGGTGCGGAAGGTGACCTCAGCGGAGTACGCCGAACACCTGCAGCACCACCTGAATCAGCGGCAGATCGACGGGCTGGATGATCGTGATTCGTTCGCCAACCTGGTGCTGGCTGTCGTGGTTGGCAGCCAAGCCGAGGCGCTGACACACGCCAAGCACCTGTTGGGCAGTAACAGCCCGGTCACCCAACTGGAGGCGATCGCCGCCAACTTCCTCCGCCCTCACGCCGCCGATGCTGTTGCTGCTGAGCGCGAAGCGGCCGAGGACGATGTGGACAGCGACATATGAGCGCTCACATCGCCATCGATAAGGCTCTGGAGGCTGCTGAACACGCCGGCGCCCGCCAGATCGACGAAGCCCTGGCCGAGGGGCTGATCATCCAGCACTTCACGGCCAACGCCATCACCGCAGAAGAATTCAAACACTACAGCGCCCGCCTGCTGAAGATCAGTCGGCAGCGCAAGGAGCTGGCAGCATGACCACGCCTATCGTGACAACGCTGGTTGATGAGCAACTGGCAGACATCGAGCGCAAGATCGCCGTCCTGGGTTTCGGCCTCCCCTTCAATGAGGTCATCGGCCGCAAGCGCGAGGATCTAGTCGACAACCTCCCGCAGCGACTGTCGGTGACCATGAAAGGCGGACGCATCGCTGTGAGGGCTAGGCCATGAATCTCGTCTACTGGATTCTCGTCGTGGTTCTGGTGGTCGGCGCAGGCACCCTCAAGGTCGTCAATAGCGAGCCCGGCACCTGCCAAGTCCCAAAATCGACCACCTACAAGGTGTTCCAGTGACCAGCCGCCAATGGGCGCGCCGTCTGATCATCTGGCGCGGCGCGTTCTCCTCCCTCGGCGTTTTCACCTTCCTGATGCTGCTCAGCGCCCTCGCCGATCGCATCACCTCCTGACTTTCAACTTCAAGCGCTGCGCACGTCGCGGCCAAGGAATACCCCGTGTCCGCAAAAGAACATACGCCAGCACCATGGACCGTCCGAGAGATCTCGCATTCGAACGTTCCAGGGCAGCGCGCTTTCGCAATCGACTTCAACGACGACCAGGAGCAGGTAGTCGACTGGGTCTATGAAGAGGCTGACGCCAAGCTGATAGCTGCCGCGCCCGACCTTCTGAGCATTGCAAAGCGCTGGGCGGCACTCGATGCGCAGTGGCATCCAGATCGTTACGAAAGCGAAAAGGCTGAATTGCTTCGAGACACCCGGGCAATTATCGCCCAAGCCACCGAATAACCCTTCCACAGCGCCCCTCTCCGGTGGCGCGGAGAACAGTCATGTCCGATAAAAACATGCAGATTTGGTCCCAGGTCGAGAAGACAGACACCCGGTTCACCAAAAAAGCCAAGGTGAACGGCCAGGACATCACCAGCCTGAGCGGCACCGCGATGGTTATGAAGGCCACCGAGCTGTTCGGCCCGGTTGGCATCGGCTGGGGTTGGAAAATCATCGAAGAACGGTTTGATGACGGCCATGAAATCTTTACCGGCGAAGGCGATAAGCGTACCTGCATCGGTCGCGAGATCGGGCACACGCTGAAAATTGCTCTCTGGTTCATGCAGGACGGCCAGCGCGGCGAGATCGAGCAATACGGCTGCACTCGGTACCAGTACAAGACCAGCTATGGCATGACCACCGATGGCGAGGCGCCGAAGAAGTCGCTGACTGACGCAATCAAGAAAGCACTTTCCATGCTTGGGTTCAGCGCGGATGTGTTCCTTGGATTGTTCGATGATGAGACCTACGTCGAGCAGCTTAAGGAAGAACAGGCGATCGAGCAGGCAGTGGACAAGGATGCCGAGATCCTTCGTCAGAAGCAGGAGCGACTGGACTGGCTGAATTCTGCGGTGGAAACGATGGGCAAGGCCGTCACCGCCCACGAACTGAAGATGCTGAACGTGAAATACATCCGCGAGGCGACCCGCCGCAACGAGCCGACATTCATCGCCCGAATCACTCGCGCTTTTGAAGAGCGCAAAGCGGCCCTCGAGCCTGGCAAGGAGAATGCAGCATGACCCAGCTATACGCACTGACCGGCAAACTCGCCGAACTTCAGGGAATGGCAGACACCGACGACGAGGGCCTGAAAGAAGCCCTGCAGCACGCAATGGACGAGATCCAAGGCGAGTTTGAGGTGAAGGCCGACAACATCGTCATGCTGCGTCGCAACATTGAAAGCGACGTGACCGCCATCGAATCTGAGATTGAGCGACTGACCGAGCTCAAGCGCATCAAGTCCAACAGCGTTGCGCAGATCAGCGATTACCTGCGCCGGAACATGGAAGCGGCAAACCTCAAGTCGATCAAGCGCCCGCTGTTCACCATCACCTTGGCCATGGGCAAGGAGAAGGTCATCGTCGACAACGAGGACGCGGTGCCCGACGAACTGACATCCGTGAAAACTAGCATTGCCCCGGACAAGAACGCGATCGCCGCCAAGCTCAAGGAAATTCGCGAGCACAACGAAGCCGTGCGAAAGCGCATGGCCGCCGGCGAAGACGCAGAACACGAACTGATCGAAGAACCTGCCTACGCGCATTTGGAGCGCGGCGAAAGCTCGATCCGGATCAAGTGAGGCCAGCATGATCAGCAACCACCTCAACCTGATCGAGCAACAGCGGCAGAACGCGGAAGCCATCAATGACCAGATCGCCCAGTTCCTGGCAGCCGGCGGGCGGATCGACAAACTGAAAAGCCCGCCGCGCAATCCGCTGCCACCGCCCCGCTCGAACAAAATAGACCCTGAAACGGTCCTCAAACGGCGCCCGAAGCCGATACCGGCCGCCGACCGCAGGGCTCTTCGCAAAATGGCGGACTCGATATGAAGTCGAAACGCAAACCCAACAACGGTTTCGCCCGGGCAGAACGCAGTTGCCGGGCGCTGCTGCGCACCAACCACGTCGCGGTGGTGAACATCGACCCCAGCGGCAGCCAGATCATGGCGAACTGGAAGAGCTGCAAGCAGATCCGCAGTCTGGCGATCGCAAACGCAATCTTCGACTTCTCCTACCGCTGGACGATCTATATCGGCGCCATGTGCCGCGATGAGCGCGGCGCCGAGTACATCAAGTCGGTCGAGATCTCGCCCGAGGGTATCTACAAGGTAGAGAGCCTCACTGATGCCATCGAGCATTACTACCTGGAGCTGCGCAACAGCGCGAACCCAAACCACTTGGTAGCGTCAGGCTGGATCGCCATCCCCGACGAAGTGTCAATGGATGAAGCCCAAGCCGCGAAGCTGTTCTACGCCGCCGGCGCCTGGCATCAGGTGAAGGTTGCAGCGTGAGACGAACCATCAACCGGGCGGCCACGCGCCGCCGACAGACCTGGCTGGACTTGCCGGTCAGCGGAATTGAAGAGGTAGGCCATGGCCAAGAGCAACGCGCAATTGCAGAAGGATAAGCGCGCCAAGGAGAAGGCGCTGCTCGAGCGGATCGGCGCCGAGAAGCGATCGCTGATTGTTTCGAAAGCGCTCGATGACGCTCTGTTGATCCTTGGCGAGCGCCATGACTTCGAGGAATGGCAGGAGACGGTTTCTACGCTGATCATCAATTTGGCCGCGGCGCCGGCTGAAGAGTCGGAGCGCTTCGCAAGCATGTCGCGACCAGAAATCGTACTTAAGGAAAAGTGGTCGCGGCAGCTTGAGGCGTTCGCCGCGACTGGCGTTGAGGCTTGAACTGAGTTGCCTAGTGTGCCCCTCCTTTTGACCCGACTGAAACGATGTAGCTGGTATTCACGTCCGCAGTCACGCCATTTACAAAAACATGCCTCATATCACCCGGGTCGTCTGAGAATATTGCGATCCGCGCGCCGTGTTGGTCTTGAAAATACTTTCGGTGAGCAGGAATTGTTACTGCAATTCGATACTCATTTTCGACGCTATAGATGTCACGCTTGTAGAACAGCACAGACATCAGATCTGGAACAGGGCTTTCCATGATGGATGGGTAGTAGCTTACGTCTCGATGAATAACTTCAACTCCTTCAAGGATAGAAAAAGCAGCCTTCAGTATTTCTACAAGGTGCAACACATCTACCTCAATGCAGGTATCAGCCTTGAATCGCTCAAACAGCTCTGGGTCATTTCTTTTGCCACTAAGGCAAACACAAAAACAGCGAGACGGGCTTAGGGTCATGACCGGGTTTGCGGTCATATCTTGGGGATTTAGCTTGCGACCGTTAACACTGAAAGTTACTTGCTCCTTGTCGTAGACAAACTCCTTGGCGAGCTCATTGTCTCGCATCTGATCGTTTTCCATTATCGAGTAGTAAGCGATGTCACTCAGTCGCAGGCCCTGCTTTCCTTCGATCCAATCCTTCAGATACTGCTTTTTACCATAGAGATATTTGTTCACAGGCAGCTCCCGAGCCTCAATGCCGGCCCCACGCCGGGCCGAACACAAATACCCCACTTTTACGAGTCACGCCAGCCGGCGAGGATCCCCTATGCAATCAGCAATCGACTTGTTCGCCGGCTTCGGCGGATGGACCCGGGGCGGCCGCAACGCCGGTCTGAATGTTCTCTGGGCAGCAAACCACTGGCCCGAGGCAGTCGAATGGCACACGCGGAACAACCCGGATACCATCCACGCCTGTCAGGATCTGCATCAGGCGAATTGGGCGGACGTGCCGAAGCACGACGTGATGCTCGCCTCTCCCTGCTGTCAAGGGCACACCAAGGCTCGCGGCAAGGCTGCCGGCAACCCTCAGCACGACAACTCGCGGTCAACGGCCTGGGCACCGGTACAGAACGCCGAGGTAAACCGGCCGGACTTTGCGGTGATCGAGAACGTACCAGAATTCATGGACTGGATTTTGTACCCGGCGTGGGCTGACGCAATGCAGAGACTGGGCTACGCACTGGCCCCGCACATCGTGGACTGCGCCGATCTCGGCGTCCCGCAGCATCGCGTTCGCCTGTTCATGGTCTGCTCGCGCAGCAAGGCACCCTTGCACCTGCAGCTCCCCCGCTATCAGCACGTGCCCGCCCGCGACATTATCGACTTCGATGCCGGCAAGTGGTCGCCGATCAACAAGCCAGGCCGCGCAGCATCAACGCTGACTCGCGTGAAGAATGGCCGTGAGCGCTTCGGTGATCGGTTCGTGATGCCCTACTACGGCTCAGGCTCGGGCCTCACTGGTCGCAGCCTTGACCGCCCGATCGGCACAATAACCACGCTGGATCGCTGGGCAGTCGTTGACGGCGACATGATGCGGATGATCAGCGCTGACGAAGCCATGGCCGCGCAGTCGTTCCCGAAAGACACGCTCCGGCCGGACAACCACAAGTTGACCATGCACATGACCGGCAACGCGGTACCGCCACTCGCCGGGCAGCGCATCATCGAGGCACTGAAAGCCGCGGCGTAGTCACAGCAAAGGCCACGCCGTTAGCCAGTCCGCCAAGCGCATCAGGATCTGGCTCAGCAGCTCGATAAGTACCTGGTACATCACTTCAGCGATCAGTCGTTTCATTCGGTCGTGCTCCGGCTCGTTGGATGACCCATCCTGCCGTCACGACAAAATCGCTTGTATACCTCCCGCCCCTCCACCGCCCGGGCATGCCCCGGCATAGGACGCCCCATGCCCACAGAAAAGATGAAGGCCTATCACGTCGGTGAAGGCTCCGAAGGTGAACACGTGATCACCTTCGCCACCAACAGCGCAACGGCACGGCGCGAAGGTGGCAATGAGTTGAACCTGACATTCGAAGAGGTTGAGTTCTGTCGGCGCGCGCCGTGGGCTGATCAGTTCGCTGGCCAACCGTTCATCCCGGCCAAGGCCTACCACGAGCAGGGCTGGTGGTTTTACTGCAACAACTGCGAAAACCAGCTCTACGAGGACGAGGAAGACGACGAAGGCAATCCGCTCGCGATCGTCTACGACGGCAGGCACGCTTACTGCGATCAGAGCTGCAAAGATGCGCGGGACAAGAAGATCTCCGACGCGAACGCCAAGGGCGAGGCCTTCAAGGCAAAGGTACTGGCAGAGCGACCTGATCTGACATTTACCGAGTGGAGCATCGGGTGGCCGCGTATTTCAATGTCGGCCACATTTCAGTTCCCTGGCTCCAAGTATGGCGGATCGGTAAGTGATCACGAAGGCGACGGCACCCTGAGCTGGTACGTGGCCCAGGGCGACAAGGCAGCTTGGGACTTCTACCAACAGGAGCGCGCGGCATGAAGCGCATCTACCTCAGCGGTCCCATGACCAACATGCTGGACCTGAATTTCCCGCTGTTCCATTCCACGGCCGCCACCCTGCGCGCCGCTGGGCACAGCGTCATCAACCCCGCCGAACTCAACCCTGACCCAGGCACCTGGAGCGAATGCATGCGCCGTGACATCACCGCGCTGATGGAATGCGACACAGTTGCCACCCTGCCCGGCTGGCAGGATTCCCGCGGCGCCAGCCTGGAAGTGCACATCGGCAAGGAGCTCGGCATGAAGGTTGTGAATGCCCATGATCTGGTATTGATGGAGATTGCAGGATGAGCGAAGTAAAACGGTACTCGGCAGCCCTGACGCATGCCGAAACGTCGTCGATGTACGAAGCACCGGACGGCGAATGGGTTGTGGCTATGGACTTCGACCGGGTCACCGCCGAGCGTGACGCCCTGCAGCAGCGCCTGAACGCAAATGATCAACGAGTAGATGATCTCTCAAGCCTTATGCAGGCTTTGGTTGACAACCCGTTCAAATTTACAGATGCCTACCGCGCTCGCATGGCGGCCGCCCTCAACCCCAACCCCGGGGCGGAAAGTCATGCATAAAGACGATCTGTTAAAGGCGCAATCGAAACTGACGTACCGACAGCTATCTGAACTGAAGACCCTGATTAAAAGCCCGCTAGGTTACTTCGGCTCTTGCACCAACCAAACAATGAACGCGCTGAAGAATCGCGGGCTTGCGGACATCGAATGGTCGGTGGTTCCTGGAAGTGTCTACCGAAAAGAAAAGTGGGTAATCACCGAATTAGGGAAAGCTGTTGCGGAGGTAAGACCATGACCAATAACCCAACAATTGACGGCGTGTCGCGGGAATTGCTTGAGCGTCTTTTCGAAGGATTCAAACAGGGCAATTGGTATGCTGAAGCGCAAGAACTGCGCGCCCTGCTGGATGCCCCTGTCGTCGAGCGCCAGCCGGTGGCATGGATTGAGATTGATGAAGACAAACCAGCAGGAAAAACTATCGATTGGTACAACTCGGATTTGCTCGAGATCCCTTTGGGTACGAAGCTCTACGTCGCACCGCCAGAAGTCGCCGCCCTGCAATCCACCATCGCCCAGCTACAGGCGCGGGTTGAAGAATTGGAGAGCGGAAGAGATGAGCCGTTCGCGTGGGTCGTTGTAAGCCCTGAATTTGGAATCCTCAGCGATCTGCAAACAACTGAAGATGATGCCAAGGATCTTGCGCACGACATGGACTGCGAATTGCCCGCGCATCACTCCGGCGGCAAGCATGAAATCAAGGCGCTGTTCACCGCCCCGCCAGCGCCGGTCGCGGTGGCCCTGCCAGACCAAAAGATTCTGAGTTTGATCGTAATGAAGGCAGCTCGACAGACGGATCTGATTGCCGGCGCGAATTACCACACCGCCGCCGAGTTAGCTGCTGGCGCCCTGATGTACGAAATAACCGCCCTCAATACCAAGTAACTCCCTCCCCCTTCAAAGTCAGCCGCTATAGCGGCAAGGACGACTCATGCCCAGAAAAAACCACCAGATCATCGACTCAGGGTGCACTCAGGACAACGAGCGCTGGGCGCTCTCGGCTTGCGGCCTGAATGAAGAATCCGAAGTCGAGTGGGACGGCACCCACCAGCGAGACTTTGTCAGCTGCAAGCGGTGTCTGGCGAAAATGGACAAGCCACGACCAGCACCAGAACCATTCCACAAAGAGCGACCCATCCTTTTCAGCGGCGCGATGGTTCGCGCGATCTTGTCCGACCAAAAAACGGTCACACGCCGGCCGATCAAAGGGAATCAAATCCCCAGCCGGAGCAAGTCCGATTTCCCCGAGCATCAATGGATGGCCGTTGTTCAAGACCATCCGCACTGGGGCTTCGCAGCCTTTGGCGCGACTGAGGAGGAATGCGCAGCGGAGCTAGCCATTTACGGCGGCTGCCCATATGGGCGGCAGGGCGATCGCCTATGGGTGCGCGAGGCCTGGGCAGCAGACGCTCAGGTTGATGAGATTTCACCGCGCGACCTGAGCCAAGGCGAGCCGATCTTCTACCCGGCAGACGGTTCAGTTCGGCAAACCGGCTGCTCCATGACCACACAGGGCCGGGGACGCCCTTCCATCCACATGCCGCGCTGGGCATGCCGCATCCTGCTGGAGATCACCGAAGTCCGCGTCGAGCGGTTGAAGGACATCAGCGCTGATCAGTGTATTGCCGAGGGTATCGAGCGTCATCCCGCGGGTTTCTTCGGCAATGGCTGCACTACCGCAGCCAGCGCATTTAAAGAACTTTGGAACTCAACAGGCGGCGACTGGGATGCCAACCCGTGGGTCTGGGTCGTCGAGTTCAAGAGGGTTCAGCCATGATCATTCTCATCCCGATAGCCGCCCCGCTCTACATGGCCTACCTGATCTACAGGGGGCCGTGGCGATGAACAGTTATCAGATCCTGATCGGCGACTGCTTGGAGCTGCTGCGGCGGATGCCCGACTGCAGCGTCGACAGCGTGGTCACCGACCCGCCGTACGGACTTTCCTTTATGGGCAAGAAATGGGATTACGACGTGCCGGCGACTGAAGTCTGGGCCGAATGCCTGCGAGTACTCAAGCCGGGCGGCCACCTGCTGGCTTTCGCTGGCACTCGCACTCAGCACCGCATGGCGGTCCGCATCGAGGATGCCGGGTTCGAAATCCGAGACATGATCGCCTGGGTGTACGGCTCCGGATTCCCGAAGTCGCACAATCTCGAGGGGGAGCACGAAGGCTGGGGCACAGCGCTGAAACCTGCACTGGAGCCAATCACCGTTGCGCGCAAACCATTTCCCGGGACGGTTGCTGCAAACGTCCAGGCCCACGGCACTGGCGCTTTGAATATTGACGGGTGCCGCGTGCGCGCCATCGACGCAGAGGCCCTGGCAAAGAACTGGAGCAGACTGACCACGGTTGATATGCGCGGCGGGAATTATGTCGGGGGCAAGTCGGGGAAACTACCGATGACCGCCGAGGCTTCGGATCTCGGCCGGTGGCCGGCAAACCTGATTCACGACGGGAGCCCGGATGTCATCGCCGCATTCCCAGATGCGCCTGGGCAACTCGCAGCCGCCAGTACCAGCGATACGCAGCGGGCCGGTCAGAACTGCTACGGAAACATGAAGCGCGGGCGTGGCACAGAGGCGAGCGCAGACAGCGCGAACTCGGGTGTCGTTGGGTTCCAGATGAAGCCTGGGGCACGCCGGCTGGACAGCGGTAGCGCCGCCCGCTTCTTCTACTGTGCGAAGACCAGTCGTACGGACCGCCACGAAGGGCTGCTGAACCCAGGCCCCCAGTTCCAGCAAGGCACCACGCTGCGCAAGGTGGAAACCACGGAGACCACGGGAAACAACCACCCCACGGTCAAGCCCACCGACCTGATGGCCTACCTCCTTCGCCTGGTCACCCCTGCTGGCGGCCTGGCGCTCGATCCGTTCATGGGCTCCGGCAGCACCGGCAAAGCCGCGATGCGCGAAGGCTTCCGGTTCATCGGATGCGAGATCGACGAGCAGTACGCGGCGATCGCCCGGGCACGCATCGACCACGAAGTGAACCGCCAGCAAGACCAGCAAGCAGAATCCGATCAGCTCGAGCTGTTCGGCACCGCCTGACCTCACCACCCTCCACCGCCCGGGCATGCCCCGGCATAGGACGCCCCATGCTCACAGAAACCCTCCGCACCATCGTGACCGAATCGCTGATCGGGATGATTGCATCCGTCACTCGGCTGGTTCCCCCTGCGAACGAGCCGCCCCCGGACTTTATTCAGGCCCCAATTGATCGTGCGGTCGATCGGATCAGGGCAGTGATTGCACCGGGCGTGACTCTGGCACCATCCCGCGTCAACCGCCTTTACCTGGCCGGGCCGATGACTGGCTTCGAAGACTTCAACTTCCCCGCTTTCAACAAGATGGCCGCCGATCTGCGCGCCCGAGGCTACGTCGTCGAGAACCCCGCCGAGCACGGCGTCATCGACGGTGCGGACTGGGCCGACTACATGGCCTACGACCTGACTCGCCTCGGCCTGTGCGGTCAGGTCGCGGTGCTGCCTGGCTGGGAAAACTCGAAAGGCGCCCGGCTTGAGGTACACATTGCCCGCGAGCTCGGCATGAAGGTCGTGAACGCTCATGATCTGGTATCGATGGAGATTGCAGGATGAGCGAAGTTACGCGCTACGGGCACATCAGTTACCTGGTGGAAGCCACGCCCCAGATTTTGCAGCTTTACCCGTCGATGACGGTATACGTGATGGCCTCGGATTTCGACCGGGTCACCGCCGAGCGTGATGCCCTGCAGGAGCGCCTGAGCGCAGCGGATCAGCAAATTGATGAACTGACCAATGAGCGCGAGAGCCTGATCGCATACGGTCGCAGCAATGGCCTCGATGAGGCCTCGACCCTGTGCAGCCGCATGGCGTACGACACCTATTACCCGGCCGGCTCACGCTTCAAACACTTCGTGCCGAAAGCGCAAGAGAAGTTGGGCAACCTGCTCATCAAGGCGGCCAACGCAATCGCCGATCTGCCGGATGGGCCATACGAGCGGCACCGGGCTCGTCAGCAGAAGAAAGCGGAAAAGTCCGCCACCGCCTGACAAGAGTACATCTGTACTCCGCCCGCAAAAAATTACTCCCCCCCCCCTTCAAAGTCAGCCAAATATCAGGAAGCGAACATTCAGCCCGACGATAAGTAACGCAGTCCAGGGAGCGGGTGTGCGCATCACGCCGAACAGGAGAAAAATAAAAGGGTTCATCATGCCACCCACAACAAAAATGAGAGACACGCCTTTTGGCTTACTTGGATCAAATAGCTGCCAGACTGCTAACCCCATCCAAACTGCCCAAAAGAAGTACATCGCCACGCCGTCGACGCGGAAGAACGCACGCTTGAACGTCTGTCCAACCTTATCTGTCTGGTTGAGCATCTGGACCACCGCTATAACCGATTCATATCGATAGTAGCCGCAGCTGCCAAAACCTCTACTCCCTCCCCTTAAAAGTCAGCCGCTATAGCGGCAAGGACGAAGTCATGCCTGAAGAAAATGAAATTCGCCTAAACAGCGCGGCGCGCGATGTCATCGCCGAGCGACAGCGCCAAGTATCTGACGAGGGCTTCTCGCTGTATCGCGACGACCAGTACGTGAATGGCGAACTTGCCGAAGCAGCATCCGTCTATGCAAGTCTCGCCGGGCAGCTGCGCAGCATGAGTACGGCCTGGCCCCGTGTGATTGGGGAGTTCAAGCCGAGTGCAGATCGGCGCCGCGACCTTGTGAAGGCGGCGGCACTGCTGCTGGCAGAGATTGAGCGCGTCGATCGCGTAGGCCTGATCAAACACTGGCCGGTAAAGCGGGATGAAAACGGGATGTTCCAGCACCCCGATATGCCCAACTTCGACGAGGGTGACGGCGACAAGTGCAAAGCTTGGATCGCTGAGCAGGGCCTAACCGTGGCCATGGTAAGTCTGGAGTCCGCTGAACCAGCAATTGCCGACCGCTACTTCGAATCGCACGATCCGAATTGCAGCTACTGGGAGCCTGACCGCCCCGACGGCGAAGGCTGGTTCTGCCTCGCAATCCACGATACCGACGATGGACCGGTCTGCTGGTGGGCATGCCGTGAGGTGACACCATGACCGCAATCAAGGAACGGCCGATCCTGTTCTCGGCCCCGATGGTGCGCGCCATTCTGGAAGGCCGGAAGACGGTCACGCGGCGGGCAATGAAAGTGCAGCCCGTTCTGACTGGAAAACTGTGGCAAGTCTACGGCGCAGGCTGGAGTGCTGGAGTGACTAGCGTCCCAGTGATTTCGGGTCACAGCCTTTCCACGAAGTGCCCATACGGCAAGCCAGGCGACCGGCTGTACGTCCGTGAAACTTTCAATCGCACCAACCCGGGTGGCGCGGAAGGCGTTTATTACTACCGCGCTGACGGGGAGTTCCCGAACAGCATCGGCGGCGGGAAGTTCACCGATGCCGAATCATGGAAGCCTTCGATTCATATGCCGCGAGCAGCCAGCCGCATCCTGCTGGAGATCACCGACGTCCGCGTCGAGCGGTTGCAGGACATCAGTCGCTCCGATATCCGGGCGGAAGGCCTGCAATGTCCGCCGGAGCTGGCAAGCGATGACGTTTCACCGAATTACCGAGACTGGTACCCGGCGGCGTGGAAGAAGTTGTGGAACTCCACCGGCGGCGACTGGGACGCCAACCCGTGGGTCTGGGTCGTCGAGTTCAAGAGGGTTCAGCCATGATCTTCGCCCCGCTCTACATGGCCTACCTGATCTACAGGGGGCCGTGGCGATGAGCCACGGCTGTAAGGGCTTCGTATTAAGAAAAGTAAGGCGAAATTACGTTTGCCAGAACAGCGCTCCCCGTAGACAGGACAAACGCTTGAAGCTCATCAAGACGCGTTTGCCTCTTGGGACCTTTAGCACTAGCCAATCGGTCAAGCCTCAACTCCATAGAGACCCTGTGTTCCTCCGATAGGGTGAGCAAGAAAGGCTTCAGATCACGGATTAACGTATCAATTTTTTGCTTTTTTGAAGAGATCACGTTTATGACATTTCCCCCGACTTTTTCGCCGTGAATATTGGAAATGTCTAGCGGTGTTGAACTGTGCGCCTCAACTCTGAGCACATCACCACCAATATTATGGCCAGTCACACCGCTAATTCTGATCATTTTTCGCTCCTGCATTTGGGAACACTCATTTTTTGTGAACAGCATTGACCGATAGCTGATTGCCATTAATACCACCTAACACCTTCTGCCGCCACGCGCGGCATGGAGCATCACAATGGAAACTGAAATTCTCTCCGACGAGGAGCTGGCCGAGCTCACCGGCTACAAGGCCCGGGCCTACCAGCGCCGCTGGCTGATAGATCGCCAGTGGGTGTTCGTCGAAAGCCGCGGCAAGCGCCCACTGGTGGGTCGGATGTATGCCCGCATGAAGCTGGGCATGATCAGCCCGACAATTGCCGATCCGAACCCGCCGCCGGCTGCACCGGTATGGACACCTGATTATTCGCGAGTGAACTGATATGCGACCTCGCAAGGCCGACACACGCAACTTGCCGCCCCGGATGTACCAGTGGACGCGAACACGGAAAAGCGGAAAGGTCTGGATCTCCTATTTTTATCTGGACCTCACCGGAAAAGCGATACCGCTGGGCAAAGACCTGGACCAGGCCAGAATCAAATGGGCAGAGCTGGAAGCCAAGGAAAAACCACTCGACCTGCGCACGATGAAGGGGATTTTCGATAGGTACATCCGCGACATCGTGCCGAAGAAAGCTCCGCGCACGCAAAAGGACAACCTGGCGGAAATCAAGCAGCTACGGACGATGTTCGATAGCGCACCGATTGACTCGATCACGCCGGCGACGATCGCTGGTTACCGCGACGCCCGATCAGCAAAGGTACGGGCGAACCGGGAAATAGCCACCCTCTCCCATATTTTCAACATTGCTCGGGAGTGGGGCCTGACGACAAAGGAAAATCCTTGTCAGGGCGTACGCAAAAACAAAGAGACACCGAGGGATTACTACGCGAATGACGTGGTTTGGGAGGCGGTTTACAGGAAGGCAGCTCAAGAGCTGAAAGACGCGATGGACTTGGCCTATCTGACCGGTCAGCGGCCGGCAGATGTGCTGGTCATGAGAGACGATGATATCCAGGGCGGATACCTCACCGTCCAGCAGAACAAGACGCACAAGAAGCTGCGCATCCAGATGACTGACGGCGGTGAGTTGAACAGTTTGGGGCTGCTGATTACAGCAATGGCTGAGCGCAATGCCCAGCACATTTGCAGTTATCTGATCGTGAGTGAGCGCGGTAAGCGCATGACCGCGAAGATGCTGCGCGACCGCTGGGACAAGGCCCGAGAGAAGGCCAAGAGGCAGGCTGAGGAATTGGGTGACACGCTACTGGCTGAGAAAATAGGGAGCTTCCAGTTTCGCGACATTCGGCCAAAAGCGGCATCGGAAATCATCGACGTGGCCGATGCGAGCCTGCTACTGGGTCACACCAAAGGTGACATTACAGAGCGTGTCTACCGCCGCATTGGTGCTATTGCCAAGCCCTCGAAATAGCTCGAAAACTCGTTACAAAACTCAAAACGCGCCCCTTGTAGAATGCGGTCTACAGGGGTGCCGAAAAATAAAAGTATTGGAACGAAAATTCTCTGGAATCCGCGTATTTAGAGGCTTTGAATATCGGTCTTG
The DNA here is from genome assembly GCF_023100605.1 of Pseudomonas sp. MWU12-2020. NCBI lineage: Bacteria > Pseudomonadati > Pseudomonadota > Gammaproteobacteria > Pseudomonadales > Pseudomonadaceae > Pseudomonas > Pseudomonas sp. MWU12-2020. Next base: position 50,272 of record NZ_JALMEX010000015.1, read on the forward strand.
AAAACCGTCGACTGTAACAGGTCCATGAGTTCGAATCCCATCGCCTCCGCCATATTTGATACGACAAAGCCCTGATTATTCAGGGCTTTGTCGTTTCTGGCGTTTATGAAAACTTCTGCCTTTCGGTATGTGTTCCATATCTTTTGTGGACGCGTTCCATAACTCGAGCGATTTTTCCCCTCTCCGGCGCCGTGCCAATCGTTAAAACACTCTTCATGTAACACGGTGCTGCGCTCATTCCTTGGCCGCCAAGGAAACCAAAATGTCCAACTCCGACCTGCTCCCTTCTCTGCTCTTCAAGATCAACGAAAACCAACTCGCCCTCGAAGCCGCCATCATGGAGCTGTCCAACTGGGTCGAGCAGCGCGGATCGGCAGATGTCGCCGAGAACGTGCACGGCGCACTCTGGACGATCGACTAGAACGAGGAGTTCATCAAGATGACCTTGGCCGTTTTGATGGCGCCCGAGTGAGCGCTATCGGCCAGAAGCAGACATCGGAATGCGGGCACTTGTATATTCCTCAAGCCGTAAGAAAGGCGCTCCCCGTGTCCGTCGCCCAATTTGCGATTTCCGCTTACACAAATAAAACGCAGTTGAGCTCCTAATTTTTTTTCCTGAAAGCCCCGCCCAGCGCCGGGCTTCTCGTTTCTAGCAAACGCCCTACTCTGCTATCTTTGCGCCATCACATTAGACAGCAAGGAAGCGGTTGCAAGATGAACTCATGGAAAGCCTTCGGCATCATCACTATCGCACTGATCAGCACCAAAGCCCTTGCGGAAGATAAGGGCTCGTACGAAAACTCGATGATGATGATAACGATGGCTCCAACATTCCTCCTGTCAGGAACTACTGGACTGTCTGAGTTGGCGACAAGAAACTTCAAGCCTGCGAAGGCTGATGCTCTTGCATTCATTGGCTCAGATGGCGAGATCCGCGGCGCTCAATTGAGCAGGCGTCTCGATACTACCGCTCGACGTACGGCTCGCCTTTGATGACCGACATGCAGCTCGCCCAGGCAATCGCCTCGACTTTTTGAAACCGGTGCCGGAAAAGTGCACCTGGCGCTGAAGCGCATCGTTAACCACCACCCGGACTGGTTTTTTGAACACGAGCTGTGCGATGAAAAGTTCGTGGCTCGAGGAGTTTTGATAGTTGTCTGTCATGCGCTAACCCTTCCTCTTGGGAGGAAAGGCTTTCCTAATAGACGCTCGCGGTTAGCGCTAATACCAATTCGACATATGCCAGCTCCGATTGCCTTTTTTACAAGACGCCGCCCTGACCTCTTCGCTGCAATCGCCTTGACCTCCCCCCCTCTTCACCTACACTCCCCGGCACCGGCAGTAAGCTCGTATCGGTGTTTTCCTGGACAATCATCTCAATGCAGTCAGGGATGCACGGAAAACTATTCAGGAAATGGATTCCGGAAACCATTGAATAAACGGGGCGTACTCCGAAAAGCCAAACGAGTAGGAATTTAAATAGGGAGATTTAATTCATGACAGCTCAAGAACATCTTGTTGGTGGATGGACCCCTTACCACAAACTGACTCCCAAGGATCAGGAAGTCTTCAAAGAAGCACTGGCCGGCTTCGTTGGCGTGAGCTACACGCCCGAAGAGGTTTCCAGCCAAGTCGTTAATGGCACCAACTATCGCTACAAGTCGAAAGCTACGCTTCCGGGTTCGCCAAACGGCTGGCAAGCGATCGTAGAAATCTACGCGCCAATTAATGGCAAGCCGCACATCACTCAGATCCATCGGATCTAAAAAAGCTCCAATCTTCGGGTCTTCGCAGTCTAAGGCCCGAAGATCGATCAAGCCCTCAGAGTGCCTGATCTCAGAAGTCCCTCCCTCCGATTTTCCATCCGCGCGATCAAGTATCGCCCCAGCGTAGCGGATGAGTTGCCTCCACTCAGCACCTGTTATGAGCCCCCGCCGTTCCATTGCGTCAAATGCAATCGCGGATTGCGGCAGCTCGATTGGTCAAGGGGAGCGTCTACGCAACGGTCACTTAGGTCAGCCTAGCGATACTCAAATAAGTGGATTCATTCGAGTCCGCGCAGAGAATCTCGATAAGGCTAAAAATCTACTTGTCGGAAATCCAGTTTATGAGGCCGGCGGTACAGTGGATATTCGGGAGTTACCCCAGACCTAACGTTTAGTAGGCATGACGCCAGCCTGCTGCTCGGGCACACGAAAGGCGACATTACAGAGCGGGTTTATCGCCGCGTCGGCGCCATCTCCAAACCATCAAAATAGGCAAAAAATGCGTTCCATAACTCAAATCGCACCCCTTGTAGAATGCGGTCTGTAGAGGTGCTGCAAAACAGAAGTATTGGAACGAAAAAGCGGCTGAGGCCGCGTATTCAGCGGCTTTTCATAGCGGTCTTGACGGTCGACTGTAACAGGTCCATGAGCTCGAATCCCATCGCCTCCGGCATATTTGATACGACAAAGCCCTGATTATTCAGGGCTTTGTCGTTTCTGGGTAAGCGGTTGTAATCGCGGATTTCGTAAATCCTTTCCGCATGATTTCTTCGGTTTCCGCAACCAAAACTCACAACCATGTCTACAGGATCGCTTGATTGATCTCAAATGGACGTTCAAAACTAACGAGTTGGCCTATCACGCCAAAGACCTGACGAAACGAATGATGGCCCCAACTATCTGCGGCGGTGCAATCAGGCACATCTTCGGCACGTTGCGCTGGCTCACATATCCCAGGTTCATACGCGGTCCCGCTTGCAGTCGAATTGACTCCAGACGCTGTTTCACTGAAGCATTGGCGTCGCGTTGCGCGGGACTCTCAACCCACTACAGCCCAGCTCTTGCGCGCGGATTAGCACTACAGGCATGCCGTTATCGACGCAGGTCATTTCGACGCCGTTGATCAGGTCCTTTGGGTTGCCGATCGGTAGCAAGGCACCGCAACTGGCGCCGGCGATCTCCTCGAATTCGACAATCGATGCCCAGGCACTCCGTCAATACGAGCGTCACCGTGGTAGCACGCCTCACCATCAGATGGCGGCACATGGGCGATGGCAACCTGTCCGGTGTTTTCCATGTAGATCCGCACTGGGGTGATGTCCGCGTCACCGGCACCAACCCGCGCTCGATGGCGAACGGACCAGCAGCACGCGGGTCGCACAGCGCAGGCTCTTGCGGTAAATCGTCGGCTAGAAAGTCACTTGTGGAAGTACTACACGCGCGTCGTCCTGCAATGCGGTATGCATGCCAAGCATAATGTAGGGATCAACTCGACCCGCAACAGTTGTGGTGGTCGTGCTCCTGACCGGCCAGGCATGGATGGCCGCGTACTTCTTGTTCCAGACATCGGTGATGTCGAGCAGCACATCGGGACGCCATTCGCATTGCTCGGGATCGAAACAGCTCCGAGCTGACGATCTGCCCATTTTCTTGGAATTACTGCTTAGCAAAATAGTCGGATCCAAGGATATTGATTCGCACACCGATACGTTGCGAGCCCAATTTACAGGTATCTCCGTAGGTCAGATGAAATTCAACCCTTGAAAAGTCAAAGAGATGCCTTTCCAAAATTGGGTACTTGCTCGCCCCTGTTTTTTTTAAGGTTACCCATGCTATTGAAGGTAATGAAACTAATTGCAGTACTGGATCGGCTGTCGCCATCCAGGCAAATCATCAATTCTTATCGCAAGGAATACGAACAAACGCTACGGAAAGGAGGAGTAGTGAATCTCTCCAGAACTCCAAACGGCGAGTACCTGAGTGAAGAATTGGAGAGAAAGTGGAAACGATACAAAAGCGCGCGGCAGCAAAATGATCTGTCTCTATAGCGTTTGGCATCTCATCTGCTGATAGCGTCAAAAGCCTGTTCACACATCACTCCCCGGGCATGGCTGTCTTGAGCATAATTACTCCGGAAAAGAAAACTATCGCCGTAAGCTCAAGGAAATCCGGAAATCACAACGACGCCGTGCGCAAACGCATTTGCCGTAGCGGCCGAGCGACCTTTCCCGCGCGAAACGGTCGTCATCCGGCGCGGATGGCACGTAGCAGCGTCTCTTCATCACCGAAAAGTGGCGCGGTGACTGGTTTTTTCGTAACCGGCATGACGATGCCTTGGCGCAGCTACACCGGAAGCAGCAAATAACTAAGAATTGCTACTCGTCGGTTTGAGCGACCGACGTCTGTGTCTTTCTGGCCGCCATATAATAAGATGAGCTACCCTTGTTGGCTGAGCCTGGCTTTTCACTAATAATGCTCAAGCGCAATAAGAAATCGGAGATAGCTGGATGCAATCAACTACCAAGGAATTAAGGCCTGTCACTACCGAATTGAAAGTCATCAGCGCTACAAGAGCGCCGACTTCCACTCCTCACGAAACGCTCATGGACGCTCGTGGCGTAGTGATCAAAGGACGTCTGGCCAGGCAACGTGGATTTGAAATCAAAGCACTGTTCGATCAGCTCAAGGCTGCAGAGCGCCGCGTGGCGATTCTGGAAGCGACACTTCAAGAGATACAGCCACATTTCTTCAACGATCACCCTGTCTCGAAAAAAATCAATACCGTCCTGATCGGCTAAAAGCAATTTGCATTCATCGTAGAGCTTCGCCCGGAGCTCTACAATTTCACCTCTACACTCCCTCCCTAACCTCCTTTCTTGATGTACGCACAGTACGTCTCGGCTCAACGAATTTGACAGCCGCTACAGAGGCAATGATGTTTCTGAGGGTCTAAAAACTGTCAGCCCATCTCAGTTGATCCATGAGTTGCTTGTTTGACTTCGATTTTGGAAATACCAACCAGACGGGCTTGCTCCAGGATCTCCTCAGCAGTTGAGTCCGCTGTCGGCATGATCAGACTGTTTTCACCATCGCCGAAATGAAGTTCCAGCACATGCATGGCAGCATCCTGAACGGAGAGTTCGGGCTGCTGCAGTTCAAGTTGCTGCGTGCGGGACTCGCCGTTGAATCGATATTGGATCGTGTAGTTGTGCATGGATGACCTCAAAATCAAAGTGGCAGACAACTACCATGACTAACCGGTCATTTTTTAGTTCAAGCTGATGGCTGACAAGCAGCTCAAGGGCGTGAAAGCGTTTTCAGACGCTCTACCAACGCCGCTTCAAAAATGACGTACAGCTTTTCAGCATCGCCGGCACGCAAAACCCCACTGGTTTCCAACCCAAGCACGAAGCCATCTGCGCGAGCCCCCGCCTTCACCGCGATGATCATCGAGTCTGCCCGGACAATCTGCGCCAGAAGCCGATCAGCTTCACGCCGCATCTTTTCGTTCAACACTACGCCTTCCACGTCCTCACCCTTATATTCAGTGTGACATCCAATAAATTACCGAACATTACCCGCCTGATCAAAGCTAAAACGCTGGTGATGGTGCCTGGAGCCTGATGCCAATGATCCTTCGCTATGGCAGCCATCAGGAACCTTTCAAGTGAACGACTCCGTTATGTTTAGAATCAAAATGGGCAGTTTCAAGCGCGTTTAGCAGTCGCCAGCTCGATCATTCATTACCGGAGAACAATGCATGCCTCTCAGTGAGACCATTCACAGAGCGTTGCTAAGCGCAGAGGAACGTTCCTCTATCGCTGAAATTGAAGCTACAACCAATATTCTGCAGCTCGTCACACGCATGACCGGAACGCGGTTCGCGGCGATCGCAAAATTCACCGAGACGGACTGGATAGTCTGTTCCGCCTACGATCCGATCGAGCTTGGGATCAACACCGGCGACACCTTGGAACTCGAGACCACACTTTGCAGTGAGTTTCGCAGAGACCCGCAGGTGCTTTTCGTACCACAAATAAGTCGCGACGGCAGGTTTTCGACACGTCCTGTGGTGAAGCAATATTTGATTGAAAGCTACGCAGGGGCGCCTATTTTTCTTCCTGACGGACAACTTTGGGGCGCGTTGTGTGCATTGGACTCGAGGGCCGTCATTTTCGACGACCCGGATCTGGCGGACACGTTAGGCCTGTTCGCGAGACTGATCGGCTGCATCTTCTATTCGAATCTGACAGAGGCCGGCAGCGGCTACAGCAAGGACGGCTAAGGCGTTAGCGAATAACTAAAAAACAGCCCTGAATATTCAGGGCTGTTTCATTTCCGGCGTGCGAGATTTGCCCTTCTACAAGGTGTAGGCAACACCCACTTGCACGGTTCGCGGGGCCCCCGGACAGGCGTAGGCGCTGCCGAATGTGCCCTCTTCATAATCACGGTCGAACGGGTTTTTCAGGTCGAGATTGAGCTGTACCTTGTTATCACCCAAAGGCCTGACATCTTCACGCCCGCAACCAAGCAAGATTTTATGTTGGAATCCGCGAAGCCTCGACCCCGCTATCATCGTTGTCCTCAGCCCTGACCAGTACATTGCTGTCCTCGTCAATCTGATACGGAACGTCAGCCTCTACTCCGTCGATCCCGGTCTTGACGACCACGTTGGTGTAGCGCTTGCCATCCCAGGAGCGGAAAACCAGGGTTGAATTCTCCCCGCCTGAAAGCGTTGAGCCGAGGCTCCCGATGAGTCGGCTGTCGGCACCGGCGGTCAACACGCAGTTTTTGCCGGCGGTCAGCTTGCTGCGATCTCCTGCCATCAGCACACAATCGTCACCGGCGGTGAGTTTGCTGTGATCGCCAGCCGTCAGGTAACTGTTGCTGCCGGCCAGGAGTTTGCTGCGGTCGCCGGCTGTCTGGGTGCTGTCGGCACCGGCAGTCAGCTTGCTGCGATCGCCCGCCATCTGAATGCTGTTGGCACCGGCGATCAACGTGCTGCGAGAACCCGCTGTTTGCGAGCTGCCCTTGCCGGCGATCAACATGCTTTTATGCCCGGCAATCTGCGTGCTTTCATGGCCCGCAATCAGGGAACTCTTATGACTGGCGATCTGGTTGCTGCCATATCCGGCCGTCAAGCTGCTGCGCATTCCGGAGGTCAGGCTGCTGCCATACCCGGCAGTCAGGACACTGTGCAGTCCACTGATCAGCGTGCTGCCGTAACCGGCGGTCAAAAAGCTGCGAACGCCACTGGTCAAACTGCTGCCGTAGCCAGCGATCAGCGAGCTGTCTTGCCCTGCAACCCCGGTGCTGCCATACCCGGCGGTGAGTGTGCTATCGCGCGCCGCCATCTGGGTGCTGCCATAACCCGCCGTCAGCGTGCTCTCGTAACCGGCAGTCTGCGAACTGCCATAGCCGGCCATCAGCGAACTGCCAAATCCTGCGATTTCCGTACTGCCGTAACCAGCGGTCAGGGTACTGCTGTCGAGTGCAGTGAGTGTGCTGCCATACCCCGCCGTCAGGATACTGTCGTACCCCGCGGTCTGGGTGCTGCCATATCCGGCGATCAGGGTGCTCTCGTACCCTGCGGTCGAAGTGCTGCCATAACCTGCCGTCAGGCTGCTATTGAAACCGGCGGTTTGCGTGCTGCCATAACCGGCAACCAGCGTGCTGCTATAGCCTGCCGTTGAAGTGCTGCCATAACCGGTGGTCAGCGAACTTTGTTCCTGGGCGGTCTGCGTACTGCCGTAGCCGGCGGTAAGGGTGCTGCCATAGCCAGCGGTTTGCGTACTGCCATAACCGGCGATCAGTGTGCTTTCGTAGCCAGCGGTCGAGGTACTGCCGTAGCCGGTCGTTAACCAGCTTTGCTCCTGAGCTGTCTGGCAACTGCCGTAACCCGCCGTCAACGTGGATTCGTAGCCTGCGGTCTGGGTGCTGCCGTAACCGGCAATCAGCGAGCTTTGATAGCCGGCCGTCGACGTACTGCCGTAGCCAGTGGTCAGTGAGCTATTGTCCTGCGCGGTTTGTGTACTGCCGTATCCGGCAGTCAGGGTGCTTTCATATCCCGTTGTTTGAGTGCTGCCATAACCTGCGATCAACGAACTGTTGAATCCAGCGGTCGAGGTACTGCCATATCCCGCAGTAAGTGAACTGTCTTCCTGAGCAGTCTGGGTACTCCCGTAGCCCGCGGTCAGGGTGCTTTCGTGTCCTGCGGTCTGCGTGCTTCCATAACCCGCGATCAGCGAACTGTCAGGGCCGGCGGTGCTCGTGCTGCCATATCCGGCTGTGAGCGAACTGCCTTCCTGTGCGGTCTGTGTACTGCCGTAACCGGCAGTCAGGATGCTGCCGTGTCCGGCAGTTTGCGTACTGCCGTAACCGGCGATCAACGAGCTGTCGTAACCAGCGGTTTCGGTACTGCCGTAGCCTGTAATCAGGTCACTGCTTTCCTGGGCGGTCTGAGTGCTGCCATAACCCGAGGTCAGAATGCTTTTGTAACCGGCAGTCTGGGTGCTGCCGTAGCCTGCAATCAGCGCACTTCCGTGACCGGCGGTTTGCGAGCTGCCGTAACCGGCAGTCACCATGCTGCCGGGGCCAGTGGTGGCCGTGCTGCCGTAACCGGCGGTGAGGTCACTGCCTTCCTGGGCAGTTTGCGTACTGCCGTAACCCGCGGTCAGCGAGCTTTCCTGCCCAGCAGTCTGCGTGCTGCCGTAGCCAGCGATCAGTGAGCTGTCGGAGCCGGCGGTGCCAGTGCTGCCGTAGCCTGCGGTGAGATCACTGCCGATCTGCGCGGTTTGCGTACTGCCGTAACCGGCGGTCAGCGAGCTTTCCTGCCCCGCAGTCTGGGTGCTGCCGTAGCCCGCGATCAGTGAACTGTCGGAGCCGGCAGTGCTGGTGCTGCCGTAACCGGCGGTGAGATCACTGCCCTCTTGGGCTGTCTGAGTGCTGCCATAACCGGCGGTCAGGGAGCTTTCTCCGCCGGCCGTCTGCGTGCTGCCGTAACCCGCGATCAGCGAACTGTCGGAGCCTGCGGTGCTGGTGCTGCCGTAACCGGCGGTGAGATCACTGCCCTCTTGGGCCGTCTGGGTGCTGCCATAACCGGCAGTCAGCGAGCTTTCTCCGCCGGCAGTCTGTGTGCTGCCGTAGCCGGCAATCAGCGAGCTGTCGGAACCGGCGGTGCCGGTGCTGCCGTAGCCGGCGGTGAGATCACTGCCGATCTGAGCCGTTTGCGTACTGCCGTAACCAGCGGTCAAAGAGCTTTCGCCACCGGCAGTCTGTGTACTGCCATAGCCAGCTATGAGCGAACTGTCCGAACCGGCGGTACTTGTGCTGCCGTAGCCGGCGGTGAGATCACTGCCCTCCTGGGCGGTTTGCGTACTGCCATAACCGGCAGTCAAGGAGCTTTCTCCGCCGGCAGTCTGGGTGCTGCCATATCCGGCGATCAGTGAACTGTCGGAGCCAGCGGTGCCGGTGCTGCCATAACCGGCGGTGAGATCGCTACCCACCTGAGCCGTTTGCGTACTGCCGTACCCAGCGGTCAAAGAACTTTCGCCACCGGCAGTTTGCGTACTGCCATAGCCGGCAATCAGTGAACTGTCGGAGCCGGCGGTGCCGGTGCTGCCGTAGCCAGCGGTGAGATCGCTACCTGCCTTGGCTGTTTGTGTGCTGCCGTAACCCGCCATCAGCGAGCTTTCATCTCCGGCGGTTTGTGTACTGCCATACCCTGCAATGATCGAACTGTCGGACCCCGAAGTCCCGGTACTGCCGTATCCCGCAATAAGCGTGCTGCTATCGCCGGCGGTTTCAGTGCTGCCGTAGCCTGCAATGAGCTGGCTCTGGCTGGCGCCAGTGAGCGTACTGCCATAAACCGCTGTTTCGAGTTTTTGCGTGGCCCTTACAGTTGTACGGTGACTGATGACATCGGGAAGACTGCCAGCAATAACCGGGAGCCCGGGAAGTGTCTCGATTGTCTCGGATTGCACTTCAGGAAATTCAAAAGTCTCAATCAAGTTCTTCGTCGACGCTTCATAATCAGCCGCATTATCGGCGATGTAATCCAATGCGCTATTTCGCGTCCCCACGTGAACGACTTCTGCACGGCAAAACTTGACGCCTTCGTCGTCCTCGAGAAATATCAAGTCGCGTACCGCCACTTCGCACACAACCCATCGCGCATCCGCCTGCATGCTCAAATGGGCGTTTGTGCCTTGACCCCAAAGCAAGCCAGCCAGCCCATTTTCAAGTTTTCTCGTCGGCTCCCAAAACCTGCATTCCACCGGTCCTGAAACGGGCCATATCAGACCACAGTGGTCGGCCATGTTATTGGCGCATGTTCTCAGGACCAGCACTTTTTCGGTTTTCATTTTGCAACACCTTTACAACTTCAATCTCTAAAATCCCTTGGAGACAAACGTCCATAATATATTTCCCTGCTCAAAACCCACGCAGGTAACAGCCCTCGAATTAACAGAAGCATTCGACTGCGCAGACCTTGAACTAAACATGAAACTCTTGAGAACCCGGAAACCTATGGCTCGAGGCGAAGAGAGGGGCCGTATTGCCTTATCGAGGCGGCATAGGACATGATTGGACAGATCCATATTTAAAAGAAGTAAAACGAAGTAGATTTCATCGATGATTAGAAATACTTAACGTAAAAACCCATCGCATACATCATCTATATACGACAAAGCCCTGAATAATCAGGGCTTTGTGGTTTCTGCCAGGCGCATCTGGATGGCGGCAAATCAGAATGGCTAGTGCGTCCTCAGCCACTACGCAGCCGCACTCTCATGCTCGCTTTCATGAACATAAACCCACGAGATTCCCGAAGGCGATGTGGGGTCCAGACGCATAAGCGCCGAATCGACTTTCTTCTTGGTGATTCCGTCTTTGACGAGATCGAAAACCGTGAGGAACAGGTCGCCCGGCAGAGGCGTGATCGAAAGATTGATGATGTGCGATTCGGGGCTGCCAACACGCTTCCCGTACAGTCCCCAAAGTCGCTCCCAGTAGTCCGCCCGATCCATGATCTGACCGTCCGTGAGTACCACTCGGAAGTCGCTCGCCAGCGCATCGTACAAGGGTTTGATGGCGCCCTCGGATTGCGAAGCCACACCGCGTGACCACGGGAAAAAGAGGTTGTACCAACGGTATACCTCTGCTTCGACGAGCGCGCTTTTATCGGATGTTTCGGGTACTCGGCTGATTGCCATCTGTGTTCTCCTTAACAAGCAAAAGGTGGCGGGCACTGCGTTACAGACCGGGAGTCTGGATACGCATTCGCCAGAGCGATGCACCGCGCCTTATTCAAGATCCTTCCTGAAATCAACGTCATTGAGGCCAACTGAATCAACGTTTAAATACTGTGTGGTACCTCCTGTCACTTTAACGACCGAGCCACAAAAGTAGTCGCTAGGCAGTCAGGTTGCATTGAAAGCTGACCAACGGTTTTAGTCATGCACCATGACGAAATCCAGATCGACGAGTTCATCGGGTCGGCAACGACGCAGATCACCAGAGTCCCTGCACAAACCGGTCACGCCCCAGCGTCTTGGCGTTGTACAACGCCTGATCTGCGACCTCGATCACCCCTTGCAGGCTTTCCAGTTGCGCGCCCGTGGCCGTAGCGATGCCGATACTCACACTCAGCCGTCCGAACGGACTGGACGGATGTGAGATGTTCTCTTGTTGCAAGCGCTCGAGGATCAACTGAGCCACCACTGCGGCACCCTCACTGTCGGTGGCCGGCATGATCACGCTCATCTCCTCGCCGCCGTAACGTGCCACCAGATCCGACGGGCGCCGCACACATCCCTCAAGGATTCTGCCGACCTTCTGCAGGCAGGCATCGCCGGCGACATGCCCGAATGAGTCGTTGAACAGCTTGAAGTAGTCGATATCGATCATCAGCAACGCCAGCGTCGTGCCGTCACGCTGCGCGCGCCGTGCTTCCATGGCGAGGCTTTCATCGAAGCAGCGCCGGTTGGCCAGACCAGTCAGCGCGTCCTTCATCGCCAGCAACTCAAGCTGGCGATTGGATGCGAGCAATTGCTGCTGCGTACCGCGCAATTGATCTTCAGCCCTGGTACGCCTGCGGATATCCAGAATGAGGAACCAGCCGATCAGCCCGGTAAGTCCCAGCAGCCCCGTGACGACTACTGCCGAGAGCCATGCTTCCATGCGCCACGCAGCGAGGGCCTCGCGCTTGCCGAGTGCGACGGTGGTGATCAGCGGCAGCCGGTCACTCTTGCGGAACGCATAGAGCCGATCGACGCCATCCAGGCTGGAAGTAAACGACGCGGTGCCGACGGATCGATCGACCAGATACTTCTCGTAGATCGGCGATTTGGAAAAGTTGCGCCCCATGTCCTGCTCACGGAAGGGATAGCGCACCAGCAACGTACCGTCGGTGTAGGACAAGCCGATGGCGCCCTCCTGCCCCACATCGATCTTGCCGAACAGACGCAGGAAGTTTTCGACGCCCAGGGTCACCGCCACCACCCCGGCAAACTCGCCGTGCGCATCATTGAAACGGCGGCTGACGGTAATCACCCATTCCTGATTGGAGCGGCTCTGGATCGGCGGACCGATAAAAGTCTCGCGGCTTGGATCGTCACGGTGATGGATGAAATAAACACGATCACTGCTGTTGGCCCCGGCCGGAATCGGTCGGTTGGACGACATCAACCATCGGCCCTGATTGTCGTAGATGGTGATGCCGCTGAGCTGTGGCATCAGCGGTTCCTGACGATTGACCAGCGCGCTCAGACGCTGGATCTGCGCAGGGCCGCTACCTTCGGTTTCCAGGCGTTCGACGAGTCCAAGCAGCAGCAGCGAACTTTGGCGGACGATCCCTTCGGAGTAAGTCGCCAGCGCCTGGGTCAGGTTCAAGCCATGAACGTTGACTTCCTCCAGTGCCCGCTCTCGGGAGGCCAACACTTTCCACACCGTCAGTGACGCGAGGGAACAACCGATCACCAACAACAAAAGCACAACCAGGTGGGTATCACGCTTCACATTACTACCTTTGGGAAAGTCCGGTTTTCCGTTTCAACGACTGGTGGATCGACGCAATGGCGGCGGTCATTTGTCCTTGTTTTGAACAAGAATACAAGCAACGGTGGATAGATTATGTAGCGCAAAAACCACGACAAGAATGCCAGTCCAAACCGTCGCCAGGCTTTCAAGATTTGACAGGGCTGCGCAACCCCAAAGCCAACTTTCTGACGCCTGTTTCACGACCCTTTTCGCCTGTTTTGCCAGGCATAAAATTTTGGCACTTTTGCACAACAAGTTGACATCCAAAAGCATGCCACGGGTCACCGATATCATTAGAGTATGCGCCCTTAAAAAGGAAAGGACTCTTGATGACTCAGTCACTCTCACGGCGCGTTGTGGCGATTACCGGCGCCCTGGGGAATCTCGGCGAGACCCTGGCGGACATGGCCGCAGCCCAGGGCGCAGATCTGGTGCTGATCGATCGGGCGATGATTACGCTGCCCAGTTCGCACAATCGACTGGTCCTGTCCGGGATTGATCTGACTTCCTTTGCCGATTGCCAGGAAGTCGCCCATCAGATCAATCGCTATTTCGGTCGCCTCGATGCGCTGGTCAACGGCGCCGGCGGCTATGCGTGGGAGCCGTTGCTGGGCGGTGCGATAGAGGCCTGGGATCGGCTCTACTCGCTGAACCTTCGAACCGCATTGAATGCCAGCAAAGCGCTGCTGCCATTGCTGCTGCAATCCTCGGCAGGACGCATCGTCAACATCGGTGCGAGCATGGCGGCCAAAGCCGGGCTCGGCATGGGCGCTTACGCTGCGTCGAAATCCAGCGTACTGCGCCTGACCGAAAGCCTCGCCGAAGAGCTCAAGGACATGAGCATCACGGTCAATGCCGTGCTGCCGAGCATTCTCGACACCCCGCAAAATCGTGAGGCCATGCCCGACGCCGAACATCAGCGCTGGGTGACACCGGCGCAACTGGCGGCGGTCATTCTGTTTCTGATCTCGGAACAAGCGTCGGCCGTCACCGGCACCGGCATTCCGGTGATCGGGCGCATGTAGGGTCTATTGACGCCGCGCGCCTTGGCGACGTCGCTTTCTTCACCTTTCGGAAAAGCAAGATCACCGGATTACCGGACTTCCCCTCCCCCCATGCGACCCGCCACTTCCAGCGCTGCTTTTGTTAACCACGTCCTCGATGTCGCCGAACAATACGGCTGCGATGGCGATTGGCTGTTGCAGCAGACCGGACTCTCACGCGAGCAGTTGTCCGACTCGATTGTGCGCATTCCCATGCGCCAACTGCGTGCCTTGCTGGAACTGGCGGCGCTCAGCAGCAACCTGCCGCATTTCGGTCTGTTGGTCGGCACCGCCGTGCGCCCGGGCACCTACGGTGTGCTGGGTTATGTGCTGATGACCAGCGCGACGCTCGGCGAATCGCTGAACATGATTCTGCGCTTCGGCAAGATCGTTTACGACAGCCCTGCCAGCCAGACCCGGATCGTCATCGGCGACGGTCGCGTGACCCTCGAAGATCAGCGCATCAGTGAACTGGAGCCTTACTGCGCCCTGCATCAGGAAGCTCTGATGGTCGGCTGGGTAGCGTTCGGCCGCTGGTTGATCGCGAGTAACCAGCCGATGCTGGAGGTCCGGATGATGCATCCGGCGGTCGGCGAACCGGCGCTGTACGAAGACTTTTTTGGCTGTCCGGTGCAGTTCGAGGCCGGGAGCAATGCACTGGTGTTTGCCGAGTCGACGCTCTCGACGCGAATCCAGGGCGCCGACCCGCGCATGCATCGCAGCATGCTGCTGGAGGCCGACTGGCAGTTGTGTCTGACGTACCCGGCATTTTCCGTAACCGATCGCTTGCGTGCATTGCTCACCGAACAATTGCCGACCGGCGATTTCAGCTTGAAAAGCCTGGCCCGGCAGTTGGCGATTTCACCGCGCACCTTGCAGCGCAAACTGGCGGCCGAAGGGGAAAACTTCAATCAAGTATTGGAAACCATGCGCATGGAACTGGCCGACCATTACCTGCGCCGGACCGAGACCAGCATCATGAACATCGCCCTGATGCTGGGTTACTCGCAGGCCAGCTCTTTCAGCCACTCCTTCCGACAGGCACGCGGGATCTCGCCGGTGGATTACCGCAAGTTGCTACGGGCCCGATGAAGCGTCACTGGCCTATAGCTTGATTGGCCTGCGCTAAACCAGTGGACCTGACACCACCCAATTAAACCTGTGGGAGCGGGCTTGCTCGCGAAGGGGCCGCGTCAGCCAATTCATATGCTGACTGACACACCGCTTTCGCGAGCAAGCCCGCTCCCACATTGGTCTGCGCTCAGCCAGTGGACCTGACACCACCCGATTAAAACCGTGGGAGCGGGCTTGCTCGCGAAGAGGCCGTGTCAGGCACTTCATATGCTGAAGGACACACCGCCTTCGCGAGCAAGCCCGCTCCCACATTGGTCTGCGTTAAGCCAGTGGTTCTGACACCACCCAATTAAACCTGTGGGAGCGGGCTTGCTCGCGAAGAGGCCGCGTCAGCCACTTCATATGCTGACTGACACACCGCCTTCGCGAGCAAGCCCGCTCCCACATTGGTCTGCGCTAAGCCAATGGTTCTGACACCACCCAGTTAAACCTGTGGGAGTGGGCTTGCTCGCGAAGGGGCCGCGTCAGCCAATTCATATGCTGACTGACACACCGCTTTCGCGAGCAAGCCCGCTCCCACATTGGTCTGCGCTGAGCCAGTGGCTCTGACACCACCCAATTAAAACTGTGGGAGCGGGCTTGCTCGCGAAGAGGCCGTGTCAGGCACTGCATATGCTGACTGACACACCGCTTTCGCGAGCAAGCCCGCTCCCACATTGGTCTGCGCTAAGCCAGTGGACCTGACACCACCCACAGGGGTAGGTCTGTGGCTGGCAGTAGAAACAGCGCGGGTTATTTGACCAGGCGTTTTTCCCTGGACGGTCGATAGCCGAAGAACGCGCTGTAGCATTTGCTGAAATGGCTCGGCGAAACGAAACCACAGGCCACCAGCACTTCCATCTGCGACAGCTCGGTGTGTTGCAGCAGGCGCCGGGCTTCGGTGATGCGCAATTCCAGGTAATAGCGCTGCGGCGTGGTGCCCAACTGCTCCTTGAACAAGCGCTCCAGCTGCCGCCGCGAGCGACCGGCGTACACCGCCAATTGCTCCAGCTCCAGCGGCTCTTCGAGGTTGGCATCCATCAGTTTGACCACCTCGCGCAAGGGTGCGCTGACGCAGAGGTTTTCGTCCGGTTTGATCCGCCGGTACCGCGACTCCTCGAACGCCAGAATATCCTCGATGCCTTCGACCAGCGCCTTGCCGTGCAGGCCTTTGATCCAGTCCAGCGCCATATGGAACGCCCCGGACGGACTCGACGCGGTGAGTCGATCACGATCAATCACATACGGCTCACTGCTGACCTGGGTGGCTTTGGCAATCTCCGTAAGCGCCGGACGATGTTCCGGGTGGATCGCACAACGATAGCCATCAAGCAGCCCAGCGCGGCCGAGAAACCACGAACCGTTCCACAATCCGGCCAGACCGACACCGCGCTCTGCGGCGCAGCGCAACAGGCTGATCAACTCCTCGCTGGCCTTCAGCTCGGTGCGGTAGCCGCCACACACCACCAGCAGATCCAGCTGAGCAAGACTGGCCGGGGCAATACGCGCGTCCGGACGAATCACCAGCCCCAGATCGCTGATCACCTCTCCCTCGCCCAGACCGAACGTGCGCGAGCTGAACAGTCCGCTGCGCAACAGATTGGCGGTGATAATCGTGTCCAGCGCCTGAGTGAAGGCCGGCAGCGAAAAGTGCTCCAGCAACAGGAAACCGGTGCGGGTGATGCGGGTCTCGGCGGCTTGCTCATTCAGATAGCGGAGGTTTTTGCCCTTCATGCCTCCGCTGAATTGACGTCGTTCGATCAAGGTCTGGCCCATCGGTCATGTTGTTATCCGCCGATAGTTGGCTTGCCGGGCCAAAGAGTCAATCACGCTTGCGGCTGATGACTGGTCACGCAGTGAATCCCGCCGCCACCGGCAGCAATCGCATCGATGTTCAGCAACTCGACTTTGCGCTCCGGATACAGCTTCGACAGCAGGTCGTAAGCCTTCTGGTCGGCTGCCTTGTCGCCGAATTCCGGGGCGATGATCGCGCCGTTGATCACAAAGTAGTTGATGTAACCGGCAGCGAAATCCGGGTTGTTCTGATTGAACTTGCTTTTGCGCGGCTTGAGCGGCGGCGAAATCGTGTGGATCTGCAGTTTGCGACCATCAGCGTCGGTGGCTTTCTTGAGAATCTCCAGGTGCGCCAGCGTGACCTGGTGATCGTAGGATTCAGGGTCGCTGTCGAGGTTGGCGATCACCACACCGGGCTTGATGAACCGCGCATAGAAATCGACGTGAGCGTCGGTGATGTCCTTGCCCTTGATCCCCGGCAGCCAGATGATTTTGCGCAGACCCAGACGCGCCTTCAATTCAGCTTCGACCTCGGCCTTGCTCCAGCCCGGATTGCGGTTGCTGTTGATCCAGCTGCTCTCGGTCATGATCCCGGTGCCGTGACCGTCGACTTCAATGCCGCCGCCCTCGCCCACCAGCTCGCTGCGCAGGTAAGTCGCCTGTGCGTCGGCGGCCACTCGCGCGGCGATTTTTGCATCCTTGCTGTGCCGCTGCTTGTCGCCCCAACCGTTGAAATTGAAGTCCACGGCGCCGAGTCCGCCCCTGTCGTCGATGACAAAATTGGCGCCGATGTCACGTATCCAGATGTCGTCGAGCGCGGCGGTCACGTAGGTGACGTTGCGGGTGCCGCAATACTCTTCGGCGAGGCTGCGTTCGCCGCTGCGACAGAACACCGTGAGCGGTTCATAACGGGCGATGGTGCGGGCGATGCGGCCCAGCGCAGCCTGCACATCCGCGGTGAAATCTTCCCAGATCGCATCCTGTGCGCCGAAAGCGATGAAGGCGCGCTCGTGCTTGTCGCCCTCGTCCGGCATGAACCAATCCCCCGCGCTGGCCGCCAGCAATTTGCCCGGCGTCAGGCCAAGGCCCATGACCGCGGCGCTGACACCTGCGGCGACTGATACCTGTTTGATGAACTCTCGACGCGTCGACATATCTGGTTTTCCTGAAAAGGGCCGGCGACCGGGCGCCGGCGGTTGAATCATGGCTGAGTGGCGGTTTTGAATTTGGTCCAGGTGCGCATCCGTGCACGCATATCGGCCTGAGGAATGTCCTTGCCCGGGATCAATCGAGCGTAGGTCACCTCATCGAGGTAGATGTCCCGGTTGTTGCGCATCGCCGCATCGACGCTGGCCCGCGCCTTGACGTTGGAAGTCGGGTAACCGGTGAAGTTACTGATCGCCGCCATGTTCTGCGGGCGCATCACAAAGTTGATGAACGCGTAGGCGTATTCCGGGTGTTTCGCATCGACCGGAATCGCCATCGTGTCCATCCACACCGTGGTGCCCTCGCGGGGGATGCGGTATTCGAATCGGGTGGTCTTGCCGGCGCTGTCCGAGGTGCGCTGGGCCTGGGTCATGTCACCGCTGTAACCCAGCGACAGGCACAGGTTGCCGTTGACCAGATCGGTCACCGGTTGCGACTGGAACTTGCGCACGTAAGGCCGCAGCTTCATCAGCACCTCACTGGCCGCTGCCAGATCCGCCGGTTTCGCGCTGCGCGGATCGCGGCCCAGATAATTGAGCACCACTGCCAGCACTTCATCCGGCGAGTCGATCAGCGAAATTCCACAGTCGGCGAACTTCGCCGCCAGCTCCGGTTTGAACAGCATGTCCAGGCTGTTGACCGGTGCGTCGGCCATGCGCTGCTGGATCTGCGCCGCGTTGTACGTCAGGCCGATGGTGCCCCAGGTGTAGGGCACGGTGGCCTGGCTGGAGTGTTCGTAATGGCTGCGCAATTTCTGCAAACCGGGTTCGATGTCGGCCAGCGCCGTCAGCTTCGATTGATCCAGCGGCAACAGGCTGCCGGCCCGCATCAGGCGCTCGGCGACGGTGTCGCCGGGGAAGATCAGGTCATAGCCGCTGCCACCAGAGAGCATCTTCGCTTCGAGGGTTTCACTGCCGTCCATGACGTCGTAAATCACCTTGATCCCGGTTTCCGCGGTAAAGCGGCTGAGGGTGTCTTCGGCAAAATAATCGGCCCAGTTGTACAGCCGCAGGGTTTTGTCCTCGGCGTGCAGCGACGGGATCACGCATGTCAGCGCCAGACCCAGCGCGCCCAGCAGTCTTTTGTGGTGCGTAGCCATGTTCAAACCCCTTGAGTGTTCCAGCGTGCATGGAGGTGGCGGCCGTCCTGACTGAGCAGCGCGCCGTACATGTCCGGCCGGCGGTCGCGGTAGATGCCCCAGCTCAGGCGCTCTTCGCGCATCGCGTCGAGATCGAGGCGGTGCACCAGCACGCCGCTGCTGTCGCGATCGGCTTCGGCGAGCAACTGGCCTTTGTGATCGCTGATAAACGACGAGCCGTAGAAGCTCATTTGCAGCGACGAATCGGTGGTTGCCACTTCTCGCCCGACCCGGTTGGCCGCCGCCACCGGCAGCAGATTGGCGGCAGCATGACCGCGCATGGTCATCTGCCAGTGATCGCGGGAATCCAGCCCCGTGCATCCCGGCTCAGAGCCAATGGCCGTGGGGAACAGCAACACTTCAGCGCCCATCAACGCCAGACAACGCGCAGTCTCGGGAAACCACTGATCCCAGCAGATACCCACGCCGAGGCGACCGAACGCGGTGTCCCAAACTCGGAAACCGCTGTCGCCGGGGCTGAAATATTCCTTCTCCTGATAACCGATGGCGTTGGGGATGTGGGTCTTGCGATACACCCCCGACAGACGCCCGTCGGCATCGGCCACGCTCAACGAATTGAAGAAGGCGTTGCCGGCCCTCTCGAACCAGCTCAGCGGCAACACCACGCCCAGCTCTTTGGCCAGCGCAGCGAAACGCTGCAGCACGCGGCTGTCGCGGTATTCCTCGGCCAGCGCCAGATGCTTGTGGCTCTGTTCGATGCAGAAATACGGCGTGGCGAACAGCTCCTGCAACAGGATCACCTGCGCGCCCTGCGCGGCCGCCTCACGCACCAGTTGCTCGGCCTGATCGAGATTACGCGGCAGATCCCAGGTGCACGGCATCTGGGTGGTGGCGATGGTCAGATGGCTCATCGCTCAACCCTCCACCGGCCAGGCGGGCTGCTGCTGGGTGATGCAATGCACCCCGCCGCCGCCATGGGCCAGATGATTGATGCGCACCGGCACCACTTCGCGTCCGGGGAACGCCTGCGCCAGCACTTTGGCCGCCACCTCGTCGGCCTCGATGCCGTAGGCCGGCATGATGATCGCGCCGTTGGCGATGTAGAAATTGGTGTACGAGGCGCAGAACACTTCGGCTTCGCTGTCCACCGCTTCGCTGGCTTCGAACAGTTCGATCAGCTCGAACTTGCGCCCTTGGGCGTCGGTCGCCAACTCCAATGCGCGGCGATTTTCCCGCACCACTTCGGCGTACACCGAACTCTGATCATGCGTCGCATCCACCAGCAACACGCCGGGACGGGCGAAGGCGCAGACACCATCGACGTGGCCGTCGGTCATGTCGCCGGTGACGTAATCCGGATCGCCCGGCAACCAGATGGTTTTCTTCACGCCCAATAGACGGCTGAAGATTTCTTCCATCTCGACCTTGCCGATCCCCGGGTTGCGATTGGGGTTGAGCAGCACCGACTCAGTGGTGATCAGCGTGCCCTCGCCGTCGACATGAATCGCCCCGCCCTCGTTGCTCAACGGTGTACCGAAGCATTCCAGCCCCAGATGATTGAGTGCGCGCCGCGCGAGGCTTTCGTCCAGCTCATGCGCCGACTTGCCGCCCCAGGCGTTGAAGCGCCAACTGACACCGGCCAGCCCTTGTTGCGGGTGGCAGACGAAGCTCGGGCCAGAGTCGCGGTACCAACTGTCGTTGACCGCCAGCGGGATCAGCTCGATGTTCGGCCCGCACAGGGCTTTGGCGCTCGCTAGCGCCGACGGATCAACGACCATTTTCACCGGTTCGAAGCGTGCGATGGCGTTGGCGACCCGGGCGAAATCCTCTTGCACCAGCGGCAAGGTCACGCGCCATCCCGATTCCCACAGCGCCTGGTTATGCGGCCAGACCATCCACGTCGCGGCATGCGTCACCCATTCGGCAGGCATCATCCAAGCGTTGTTGTTATTCTCGTTGCGCGGCATGACAAGCACCTCTCGATTAAGCCATTGTGTTCAATGGAAATTGCCGTGATTTGGCTTGAGGTGAATGCTACTGAGCTGAAACCGCGCCAACAAACGATGGATTTAGCACACAACTGATTAGAGGAACTTATCGATATGCTCAAGCACTGGCCGCCGCTCAGCTCCCTGCGCGGCTTCGAAGCGGCTGCGCGCCTCGGCAGTTTTCACAAGGCCGCCGATGAGCTGAGCCTCACCCAATCGGCGATCAGCCAGCAGATCCGCAGCCTCGAGGCGTACCTCGAACAGCCGCTGTTCTTTCGCAGCGGTCGCAGCGTCGCGCTGACCGATGCCGGCCACGATCTGCTCAGCACCACGCAGGCGATGCTGCAGCAACTGGCGGTCGGCATCCGTCGTCTGGGGCAATATCAGAAGCCGAATCAACTGGTGCTCAACACCACGCCGGCGTTTGCCCGGCACTGGCTGCTGCCGCGTCTGGCGGATTTTCGGCGCCAGCATCCGCAGGTCGATCTGTGGATTTTCAGCACCGATGAAGTGCCGGACATGGCCACGCAAACCATCGATCTGGCGGTGCGCGACGACATCAGCTCCCAGGCCGAATGCAGCTTCAAGGTGCTGCATGCCGACCGCCTGTTTCCGGCGTGTCATCCCAGCGTGTTGGCGCAACCTGCCGCGCAGCGCACCACCCTGCACGGTGAACGGGAAATGGATTGGAGCCACTGGGCGGTGGAGGCCGGCGTCGATGTCGGGCAGCAGGATCAGGGGCTGAATTTTTCCGATCCGGGCTTGTTGCTCGATGCCGCTGCGGCGGGGTTGGGGATTGCGCTGGTCAGTCAGTTGCTCAGCCGTCAGGCGCAGGAAAACGGGTTGCTGCAACCCTTGGTCGAGCAAACCATTCGTGGCCCGAACTGGGCGCTGCTGACGCATCGCGACAGCGAGAATGACCCGATGGCGCGATGCTTCAGCGAGTGGCTGATCAAAAACCTCGGCGCTCGATGACCGGTGCATGCTGCGCCATCAGCTCGATGATCCAGTCGATGAACACCCGCAGTTTCAGGCTGACATGCCGGTTCGGCGGATATGCCACATAAAGCGGCATCGGTTCGAGTTGCCAGTCCTCGAACAGCGGCACCAACTCACCCCGGGCCTGATGTGCGTCCGACATGTACCTGGGTAACCACAGCACGCCCATGCCGGCCAGACCTGCCGCGAGGTAGGCATTGCCGTCATCGACCGCCAGTACGTGACGCCCCTTGACCTGCAGGTGTTCGCTGTCACGGTGCAAGGCGTATGGCACCGGTTTGCCGGTGCGCGCCCAGAGAAAGCCGACCACCCGATGATGCGAGTCTTCCAGCTCCCGTGGATGCAGCGGCGTGCCGGCGCGGGCCAGATAACTCGGCGCGGCGAAGACCCCAAGCTGAAGATCGGCAACCCGCCGCGCCATCAGTGACTGATCGAGCAATTCGCCGCCGCGCACCACGCAATCGACGTTCTCATCGATGATGTCGACGATGCGGTCGCTGACGCCCATGTCGATCTGAATATCCGGGTAACGCGCGTGAAACTCAGGCAACGCCGGCATCAGGATCAGCCTCGCCAGCGGACTTGGCACATCGACGCGTAAGCGCCCTCGGGGTAACGCCGAGGCGCCGGACAGACTGGTTTCAGCGTCGTCCATATCGGCCAATAACTTGATCACTCGCTCGTAGTAAATCGCGCCATCGGCAGTGACGTTGACCTTGCGTGTGGTGCGGTTGAGCAACTTGACCCGCAGCCGTGCCTCCAGTTGCTGCACCAGTTGCGTCACGGTGGTCTTGCTCATGTGCAAGGTCTCGGCAGCCTTGGTGAAACTCCCCGCCTCGACCACCCGGGCGAACGCCTGCATTGCATCAAAACGGTCCACTTTTCGCCCTCGGATTGTTTGGATTTTGCAAACAGTGAACGCCAAGGTTGCGCGTTTATCGCGGCTGCGCAAGTACCTAAAGTCACCCCATCGTCAATGACCAAACAATGATGGAGACACCCATGACCCAGCGCGACGTCGTTTTCCCGCCAGCCCGCCATGCGCTTTACGAGCGTCATCGCTATTCGCCGGCGATTCGTTCCAACGGCTTCCTGTTCGTCTCGGGACAAGTCGGCAGCCGTGAAGATGGTTCGCCCGAGCCGGATCTGCAGGACCAGGTGCGCCTGGCCTTCAACAACCTCAATGCGATTCTCGACGCCGCCGGTTGCAGCTTCGCTGACGCGGTCGACGTCACGGTGTTCATGGTCGATCCGCAATCGACCTTCGAAACCATCTGGGAAGTAGTGCCGGAGTTCTGGGGCAGCGCACCGTATCCGACGATCACTGCGGTGGGCGTGACCTGGCTGGCCGGGTTTCAGTTCGAGATCAAGGTAATCGCCAGGCTGCGCGAAACGGCCTGATCGTCTGGCGGATTTGCACCGGGGGTCGGCAGTCTTCAGACTGTCCGGCCCGCCTACCCATTTTCTACAACCGCCATGTCAGACCTTCTATTGAAGCCCGCCCTGCCCGGTATCGCCTTGCGACGCTGGCGCCTGCTGCATCGCGTCAAACAGACGCATGCGGCGCAGTTGTTCAACGTCACCCAGTCGACCATTTCTCGCTGGGAAAGCGGTGTGCAGGCGATGGAGCCTGCCACACAGCAACAGCTGGAGCGCTTGCTGGCTGCGCGCCTGGACAGCGCGGCCGATCAGGTATTGGCGCGTCTGATCGGGGAAAGTCAGCGGCCGATGCACCTGATCTGCGACCTCACCCACCGTTTGCTGGCCTGCTCTCCTGCGCGTGCTGCCGAGTTCACCCACCCCTTGAGTACGTTGCTGGGACAGTCGCTGTGGCGCTTCGCAACGCCGGAAATTGTGCTTAGCGAGTCGGCCCTGACGAGCCGTGGCTGGCACGAGATTCAGGCGCCGCCGGCCGTGGAATTCAGCACCGGCAGCAATGCCTCCGACCTAGTGCCGATTCGTCCCAGCCTGTGCCGCTGGACGCGCATTGCGCTGTCTGACGGTAGCGCCGCGCGTCTGGTGGAAACCCTCTGAACGCATATTTTATGCGTGGACGCCAAGTGTCTTCAGTTCTAGGCTGAGCTTTTCGGCGTATTCAGCCAGGCAGACACATGAACCTCGAAATCATCAAGGGCCGCCTTGAATTTCTGCGCGAAGCAGAAAAACTCAAGGACGTCCTGCGCAGCGCGCACACCTCCAGCGGCCGCACCGAAAGCACCGCCGAACACAGCTGGCGCCTGTGCCTGGTGGCGATTGTCTTCGCCGATCAACTGGCCGGCCTCGACCTGCTCAAAGTCCTGAGGATGTGCGTGATTCACGATTTGGGCGAAGCCATCAATGGCGATATTCCTGCGGTCAATCAGGCCGCGTTCCCCGACAAGGGCGAACAGGAGCGCAACGACCTTCTGCTGCTGACCCGGTCGCTCGATGAAGCACTGCGCAACGAGATTCTGGCGCTGTGGGACGACTACGAAAATGCGCAGTCCGCCGAAGCCAAAGCGGTCAAGGCACTGGATAAGCTGGAGACCTTGTTGCAGCACAATCAAGGTTTGAACCCGGCGGATTTCGATTACGGTTTCAATCTGGGCTACGGCAAGAAATACACCAGCGCCGACCCGGTTTTCGCCACCCTGCGCGAGCTGATCGACCAAGACACCCGACAGCGCATCAGCGACCGCCAAAGCGGCACCGAGCGATCCTGAATCAGTTGTTGCATCTCAGCCCCAACCGCCGGCATGAAACGTGGAGCAAAACATCCCCGGATACCCGCGCTGGCCTTTGACTGCCCGGCTGCGTATAACCTCGCCGTTTCGTCTAACCTGATTGAGCGCCCGAGCGCGACACCTCGCGCCCTGGCACTTAGAATGCGACGCTCATGAAACGGAGATTTCCATGCTCAAACGAACCCTGGCACTGACTGCTGGTCTGGCCCTGTCTTTTTCTGCTCTGGTGGCGCATGCCGCCGATGTGTTGCGGGTCAGCGCGATTCCCGATGAAGCCCCGACCGAATTGCTGCGCAAGTTCGAGCCGCTGGGGGCGTATCTGGAGCAGCAGTTGGGCATGAAAGTGCAGTTCGTTCCCGTGGCCGACTATCCGGCGGTGGTTGAAGCGCTGGCGACCGATCGCCTCGACATGGCCTGGCTGGGCGGTTTCACTTTTGTTCAGGCGCGCCTGAAGACCGACGCCACCACCCCGGTTATCCCGCTGGTGCAGCGTGAGCAGGATGCGCAGTTCACCAGCAAGTTCATCACCGCCGACCCGAACGTGAAGAGTTTGGCCGACCTCAAGGGCAAGACCTTCGCTTTCGGCTCGGTGTCGTCGACGTCCGGCAGCCTGATGCCGCGTTATTTCATGCTGAAGAACGACAACATCAAGCCTGAGGCCTATTTCAGCCGCGTCGCCTACTCCGGCGCGCATGACGCCACCGTGGCCTGGGTCCAGGCCGGTAAAGTCGACGCAGGTGTGCTGAATGCCAGCGTCTGGCAGAAACTGGTGGATGCCGGCAAGGTCGATACCAGCAAAGTCCACGTGTTCGCCACCACCCCGGCCTACTTCGATTACAACTGGACCGTGCGCGGCACCCTCGACCCGGCGCTGGCGGCGAAGATCAAGAAAGCCTTCCTCGACCTCGATCCGGCCAACCCTGAGCAGAAGAAGATTCTTGATCTGCAGGCGGCCAGCCGCTTCATCGACACCAAACCCGAGAACTACAAGGGCATCGAGGAAGCCGCTCGCGCTGCCGACCTGCTGAAATGACCCTGAGCCTCAAACACGCCAGCCTGCACCACGCCAACGGGGTCGACGCGTTACGCGGCGTTGACCTGCAGATTGGCGTGGGTGAACAGGTAGCGATCATCGGCCCTTCCGGGGCTGGCAAGTCGAGTCTGTTGAATCTGCTGGCCACCGCGTTGCGCCCCAGCAGCGGTGAAATCGAGGTGCTGGGCGAGCGTCCCTGGCACCTATCCGCCCATCAACGGCAACGCCTGCGTGCGCGCATCGGCCTGGTTCACCAAGCACCGCCGCTGCCGCCGCGCCAACGGGTGGTGACGGCGGTGCTGGCCGGCAAACTCGGGCAGTGGAGCCTGGGCAAAAGCCTGCTGAATCTGCTGCATCCCACGGACATTCCCGGCGCCCGTGCGGCCCTCGCCCGGTTGGATCTGGGCGACAAACTCTTCGCTTACTGCCAGCAATTGTCCGGCGGCCAATTGCAGCGCGTAGGCATCGCCCGGGTGCTGTATCAGGCGCCGGAGGTTCTGCTGGCGGACGAACCGGTGTCGGCGATGGACCCGGTGCTCGCCGGGCACACCCTGTCGATCCTCGCGCAGCACGCGCGGGCGCACAACGTCACACTGGTGGCGAGCCTGCACGCGGTGGAACTGGCGCTGGCACATTTCCCGCGGGTCATCGGCCTGCGCGACGGCCAGATCCTGTTTGACAGCCCTGCCGAACAGGTCAGCCGCGAAATGCTCGACACGCTGTACGCCAACGAGCAATTGCAAAGCCCGACGACGCCCAGTGCGCCGCTGATTGTGCAGATCCCGCGATGCTGAGGGCTGATTCACGCGACCCGGCCGCCGCGCCGCGATTACTGCTGACCCTGCTGGCGCTGGCCTTGCTGTGGCCGGGCATCCAGCTCAGCGAACTGGATCTGGGGGTGTTGCTGCACAGCGACAGCCAGACCGAAATGGGCCGTTTCATCTCCGGATTCTGGCCACCGGCGCATGACCACGATTTTCTTCAGTTGCTGTTCAAAGCCACCCTGCAAACCCTGGCCATCGCCACCGCCGGCATGGCTCTGGCGCTGCTGCTGGCGGTGCCGGCGAGCCTGATTGCCAGCCGCGCACTGTCGTTGTCCGCCGCGTCCCGCGGCGGCATTCCCAGTCGGGTCGGGCGCTTGCTGCGCTGGCCGGTACGCGGCCTGCTGATCTTCTTGCGCAGCGTGCCGGAGATCGTCTGGGCGCTACTATTTGTGCGTGCCGTAGGTCTCGGCCCGGCAGCCGGTGTGCTGGCGATCGCCATCACCTACAGCGGCATGCTCGGCAAGGTCTACGCGGAAATTTTCGAATCCACCGACCAACGCCCGGCGCACGCGTTGATGCAGGCCGGCAGCGGACGACTCGCGGCGTTCGCCTACGGGATTCTGCCGAATGTCGCGGCCGAGCTGCTGTCGTACACGGTGTATCGCTGGGAGTGCGCGATTCGTGCGTCGGTGGTGATGGGGTTTGTCGGCGCCGGAGGCCTCGGCCAACAGATCGACCTGTCACTGCGCATGTTCGCCAGCGGTGAAGTGGCGAGCATGTTGCTGACGTTCCTGATTCTGGTGCTCGGTGCCGACCAACTTAGCCGCCTGCTGCGCTGGAGGCTGACATGAATCGCCTGATCAATCTGTTGCTGATCGTTGGCATTGGCGTCGCAGTCATCGCCTCGTTCGGTTACCTCGAACTCGATCTCGGTGAACTGGGCAGCGCCACCAGCCTCAAGCAGATGGGTGCCTACGCGCAGCGCTTTCTCAGCCCGGACCTGAGCGCCACGCATTTGCAGGCGATCCTCAAGGGCTCGCTGGAAACCCTCGCCATGTCGGCCCTCGGCACCCTGCTCGCGGCGGTGTTCGGCATTCTCCTCGCGCTGCCCGCGGCCGGGCGTTTCGGCTGGCCGTTGCAAAGCGCTTCGCGCCTGCTGCTCAACGGCCTGCGGGCGATTCCGGAACTGGTGTGGGCGGCGCTGATGGTGCTCGCCGCCGGCCTCGGCCCGAACGCCGGCACCCTCGCGCTGGCGCTGCACACCACCGGCGTGCTCGGCCGGCTGTTCGCCGAAGCGCTGGAAAACACCCCGCCGGAACCTGCCGAAGCGATCCGCTTGCAGGGCGGCAACCCGGTGCTCGCGTTCTGCTACGGCACCCTGCCCAACCTCGCTCCGCAATTGCTCGCGTATTGCCTGTATCGCTGGGAAAACAACATTCGCATGGCCAGTGTGCTGGGGTTTGTCGGTGCCGGTGGTTTGGGGCAGATGCTGTATGTCAGCCTGAGCCTGTTTCAGGAAGCGCAGGCGAGTACGGTGATTCTGGCGATGCTGATTCTGGTGCTGGGCGTGGATTCGCTGAGTGCGTGGAGCCGGCAGCGCTGGGTCAAGGCCTGACAGGCGCCATCACTGCGCCGTCGCCAACCGATACTGGCGCGGGGTAAATCCGGTCGACGCCTTGAACTGCCGGGTGAATGCGCTGTGGTCGGTATAGCCGCACTGCAGCGCCACTTCGGTGATCGGCAACTCGCCGTGCAACAGCCGATGCGCATGCTCAAGACGGACTTTCTGGATCATCTGGCGCGGCGTCAGGTGGAACACGCGCTTGCAGTAACGTTCCAGTTGCGCCACTGAAATCCCGGCGATGCGCGTCAGTTCGCCGAGGCTGACCCGGCGATTGAAATTCGCCCGAATGTATTCATCCACCGCCGCCAGGCGCTGATACGCCGGATGGGTTTCGCTGGCGGTTTGCAGGTCGACGGAAATTCCCGCCAGGCCAATGATCCGATTATCCCGGTTGTACAGCGGGCGCTTGTGCGTCAGGCACCAACCCGGTTCGCGGCTGCCGTACAGATGCAGCTCCAACTGATCCTCCAACACAAACCCTTCTTCCAGCACCCGCCGATCCTGCTCGGTATAGCCCGGCCCCAATTGCGCCGGAAACACCTCGGCGCTGGTCTTGCCCAGTAACGGTCGCAGGTCTTTCAAACCGCAGCGCTGCACCAGCGTCTGGTTGGCCATGACATAGCGCGCCTGCAGATCCTTGATGAAGATCGCCGCGTTGGGAATCACGTCGAGCATGGGCAACAGCAGCGCCATGCTGGCGAGCAGATCGTCGAGGCTCTGCGGTCGGCTCGCCTCGTTCTGCTGGCTCAGGATCGCAAACGCGTTCTGCGTCATGACTGTCACTCCCCACGGTGCGCATTGGCTTGCGCGCAGATTGCCCGATGGCCGACAGCCTGTCGAGCCGGGCCTTTGCCGTTGGCCATTGTGCTGATTTCGTCATCGTCACCGGCAAAAAACATCAATCGCGCATCGCCTGATGAGTTCACTGTAGCGCCACTGCACGCCCCTCCAACAACCAACAAGAAGGCGACGCTATGACAGGCCAAGGCAAGTTCAAGAAACAACTTTCACTGATAGACCTCACGTTCATCGGACTGGGGGCGATCTTCGGTTCGGGCTGGTTGTTCGCGGCCAGTCACGTGTCGGCCATCGCCGGCCCGGCAGGGATCTTTTCCTGGTTGCTCGGCGGTTTCGCCGTGTTGCTGCTGGGCATCGTCTACTGCGAACTGGGCGCCGCACTGCCCCGTGCCGGCGGTGTGGTGCGCTACCCGGTTTACTCCCACGGCCCGCTGCTCGGCTACCTGATGGGCTTCATCACCCTGATCGCGTTTTCCAGTCTGGTGGCGATCGAAGTGGTTGCCTCGCGGCAATATGCGGCAGCGTGGTTTCCCGAGTTGACCAAGGTCGGCTCCAGCGACCCGACCGTGCTTGGCTGGTTCGTGCAGTTCGGGCTGTTGTGCCTGTTTTTCCTGCTCAACTACCGCAGCGTGAAGACCTTCGCCATGGCCAACAATCTGGTCAGCGTGTTCAAGTTCATCGTGCCGCTGCTGGTGATCGGCGTGCTGTTCACCTTCTTCAAACCGGCCAACTTCCAGGTGCACGGCTTTGCGCCGTTCGGCCTGTCCGGCATCGAAATGGCCGTGTCGGCCGGCGGGGTGATCTTCGCTTATCTGGGCCTGACGCCGATCATTTCCGTGGCCAGCGAAGTGAAGAACCCGCAACGCACGATTCCGATTGCGCTGATCCTTTCGGTGCTGCTGTCCACCGCGATTTACGTGTTGCTGCAAACCGCTTTCCTCGGTGGCATTCCGACCGAAATGCTCGCCAATGGCTGGGCCGGCGTCGCCAAGGAACTGGCCCTGCCGTATCGCGACATCGCCCTGGCACTGGGCGTCGGCTGGCTGGCGTATCTGGTGGTGGCCGACGCGGTGATCTCGCCCAGCGGCTGCGGCAACATCTACATGAATGCCACGCCACGGGTGATCTACGGCTGGGCGCAGACCGGGACCTTTTTCAAGATCTTCACCCGCATCGATGAAAAATCCGGCATTCCGCGCCCGGCGCTGTGGCTGACCTTTGGCCTGTCGGTGTTCTGGACCCTGCCGTTCCCGTCGTGGGAAGCGCTGATCAATGTGGTCTCCGCCGCGCTGGTGTTGAGCTATGCGGTGGCTCCGGTGACGGTGGCCGCACTGCGCCGCAACGCGCCGGACATGCCGCGTCCGTTCCGGGTCAAGGGCATGCGTGTGCTCGGGCCGCTGTCGTTCATCATCGCCGCGCTGATCGTCTACTGGTCGGGCTGGGGCACCGTGTCGTGGTTGCTCGGTTTGCAGATCCTGATGTTCGTCATCTATCTGTTGTGCGGGCGCATGGTGCCGACCGCGCACTTGAACCTCGGCCAGCAAGTTCGCTCGTCGGCGTGGCTGATCGGCTTCTACGCGGTGACCATCGTCCTCTCCAAACTCGGCAGCTTCGGCGGTATCGGCGTACTCAGCCATCCGTTCGACACCGTGATCGTCGCGGTCTGCGCGCTGGGCATCTACTACTGGGGCGCCGCCACCGGCGTACCGGCACACCTGATTCGTCTGGAAACCGAAGACGACGAAAGCGAAGCCGCTGAATCCTCCACCCATTCGGCACAGGGCCAGCGCCCTGCTCACGCCTGACTTTGATTGAAGGGACCCGTTCATGAAACGACTGCACATCATCGATTCCCATACCGGCGGTGAACCCACGCGCCTGGTGATGAAAGGCTTCCCCGAGCTGCCCGGCAACAGCATCGCCGAGCAGCGCGACGCCCTGCGCGAAAGCCACGATCAATGGCGCCGCGCCTGCCTGCTCGAACCGCGTGGCAACGACGTGCTGGTCGGCGCGCTGTACTGCGCGCCGGTCTCGCCGGATGCCACCTGCGGGGTGATCTTCTTCAACAACGCCGGCTATCTCGGCATGTGCGGCCACGGCACCATCGGCCTGGTCAACTCGCTGCATTACCTGGGCCGCATCGAACCGGGCGTGCACAAGATCGACACCCCGGTCGGCCCGGTCAGCGCCACCCTGCACGAGGACGGCGCGGTAACCCTGGGCAACGTCCCGGCCTGGCGCTACCGCAAACAGGTGCCGGTGGACGTGCCCGGTTACGGTCGCGTGGTCGGCGATATCGCCTGGGGCGGCAACTGGTTTTTCCTCGTCTCCGAGCACGGCCAGGACCTGCAGATGAGCAACGTCGAAGCCCTCACCGATTACACCTGGGCGATGCTCAAGGCTCTGGAAGCCCAAGGCATTCACGGTGAGGACGGCGCGCTGATCGACCACGTCGAGCTGTTTGCCGACGACCCCAAGGCTGACAGCCGCAACTTCGTCATGTGCCCGGGCAAGGCCTACGACCGCTCGCCCTGCGGCACCGGCACCAGCGCCAAACTCGCTTGCCTCGCCGCCGACGGCAAACTCGCCGAAGGCCAGGTCTGGACCCAGGCCAGCATCACCGGCAGCCAGTTCGAAGGCCGCTTCGAATGGCATGGCAAGCGCGTGCGCCCGTTCATTACCGGCCGCGCCTACATGACCGCCGACGCCACTCTGCTGATCGACGAGCAGGACCCTTTCGCGTGGGGCATCTGAGTGCCCCGCTTTTCTACCGATCCGAATGAATGTCCCGAGGAGCTACAACAATGAGCGATAACATCTTCACTGGCTGCATTCCCGCGCTGATGACCCCGTGCACCGCCGCGCGTAAACCCGACTTCGACGCCCTGGTGGCCAAGGGTCGCGAGCTGATCGATATCGGCATGAGCGCCGTCGTCTACTGCGGCTCGATGGGCGACTGGCCGCTGCTGACCGAGGCCGAGCGTCAGGAAGGCGTGGCGCGTCTGGTGGCCGCCGGGGTTCCGACCATCGTCGGCACTGGCGCGGTCAACAGCCGTGAAGCGGTATCCCACGCTGCACACGCGGCGAAAGTCGGCGCCCATGGCCTGATGGTGATTCCGCGCGTCTTGTCCCGTGGTGCCTCGGCCACCGCGCAAAAAGCTCACTTCGCCGCGATCCTCAACGCCGCGCCGAACCTGCCGGCAGTGATCTACAACAGCCCCTACTACGGCTTCGCCACCCGCGCCGAGCTGTTCTTCGAACTGCGCCGTGAACACCCGAACCTGATCGGCTTCAAGGAGTTCGGCGGTGGCGCCGATTTGCGCTACGCCGCCGAGAACATCACCTCGCAGGACGATGCCGTGACCCTGATGGTCGGTGTCGATACGCAAGTGGTGCACGGTTTCGTCAACTGCAACGCCACTGGCGCGATCACCGGCATCGGCAACGCCCTGCCCCGCGAAGTGCTGCAACTGGTGGCGCTGAGCAAGCAAGCGGCCAAGGGCGATGCCAAGGCCCGACGTCTGGCGCGCGAACTGGAAGCGGCGCTGGCAGTGCTGTCGTCGTTCGATGAGGGCTGCGATCTGGTGCTGTATTACAAGCACCTGATGGTGCTCAACGGCGACCGCGAATACGCCCTGCACTTCAACGAAACCGACGCTTTGAGCGACGCCCAGCGCCGTTACGCCGAGACCCAGTACGCGCTGTTCCGCCAGTGGTACAAAAACTGGTCCGCCGAACAGAACCTCGCCTGACCGCAGTCCCTGCCCCGGTTTGGTGCCGGGGCTTCACCTTTTTTATCAAGGAAGCGCCATGACTCTGACAGGCCACATGCTGATCGGCGGCCAAGCCATTGCCGGCAGCCGTGAAGCGATCCGCGCGATCAATCCCGCCACTGACGCGGTGCTGGAACCGGCCTATGCCGGGGGCAGCAGCGAGCATGTCGAACAGGCCTGCACACTGGCGTGGCAAGCGTTTGATCGTTATCGCGAGACCTCCCTCAACGCTCGCGCCGAATTTCTCGAAACCATCGCCAATGAGATCGAAGCCCTTGGCGATGCGCTGATCGACCGTGCCGTGGCCGAAACCGGCCTGCCACGCGCCCGTATCCAGGGCGAACGCGGACGCACCTGCGGGCAACTGCGCACCTTTGCCCGCACAGTGCGTGCTGGCGAGTGGCTGGACGTTCGCGTCGATCAATCACAACCCCAGCGCCAGCCGCTGCCACGTTCTGATTTGCGCCAGCGGCAGATCGCGCTGGGGCCAGTGGCCGTGTTCGGCGCCAGCAACTTTCCGCTGGCGTTCTCGGTGGCCGGCGGCGACACCGCTTCGGCACTCGCCGCCGGTTGCCCGGTGATCGTCAAGGCGCACAGCGCGCATCCCGGCACCAGTGAACTGGTGGGCCAGGCGCTGACGCGTGCAGTGAAAAAATCGGGTTTGCCCGACGGCGTGTTCTCGCTGCTATTCGGTTCGGGCAATGAGGTCGGCATCGCCCTGGTTCGCGATCCGCGCATCAAGGCGGTGGGCTTCACCGGCTCGCGCAGTGGCGGTCTCGCCCTGAGCCAAGCGGCGCTGGCACGGCCAGAGCCGATTCCGGTGTACGCGGAAATGAGTTCGATCAATCCGGTGCTGCTGTTTCCCGCAGCGCTTGCCGCACGCGGTGAGGCGTTGGCGCAGGGTTTTGTCGCCTCGCTGACTCAGGGCGCCGGGCAGTTCTGCACCAATCCCGGGCTGGTCATCGCTCGCCAGGGGATGGCACTGGACGCTTTCATCGCAGCGGCCGCCGAGCTGATCCAGCGCAGCCCCGCGCAGACCATGCTCACGCCGGGGATCTTCCGCGCCTATGAAACTGGCGTCGGCGCGCTGGCCGAGCTTCCGCAAGCGCAACGCGTGGCAAGCGGCCTCGCGGCTGAAGGGCCGAACCAATGTCAGGCGCAATTGTTCGTCACTCCGGCGCAGGACTTCCTCGCCGACGCACGCCTGCAAGGTGAAATCTTTGGTGCAGCATCACTGATCGTCCAGTGCGCCAACGACGATGAAATCCGTCAGGTCTGCGAACACCTCGAAGGCCAACTGACCGCCACCCTGCACCTGGATGACGCCGATCTGGATCGCGCCCGGGCCTTGTTGCCGACACTGGAGCGCAAGGCTGGACGCCTGCTGGTCAACGGTTGGCCGACCGGGGTCGAGGTGTGTGATGCGATGGTGCATGGCGGGCCGTTTCCGGCCACCTCGGACTCGCGCAGCACCTCGGTCGGTACGGCGGCGATTCTGCGTTTCCTGCGTCCGGTGTGTTATCAGGACTTCCCCGACAGCCTGTTGCCGCCGCCGCTGAAACAAGCGAATCCGCTGCAATTGCGGCGCTTGCTCGACGGTCAGAGGGAAGCTTGACCATGCCCGACAACCTCAAAGCAGACAACACCGATATCGCGGTGATCGGCGCCGGCATCATCGGCGTCGCCTGTGCCCTGCAGCTGGCGCGTCAGGGTCAGCGGGTGGTGGTCATCGACAAGCAGCCGCCCGGTCATGGCGCCTCGTTTGGCAACGCCGGACACTTGGCCACCGAGCAGGTGTTTCCGATTGCCGATGCGTCGATCCTCAAGCGTCTGCCAGCGATGCTGATGGACCCGATGGGGCCGCTGCGCCTGGACTGGAAGTACATGCCGCGCGCCGTGCCGTGGTTCAGCCGATTGTTGCTGAACCTGCGTCCGGCGCCGTTTCAGCGCACCGTGGCCGGCCTGCGCGCGCTCAACGAAAGCAGCCTCGATGCCTGGAAGCGCCTGTTGCAGAGCATCGCCCGCCCCGACCTGCTCAAGGAGGACGGCTCGCTGCTGGTGTTCGAGCGCGCCGAGTCGCGGCAAGCGATCGACGCCTTGCAGGCGCGCATGCGTCAGCAACAGGTGCCGGTGGATTTCTGGTCGGCCAGCGCCGTGCGAGAAAGCGCGCCGCAGCTCAGCGAACAGATTCAGGGCGGGTTGTTCTACCCGCGCACCGGGCACTTTCTCGACCCTTACCGGGTGGTGTGTGAACTGGTGAGCGCGGCGAAAACAGCCGGCGTGCAGTTCCTGGAGCAGGAGGTTCAGGGCGGCCAGTTACAGGAGCATGGCGTGTCGTTGCTCACCGATCAGGGGCGTTTTACTGCACGGCAGGTGCTGATTGCCTGTGGCGCGCACTCAGCGAAACTCACCACTGCACTGACCGGTAAACGCGTGCCGCTGGACACCGAGCGCGGCTATCACCTGATGCTGCCCCACGAGCACGAGCGACTGCCGTTCGCCGTTACCTCGCTGGAGCGCAAGTTCATCATGACGCCGATGGCCGGCGGCTTGCGCCTGGCCGGCACCGTCGAATTCGCCGGTCTGGAGCGCCCGCCGTTTATGGAACGCGCCTGGCAGTTGCATCGTTTGAGCAAGGGTTTGTTTCGCCGTGATTTGAACGCTGAAGATGCGACGCCGTGGATGGGCTTTCGCCCGTCGCTGCCGGACTCGCTGCCGATCATCGACAAGGTCTGCGCCGGCAAGGTACTGCTCGCGTTCGGTCATCAGCATCTGGGGCTGACTCAAGCGGCGGTGACTGCCGAGATGGTCGCGCATCTGGTATCAACCTCAGCGAACTCCGGCTTGCCGGCACTGGATGCCTATCGACTCGGTCGCTTCTGAGATATCGATGAAACGTTTTTGGTTTCATACTGAGCGCCGACCTTGCCCGCCCAGCGCATATGGAACCGACTATGACCTCATCAATGGATACTCCCGAGCCACAAGCGATCTGCAACCCGATCACCAGCAGCGCGATCTTCATCGTCGCCACGCTGCTGCCCGGGAGCGACGCCGCCAGTCAGGTACGCGGCTGGTGCGGCGACATCGCCGCCCTTACCCGCTCGGTCGGCAAACGTGTGCCCAGCGGTAACCTGTCGTGTGTCTGCGGTTTTAGCGCCAGCGCCTGGGACGCCCTGTTCGGCAGCCCACGCCCAGCCTCGCTGCATCCGTTCCGTGAGTTCGGCGTCGAGGGCCGTCGTGCCGTCGCAACGCCCGGCGACATCCTGCTGCACATCCGTGCCGACCAGATGGATCTGTGTTTCGAACTGGCAACGCAGCTGTGCAGCGCACTCAATGGCGCGATCACGGTGGTGGATGAGGTGCAGGGTTTCCGCTACTTCGACATGCGCAGCATCATCGGTTTTGTCGATGGCACCGAGAACCCGGTGGGCCGCAAGGCAGACCATTTCACCCTGATCGGCAACGAAGACCCGGCGTTCGAATCCGGCAGTTATGTGCTGGTGCAGAAGTACCTGCACAAGATGGACGCTTGGAATGCGTTGAGCGTGGAGGCTCAGGAGAAGGTGATCGGCCGGACCAAACTGGCCGACATCGAACTCGGTGAAGAACTGAAGCCGAGCAATTCCCACAGCGCCCTGACCACCATCACCAAGGACGGCCAGGAGCAGAAAATCCTGCGCGACAACATGCCGTTCGGTCGTCCGGGGGCTGGCGAGTTCGGCACCTATTTCATCGGTTACGCGCGTTCGCCGGAACCGATCGAGCAGATGCTGGAGAACATGTTTGTCGGCAAACCCGTCGGCAACTACGACCGTTTGCTGGACTTCAGCACCGCAGTCACCGGGGGATTGTTCTTTGTGCCGTCAGCCGACCTGCTCGAAGAACTCGCGGAGCGCGAGCCCGCGCAGGCGTGACACCGTAGCGCCACGCCCGCCCGTCACTCAGTGTGGCGCGCGCGGGATGGTTTTCAGCAGGTCTTCCGGGCTGATGTGGCCGACCACACTGCCCGGTTGCGGCATGTTGAGGATGTGGCCTTTCATCTTGCCGATGATGTGCATCTCACACGGCTTGCAGTCGAACTTCAGGGTCAGCACTTCGTCGCCGTGAATCAGCTGCATCGGCGCGACCTTGGTGCGCACACCGGTCACGCCTTTGGCCTGTTTCGGGCACAGGTTGAACGAGAAACGCAGGCAGTGCTTGGTGATCATCACCGGCACTTCACCAGCCTCTTCGTGCGCCTCGTAGGCCGCATCGATCAGCTTCACGCCGTGACGGTGATAGAAGTCGCGCGCCTTCTGGTTGTAGACGTTGGCCAGGAACGACAGGTGCGACTCCGGGTACACCGGCGGCGGCGTGGTTTCGGCCTTGCGGCTGCCACGCGGGTGTGCGGCGACGCGAGCAGCGGTCAGGGCTTCGATCACTTCACGGCGCAAGGCCTTGAGCTGCGAGTTCGGGATGAAGAACGCCTGCGGTGCATCAAGTTTGATGTCGGTGGCGTGGTACTGGGTGGTACCGAGCTGGCCGAGCAGATCCTGCAATTGCTCCAGCGCCTGCTCCGGCTTGTTGGCCACACCGAACGGGCCGTTCAGGGTCACGCTGGCGCTGATCCCCTCTTCACTGGTCGCAGTCACTTCCAGCTGTTCTTCACGCAGGCGAGCAACCCAGCTCAGGGCCACGCGGCGCTCGGCAGACGTCTTCTGCAGCGCCTGTTGCCAGTTGTGGTCGAGGTTGCGGTTCAGCGGATGGTTCGGGCGCAGCTTGTACAGGCCTTCGGGCATTTCGTTGGGCTCGACGCGGTAGCGATAGCGCTTCTCGCCGTCTTCTTCGAACTCGCCCTTCGGCTCGGCGATGTTGGCGCGGAAACCCACGACTTCACGCTTGACCAGCACGTTGAGGCCATCGCCGTTGGACAGCGGTTCCTGAGTCACCACCTGCATGTCACGCTTGCCGACTTTCTCGACGGTGCCCACCGGCAGACCGGTGAAGGTCGGCGAGTCGAACGCGCCGATGTCGATCTTGCGATCGGTGACAAAGTAGTCGGTGCTGCCACGGTGGAAAGTCTTTTCCGGGTCCGGCAGGAAGAAGTGCGCGGTGCGGCCGCTGGAAGCGCGGGCCAGGTCCGGACGGTCTTCGAGCACGTCGTCGAGGCGCTGGCGGTAATAGGCGGTGATGTTCTTCACATAGCCCATGTCCTTGTAGCGCCCTTCGATCTTGAACGAGCGCACACCGGCCTCGACCAGCGCGCGGATGTTGGCGCTCTGGTTGTTGTCCTTCATCGACAGCAGGTGTTTTTCGTAGGCGATCACCCCACCCTTTTCGTCTTTCAGGGTGTACGGCAAACGGCAGGCCTGGGAGCAATCGCCACGGTTGGCGCTGCGCCCGGTCTGCGCGTGGGAAATGTTGCACTGCCCGGAGAACGCCACGCACAGCGCACCGTGAATGAAGAATTCGATGGCCGCATCGGTTTCGTCGGCGATGGCGCGGATTTCTTTGAGGTTCAGCTCGCGGGCCAGTACCAGTTGCGAGAAGCCGGCCTGATCGAGGAACTTCGCCCGCTCGAGGGTGCGGATGTCGGTCTGGGTACTGGCATGCAGCTCGATCGGCGGGATGTCCAGTTCCATCACGCCCAGATCCTGGACGATCAGCGCGTCGACACCGGCATCGTACAACTGGTGGATCAGCTTGCGCGCCGGCTCCAGTTCATTGTCGTGCAGGATGGTGTTGATGGTGGTGAAAATGCGCGCGTGATAACGGCGGGCAAATTCCACCAGCTCGGCGATTTCGCTCACCTCGTTGCAGGCGTTGTGGCGCGCGCCGAAGCTCGGGCCACCGATGTACACGGCATCGGCGCCGTGCAGGATCGCCTCGCGGGCAATCGCCACGTCACGGGCGGGGCTGAGCAGTTCCAGATGATGCTTGGGCAAGGACATAGTTTTTTTAGTCAGGCTGTCACGGTTAAGGCGCGCATTGTAGCCGCGAAACGCCCGGGCGGCACGCCTGTGCTGCCAAGTGGCAGATGACCTCGCTCCAATCCGACACGAGAGTCTCCTGTAGGAGTGAGCCTGCTCGCGATGATGGTGGCACAGTCAACGTTGATGGTGGCTGATTTACCGCTATCGCGAGCAGGCTCACTCCTACAGGGGGGCGGTCAGGCCTTGGCCGCCATCGCGGTGACTTCCACGCGCATGCCTTCCACTGCCAGCGACGCCACGCCCACAGCCGCGCGTACGGGCCATGGCTTGGCGAAGAAGCGCTTGTAGACTTCGTTGAATGCCGCACGGTCAGCCATGTCGGTGAGGTAGATGGTCAGGTGCATGACCCGATCCATCGAACTGCCCGCCCGCTCCAGCGCCACTTTCAGCGCCTGCAGGGTGCATTCGCTTTGCAGGGTGATGTCGCCCAGCTCCAGGCTGCCGTCGGCGCGGGTCGGGATCTGGGTCGAAACCAGAATGCCGTTGAAACCGACAACGTCGGAGGAAATCGAATCTGCATCCGGATCAGGGGTGAAGCTGAGGTCTTGATTAGCCATGAAAGTCTCTTGTCTGGAGAGATTGAGGGTCGCCGACGAACAGACTGCCGGGACTTTTCGCGGGGGAGTTTACACCAACCGGATTTACCCGCCCGAACGTCGCAAAGACGCGTCCCAACCGCTCAGGTAACATTGCAATGATGACCATGCGCCACTATTGCTGCGCTCGAATGTTGATTTGGCAGGACTCAAGGAGAAACACATGCTGTCGGAGGGTGCGCTTCGCGTAGAGCGGATTTGTCGCGAGCTCGAAAAGTATTCGAGGAACAGAGGTGTTTCAGTAGAAGAGCTGGAGGATATTACTTTCGTCATGTTGGGCGCATGGATCCTGCAAAGCGAATCCAGGACGCACCTCTACGGGTATCCCAATCGAGCATCAAATCTGGACGATTTGATCTTAAGTATTCTAGATGTCGGCAACCCGAACACGCTGGAACAGGAGTTTGAGCACCTCAGGCGCCTGCTTGCCCAGGCTGTGAATTGCGACTGGGTCGGTGTTACTCGGGGGGCGGGTGTGTTGGCTCTAGCGATCCGCCACATTGCTGGAATGCTCATGTATGAATTGACCGATCTGGACCAAAACGTCCGACTACATGTAATGGATGCATTCTTTTACAAGCTATTCGCCCGGCTCATTCCTACATCGCAAAGGCATAACGAGCTTGTTGCCAGATACGTGACGCCATTAGCTCATTTTTTTGAAGGAATTGCTGAGCTACAACCCGGGACAGGTGAAGTATTCACGCAAACGCAGATGCCGGAACGTGCGGATGTCAACTTCAATCACCAAAGTGATCTGCCACCCGAGCTGCACCATCGCCTGCGGTTTCTACGTAATCTGCGACTCGCTGCGCATGACATTCCGTTTGAGGGCCATCCATCTAATGGAAGAGCGTTTAACCTGTGGCTCTTTGACAAAAGTCTTAAGATCAACAGAGCGGCCTATGGAAACCATCCCATATGGTTTGAGCGCGAGAACAAACTGGAGGGTTTGGCGAATGCTCGTCGCAAAAGCCGACCACCAATGTTTGTCGTGGTTACAGGAAAAGATCGTCACACCTACAAAAAAGATGAGCACCTGCGTCACGAGCTCATCGCTCATCACGAACTGCGCGCGGTTATCGACTTCACCAGTTTCACTGCAAAGGCCACTTCCACTTCTACTTACAGTCTCTGGTACTTCGCGCCGCCCTTTCCTGACTATCCCGATCGAATCGTTCAGATTGACGTAACGCAACTGCGCCTTAACCCCAGGACGGACGAAATCTTGACCTGCGCATCGCTGGTGGGTGCATTGCTGAAAACCTGGACGGAGGGGCGCCCGGTCTCTCAAACGATACTGCAGGAGTCGGGCGCTCCTAGACGGATCATCGACTTCATCGAACAAGCACTGGGCAAGAGTGATACCGAGATCCCCGGTTTTCTCCGCTTCGTCAGTCAGGATCAAATGCAGGAAAAAGGTTATTCGCTACGTGCCGAGGATTACGTCAAAAGGTACAAGGATGATGCGTGGCGTGCGGAAGTGGATATCGATCCAATTCTGATGAAGCTTCGTCCAGACACCGATAGTCAATCGGTATATCTGATAGGCGACAACGGCGCGGGCAAAAGCCTTGCGTTGCGCGATATTGCGACAGCACTCGCCTTAAAGGGGCGTGACACCTTCGGTGTGTCATTCGGCACGACAGACAGGTTCGACAGATCAGCGAATGCCGAACCACTGAAAACCCACTTCACCTACGCGG
Source organism: Pseudomonas sp. MWU12-2020 (assembly GCF_023100605.1). Lineage (NCBI taxonomy): Bacteria > Pseudomonadati > Pseudomonadota > Gammaproteobacteria > Pseudomonadales > Pseudomonadaceae > Pseudomonas > Pseudomonas sp. MWU12-2020. The sequence goes on from NZ_JALMEX010000015.1 coordinate 91,312, forward strand.
GCGCCCGCAATGTTCGCGGCGGGCCGAACATGAATCGCTTCCTTGGCGAATTGGGAGACATGGTCAAGGATATTTTTGATAACCCCGTGCGCCTGGGCTGTTTTGAAACGGCACTGGATCAGTTGGGCTTTCAGCCAAAACAATATCTGGTGCCCGTCACCATGAAGTCCACTTCAGACCATCTGGAACGGGTATTGGCCGACATTCACCCGCTCTCCGACCTCGGCACAACAGAAAGAGAGCAGGAACAGCTGGAGCAGCGTCGAGCACTGGCAAAAGGCGCATACAAAATCGCTGTCATGCGGCATGAATCCCCAGAAATTGTGGTTTTCGATACCTTGAGTTCGGGAGAACAACAGATTTTGACAATGGTGATCAAAATCGTCGCCAACGTACAACGCGGCACCACGGTGCTTCTGGATGAACCCGAGATCAGCTTGCATGTGGCCTGGCAACGTAAGCTCCCACATGTACTGCGAGAATTTTCCAAGGTTCTTAACTGCTCATTTGTGGTTGCCACACATTCGCCCATCGTCATCGCTTCGGCCAGCAATGTGCACGACCATTGTTTCGTGATGACAAAACGTCAACTGGAGGAGTTGAGCCCTCATGCACGCAAATCTGTAGAGGCAAGCCTGTTCGAAGGGTTTCGGACTTATACGCCCTACACTCATCATATTCAGGAACGTTGCGCAGAGATCATCTCAAGAATCATTGGTGAGTCTGATGAACAGGGACAGGTCTGGGGGGATGACAGCCGCTTCCTGGGCGAACTCGAGTCACTTAAAGAGAAGCTGAGCGAGTCCATGGTGCACGGGGTTGCATCGGATCGAACACTTGTCGACAAAGCTATCGCTGCCGTGCGGGAGATTTTGACGCCATGACCCCTTCAAACCGTGGCGACGCAATCCGTATACGTTTGCGCAAAGAACTTGCCGATTATCTGGCGCGCCCCCATCGAACCAAAAAACTTCATACGCAAACGCGCGATTTGTTGCACACACTGTTTCGCAAAACAAGAAGAGGCCTGGCTGATGGCTGGGCGCTCCTTGACGCACTGGACCCCAAGGAAGACATTGCAACAGGATCTCAAATCAAGGCAGCGTTGCGCGATCAGTTGGTCAAACTGCAAGCAAACCGTTGCTGCTACTGCCGGCGTTGGTTGGTCAACACAGCGTATGCCCGCCCCATTGAGCATGTATTGCCAAAAGCCTTATACGCCCAGTTTTCGCTTCACTTCTGGAATCTCGCGGTGGCGTGCACGGACTGCAACGCCAAAAAGACCGACAAAATCTGGGGCACCATTAATCCGGCACGGATGACGTATCCGCTTCCAGGCAGTATTGATGATTGGTTTCATCCTCGATTCCACGACTACGATCAACACATACGCTACGTACGCTTGGAGTCCAACGAAACGACCGTCATCGTTTATCAGGGCAAGACTGTGCAAGGCGTGGCGCTTTGCGAAACCCTGCTACGACATATCGCCGCCAAGGAGATGCTGATCGCCAACAACCCGGCGCTAAGCTCTTTCGCTGCAACCATCAATGAGTGCGGTGATCGATTCGAATCGGCAAAAGCGCAGAAGCTGCGAGATTTTCAGGATGAGTTGGGAGCCTCCGTCACACGCATGATTGAAACGTGAGGCTGTCGGGAGAACCCTCCCGCTTCGCCCAGCTATAGCAAAACCTGAGCTGCTCCTGACGCCCCGATGAGAACAGCCACAAATCGCGCGCATAAAAAAAGCCAGCCCTTTCGGACTGGCGTTTTTTTTGAATATGGCAGGGGCGGCTGGATTCGAACCAACGCATGGCAGGATCAAAACCTGCTGCCTTACCGCTTGGCGACGCCCCTGTATCTCAAGCTCTGTAACAAGCTCTGCGAGAATGGGCCGCAATTTACCAACCTTTTTTTGATCTGGGAAGCCCCGAGTGCAAAAAAATTTGTTTTAAAACAGCCAGTTATTTCTGAGCCGGGGCAAACGGCACGATTCACTTGGACAAATTCAGCTTGATCGCCGCGCGAATCAGCGCTTTCAAGGCCTGCTCATCGACCTTGTCACCCTCGTGAAAATCAATCGCACGCCGGGTGTTGCCCTCCAGGCTGGCATTGAACAACCGCGCCGGATCGGCAAGCGCCGCGCCCTTGGCGAAGGTCATCTTCACCGCCGCCTTGTAGGTCTCCCCAGTGCAAATGATGCCACCACGGGACCACACCGGAACACCGCGCCACTTCCACTCCTCCACCACCTCGGGATCGGCCTGGTGCATGACCTTGCGAATCTCGCCGAGGATGGCGCCGCGCCAATCGGCGAGTTCGGCGATTCGAGCGTCGATCAGCGCCGAGGCGTCGATGTTTGGGTTTTCGGGCTTCATGGCGGGCGTCCTCCTCGGCGATTTGACTGCATCAATCGTAGCTGGCCAACCGAAAAACGCTGGACGCATGATTTACCCGCTCGCGATCAGGGACTCCATGCAATTCCTGATAAGCCGCTACCAGCTGCTCAAGGGAGAACGCCCGATTGCGCCCACTGGGATTGGGCAACACCCACACGTGCGCGCCACCAAAGGTCTTTTCCTGCCGCCCCCACGCCACCACCTTCTGCCCCGACAACGCCGCATACGCAGCCTTGCCAAGAAACGCCACATAGCGCGGCGCATGGCTGCTGATTTTCTGCTCAAAGCCCAGGGCCGCAGCGGCGAACTCTTGCGCCGCCAACTGATCCGCCCGCGCCGTCGGCCGCTCGACCACCGCCGTCAACCCGCAGCCAAATTGCAGGATGCTTCGATCGTCCTCTGCCCGCACTTCATGCGGGGTGAACCCGGCCAGGTGCAAGGTGCGCCAGAAGCGATTACTGCGGCCGGCAAAATGATGCCCCTGCAATGCCGCGAGCAACCCCGGATTGATCCCGCAAAACACCACCGAAAGCCCCGGCGCCAGAATGTCTTCAAGCCCTTCACCCGCCATGCGCGCGCCCCTCGTTCGCAAACATTTGCACCACCACCCACGGCAAACCCTAGAATGGCCATCCCAGCCACAGAGCCAACCACAACGATGGACGTCATTCAGACCCTGCGCTGCTTCGTCGCCGTGGCCCAGAGCGGCAGCTTCACCGCTGCGGCCGACGTGCTCGACACCACCACGACCAACGTCTCCAAAGCCGTCTCCAGCCTCGAAGCCCGGTTGCACACGCGCTTGATCAACCGCACCACCCGCCGCCTCGCCCTGACCGAAGCCGGTGTGCGTTATTTGCAGCGCACCGAAAAAATCCTCGATGACCTGCGCGAAGCCGATGAAGAAGCCGGCACCGCCCAGACCCTGCCGGTCGGGCGTCTGAAGATCCACGCCATGGCCGCCATCGGCAACCACTACGTGATCAATGCGATCGCCCGCTACCGCGAGATTCACCCGACGGTGATGTTCGACCTGACCCTGAGCAATCGCCTGCCCGACCTGCTGGAAGAAAGCTACGACATGTCCATCGTGCTAGCCCGCGACCTGCCCGATTCCGGCTTCGTCGCGCAACGCCTGGGCACCACTTACAGCATCCTTTGCGCCTCGCCGTCGTACCTGGCCAAACGCGGCCACCCCGCCACACCCGCCGACCTCGCCGCGCACGACTGCCTGCGCATCGTCAACACGGTGATGCCCGCAGAAAACTGGGTGTTCGAAGGGCCACAAGGCATGGAAACCCAGAATATCCCCGACTCGCCGTTCCACATCAACACCGCCGACGGCATGGCCACGGCGATCAGAAATGGCATGGGCATCGGCATTCAACCGCTGGCATCAGCCGTCGAAGGATTGGTCGGAGGCACACTGGTGCGGGTACTGCCGCAGTACCGCCTGGAGGAATACAACCTGTTCGCGATCTACCCTTCGCGCAAATTCGTCGACGCCAAAATCAAGACCTGGGTGGAGTTCCTGAAAAATGCCATCCCGCAACTGCTGGCATCCGATGAAGACATGGCCGGCGCGAGACCACTCGCCAACGCTTAGTGCCGCAGACCTGGAGTGTCGACCCTCCAGCGCCGGCACCGACATCAACCGTTGGAACAACCGCTGCCCATCACCTGGTATTGCACGACATGCCGCGCACCGGTCGAGTCTTCATAAGTCATCTGCACCGGCACCGCGCCGCATTGATTGGCCGCTTCGGAGATCGACACCACGTGGGCGATGTCTGCTTGAGCGGCGGCGTTGTAGGCCTCGACTTGCGCGGTCTCGTCAGCCGCAAACGCCTGCGCGCCGATACCGCCAAGGACCAGAAGAAGAGCGATCTTTGCAAGTTTCATGATGTTCACCGTCTCGTGGGGAACCGTGTTTGTTCACGGAGTGGAGACGATGTTAGGGGTTGCAGCGCTCGGCAAAAATCGGTCGGCTGGACAAACACTGTGTCCAAAAGGGTAATGAATAGACTTGAGTACCGTGGATATCCGATTCGCGAGCAGGCTCGCTCCCACAGGTTTTGTGCCCGCCACCACATTCGCGAACACCGCAAGACCATTGTGGGAGCGGGCTTGCTCGCGAAGGCGCCAGCTCAGCCAACAAACTACCCGAGACCACCGCCAGCGATCAGACAACACAACACCCATGGCGAAAGGTTTAGCGATACGTCGCACCGTCCCGATGGGCCGCGAATCGGCCCCAAACCCCAAACTCACCTACTCCAGCCCAAGCCCCGCACGCCCCAGCGAATTCAGACGCTCCACCGGAAAACGCTCCACCCACGAGCGCTCATAATCCTCCCGCGGAAAATCATCCGGCGAAGCACCCCGCTCAAACGCCCTGAACACATCCCGCGCATAGCGCAGATTCTTCGCACACATCGGCGCCGCCGGCACGTACATCACGTTGCCCCAGCCCTGCTGATTCTCCACCGGCGCGACGCTATGGATCACATCGCAATGCCACCAAACCGAATCGCCGGCCTGCACATCCGGAATCGGACTTAGCCCCTCGATCAGCAGCGGATGCCATTGCCGCGATACCGGCAGCACCTTGCCCGGCGCCACCCCACACAACTCGTCTTCGGGCACGTCATCGAGCAGCGGCCGCAGCAGCAGGTACGCCATCGCCTTGGGGATCGGCACGGTGTGCAGCACGCCTTGATCGGCCTGCATGTCCGACAGCGCAGTCCAGCCCTGAAACGTGCGAAACGCCGAACACTTCACCGTGTCCTTGTAGGCGTATTCATCGACCTCGGTACGAAACGCCGCATCCCACGGGTCGTAGGCCGCGAAGTCGTTGCTGTAGATTTTGTCGAAGACCTTCAAATACGCCGGATGCAGCCAGCGCTCCAGCGCCCCGGAATCGGTGTGCGGGCCAAGGCCTTTCGAGTGCGTGCCCGGCGGACGCCGACGTACCCGATCCGGATACAGCGCGTTGATGTCCGGATTGAACCAGTCCTTACCGTGCGAATGAGTCTTCCACAACCGATTGAGAAACGCCTGCGCCGTGCCCATCCGCTCATGCTGACGCAACTGCATTTGCGACGCCGACCAATAGATCGGAAAAATCTCCGGCCGCGAAGCCTCCAGGTTGCCAAAAAACTGGTCGACCGGCCCACGGTAAACCGCATCGAACCGGTTCCTGTCGAGGTAATCCAGCAAGCCCTGGTCCCACTGCAGCACCTGCTCGCGGGGGAAGTGATTGCGGATCACCACGCAACCGCGACGCTTGATCAAAGCCAACTGCTCGGCAGTCACTGTGTCAGCGGCGATATCAGCGAACTCCAGCACCGGCCAGCCCGACCCGGTCTGCGCCTCCTGGGCTTTGACCGACGCAATCTCGCCGGCAATAAACTCACTGACCTCGGCGAACAGCCCCTGCACATCGCCGATCTGCGCGCGCAAGGTGCGTTTCATTTTTACGATACTGTCGCGGTAACTCTCCGGAAGCGTTGCGCTCTCGAATGCTTGATATTTGCTCATCGGGGGACCTGCAGACCTTGTTGTTGGTGCAGGTATGGGACCACTTCCGATGGTGTCGGCGGCAGCCTGAATTGCCGCGTCGAGTAATACGATTGTGGCGTTGTAGCGGCGCGCTGCTTACTGAAAGTGATGACCGTGCTGACGACGAAACTCCGAAGGCGTCAGCCCCTTCAACGCCTTGAACTGCCGATTGAACAGCGCCAGCGACGAATATCCCACTGCCTCGGCAATCAGCGAAACCGTCGAATGTCCCTGCATCAACAGCGCACAGGCATGTCCGACTCTTAGCCGTACGATGTAGTCCAGCGCCGTGCAGCGCGTATGCCGACGGAACATTCGATGAAACGCCGACACGCTGACGCACGCCATCTCAGCCAACGCCGGAATGCTGATGGCTTCGGCGTAGTGTCCATGCACGTAATCCAGAACCCGATGTATACGGGGATCCTCAACGATCTGACTGCCAATCTGAGAGTCCGGCGCCGACAGGATTTGCCTGGCATCAACGTCCCGTGTCAGTTTGCTCAACACGGTCAGCAGCGCGATCAAACGCTCGGGCAGCTCCTGCTCGACCATCGCCTCAATCAGCGGCCGAATCTCCCGCGACGCCGCCGCACTGAAACTCAATGCCTGCCGCGCCGCCACAAGCAATTGCCGCAGCGACCCCATCTCCGGAAACAACGTCACCAGCGACTCCGCCCACGCCGCCGAAAACCAGATCACCAACGCCACATGCGGTTGCCCGGCGTCGACCCGCTCCGCCGACGACCAGCTATGCGGCACATTCGGCCCGACCAGAATCAGATCGCCGTCATCGTAAGCCGCGACGTCATTGCCGATATAGCGATGGCCACGACTGTTCAAGGTCAGCGTCAGTTCGTACTCGGGGTGGTGGTGCCACTCAAACGGAATTGCCCCTGGCAGGCGCCGGTTCAGCAGCGTCCAGGAGGCAGTGGCTTCGGTGGGGATTTTTTCGAAACTGGGTTTCATGGTGGACGATTCTGCTCTGTGGCGTCGGAGGCACGCCCCGATCGTATCACTCTGTTTACAACGGCAACGGTCGATCCTGCACCACGCGCTTCATCACCAGCGTCGAGGTCAGCCGCTGCACATTCGGCAAAGTCGAAAGGCACTCGTCATACAGGCGCTGAAACGCTGGCAAATCCTGAGCGATGACGTGCAGCAAATAATCCGGTTCGCCGAACAACCGTTGCGCATCCACCACCTGCGGAATCTCCACCAGCGCCGCCTCGAACGCCTCCACCGCTTGCCGGTCGCCTTCGCGCAACGTGGCGAAGACCATCGCGGAAAAGTTCAGGCCCAGCGCGGCGGGGTCGAGTTTTGCCCGGTAGCCGAGCAGCACCCCGGACTCTTCCAGCGCCCGCACGCGGCGGTGGCAGGGTGAAAGGCTCAGGCCCACGCGATCGGCCAGTTCGGTGACCGACAGCCGACCATCCTTTTGCAGCTCAGCAAGAATCTTCCGATCAGTTCTGTCCACGCAATAAAACCTTCTAATCTGATGCGCCATGACGACCATCTTTGGAAAAATATTCTAGCCGAGTTTGCTTATTCTCCCTCAACCAAAAACTGCCGCACCGCTGCAACCGGCGCGGCACTTGATTGATGGAAAACCAACATGAGCAAAGCAACGCCACGTCAACGGCCATGGGTGACGCCATGACCTTCAGCGTATTCGCCGCTTTCTGGGCGGTATCGATTCTGTTTGTGATCACCCCCGGCGCCGACTGGGCCTACGCGATTTCCGCAGGCTTGAAGCACCGCGTCGTACTCCCCGCCGTGGGCGGTCTGCTGTCCGGGCACTTACTCGCGACGCTGATTGTGGCGGCCGGGGTAGGCACGCTGATCGCCGGACATCCGCTGGCCCTGACAGCACTGACCGTAGCCGGCGCCGGTTACCTGCTGTGGCTGGGCGCCAATCTGTTCGCCCGCCCTTCCACTCCGCACGCCGCAGCGAGCCAGACCAGCGACTCATGGGCGCGCTGGGCCTTGAAGGGTCTTTGCGTGAGCGGGCTCAACCCGAAAGTGTTCTTGCTGTTTCTCGCCCTGTTGCCGCAATTCACCGACGCCGGCGCGCCGTGGCCCGTGCCGCTGCAAATGGTCGCGCTCGGCCTGGTGCATACCGCCAGTTGCGCGGTGATCTATCTGCTGGTCGGGTTTGGCTCACAGGTGGTACTGCGCGCCCGGCCTGCAGCGGCACGCAGGGTCAGTCGAGTTTCAGGGCTGATCATGATTGCGATTGCGCTGGGGCTGCTGATCGAACAGCTGCACGCCTGATTCTTCCTCCTGACGAGATCTGCCAATGACCGAACACACCTCACCCTACGACACCACTGCCCTAACCAAGCCGGCAACACGCCTGCGCATCCCGCAGCTCAAACAGATGAAAGTCGAAGGGCGCAAATGGGCGATGCTGACCGCGTACGACATGTACAGCGCAGTAATTTTCGAGGACGCCGGCATTCCCGTCCTGCTGGTCGGCGACTCAGCGTCCAACAACGTGTTTGGCAACGACTCGACCTTGGCCGTGACCGTCGACGAACTGCTCCCGCTGGTGCGCGCCGTCACCCGATCAACCCGGCGGGCCTTGGTCATCGCCGACCTGCCCTTCGGCTCGTACCAGGTTTCACCCGAACAATGCCTGCAAACCGCCGTGCGTTTCATGAAGGAGGCTGGCGCCCATGCGGTGAAGATCGAGGGCGGTGTCGAATTGCTGCCACACATCGCCAAGCTCAGCGTCTCGGGCATCCCGGTCATGGCCCACATCGGTTTCACCCCGCAGATGGAACATCAATTGGGCGGCTATCGTGTACAAGGTCGGGGCGAAGACGGGCAGCGCCTGATCGACAGCGCCAAAGCGCTGGAAGCCGCCGGCGCGTTCGCCCTGCTGATCGAAATGGTGCCCGGCGACGTTGGCGCAGCGATCACTCAAGCGGTGGCGATCCCCACTGTGGGCATCGGCGCCGGCAATCAGTGCGACGCGCAAGTGCTGGTCTGGCAAGACATGGCCGGCCTGCGCCAGGGACGTCTGCCGCGCTTCGTCAAACAGTACGCCGACCTGCGCAGCGTCCTGCAAACGGCGGCCAGAGACTTCGCCGACGACGTACAGGCCGGCACCTTCCCCGGCCCCGAACACACCTTTTAACCAACCGCCAGCAGCAGGAGGCCCCCATGCAAACCCCGAGACAACGCGCCGCCGAAGGCCTCAAGGTGGGCGACCGCTTCAACGTCGTCCGCCGTTTCACACCCGACGACGTCCATCACTTCGCGCAACTGTCCCGCGACTACAACCCCGTCCACTGCGACGCGCACTATGCGCAACTGCGAGCATTCAAAGCGCCGATCACCCACGGCCTGCTCACGGCCAGCCTGATGACCGAAATCGGCGGCCAGATCGGCTGGCTCGCCACCGGCATGAACCTCCAGTTCAAGCGCCCCGTCTATCCCGGCGAAACCATCACCTGCCACTGGCTCATCACCAGCATCGACGAGCGAGGCCACGCAACAGCCGAAGTCAGCGTCTTCAACGAACAACACATCACCGTGCTCGAAGCTATCACCACCGGCGTCCTGCCCGGCGCGCCAGAACGCGAATACATGAAACACATGCTGGCCGAGGGCGACCCTACCAATGGCGCGCGATGACGCGTTTAAACAGAGTTGTTTATATGACACCCGGTGTTACGTCCCCAAGGCTACAACGCCTTGCGCCATTGCCTACGACTACGCCAGAATCCGCCGGCTTGTGCGCCCAGGGTGCGGGTTCTATCGTGGGTCGGTCGCTGAAAAGCAGCGATCGGGTTTGGTAGCCCGGCACTTCCAGGTCGCATAATTCCCCTTTTGCAGAGGTCGATTTTTCGTCCCTGTTTTATGGTGGTCATGCGTAGGGCGTCTTCGGGCGCGCCGGGCTCCTGGGCCGGTCTACCAACCTGTGCATGGCCGCCACCCTTCGTTTGGTAGCGAAGCGTGATGGCTCCTTAATCGTTTTCCCAGGAGTTACATCATGTTCAAAGTCACACCAAACCCACCCGTAACCGAAACGGTCTCCCCTTACGAATCCCCCGATTCCCGAAAACTCAGCGAAGCCGCCGAGCGCGCCCTCGACCACTACCTGAACCCCGCCAGCCAAATCATGGCCACGCCCTACACACCCAACGCGATGTTCATTGCAAACCCCAAAATTGCCACCGAGGAATTATTGGCGAACGCCAGTGAATCACTGGGTTCGGCGACGGTGATGTTGGGGGATGTCGCGGCGCTGGTTGAGGGGCCGATTCGCAAGACGCTGCTGGGCATTGCGCAGGTGGTGATGTTGGGGGAACTGGCGGTGAATCAGGCGTTGGATAATTTTGTGCCGACGCAGTAACTCGTAAGGCCTCTGTGGCCGCTAGCTAGCCTGGTGCCACAGAGGGTATTGGCTAATGGACATCAACACGAACGGTTCGAAAAGCTACCTGCCACGAGTCAACTTCAACGGAAATCTACATTGAAAATAACAACCGCTACTCGTTTCGATGATGTCGACCATGACGCTGGCTATAAATACCGTGGGGTTAACTACGTCATCCAGAACGGCGAAGACACTTTTATGATCCGAACCTACGACGATGAGCCCGGCAAGGCTACCGTGGTGCATCCAACAAGCATGTCCAAACACTCAAGTCTCAGGGTACTCGTTGGTTTTCTACAATCTGAGCTGGGAGTATCCAGAGTATCCCTCTACAAGCGCGAACTCGAGATCTATGCCGAAATCAATCTCGACAGCCTGGAGTTTCTCTCGGCTTGAGTTCAGTAATGACAGCCACTCGCTGAACAAACGGACAACCCCGTAGCTATCAAGCGTGAGCTGTGATTGCGACATTTGGATACCCATTGTTATTTCTACAACTGCTGCTTCCGGGCAGGAAGCAGCATGTACAAACTCGGAATAGATCTCATGCGAAATCCGCATGAATAGGGGCGTGATGGACCGGTTGTTACTGATGAGCTGTTTTGTTCGCGCTGTCGAGACAGGTTGTTTTTCTGCTGCGGGGGGTGATCTAGTACGGCACCACCCGTCCCGATCCAAATCGTATACCTGGCTGATAGGCTGCTGCCTCAACGAGCCATCGTTTTCATGGATTTCATGGCGAATGTTTTTGCTGCTTTCCATCAGCGCCCTGAATAAGTGAAAAGACACATTATTAGCGCTTAATTACGTAACCAGCACGTGTCCTTATATACTTAGTACCGCATTCGTCACCTAAAGAATTAACACACGTATGTGAGATATTTTTGTAACCGGTAAAACTGAGTTCTCCCGTGCAGAATTTTTTGGATATGGGATCCTTAACCTCATCACACATATGTGGGTAGGCGGGTATCCTTTCATATCTATAACCAAGCACATTTAAAACGCCAATCGGTTTATTTAGAGTAACCCCAGTATAAAAAGAAGCAGTCTCGACGGAACTAACATCCTTATCCTTAACTTTCGTCGGAATTTCCATTTCATTCAGATACCATTCATTAATACATTGAGCAATAGCATCAAAATTTTCGGACTTTATATAAATAATTTCGGATCTAACATTATCTGCCGCGGCATCAAATTTCCAATCCCCTTCAAAACTAAGCAAGCAATCGCTGATAGGAACTCCTTTTTCACGCTGCGTTACTGTATATCTTGCCTCGATGCGCTTTTGACGATCGGATTTAACATATTCAGGTTCAGGACCGATTCTCACGTTTCTTAGGTAATACCTTATAGTATCAACGGTTTCTTCCCCCGTAATTTTTACGTTCGGGTATATTCTACCAATGCATCCATTAAAGAAATCAGCCTTTTCGGGGCCGATTCCAATATATTTTGGATATACATTTCTCATTTTTCCTTCAAGCTCCAGCAAGCAATCCTCCATAGGAACGCGTTTCTCAATCTGCTCACTCGTATATGTTTTTTGAGCATCGCCTGCATGACTGTAACTTGATACTGCCAAGACAGGTACCGCAAGAAACCCAAGATTACGAAAAAAACTCCTACTGATACTTATCACGATGAAATCCTCCTTCGTTTCGTAGATTTAACTTCAAGCGCAACCTGTCAGTGATGATGGTCATTTATCCTCTTGGCAGCTTAGTGGATAAAATCGACAGGCCAATTCTCGCGTAGTTCAGGACTTACTACACCTGTCACATTTGACAGGTTTTTATATCTATTCGTCATAACTGCTATATCTTATCTTACTAATGGTATTAGCCCCAGAATGCAGAAAAATTAGCAAGAACAACGAAATAATCTTTTCACTGTGAAATTTACTTCAACAGTGGATTTAGAACTTGTTTTTTACAATACAAGACCCGATGGGACGCAACTCGATCTGAATGATTACGGAGCCGTCCGACCGCTACTAGCCAATAAAGCTTTCATACCCTGCAAGGTACGCATTACCGCGCATGGATATAAAACTTATTACACAAAGTCATTGATCATTCCAACCAAAAAAATGACAGAACAGATATTTAAAAACCCTTAGATAAAACCTAAGCAAGAACAACCTGAAGTATCTGCCCACTGCTGCTGGATATACCTGGGGGTTATTGGTCGAAAGGAAACCTGCCTCCAGTGACTCAATCTTCCGTCACAAACCTGTCACCCCCAACCTGCTAACCTCCCTGCGCCTCCTCCCCAAGAGCCCCAACAAAAGGTGCCCCAAGGTGTACTCCGTCGCCCCACCCCACCAAAAAATCATCCTCCGCTCCGAAAACCTCCACTCCGAAGACTTCGGCGCCCTCTTCTCCCGGCTCTTCGGCAATCGCTACGCCGACTCTCCGCCACTCCCCTCCAACATCATCATCGGCGGCGTCTACGGCAGACACGACGGCGTCAGTTTCCGGCGCATGCATTACCACGGCGATTTCACCGTCACCTTCCCCGACCCGCAGGATGAGATCACGTTCGTGATTCCCACGGCGGGCAAGATTGTGTTCAACCACCGCACCGAGTCCGTCGGCATGGCCCAGGTGGGGTTGGCGATTGATAAGGCGGATATCCGTTCGATGCGGTTTCTCGACAATCATGCGCAGCACGGGATTTCGGTGAATCGGGGGCAGCTCACGGAGCGGTTGGCGGCGTTGTTGGGGCGGCCGATTGTGCAGAGAATTGTGTTTGAGCCGGTGGTGGATCTGCACTCGGCGGCGTTTCAGGGGATCAAGGCGTTGATTGATCTGGCGACGGGGACGGAGTTTGATTTGTTGCTCAACAGCGGCACGCTGATGCCGTCGCGGTTGCGCGAGATGTTGATTGATGCGGTGCTGGAGGCGTGGCCGCACAATTTTACCGAGGCGTTGCGCCAGCCCGCGCCGAGGGTGGCGCCGCGGCATGTGAAGTTGGCGGTGGAGTTTATTCAGGCGCATCCCGAACAGTTGGTGAGTGGGGTTGAGTTGGCGCGGTTGAGCAATGTCAGTCAGCGCGCATTGCAGGAGGGGTTTCGGCGGTTTGTCGGGACGTCGATTGTGGCGTATCAGCGGCAGGTGCGATTGGAGCGCGCTTTCGAGGCGCTGAGGCAGCGGCATTCGGCGTCGGTGACGGAGGTGGCGCTGCGCTTTGGCTTCAGTAATGTCGGACGGTTTTGTCAGTATTTTCAGCAGGCGTATGGGGTCAGTCCGGCGGATTTGCGTTCGGGCGCGCGCCCGCGACGCTGACAGGCGTAGGCGTCAGAAGTATTGATCTGCGGCAAGATCGGCCGATGGCGCCAGCGCTAATCTGTAGTCGCTGATTAAACAGCCGTGCAGCCGCACGTCACGGGCCGTGGGCCAAGGTGGCGTCAAATGAACAAAAAACGCATTGTCTGGGGGAGCATTCTCCTGGGCCTTCCGTGTGTCTTGCTTCCAGTACTTTTGATGGGTTACGTCGCCTGGGTGTTGAACCTGGCAGCGGCGCAGCAACGTCTCGAATCGCTGGCCAGCGTGGCATCCAGCCGCGCCAACAATACTTTCCAAGAAGCCGCCGGAGTGCTGAAGAGCGTCGCCGCGTCGAGCCTTGCGCCGTGTACGCCGGAGAGCATCGACGAGATGCGTCTGCTGACGATCAACACGTTTGCGGTGAAGTCGATCGGCTATGTCGAGGAAGAGGTTTATGCCTGCGGTTCGTGGGGGCCGGTGGGCCATCGGGTGACGCCATGGAAGGAAGATTTTGTCACCGCTGACGGGGTGCGCGTGTCGCTCGGCGTGCAGGCGCGGATTGTGCCGGCCAAGCCGATGATGGCGCTGCAGTATGCGGCGTTCAATGTGCTGGTCGACCCTGAGCAGTTTTTGCAGGTGTTGGTTGAGGACGATGTGCATTTGATGGTCGGCACCGCTGCCGGGCAACTGGTCGGCGTGTCGCGGCCGGGGGCGGAGCGCTTCATGAGTCGGGTGCACCGGGGCCCCGCTTCGGCGCTGGAGGACGGTTATCTGTATACGCTGGTGCACAGCGGTGATTGGGTGGCGATTGCGGCGGTGTCGCGCCATGAGTTGCTGCTGGGTCTGGTGCGCCGGGAGATGCTGTTGCTGCCGATCGGCGGGTTGATTGCCGGGATGCTTGCGCTGGTGATTGTGCGGCGTACGCGCAAGCGGTTGTCGCCACTGGCCGAGCTGGAACTGGCGGTGCGCAATCGTGAGTTCATCGTGCACTATCAGCCGATCATTGATTTGAGCGATGGCGCTTGTGTCGGGGCCGAAGCGCTGGTGCGCTGGCGGCATCCGGACGGCAGCCTGGTACGGCCAGATCTGTTCATTCCGCTGGCTGAGCAGAGTGGGCTGATTCTGCCGATCACTGATCAGGTGATCGATCACGTCATGCAGGATCTCGGGCCGCTGCTGGTGAAAGAACGCAGCCTGCATGTGGCGATCAATCTGGCGGCGGCGGATATCAGCAGCGGGCGCTTTCTGCCACGGCTCAAGTCGGCGATGAGCAAGGCTGATGTGTGGCCGAGCCAGATCTGGCTGGAGGCCACGGAGCGCGGTTTTGTGCAGATCGAATCGGCGCGGCAGACAGTGAATCAGGCACGCGAGGCGGGGCATCTGGCAGCCATCGATGATTTCGGCACCGGGTTTTCCAGCCTGCAGCATTTGCAGCAGCTGCCGCTGGATGTGTTGAAGATCGATAAGTCGTTTGTCGACACTATCGGGCGTGATCCGGAGGCGAGTTCGGTGACCGCGCATATCATCGACATGGCCAAGAGTTTGCGTTTGAAGCTGGTGGCTGAAGGGATTGAGACGGAGGCGCAGCTGGATTATCTGCGCAGTCGTGGCGTGGATTTCGGGCAGGGTTGGTTATTTGCCAAGCCGATGTCTGCGGGGGAGTTTTTGGGGTTTGTTGGGGAGCGGTATGGGGGGATTGCGGTACTGAATGGTCAGGTCGGTGAGCTGGTTGGGTGTGTTTGACAAGGCTTGTTTTCAGGGCCGCTTCGCGGCCCAGCGGGAGCAAGCTCCCTCGCCACAGGTTCGGGGGATACCTTCTGTTTTTGGCGTGCCTTGAGGATTGAGGTCATCCTTGACCTGTTAGTCCTCCCCTCTTTAGAACGCGTAACTGGCCTTCAGGCTGCCACTGAAACCGTGGCTGTCACCACCGCCGCTGGCACCGACTTCCGCGCCGACGCTGACGGCGCCGAGGCTGGCCATCAGGTTGACGCCGCCGCTGAACTGGTCGCGGTTGTCGAAGGCGGCGCGCTGTTCGATGTCGAGGCCCAGCAGGTGGCTCTGGCTGTTGACGTCGTTGTTGCCCAGGGTGCGTTCGTAGCCGACTTGTACGCCCGGCACCAGTTGCCAGGCGCCCATCGTGACCGGGGCGAACGCCACGTTGAGGTTGGCGACGGCGCTGCGGCGGGTGGCGGTGTTGTCGTCGACGTCGAGGGACAGTTCGCTGCCCTTCTCTTTGAAGCCTTCGAGGTCTAGGTGGCTGAGGCGCAGGCCGAGGCTTGGTTCGAGGATCATGCCGTTGACCGGTGCGCGGTAACCCAGCGCCAGCGTCGCGCCGGTGAGGTTGCCGTGGGTGTCGCCCTTGGCGGTGCCGAGGCCGCCGCCCAGTTCGCGTTTGCTGTCGTAATCGACGTAGCCGGCGCTGGCGTTGGCGTCGACGAACAAGCCCCGTTCCAGGCTGGTGAAGCCGTAGCGCGTGCCGAGGTTGAAGAAGGTGAAGTCGGTATCGGCCTCGCCACCCGCGCCGCCGACGGTGCCTTTGCTGTAGCCGAAACCGCCACGCGCGCTGAGTTGTTCGGAGAAGCGCTGTGTGATGCCGACCATCAGGCCCTGGCTGTGTTCGTTGCTGCTCTCGGCGTGGGACGAGCCGTCGGTGCCGAGGTAACCGGCGAGCGCGGTGGTCCACAAACGGTATTGCCCGACTTTCAGATCGGAGCCGCTGGCGTACGGTGCGGCGGCTTGTTCGATCATTGCATTCTGGCGCAGCAGGTAACTGGCGGCATCGGCGTGAACTTGGCCACCGACCTGGGACTCGACACCGCCGAGGGTGCCGGCGTCGATCGCCGATTGCAGGTAGTAGTTGTAGGCGCTGTAGGTGCCGGACAGGCTGGTGTTCTGCAACTCGCGCAATAATTCGGCACCGGCAGCGGCGTTGCCAATCAACCCGGCCTGACCCGGCAGGCTGTTGTACTCAACCAGTTTGCCGCGCAGCACGTAGATAGTTGCCTGCGACAGACCGAGGCCTTGTTTGAGGTAGTTGTCCATGCTGCCGTATTCGGCGGTGACTTCATCGAGCCCGGCCTGCAGATAGCTTGCCTGCACGCCGAGCAACGGCGCGTAGACCGAGGCCATGCTTGGCGGCATTGCTTTAAGAGTCGCGGCGACGCGGGCGGCGGTGTAGTCATTGGTCGCCAGATAGTTGGCCATGATGGTCGCGTTATCGACCCCGGCGATGCTCTGCAACACGGCGGCGGTCCAGCCAGTGCGGTCCTTGCCGGCGGTGCAGTGGAACAGCTGCGCACCGTCGGTGGTGGCCAGTTCGTTGAACAGCTTGCCGAACTGACCGCGCATCCCCGCGTCGCTGACGAAGGCACGGTTGGTCTGTTCCATCATGGCAATGGCGTCGGCGGCGCTTTTGAACGACACGGTGGTGATGTTCGCTCCCGAGGTGGTGCTGCCGATGATGTCGATGTTCTGGTAGGTCGCGCCGGTCAGCATCGTGTCCGGCGTGGCGGCGATTTCGCTCGGGGTGCGCAGGTCGTAGACGGCTTTGATGCCCAGGCTGTTGAGCGTCACCAGATCCGCCGCCGACGGCGTGATCGCGTTGGAACGGTAGAACACGCCGCCACGCATCGTGCCGTCATGGGCCGTGGTATACGCGGTGGTGAGGCCAGCGACGTCACGGAAGTTGTCGATGCTTTTCAGGCGCGGCGTGTCGAGCGCGACGGGCTCGGCAGCGTGGGCAGCGGCGATGGACAGGCTCAGAACGGACAGCGAACACACAAGACGTTGGAACACAGTGCAGCCTCATTGGAATTAGCGTTGGGCTGGCTACTATCTGCAATCAACTGATACTGAATATGACAGAACGACTGCGCACGCAAATGCCTGCGCGATTGGGCCGTGGGCTGCGTTTTTTGTCCGTAAGGCATCAGGTTGTTGCATAAATTTCGGGAGCAACGGGTAACCCTGTGGGAGCTGGCTTGCCAGCGATGGCGGTGGGTCAGCCAGGAGTAATGGCGACTGACATGGCCCTATCGCTGGCAAGCCAGCTCCCACAGTTTTTTGCGATGAGCTCAGGGTTGGCGGCTGCCAGAGATCCAAAGTGGGAGCTAGCCTGCTAGCGATTTCGGTGCATGACGATCTCAAGCTCCTCGCTCGATTCCGGCACCTGAAAGTAGCTGGAGATCAAATCAAACTCTTCATCCGAAGCGGCAAACTCATGCTCCGCCAGCGCATTGCGCGCATGCAGCCGGGCGCGACAAGTATCGTCATCCACCGCGAGATAGTGCAGGCAATGCGGCACTTTTGCAGTATCCGCCAGCCCTCGCAGCCACTGCCGATCCGCCACGGTATTGGCCGGAAAATCCAGCACCACACTCACCCCGGCCGCCAGCACATCGATCACCAACGGCCCCAGCACCCCGCGAATCTGCCGCGCACATCGAATGTAATCCGCCACGGATTTGATCTGCTCCGGATACAGCCGCGACAGCCACTGATCTTCACTGAGCACAAGCGCGCCGTGCTGCTCAGCCAGTGATTGGGCCAGTGTGGATTTGCCCGAGGCGATCTTGCCGCACATCAGGTGTAGGGTGGGTGCACGCATTGGGGACGCTTCCTTATGTCGATTGCTGGATAATGCCCAACGCCTGACAGACAGGCAATCAATGCGCCTGACCCAACGGGGAACCGTGATGACTGCAACAAACGTACGCCGATGCACCTTATGGCTGCTGCTCACCCTGCTCGCCACCACCCTGGCGCTGACCGCGGGATGTTCAAGCAAGCGCTACGCTACCAACGGTTCGAACTGCTACGCCAAAGCCGTACCCACCTCCGGCGAAGGCGGTTTAGCCTGGGGCGATACCTTGAGTATGGCGCGCAAGAAATCGCTGAATAACTGCATGCGTTATGCGAGCCGCTCCGGAGGTACGCCGAACACCTGCCAGGTTGTGCAGGCGCAGTGCAAACGCTGAGGGCAATTGATGAGTTCTGCTCATAAGCCCTAGCAATCAAAGCCGTATTGTTGAGCAATGAGCCGCCCTATAAGGTGACGCATCACCTGAAAAGAGCTGCCCACCATGAAAAATCCTGCGCAAGTGATCGTCGTCATCGGCCCCGGCTCTATTGGCCAGGCCATCGCCCGCCGGGTCAGTGCCGGCAAGCATGTGGTGCTGGCCGATCTGAAGCAGGAGAACGCCGACGCGGCGGCCAAAGTCCTGTTCGATGCAGGGTTTGAGGTCACCGCGACGGTTGTCGACATCGCCTCTCGCGAATCGGTGCAGGCACTGGTGCAGACCGCCGCCGCCATCGGCGAAATCAGCGGCGTGATCCATGCCGCTGGCGTTTCCCCATCGCAGGCGCCAGTCACGACGATTCTTCGGGTGGATCTGTATGGCACGGCGCTGGTACTGGAGGAATTTGGCAACGTAATCGCCAACGGCGGCTCGGCGGTGGTGATCGCCTCGCAGTCTGGCCATCGCCTGCCGGCTTTGAGTGCCGAGCAGAACAAGGCGCTGGCCATCACGCCGGTGGAAGAACTGTTGGCGTTACCGATGCTGCAGGCCGATCAGATCAGTGATCCGTTGCACGCCTACCAGATCTCCAAACGCGGCAATTCCTTGCGGGTGATGGCCGAGGCCGTACGCTGGGGCAAGCGCGGGGCGCGGGTCAACACCATCAGCCCGGGCATCATCTTCACCCCGCTGGCGCGGGACGAACTGAGCGGCCCGCGCGGCCCGGGCTACCAGCGCATGATCAACCTCAGCGCCGCTGGACGCGGTGGCACGCCAGATGAAGTCGGCGCGGTCGGTGCGTTGTTGATGGGGCCGGAAGGCACGTTTATTACGGGTAGCGATTTCTTGATGGATGGGGGTGTGACGGCGGCGTATTGGTACGGCGATCTGGCGCCGCAATAGACCAACGGCTAAACACCGCGCTTGAGCACCGACGTCGAAACCCGTGGCTGGATCGACTTTTCGATCAGTGCAACGATGTCCTTCGCCCCATAACAACGGAACAGAATGCTGCCAGCATCCGTATCCAGGCAGACGATTTTGGTGATGAAGCCACCTTCAAGCGTGACCTTGCGGATCATCCCCAGCGGCACTCTGATGTCCAGTGTGCCGTCCTGAACCATGCGGTTCATGGCGTTGGCATTCAGGTACACAGCGGTATTGGTCAGGGTCATTTTGCCGCCGACCCACAGCCCGCCGTACACCTCTTTGACCCCCTCCAGCACACCGGCCAACGCGCTGACATTGCCACTGCCGGCAACATCGTAGAAATCGCCGACACCTTCGTAATCCACCTCGACGTCAGCCATCAGAAAGTTGACCAGCTTCGACTTCACGACCTTCTCTTCCATCCTTGTATCTCCATGTCCCCAGAACACTCACCCGTGGCGAGGGGATTTATCCCCGATGGACTGCGCAGCAGGCCGCTTCTTGATCGGTTGAAGAAGCCGGGCCCGCTTCGCGCGCCATCGGGGATAAATCCCCTCACTACAGGTTTACTCAGCAAAAGTGATCGTGTGCTATCAGCGATTCAACGCCGCCGCATTAGCCCGCGCCGCGTGCAGCTTCTTATAGCTGTCGATCAGACGCAGGTGACGATCCAGCCCTTCGAGCTTCATGCTGGTCGGCGTCAGGCCGTAGAAACGCACACTGCCGTTGACCGAACCAATCGCCGCGTCCATGCGCTCGTCGCCGAACATGCGGCGGAAGTTGGCCTCGTAGTCGGCCAGTTCCAGATCCTCGTCCAGTTCCATTTCCAGACACACGTTCACCGCCTGATAAAACAAGCCGCGCTCGACGGTGTTGTCGTTGTATTGCAGGAAGGCTTCGACCAGATCCTTGGCCTGCTCGAATTTCTGCAGAGCGAGGTAGATCAGCAGGCGCAGTTCCAGAATGGTCAGCTTGCCCCACGGCGTGTTGTCGTCGAACTCGATGCCGATCAGCGTGGTGATGTCGGTGTAATCATCCAGCTCGCTGTTTTCCAGGCCTTGAGCGAGGTTGCGCAGGCCGACCTTGCTCAGACTGTGCAGGTTGAGGATGTCGGCGCGGAATTGCAGGGCCTTGTTGGTGTTGTCCCAGATCAGGTCGTCCACCGGATAGATTTCCGAATAGTCCGGCACCAGGATCCGGCAGGCATTGGCGCCGAGGTCATCGTAGACCGCCATGTAGGCTTCTTTGCCCATGTCTTCAAGGATGCCGAACAGGGTTGCGGCTTCTTCGGCGTTGGAGTTTTCGCCTTGACCTGAGAAGTCCCATTCGACGAATTCGAAGTCAGACTTGGCGCTGAAGAAGCGCCACGACACCACACCGCTGGAATCGATGAAGTGTTCGACGAAGTTGTTCGGTTCGGTCACTGCCTGGCCCGAGAAAGTCGGCTGCGGCAAGTCGTTCAAGCCTTCGAAACTGCGGCCTTGCAGCAATTCGGTCAGGCTGCGTTCCAGCGCCACTTCCAGGCTTGGATGCGCGCCGAACGAGGCGAACACGCCGCCGGTGCGCGGGTTCATCAGGGTCACGCACATCACCGGGAATTCACCGCCCAGCGACGCGTCCTTGACCAGCACCGGGAAGCCCTGCTCTTCCAGCCCTTTGATCCCGGCGAGAATGCTTGGGTACTTCTCCAGCACTTCCTGCGGCACGTCGGGCAAAGCCATCTCGCCTTCGAGAATTTCGCGTTTGACCGCGCGCTCGAAGATCTCCGACAGACATTGCACCTGTGCTTCAGCCAAGGTGTTGCCAGCGCTCATGCCGTTGCTCAGGAACAGGTTTTCGATCAGGTTGGACGGGAAGTACACCACTTCACCATCCGACTGGCGCACGAACGGCAGTGAGCAGATACCGCGTTGGGTGTTGCCGGAGTTGGTGTCGAACAGGTGCGAGCCCTTGAGCTCGCCGTCGCGATTGTAAATGTCGAGGCAGTATTGGTCGAGAATCTCCGCCGGCAGCTCGTCTTTCGGGCCGGGCTTGAACCAGCGCTCGTTCGGGTAATGCACGAACTCGGCGGTGGCGATGTCCTCGCCCCAGAACTGGTCGTTGTAGAAGAAGTTGCAGTTCAGGCGCTCGATGAATTCGCCCAATGCCGAGGCCAGTGCGCCCTCTTTGGTCGCGCCCTTGCCGTTGGTGAAACACATCGGCGAATGCGCATCGCGGATGTGCAGAGACCAGACGTTGGGCACGATGTTGCGCCACGAGGCGATTTCGATCTTCATCCCCAGATCGGCGAGAATCCCCGACATGTTGGCGATGGTCTGCTCCAGCGGCAGATCTTTACCGGCGATGTAGGTACCCGCTTCAGAGGTCGAGTGCGGCATCAGCAGCGCTTGCGCATCGGCGTCGAGGTTCTCGACTTCTTCGATCACGAACTCGGGGCCGGTCTGCACAACCTTCTTCACCGTGCAGCGATCAATCGAACGCAGGATGCCCAGACGATCCTTCTCGGAAATGTCTGCTGGCAATTCGACCTGGATCTTGAAGATCTGGTTGTAGCGGTTTTCCGGATCGACGATGTTGTTCTGCGACAGGCGAATATTGTCGGTCGGGATGTTGCGGGTTTCGCAGTACAGCTTCACGAAGTAAGCCGCGCACAAGGCCGACGACGCCAGGAAGTAGTCGAACGGCCCCGGTGCCGAGCCATCGCCCTTGTAGCGAATGGGCTGATCAGCGATCACCGTGAAGTCGTCGAACTTGGCTTCAAGTCGAAGGTTGTCGAGAAAGTTGACCTTGATTTCCATGCGGGTTTACCAGAGAGCAGAAACGAATTGGCGGCCATTATCCGGGTTTTCAGCCTGACGTCTTGTGCTTTTGCGTAATCGCCGCCGTGTGGGCGGCCGCGTTGCGCCGGGCATCGGCACAGGCGAGCGACAAAAATGCCCTGAGCAGTGAATTTTTTCGTGTCTTCTTGTATCTGACGGAAAGAGCCTATGCCAGCAAAACAATGGCATCGAATCCGTTCAGCTATGAGTGACCCGCATGAAATCAAGGAAAAACACCGTCAATCCCATCGGATTGAAAGACATCACGATTGTCGACGACGCCAAGATGCGCAAGGCGATCACCGCCGCCGCACTGGGCAACGCCATGGAATGGTTTGACTTCGGCGTGTACGGCTTCGTCGCCTACGCGCTGGGCAAGATCTTCTTCCCCGGCGCCGATCCTGGCGTGCAAATGATTGCTGCCTTGGCAACATTCTCGGTGCCGTTTCTGATCCGTCCATTGGGTGGTTTGTTCTTCGGCGCCCTGGGCGACAAGTACGGACGCCAGAAAGTCCTCGCCGCGACCATTGTGATCATGTCGCTGAGCACCTTCGCCATCGGCCTGATTCCGTCCTACGAGTCGATCGGCATCTGGGCGCCGATCTTGTTGTTACTGGCGAAAATGGCTCAGGGTTTCTCGGTCGGCGGCGAATACACCGGCGCGTCGATCTTCGTCGCCGAATACGCGCCCGACCGTAAACGCGGCTTCCTCGGCAGTTGGCTGGACTTCGGCTCGATTGCCGGTTTCGTCCTCGGCGCCGGTGTGGTGGTGCTGATTTCGACGATCATCGGCGAAGAGAAATTCCTCGAATGGGGCTGGCGCCTGCCGTTCTTCCTTGCGCTGCCACTGGGCATGATCGGCCTCTATCTGCGTCATGCACTGGAAGAGACGCCGGCGTTTCAGCAGCATGTCGAGAAGCTTGAAGAAGGTGATCGCGAAGGTCTGGCCGGTGGCCCGAAAGTTTCGTTCAAGGAAGTTGCGACCAAACACTGGCGCAGCCTGATGACCTGTATCGGCGTGGTGGCGGTGACCAATGTCACCTATTACATGCTGCTGACCTACATGCCGAGCTATCTGTCGCACAACCTGCACTACAGCGAAAACCGTGGCGTGTTGATCATCATCGCGATCATGGTCGGCATGCTATTCGTGCAGCCGGCGATTGGTTTTATCAGCGACAAGATCGGCCGCAAACCCTTCATTGTGGTCGGCAGCATCGGCCTGTTCCTGCTGGCGATTCCGGCGTTCATGCTGATCAACAGCGGCAAGATCGGCCTGATCTTTTCCGGCTTGCTGATCCTCGCGGTGTTGCTGAACTTCTTCATCGGCGTCATGGCCTCGACCCTGCCGGCAATGTTCCCCACGCACATCCGCTACAGTGCACTGGCCGCCGCGTTCAACGTCTCGGTACTGATTGCCGGCCTGACGCCGACCGCCGTGGCCTGGCTGGTGGAAAGCACCAACAATCTGTACATGCCGGCTTACTACCTGATGGTGATTGCTGTGGTCGGCCTGATCACCGGCGTGACCATGAAGGAAACCGCCAACAAGCCGCTGCGTGGTGCCGCACCGGCCGCGTCGGACCTTGAAGAAGCCAAGGAACTGCTCAAGGAACACCACGACAACATCGAGCAGAAAATCGAGGACATCGACGCCGAGATCGCTGAACTGGAAGCCAAGCGCAAGGAGTTGGTGCAGCAGCATCCACGGATAAACTGATGAGTACGCGGCGTGGTCACTCGAATCGGAGTCGAGTGGCCACATAGGCGCCGCGTGCAACCAAATCCGCATTGTTTGACGGAGATCGCGCCCTTTCGCGCGACCTCGATACCAAAGGTGCCAGCGTGGACACTCACTCCGATCGTCGCAACAAGCTCTCGCTGGACAGCCTCAATTTTTTCCTCGCCGATGTGCGCGACGGACTCGGGCCGTATCTGGCGATTTATCTGTTGGCGGTTCACCACTGGGAGCCGGCCAGCATCGGGCTGGTGATGACCCTGGCCGGCATCGCCGCCCTTGTCACCCAGACACCCGCCGGCGCCCTGGTCGACAACACCCGTAGTAAGCGGGCAGTGATCGCAGTTGCCGCGCTGCTGGTAACCGGCAGTTGCGTGGTGTTGCCGTTCGTTACCTCCTTCAGCCTGGTGGCGATCACCCAAGCGCTGAGCGCCGCGGCAGCGTCGGTGTTCGCCCCGGCCATTTCGGCGATCACCCTCGGCATCACCGGCCCACGAGCGTTCACTCGGCGCACCGGGCGCAACGAGACCTTCAACCATGCCGGCAACGCCTGCGCGGCGCTGCTGGCCGGTGGTTTTTCCTACCTGTTCGGGCCGGTGGCGGTGTTTTATCTAATGGCGGTCATGGCGCTATGCAGTGTGATCGCCGTGAGCTTCGTCGATGCCAACGCGATCAACCATGATCTCGCCCGAGGCCTTGACCCCAGCGACGCTACACACGCCAAGGCGCCTTCGGGATTGGCGGTGCTGCTGACCAACAAGGCGTTGCTGATGTTCGCCATCTGTTGTGCCCTCTTCCACCTGGCGAACGCGGCGATGCTGCCACTGGTGAGCCAGAAACTGGCGCAGGTCAATCTGCAGATGGCGACGCCACTGACCTCGGCCTGCATCGTCGCCGCGCAACTGGTCATGGTGCCGGTCGCGTTGCTGGTCGGGGCCAAGGCCGATGTGTGGGGACGCAAGCCGCTGCTGCTCGCAGGCTTCCTGATTCTGCCGTTGCGCGGCGTGCTCTATACCTTGTCCGCGGATCCTTACTGGCTGGTGGCGGTACAGATGCTCGACGGCATCGGCGCGGGGATCTTCGGCGCGCTGTTCCCGGTTGTAGTGAAAGACCTGACTCTGGGCACCGGACACTTCAACATCAGCCTCGGCGCCCTTTCGACCGTGTTTGGCCTGGGCGCGGCATTGAGCAGTAGTGTCGCGGGGATTGTGTTACAAGAGGCCGGATACAACGCGGCGTTTCTGACCCTGGCGGTGATTGCCGGGCTGGCGTTTATGCTGTTGTGGCTGGCAGTGCCAGAGACATTGGCAGACCGACGCGACGCAGTTATCGCTACGGTTTGAGAGGCGCAATTTTTCGATCCTGCGCAACAACCTCTGACTCGAGGAAGGAATTTGGCCAATAACACGCTTGAGTTCAGCGACAGTGATCTGGCGCAGATGCAACGCTTTAACCGCAAGCTCGCCTGGCTACCACGGTTTCGCATCCGCAATCGACTGACGCCACGTCTGGTCCAAGGGCTGCTGCGTGCCAGTCAGATTGTCAGCGCGGACAAGCCGCTCAAACATGACCTTCAAGCGCAGAACACAGTGGTTTTTTCGCAAGGTGCTTCGGTGCCCGTCCGAATCATCCGCCCGCAAGGAAACGCTCAAGGCGTAGTGCTCGATTACCACGGTGGCGGCTGGGTGATTGGCAATGCACAGATGAACGACGACCTCAACATCGCCATGGTCAAGGACTGCAATGTAGCCGTGGTCTCGGTCGACTATCGATTGGCGGTCGATACGCCGGTTGAGGGGCTGATGAAGGACTGCCTCTGCGCCGCTCATTGGCTGCTGAGCGACGACTGCACAGAGTTCGCCGGCCTGCCGGTGATCGTTGTCGGCGAATCGGCTGGCGCGCACCTGGCCGCCGCAACGCTGTTGGCGCTCAAATCATCACCCGGTTTGTTGCAGCGGGTCCGCGGTGCGCTGCTTTTTTACGGTGTCTACGACCTCGCGGGTACTCCGAGCGTGCACGCAGCTACTGCTGAAACTTTGGTGCTCGACGGCCCGGGCATGGCCCAGGCGCTGCGCTTGCTGACACCGGGATTGAGCGATGAGCAACGCCGACAGGCACCGCTTTCCCCGCTGTACGGCGACTTCAGCGGGTTGCCGCCGGCACTGATGTTCACCGGTGAACTGGATCCGCTACGCGACGACACGCTCGAACTGGCTGAGCGCTGGCAGCATTCTGCGCCGGTTGAAGTACATCTGCTGCCCTCTTCCGCCCATGGCTTTATCCATTTCCCGACTGACATGGCCAGACGTGTTCTTACCTACAGTCGGGCGTGGCTTTCACGCCAGATCGAGGCAAAACAATCAGTTAGTACCTGAATTGGCGAT
>NZ_JALMEX010000016.1:0-90980 GCF_023100605.1 Pseudomonas sp. MWU12-2020
ACAGGGCAGCGCCAACCTCAACGGTACCGGTAACGCACTCAACAACCAGATCAACGGTAACTCGGGCAACAATATCCTCGACGGTGGTGCCGGGGCAGACATCCTCACCGGAGGCGCAGGAGCCGACACGTTTGTGTTTGCAGCAGTCAATGAAATGGGTATAGGCGCCAACCGTGACACCATTACGGACTTCAACAGTCTGCAAGGCGATAAAATTGATCTTACGAAGTTTGACGCCAACTTGCTGAGTGCCGGTTTTAACGGCTTCAGCTTCATTGGTGCTGCTGACTTCACCGGCGCAGGCCAACTGCGCTTCGTCGATCACGTACTGTCGGGCAACGTCAGTGGCAACACCGGTGCGGACTTTGAAATCCAACTGGTAGGCGTAAACAACTTCAGCGCCAGCGATCTGGTGGCCTGATTCAACGCCCTCACCCGGCCTGCTTGCAGGTCGGGCAACAAAAACGCCCCGATTGATTCGGGGCGTTTTTATTTGCGTCGATCAAACCCGCAGGCCTAGGTCAAAACCCCGAGTTCCTTGGCCCGCGCCACCGCCTGCGTACGCCGCTCGACCCCCAACTTGCTGTTGATATGGCTCGCATGGGTTTTCACCGTGTGCAGCGAAATGAACAGCTGTTCGCTGATTTCCTGATTGGAACAGCCTTGGGCAATCAAACGCAGCACCGCCAGCTCCCGGCTGCTGAGTTGTTCAGCAGCGGCGGACTCAACCACTGGCCGAGTCGCCACCAGCGGAAAATGCGCCAATAACGGCTGTCCTGCCAACGCCGGTGAGGCGTGCAATTGGCTGCGTAACCAGTCCGGATATTCTCTGATCAGCGCGTCAAACGGCTGTATCACGCCGCCCGCCGCTGCTTCCAGCGCCTGACTCAATGCCTTACGCGCCTCCGGTTCGCGGCCGGTGCCCAGCAACAAGGCGACCTTCTGCGCCAGCGCCATGACACATAGCAACTGGCGACCGGTTTTCTGGCCGTTTTCCAGCAGCACATTCAGTCGCCCTTCGGCGAGCATCGGCTGGCCCTTGATCACATCAAGCAACGCCTGCTGCAGTTCGACGTGCAGCGGCAACTGTGGATGAAACTCCGGTGGCGCCGCTGCGCGCTCGCCGGTGTAGGTCTGCCCCAGACGTGCCAGCCAGGCTTCAGCCAGATCGGTACGGCCCTGCGCCAGCCACAGTTCGCATTTGACCAGGGTGATCATCGCCAGATAGTAGATCGGCGGCACATCCCAGATGTGCATCAGGCGCTCGGCTTCAGCGAGTTCGGCGAAGGCCTTGGCAAACTCGCCGGCGCTGCCGTCCAGACGGGCGATCACGCAGTGACCGATCAATACGCTGATATCGCGGCAGGCCCGCGCTTCGGCCAGACCGCTCAGCAATCGGGCTCGGGCCTGCTGCGGTTGCAGGCGCATCGACAGCAGAAAACCTTCATACAGCGTCAGCCGCGCACGCACCGCGTACAGACGTTGCGCCGACAGCCCGCGCAGACGATCAAGGCCCTGATGCACCTCATCGAGCGCACGCAGGATTTCTCCGCGCGACTGCAACACCCGCGCACGATCGTAATGCGCCAGCGCTTCAAACAACGGGTTGCCGACCCGCTGCGCCAGCTCAAGCGACTCGCGATTCAGGCCCCGCGCACGCCACAGGTCACCGTCGGCAATCGCCAGGTTGGACAGGGTCGACAGGCACATCAGACGCTGCCCGTAACGCTTCACCGGCAGGCTTTCCAGCGCCTCGCTGCAATAGCGCTGGGTCAGTTCGCGATGTCCGCGTCCACGGGCGATGATCCCGCTGAGCGCCAGCCACTGTGCAAGCATCGACTTCTGTGCGGAGGCCGACGGTGCCGGCAGAAACCGGCTCAGGTGACTGGAAAGCTCTTCGGCAGCGTCGAGCTGACAGGCCAGCCCCAGCGCCCAGCTGTACAGCACGATCAAGCGTGGCGTGCTGATCAGCAGGCTGTCGGGCAAGTCCATTTTCCAGCGCAGCAGCATGCCGACGTTCTGCTCGGCGAGCAGTTGTTCCTCGGACAGGTTCTGCACCAGATTGGCCGCCACATCCAGATGCCCGGCGCGTAACGCCTGTTCGACCGCCTCATCGAGCAGGCCCTGCGCATTGAACCAGCGGCAGGCACGCAAGTGCAGCGTGGCGGCGGGCACCATCGCCCGAGCGATGGGCCGGCTGCGCAGCAGATCGGAAAACAAATGGTGATAGCGATACCAGTGGCCGTGCTCGTCCAGCGGCACCAGAAACACCTGATGCGCCAACAGAAACCGCAGGATTTCGGCGCTGTCGTGGGCTTCGCGCACCGCGTCGCACAGCTCGCTGCAAAAGCGCTCTTGAGGGGCGGTGTCGTAGAGAAACGCCTGCACTTCGGCGGGCAGGCAGTCGATGACTTCTTCCAGCAGGTAGTCGCGAATCAGCCCTTCCCCGCCGTTCAGCGCTTGCGGCAACGCGGCCTCGCTACCGGCTTCGGATGCCGCCAGCAACCAGAAACGCAGCCCGGCCACCCAACCCTCGCTGCGCTGGATCAGGTTTTCCAGAGCCTCGCCGCGCAGGGAACTGCTGTGCCGATCAAGCAGGGTCAGGGCTTCGTCATGGGTCAGGCGCAGATCCTGTTCATGCAGTTCCAGCAGTTGCCGCGACAGGCGCAGGCGCGCCAGATGCCAGTCAGGGCGCTGGCGACTGGTGACCATGACCAGCAAGCCGTCAGGCAAATGATTGAGAAAAAACTGCAGGCAACGATCGAGCACCGGGCCTTGGGCGAGATGGTAATCATCGAGCACCAGCAGCAACGGCGCGGTGGGTTGCAGTTGCAGCGCCAACTCGTCGAGCAAGCCGTCGAGCCATTCTTCGAAGGCAAAGGGCTGATGGCGCTGACGCATCTTCAACAGGCCGAGCGCGCGACTGCCCAGATCCGGAAAGTAATCCTGCAGCCCTTCCAGCAACCGCTCGAGAAAGCGCCCCGGATCGTTATCCCGCGGGCTCAATCCCAGCCACAGGCTTTGCCAGTGCGCCGGCAGGCTTTGACAGAACTCCACCGCCAGCGAGCTCTTGCCGAAGCCGGCGGGGGCGCAAACCAGCAACAGACGTCCACCGAGCCCGGCGCTCAGGCGTTCACACAGACGCGGTCGCAACACATAGCCGTCGGGCAGTGGCGGACGAAAAAAACGTCCGTCCAGTGTCGCGACGGCAACGTTTGCAGGACCCGGAAGCGGGGACAGATCAGTCATGGCCGGCTCTTGTTTGAATGGCTGTTGGCGGCGTAGCAGATGTCCGCAGCCTAGCCTTAAACGTAGCGGTTATGAAGGTTGCTGCTACAAATGGCTACAAAAAGGTTCAGCCAATTACGCCGGGCAAAAAAACGCCCCGAACCAGTCGGGGCGTTTTTTCGAGGATGCGGCCTCGGGTCAAAGCTTAGCGGATACCGTCCTGGCCCAGGTTGCCCGGCTGGAATTCGCTCTTGGTGGCAGAGAAGCCGAAGTCATACGCCTGCTTCTCTTCGTTCTTCATGCCCAGTGCCAGGTAGCGACCCGATTGCAGGTCGTACAGGGCTTCCAGCGCGTACCACGGCACTTGCTTGTCGTAGTAGTCCTCGGCATGCGCCTCGGCCACACGCCACAGCTGACCGCGACCGTCGTAGTGGTCGATGACCGCTGCCTGCCAGGTGTCTTCGTCGATGTAGAAGTCACGTTTGGCATAGATATGGCGCTGACCCGGTTTCAGGGTGGCGACCACGTGCCAGACACGACGCAACTCGTAACGGGTCAGGTCCTGGTTGATGTGACCGGCCTTGATGATGTCGGTGTACTTCAGGTTTGGCGAATCGATCTTGTAGCTGTTGGAGGCAATATAGATCTCTTTCTTGCCATCCAGCGCCCAGTCGTAGCGATCCGGTGCACCGTTGTACATGTCGAGGTTGTCGGAAGTACGCAGACCGTCCGCCGCAGTACCCGGGCCGTCATAGGACACTTGTGGCGCCTGACGGACACGGCGCTGGCCAGTGGCATAGACCCAGGCCTTGCGCGGTTCTTTCACCTGATCGAGGGTTTCGTGCACCAGCAGCACGGTACCGGCCAGACGTGCCGGCGCAGTCACTTTCTGCTTGAAGTAGAACAGGATGTTGCCAGGGTTGGCCGGATCGTAGTCCTTCATCTTGTCGCGGAACACGAACTGGTCCTGGAAGTACACCAGGCTGAACGAGCCGTTGGTTTGCGGCGTCGCCTGGGTTACCAGACGGGTCACGCTGCCACCGCGATAACGGGTGATGTGGTTCCAGATCACCTCCAGACCGCTTTTCGGAATCGGGAACGGCACGGCGGTATCGAAGTTTTCCAGACCGTTGCCGCCGGCGACCAGATTGGTGGTGGTGGCGTTCTTCTTGATCGCGGCGAATACGCTATCCGGCACGGTCGAACCGCGATGGGACGGGTAAACCGGCATCTTGAAGGTGTCCGGGTAACGTTTGAACATCGCGTACTGGCCCGGAGCAAGCTTGGCCTTGTACTGCTCGACGTTCTGCGCGGTGATGGTAAACAGTGGTTTTTCACCGGCGTACGGGTCTGACAGGAAGCCCTTGCTGTCGACCGTGCCGGCATTCTTCGGCAGCGGTTTCCAGGCCGGGATCGAACCGTCGGCGTTGCCGGCCATTTCGGCGCCCATGGGTGTCAGGCTTTTGCCGAGCTTGTCGGCTTCGGCAGCAGGCACTGCCGCCATGACGCCGGTCGCCAGCAGCGAAAGCCCCAGAACACCCGCGTGGAACAGACTCTTTGTTATTTTCATATGTTTGTTCGTCCTGAAAAAACTGTGCTTAGAAGTTCACGCCAACGCTGAGTGCAACGAAGTCGCGATCATCAACCGTGCTGTAGCGACCACCAAAGAAGTTGGTGTAGTTCAGACTCGCGGTGTAGGTGTTCTGATATTCGGCATCCAGCCCGAGGCTGACGGCCTTGCGACCTTCCTCGAAGTTGCCGCCAGGGCCAGGCGAGTAACCTTTGACGTCATGGGACCAGGCCACGTTCGGCTTGAGGTTCACGCCGGCGAACACGTCGCTGTAATCCCAGATTGCCCGACCGCGATAGCCCCACGAGGTCGCGGTGGTGAAACCGTCGTTGTTGCAGTTGCTGGCCACGTTGCTGTTCGAAGCCCCGGCCCCTGCGCCATTGATGGTCGAGGTGTTGAGGATTTGCGAGCAGGTGTTGAGGCCGCCGGTCGACGGCAGTTCACCCGGACCGAACACCGGATCGCGGCCGTAACGGGCTTCGGATTTGCTTTCCAGACCACCGACGTGGGTCACGCCGACTTCACCTACCAGGGTCAGACGGTTGGCGCCCATCACCTGATCGAAGAAGTGCGTCAGGGTGGTTTGCAGTTGGGTGATTTCCTTGCGGTTGTAACCGTGCAGATCCTGGCCCGGCACGCCGTTGAGGATCGACGCATTGGTCAACGCGCCACCCAGCGGACGTACGCCGGCGAACAGAATGTCGGTGGAGTTCAACTGCACCGGCGCATTCGGCCGGTAGCTGACCTCGCCGCTCCACGCCGTGCCGGTAGGCAGGGTAGTGGAGAAGCTCAGACCGTAGAGGCGGATGTCTTCAGGGTATTCGATGAAGTATTCCGAATTGCCTGCCACCACCAGCGGACCCAGTGCCTGGAACGGCCCTGGCAATGCCTTGACGCCGTTATAGATCGACTGTGGCGCACCGGTGGCGCTGAAGATCGGCGCACGGCTGTGGTAGTTCATGAAGTAGGCGCCGAACTCGGTGGCCAGCGGGTCGAACATGTACTTGGCGGACACACCCCACTGCCCGCTGTCACGCGCATTGCGGTTGGGCGAACGACGCACCAGAACGCCCTCTTCGTTGACGTCCACGTTGGCAGCGGCCAATGGCCCGAGCGCAATACCCGGAATGGTCGAACGCTTGTTCAGTACCCGCAGGTTGTCGTCGCAACCGGTGGTGACGATGTCCGGCTGCGAGAAGAACGTGCCGCAGTTGTCGGTCACGGTCTTCTGCCAGTCGATCTGGTAGAAACCTTCGGCCGACAGGTTCTCGGTGAGACTCTGCGACACGTAGAACATGTTGACCGGAATCAAACCTTCCTTGATCTCGGCACCCGGACGGCGGAACGCGGACACGTCGATCGGGTTGATCGAGTTGATGCCGCCGCCGATGAAGGTACTTTCACCCCAGTTCACCACCTGCTTGCCCAGACGCACCGAACCCGGCTCATCGGCAATCGAGTAGTTGTGGTAGACGAAGGCGTCGAGGATCTGCCCGCCGGAAGAACGCGCTGCGACGTCGCGGTTGTGGTTGCTGACGTCCTTGTATTCCAGGTCCTGATTCTGCAGCGCGAAGTCGTACCAGTATTTGCCCCGGACGAAGACCCCGGTGTCACCGTATTTCAATTCGAGATCATGGATACCCTTGAAGATCTTCGAGAAGGCTTGCCCGCTCTTGAAGTTCAAGTGACCGTCGTCGGAGGTCTGGGACAAGCCCTTGCCGCCGTTGTTGACACCAATAAGATCCTTGTTCGGCTGCTGGGTCGAAACACTCATGCCCAGGGAGAGCGAGGAATCGAACTGGCCTTCGATTTCACCGACGTTGAAACTGACGCCGAATGCGGGCCCGGCGAGCGTAGAGGCAAGACTGACGGCCAGAGGCAGTTTAGCCCGGCGCCAGAACTGGTTTACTGATGTCATCGACGCTACTCCATGTGCATTATTGTTATGGCAGTGAGTACTTTTAAAAACGCCTGGAAGACCGGGAGCCAGTAGCCACCCGACGTCACTCCAAAATTGCATCGCCCCGTTTGTGCGTGTGCCCCGTTCTTAAAAATCCTTGAGCGGACTATAGCCAGCAGGTGGTACTGCTTGATCCCTCTAAAGTGTGATTTGCAGCTGCCGGCCACTCTGGAACAGTCCTTTCGCCAGTCCGACAGATGTCGGCCCGGCAAGGATGGCTGATTTTTTCGATTTCACAAGCCAAGCGCTTGCTTGGTGGGTCTGGCGCGCCGTTTTCGGCGCGCCAGCAGACGCTCAGAGCGTCGAGAGGAAGGTGCTGTTGTTGGCCTGCCATTCGGTGATGTCGAGGCGGATGCGCTTCTTGTCGAGTTTGCCGACACTGGTCTTGGGAATTTCCGTAACAAGGGCGATCTGGCTCGGAATCGCCCACTTGCTCAGGTGCCCCAGCTCCACGAATGGCTTGAGGTGTTCCTTGAGTTCGCGCGCGCCGATCTCGTGCCCTTCGCGGATCACCAGCAGGGCAAACGGCCGCTCGCCCCACTGCGGATCGGCAATCCCCACCACGGCTACTTCACGCACCGCCACATGACGGCTGATCAGGTCTTCGAGGTCCAGCGAAGAGATCCACTCGCCGCCGGTCTTGATCACGTCCTTGATGCGGTCGCGGATGTCGATCACGCCCATGCTGTCGAGCGTTGCCACATCCCCGGTGTGCAGCCAGCCACCGGCCCAGAGTTCGGCGCCCTTCTGTGGTTCGTTGAAATAGCCTTCGGTCAGCCACGGCGCGCGCAGCACCAGTTCGCCCTGAGTCTCGCCGTCGGCGGGGAGGAAGTTGCCGTCACCATCGACAATCGCCGCTTCCACCAGCGGCCCCGGCACACCGGCCTTGATCCGGTAAGTGGTGCGCTCGTCTTCGGTGCCGGCCATGAGTTCGTCGTTCAGATGCGCACACGAGACCAATGGCCCGGTCTCGGACATGCCGTACGCCGCCGTGAGCTGAATGCCCCGGGCCTTGGCGGTCTCGTACAGCGTGCGATTGAGCGCACTGCCACCGATGACAATCTTCCAGCCACCGAAATCGGTGCCTTGCGCGCCTTTGGCGTTGAGCAGCATTTGCAGGATGGTCGGCACGCAGTGGGAGAGCGTGACCTTCTCCTTGCGCCAAAGCTCGACGAGAAACTCCGGATCGTAACGCCCCGGGTAAACCTGTTTGAGCCCGAGCATGGTCGCCACGTACGGCAGGCCCCAGGCATGCACATGGAACATCGGAGTGATCGGCATGTACACATCGTTGGTACCGAGCAGGCGCACGCTGTCGATCGCGCCCATGATCGTCGACACGCCCATGGTGTGCAGCACCAGTTGCCGATGGGTGAAGTACACACCTTTCGGGTTACCGGTGGTGCCAGTGGTGTAGAAGGTGGTGGCGACCGAGTTCTCGTCGAAGTCCTGGAAGTCGTAATGCGGGCTCGCAGCGGCCAGCAGTTGCTCGTACTCGCCGACCAGATTCGGCAGCTCGGCGGTCTTTTCCGGCAGATCGGTCAGCAGCAGGGTTTTCTTTACCGTGGTCAGGTGCGGCGCGATGGCCTGATACAGCCCGACGAACTCGCTGTTGACCAGCACGAAGCGATCCTCGGCGTGGTTCATGGTGTAGAGGATCTGTTCCGGCGACAGGCGCACGTTGATCGTATGGATCACCGCGCCGATCATTGGAATGGCAAACATGCACTCGAGGTAGCGATGGCTGTCCCAGTCCATCACCGCCACGGTGTCACCCGCCTTCACCCCCGCCGCCGTCAACACATTCGCCAGCCGCGCAACCCGCTCGATCAGAGTCGGATAGCTGTAACGCAACTGGTCTCGGTAAATGATCTCGCGGGTTTTCTCGTAACGGGCGCCGGACATCAGCAGCCGTTTGATCAGCAATGGATACTGGTAGGCCCCATCGGCCGGGGGAATGACGCGAGTCTGCAACATATGAATCCCTTTTCTGGCTGCACGGTGTTGGCGTAGAGAGCGTTACTCTAGAGCCGTTATACCCCAGTCAAATCAGCCGAAGGAATGATTTGCACAGCCGTACAAATGCTAGCTTTGAGCCAGCATTTGCCGGTATTCAGCCCCACTCAGGCGGCTTGTCCTACAGCCGCTTCGGAAGGTGTGCGTGGGAAAGCTACGGCAGCGAGGAAGGTCAACGCGCCAAAACCCGCCAGAATCAGGTAAAGCCCGACGAAACCATGGCGCGGCTCGACGTAGGAAATCAGCGGGATCGCCGTTGCACTGGCGCCGAACGACAGGCAGTAACGCAGGGCGAACACCCGGGATTGCCACTGCGGTGCAACGAAATTGGCGACCATCGAGTCGTTCACCGTGACCTGGCCGAACACCACGAACATGAACGCCGCTCCAAGCACGATCACCGCCCAGCCATCGACATGGGCCATGCCGTATAACAGCGGTGCCTGAAACAGCGTGAGCACCAGAAACGGCCATTTCAGGCTGACCCGATGCAGCACCTGCCCGATGCTCAACTGCGCCACCGCGCCGAAGGCATACGCCAGGCTGACCACCACGCCAAGGGTTTGCGGCGAGGCGAACAGGTCATGCAAACGCTCCTGAAACAGCTTCGGATAGGTCATGGTGGTGGCGTTGAACACCACACCGCCGGTGGCCGTCGCCAGCGCCAGCACACCGAACACCATGAGCATCGAAATCTTCTGACCGGCAGCGCCTTTCAGCACGGTGTGCGGACGCTGCGGGATCGGCTCTTCACGCACCTGCAGGGCAAAACCGATACCCAGCACAATCGCCACCACACCCGGTAACACAAAGGCCGAGCGCCAGCCGAATTGCGCCACCAGCAACCCGGTGATCAGCGCCGAAAACGCCACGCCGAGGTTGCCCCACATGCCGTTGATGCCGATTTCCCGGCCACGGTTCTGCGCGTAGGCCACCAGCATCGCGGTACCCACCGGGTGGTAGATCGCCGCGAAAATGCCGATCAGGGTCAGCCCGATCACCAGCATCGTCGGGCTGCTGCTCAACCCGGTGAAGATCGCCGAGGCGCCGATGCCGAAGAAAAACACCAGCATCATCTGCCGCCGACTCCAGTGATCACCCAGCCAGCCGGCCGGCAGCGAACAGGCACCGAAGGCAATGAAGCCACCCAGTGACAGACCGATCAGCGCGGCGTAGTCGAGGCCGAAGGCCTGGGTCATGCCGAGCACGGCGGCGGGAAAAATCAGCATGAACATGTGATCAATCACATGGGCAGCGTTGACGTAGCGTATGACGTTTCGGGATTGATTCATGGCAGCACGCTTGAGTGTGTTGTGGGCGAATTGATATGAGCGGCCTATGCTAAGTTGGCGAAAAAGCGCATATCTGCCATTCAGGTCATCAAACCCGACATGTTGATCAGCCATTTCGAACACGGCCCGGTGAGTGCCTATCCCCGGGATTATCTGGACGGTGCCCACCAGCCGCTGCACCTGCACCGCGAGGCGCAGTTGCTGTATGCCGTCAGAGGGATCATGCGGGTGGTCACCGATCTTGGTGCCTGGGTGATTCCGCCGAGCCGCGCGGTGTGGATTCCGCCGCAGGTCGCGCACGAGATTTTCATGTCCGGCGATGTGCAGATGCGCTCGCTGTTCATCGCCCCCGAACTGTCACCGGCCAGCCTGCAACAGTGCTGTGTGCTGGCGGTGACGCCGCTGTTGCGCGAGTTGATCCTGCGCGCCGTGCAGGGCCCGCCGCATGCGGACAATCCGTTGATCCAGCAGTTGATGCTGGAAGAACTGGCCGGCCTGGAAAACCTGCCGCTGCACATTCCGATGCCCACTGACCGGCGCCTGCAAAACATCTGCCTGGCGTTGCTGCACACCCCCGATCACCCCAACACCCTGGAAGACTGGGCGCAGCAGGTCGGCGCCAGCTCACGCACTCTGGCGCGGCTGTTCCAGCGACAACTGAAGATGAGTTTCAACGCCTGGCGCCAGCAACTGCGCCTGATGGAAGCCCTGCCGCGCCTGCTCGCCGGGGACAGCGTGCAAAGCGTGGCACGGGACTTGGGCTACGGCAGCGCGCGGGCGTTCAGCGCGATGTTTCGCCGTTTGCTTGGAGAAAATCCCCGGGAGTACCTGAACACCCTGAGCAAGCTCAGCCAACTCGTGTAGGAATTCCCCATCTCCCCTGTGGGAGCGAGCTTGCTCGCGAAAGCAATCTTCCAGTCACCTGTGATATCGACTGATCCGACGCCTTCGCGAGCAAGCTCGCTCCCACAGTTTGATCGGGTTTCAGCTCTTAGTGCATCTCGGTGAAGGCGAGTTTCACGCCGATCGCGATCAGCACTGCGCCCATGGTGCGGTCGAACCAGTGGCCCATGCGGGCAAAACCGGCGCGCACGCGCTGCTGACTGAACAGCATCGCCACCAGGCAAAACCAGACAGCCGTCGCGACCGCCAGATAAACCCCGTAACCGGCCTGCACCGCCAGCGGCGTGTGCGGGTTGATCACCACGGTGAACAGGGAGAGGAAGAACAGCGTGGCTTTCGGGTTCAGGCCGTTGGTGACGAAGCCCGAAGTGAAGGCGCCGCGAGCGGTGCGCACGCCGGCTTCCTTGTGCAAGTCATCGGTGACGGTTTTCGCCGGCTGCGCGCGCAAAGCCTTGAAGCCGATGTACAGCAGGTACGCCGCCGCAGCCCATTTCAAGGCGTTGAACAGCACGATCGACTGCGACACGATCAGGCCGATGCCCAGCAGCGAATAGCCCACGTGCAGGAAAATCGCCGTGCCCACACCCAGCGCGGTCCAGGTGCCGGCGCGACGACCATGGGTCACGCTCTCGCGCACCACCACGGCAAAGTCCGGGCCGGGGCTGGCCACGGCCAACAGGTGGATCAGTGCAACGGTCAAGAACTCGGTCCAGTACATGGGGGCTCCTCTTTAATGAGTAAATACAATTCATCAACTGGCTCAAACCCTGTGGCGAGGGAGCTTGCTCCCGCTCGGCTGCGCAGCAGTCGTAACCTGAAACACCGGTGTGCCTGACACAGTACGGTGAATGGGTTTGGGTCTGCTTCGCAGCCCAGCGGGAGCAAGCTCCCTCGCCACAGGGTATTGCGGGCGCTGTGCGTAACGATTTGTTTCATCTGGTAGGCTCGGCAGATTACGCCTTCCGTTCCAAGCACAAAAGGTACAGTTGATGACGAACCCGCGCCGCGCCGTATTCCTCGATCACCCGTCACTGGATCTTGGCGATCTTGACCTCAGTCCGTTGCGCGCCTGCTTCAGCGACCTGCAACTGTTCGCCCAGACTGCGCCCGAACAGGTCAGCGAGCGCCTGCACGGTGCCAGCGTGGCGATCACCAACAAGATCCGCATCGACGCCGCCGCGATGGCCGCCAACCCGGATCTGCAACTGATCCTGATCACCGCCACCGGCACCAACAACGTCGACCTGGACGCGGCCCGCGCCCATGGCATCACCGTGTGCAACTGTCAGGGTTACGGCACGCCGTCGGTGGCGCAGCACACAATCATGTTGCTGCTCAACCTCGCCACCCGCCTGGCGGATTATCAGAAAGCCGTCGGCGAGGGTCGCTGGCAGCAGGCCAAACAGTTCTGCCTGCTCGACTACCCGATTGTCGAACTGGAAGGCAAAACCCTCGGTCTGCTCGGTCACGGTGAACTCGGCGGCGCGGTCGCGCGCCTGGCCGAAGCGTTTGGCATGCGTGTGTTGCTCGGGCAGATACCCGGCCGCCCGGCGCGCCCGGATCGTCTGCCACTGGCCGAACTGCTGCCGCAGATCGATGCCCTGACCCTGCACTGCCCGCTCAACGAACACACCCGGCACTTCATCGGCGCCCGCGAGCTGGCATCGATGAAACCCGGCGCGTTTGTGGTCAACACCGCTCGCGGTGGTTTGATCGACGAGCAAGCCTTGGCCGATGCCCTGCGCAACGGTCACCTCGGCGGCGCGGCTACCGATGTGTTGAGTGTCGAACCGCCGGTCAACGGCAATCCGCTACTTGCGGCGGATATTCCGCGGCTGATCGTCACCCCGCACAACGCCTGGGGCAGTCGCGAAGCGCGGCAGCGTATCGTCGGCCAATTGACCGAAAACGCTCAGGCGTTCTTCAGCGGTACAGCGCTGCGGGTCGTCAGTTGATAAACTGCGGCACTTTTTTTTCAAGGAGCAGTTATGGATCCGCGCAGTGAAGTACTGCTTCGTCAGGCCGAGTTATTCCAGGGTTCGCTGTTGCTGGCCGGCTTGCCTGCCGATGATTTGCTCGGGCGCCTGCCCAATGCGTTCGGCTGGTGCTGGCATGCCGGCGATCAAGCCGCCCTCGATG
The DNA here is from genome assembly GCF_023100605.1 of Pseudomonas sp. MWU12-2020. NCBI lineage: Bacteria > Pseudomonadati > Pseudomonadota > Gammaproteobacteria > Pseudomonadales > Pseudomonadaceae > Pseudomonas > Pseudomonas sp. MWU12-2020. The sequence continues at coordinate 13,109 of NZ_JALMEX010000016.1, forward strand.
CGCGCTTCGAAGGTCGCAGCCATTTCGGTGTGAATGTGCCGGAGCGCGAATTCGACAGTGCCGTGGTGTTTCTGCCCAAGTCCAAGGATCTGACCGATTACATCCTCAATGCCGTGGCCGCACGTCTGTCCGGGCGCGAGGTGTTTCTGGTCGGGGAAAAACGCAGCGGTATCGAGGGTGCGTCCAAGCAGCTCAACCCGTTCGGCAAGCCGCGCAAACTCGACAGCGCCCGTCACTGCCAACTGTGGCAAGTCACCGTGGCCAATGCACCCGAAGCCAAATCGCTGGAAAGCCTGGCGCAGACTTATGAGCTGCCACTGGCCGAAGGCCCGTTGAAAGTCATCAGTCTGCCGGGCGTGTTCAGCCATGGTCGCCTGGACCGCGGCAGCGCTCTGCTGCTGGAGCATCTGGACAAATTGCCGAGCGGTCACCTGCTGGACTTCGGTTGCGGCGCCGGGGTGTTGGGCGCGGCGGTCAAACGGCGTTACCCGCACAATCAGGTGACCCTGCTCGACGTCGATGCCTTCGCCGCCGCCAGCAGTCGCCTGACATTGGCGGCCAACGGTCTGGAAGCCGAGGTGCTGACCGGTGACGGCATCGACGCTGCACCGATGGGTTTGAACGCGATACTGAGCAATCCGCCGTTCCATGTCGGGGTGCATACGGATTATTTCGCTACCGAGAACTTGCTGCGAAAAGCGGCCAAACATCTGAAAAACGGCGGCGAACTGCGCCTGGTTGCGAACAGCTTTCTGAAGTATCAGCCACTGATCGAAGAGCATCTGGGCGTGTGTGCGATCAAGGCCGAAGGCAATGGTTTCCGGATTTACCGGGCCAAGCGCGGCTGAAAATTTGTTCTTGCTCTATCGGTTTTGCGAAGGCAGAATCCGCTCCGTCCTAGGGGAGTAGTCTCCCACGAGCGCCAAGCTCGTCCGGCATACGTCAACATACTTGATCCTCAGATCATGGCGTATGCGACCCAAGCGTCCGCACCAGACGGATCGCAGGGTTTGACAAGACCTATGACACGCACACCTTACCCGGGGCGGGAAGGCTGTACGTGTCATAGCCGTGTCGACCCGCCCCTTAGGAAAATCCTGATGCTGGACTCGTTACTCGTTCCCACCGCAATCGTTGCCTTGGCCGAAATCGGCGACAAGACGCAACTGCTCGCGCTGATTCTCGCCGCTCGCTTTCGCAAACCCTGGCCGATCATTGCCGGTATTGTCGCTGCGACCCTGGCCAACCACGCAGCAGCCGGTGCGGTAGGCGCCTGGTTCGGCAGCTTCTTCTCAGACTCGGTCCTGCACTGGATTCTCGCCGCGAGCTTCACCGCCACTGCGCTGTGGACGTTGGTCCCGGACAAGATGGACGACGATGAAGCCAGCACCGCACGCAAGTTCGGCCCCTTCCTGACCACGCTGATCGCGTTCTTCCTTGCGGAAATCGGTGACAAGACGCAGATCGCCACCGTGATGCTGGCGGCGCAATATCCGGAGCTGTGGCTGGTGATCATCGGCACCACGGCAGGCATGCTGATTGCCAACGTTCCGGTGGTATTGGCGGGTAATTTTGCTGCGGAGAAATTGCCGCTGACCCTGATCCGTCGCCTGGCGGCTTCGGCGTTCTTCATTCTGGCGATCGTTGCGGTGTACAAGGCGATGCAGAGCAGTGGCTGGATTTAACCCCTGAGCCTTTCACATCATTGTGGCGAGGGAGCTTGCTCCCGCTGGGCTGCGAAGCAGCCCTGATACTGCCAATGCGATCAAACATGAACACCGCATTGGCAGGGTTTGCGACGGCTGCGCCGCCGAGCGGGAGCAAGCTCCCTCGCCACAAAATCAAGTTCGCCTTGCCTTGGTGCTGATCAGGATTTCGGGGCTTTTTCGTACAGCGGCATCACCTTCGGAATCGCCGCCTGCAGCGAGGCGATCCGGCTGGCCGAGGCCGGGTGGGTGCTCATGAATTCCGGCGGTGCGCCTTCCGAGGCCTTGCTCATCTTGTCCCACAGGGTGATCGCCGCGTTCGGGTTGTAGCCGGCGCGAGCGGCCAGCTCCAGACCGATCAGGTCGGCTTCGTTTTCGTTGCCGCGGCTGTTGGGCAAGGTCATGCCGTATTTGGCCACGGCGTCGGCCAGCGCCAGGCTGTCCTGACCCAGACCGAACAACGCACCGGCACCCTGCTTGGCCATCTGAATCGCGTAGGCCTTGGACATCGCTTCACGTCCGTGCTCGCGCAGGGCGTGGGCGATTTCATGGCCCATGACTGCGGCGATTTCATCGTCGGTCAGCTTCAGGCTGTCGATCAGCCCGGTGTAGACAATGATCTTGCCGCCAGGGCCGCAGTTGGCGTTGAGCTCATCACTCTTGATCAGGTTGACCTCCCACTGCCATTGCGCGGCGTCGGGGCGGAAGGTCGGCGCCTGGGCAATCAGCCGGTTGGCAATCGCCTGAACCCGCTTGGCCTCCGGGCTGGTCTTGTCCAAAACACCTTTGCTCGACGCTTCGCCAACGGTCTTCTGATAGGACTGGGCATACATCTGGTCGACCTCTTGCGAGGACAGCAGGCTGGACATGTACTGCTTGCGCTCGACGCCCACCGCGCCGCCGCTGGTGGTGTTGACCGACTGACAACCTGCCAGCAACAGCGCTGCGCTCAGTGCACTTACAACCAATGTCTTGTTCATTCAAAAGCTCCCTGAAAACATGCCGCGTATCGTAGGGGGTCAATTGTATCGACGCCAGATACAACAGACGCGTTGCATGCACTTTCAGAAATTGGCCGCTGCCCCTGTAGGAAAAAATTCACACGCCTGCGCAAGTCCTGCACAGCTGCGCCGCACACTGATCCATTTGCGACATCTGCCGCGCATTGCTTCGCACCGCCCTCATGGCGCAATGCCTGCTGCCGATACAACAGCGCAGACGTCCTCTTGCGTGCGGAGCTCCCATGAAGTTCAAGTCTATCCAGTTTTCCGTCGCCGCCCTGGCCGGCGCCATCGTGCTCAGTGTGGTCGCCGCGCTGGTGCTGTACGCGCTGTTTTCCGGTGCCCGCACGCAAGACATGGTGCAACAGCGCACCCAGGCGCAGTTCGAACAAGTCATCGAACAACGCCTGACCTCGCTGGCGCAGACTCAGGTCAGCCAGATCCAGCGCGAACTCGAAGCGCCGCTGCTGATTGCCGGCGGACTGGTGCGGGTCAACGCGCTACTCGGCACGCCGGGCGCCGACGGCCAGCCGCGACTGACCATCAGCCGCGAGCAACTGATCAGCCTGATCAAGGAGAACGTCGAGCAGAACCCGAAAATTCTCGGCACCTACATCGGCTGGGAAAAAAACGCACTGGACCACAATGACGCGGCCTACGTCGGCACCCGCGTGGTCGGTATCGACGCGGCCAACGGACGCTTCCTGCCCTGGTGGTTCCGCAATGACGACGGCACCCTGGGCCTGGACAAACTGGCGGACGTCGACGACCAGAAAGTCCTGTCCACTGGCGTACGGGCCAGCGAGTACTACCTGTGCTCGAAAGAGAGCAAGAAATCCTGCGTGATCGATCCGGCGCCGTACAAGGTCGGCGACAAGATCGTCATGCTCGCCTCCTTTATTGAACCGATCATGCTCAACGGCGCATTCCAGGGCATCGTCGGCGCCGACCTGTCGGTGAACTTCATCCAGGAAATGCTCCTCGGTGCCAACCAGAAACTGTACAGCGGCGCCGGACAAATGGCCCTGATCGGCGGCAACGGCCGGATCGTCGCCTACACCAAGGACCCGAGCAAATTTGGCGAGAAAGTCAGCGACATCCTCGACGCCGAGCAGATCGCCAACATGGCCAACCTCAAGCGCGGCGAAGTCACCTACTCGGTGAACAAAGACAAGGGCCGCATCGAACTGTACCTGCCGTTCGGCATCGGCCAGACCGACGCGCGCTGGACGCTGATGCTGCAACTGCCGTTGAACGCGGTGATGGCCGATCTGCAAAAACTCCAGGCCGATCTCGACGCCCAGCGCAAATCCGACACCTTTGGCATGGCCATGGTCGGCCTGATCATTGCCGCCATCGGTCTGCTGGTGATCTGGCTGGTGGGTCACGGCATCGCCCGACCACTGAAGCAAATGGTCGCCATGCTGGATGACATTGCCAAAGGTGAAGGCGATCTGACCCGTCGTTTGAGCAGTGATCGCAGTGATGAACTGGGCTCGATTGCCAAGGGCTTCAACACCTTCCTCGCCAAATTGCAGGCGATGATCACGCAGGTGGTGACGTCGGTGCAGAGTGTCAGCGATTCCTCCGAGCACACTGCCGACATCGCGATCCGCACCAACATCGGCATTCAGAAACAAATGGCCGAGATCGATCAGGTCGCCACCGCGGTGCAGGAAATGACCGCCACTGCGCAGGACGTGGCGCGCAACGCTACCCAAGCGGCTCAGGCAGCGAGCCATGCGGATCAGGCCGCCGGTCAGGGCATGCAGATCGTCCGTGATACGTCGAACTCGATTGGTGCGCTGGCGCTGGAAATCGGCAAAGCGGTGGACGTGGTGCGGACGCTGGCCAAGGACAGCGAAAACATCAACGCGATTCTCACCGCGATTCGCGGGATCGCCGAGCAGACCAACCTGCTGGCGCTGAACGCGGCGATCGAAGCGGCGCGGGCCGGCGAGCAGGGTCGCGGCTTTGCCGTGGTGGCGGACGAGGTGCGCAATCTGGCGCAGAAGACCCAGAAGGCCACCGAAGAAATCCAGAGCATGATTCAGCAACTGCAACAGGGCACCCGCGATGTGGTGCGGGTCATGGAGGACAGCCAGAACCGCACCGACGAAAGCGTGCAGCACGCGGCGAAAGCGGCCGAGGCGCTGGAGACGATTACTCAGGCGGTGTCGGTGATCAATGACATGAACACGCAGATTGCCAGTGCTGCTGAAGAGCAGAGCGCAGTGGCCGATGACATCAACCGCAACGTGATCAATATCGGTCAGGTGGCGAATGAAGTCGCGGGCGGTGCGGATGAGTCGAGTTCGGCGAGTGCCGGCCTGACGAAATTGGCGGAGCAGCAGCGGCGGTTGATCAATCAGTTCAAGGTCTGATCCAAAGGCCCCTTCGCGAGCAAGCCCGCTCCCACAGTAATTTTGCGGCGTTCACAAAACCTGTGGGAGCGGGCTTGCTCGCGAAGAGGGCGGCACAGCATCAAATCAACCCGGAGTCAGGCACTCCGGCCCATTGAGCTTCGGATCATTGATCAGATTCGCCAACACCCGCTCGCGCAACGCTGCGGGCTCACTGGCGAGCAGGCCCTGCAGCACATGCAGCGGCGTCGCAGGATCGAGCCATGCCGCCTGCCCCGCCTCATCGAGAATCAACGGTCGGCGCTGACTGGCCGCCGGCTGAGTGATGACCGCGGTGCTCAGCCACACCTGCTCCTGCACCGGATACGCCTCCCAGATCGCTGCGAAAAACAGCGACGAGCCCTCCCCCGGCGTCAGCCAGTACGGGCGCTTGCGCAGGTTGCCGCGCCATTCGTAGAAACCGTTGGCCGGCAACAGACAACGACGCAGGCGCAGCGCCTCGCGGAACATCGGTTGCTCGGCGACGGTTTCGGCCCGGGCATGCGCCGGGGTACGCGACAGATCGGTCAGCCACGGCGGCGTCAGGCCCCAACGGGCGCGGGCCAGGGTGCGTTGGCCGTCGGCCTCGGCACGCAGCATCAACACCGAATCATTGGGGGAAATGTTCCACTGCGCCTGCTGATCGGCGGGAAATCCGGGCAGGGCCGCGAAGTCGCGGTTCCAGCGAAACAGGGCATAACGTCCACACATGGCGCAACACGACTCAAAAATAAAACGAACGTCAGCCTAACAGACCAGCGTCCCGGGGAAGCTCTCCGGTTCATCGCCGGGCAGCGGCAGCGCGGCATTGTACGCGGTGATCAGTTCGCGGGCGTATTCGGCCTGGTCGTTTTCGACCGACAGGCCGAGCAGGCCGAAAATCGGCAATTCCCCGGTGCCGCCCAGCAGATCCCGGCCCACCAGGTGCGCCTCGATGCCCTCACTGGCGAGCATGCCCTTGAGCATCTCGCCTTCCATCAGGTTTTCCGGCTCGTAGATTCGCTGCATGGGCGCCCCCTCACTCGTCTTCTCTGAAAACTTCCAGAAACCAATCTTCGCCATGCACCTGCAAGACAAACGTGATCGGTCGACAACACACCTGACAGTCCTCGATGTAGGTCTGATCGCCGCCGGACAAGTCCACCGTCGTCTCGACCTCTTCACCACAATACGGACATTCATACAGTGCGCTTTCCAGCATCGCGGTCTCCCAGGTGACTTGTGCGTATAATCGCCGGTCTATTTGCAGGGCTATTTTTGTCTGGCTACCTTTTCAGACCGTGCCCCGCTGGTTTTCGATCAAAACCTTTACTTACCCTAGCCGTTTCCAACAAGAGAGCATGATGGGCGAATTCGATGCCATCCGACCTTACGACGACAGCGAAGTACCTGCGGTACTGGCAAGACTGCTCGGCGACAAGGCGTTTCTAGATATCCTCACCCACTTCCGCTTCCCGCGTTTTGCCGGTGCCTTCGGCTGGATGCTCAAACCACTTATAGCCCATCGGCTGCGTCGTGAGTTTGCCGACGTGACCTCCGTGGCCACTTTGCAGGACAAAGTCGAGTTTTACGTCGACCACACCATCGAGCGCGCCACTGATGGCGTGACCTACACCGGTGTCGAGCAATTCAAGTCCGGCAGCGCCTACCTGTTTATCGCCAACCACCGCGACATCGTGATGGACCCGGCCTTCGTCAACTATGCCGTGTACCACGCCGGCCTGCCGACCCCGCGCATCGCGATCGGTGACAACCTGCTGCAAAAGCCTTTTGTCAGCGACCTGATGCGTCTGAACAAGAGCTTTATCGTGCACCGCTCGATCACCGGGCGCCGCGAGAAGATGGCGGCGTATCAGTTGCTGTCGGCGTACATCAACCACTCGATCCGCAACGACTGCGCGTCGATCTGGATCGCTCAGGCCGAGGGCCGGGCGAAGGATGGTGACGACCGCACCGAGTCGGCGATCCTCAAGATGTTCCACATGAGCCGCAAGGACGAGCCGTTCGGCGAAGTGATTCAGTCGCTGAACCTGACCCCGGTGTCGATCAGCTACGAATACGACCCGTGCGATCAGGCCAAGGCCCGCGAGTTGTACATCCGCGCCACCACCGGCACCTACACCAAGGCACCGGGCGAGGATGACGTGAGCATCGCCAAGGGCATCACCGGCTACAAGGGCCGGGTGCACGTGAACTTCGCCGCGCCGATCACCGAGCTGTTCGAAGACACCAAGCAATTGGCGGTCGAGATGGACAAGCAGATTCTCGGCGGTTATCGCCTGTTCCCGGTGCATTACCTGGCGTATGCGATGTGGGCCGATGCCGATCCGCAACTGAACGTGCCGAAGGCCGCCGAGGTGTTCCCGGCCGATGAGCTGGCCAAGGCACAGGAAGAATGGCAGCGCCGGCTGGACGCCTGCCCTGAGGAGCACCGTCCGTATCTGGTGCTGCAATATGCGACGCCGGTGCGTAATCAGTACCGGGTGAAGGCTGGGTTGCCGTTGTAAGCGCTTTCCACTCGACGCAAAAACGGCGCCCTCGGGGCGCCGTTTTTTTATCTGATTCAATCAAACCTTGTGGCGAGGGAGCTTGCTCCCGCTCGGCTGCGCAGCAGTCGCAAAACCAGATCACGCGGTATACCTGAAAAACCGCGTTTACCTGAATCGGGGCCGCTTCGCAGCCCAGCGGGAGCAAGCTCCCTCGCCACAAGGGTTTGTGCTGTCCTTAGAAGCGCGTGCTGACCCACGAGACGATCAGCGCCAGGCCGAGGCAGGCAAAACCGAAGCGGTAGAAAAAGCGGTTCATGCGCAACGTTGCCCAATCCAGAATCGGTTCGGCATTCGGTTGAGCCTGGCGTTGAGCGGCGATACTGGCCAGTGCGCGTTGTTCACGACGGCGGGTCGCGTGCAGCAGCCAACTGCCTGGAAAGGCCAGAGCCAGCGCCAGCAGGTTGATCAATTTGGCGGGATGGGCGGTAAACAGCGTCATCAAGTGCAGCGACATCACAGACCTCGGAACTGAATCGGTGTGGCAGGCGCCAGATCGACGACCGCGGCGCGGATTCTACCGAAACACGCCTCCACTACCCTACCCTTTGCGACAAATAACCTGACAATCGACCGATGGCTGCCCTGTGTCACGGCATCGTCATTTACATCGGCCACCATGCGCGCCTCGAAACACACATGGAACGCGACATGCTTCACGCCGAAAACCAGGATCGCCTGTACCTCATCACCCCGACCGACGAACAACAGAGCCTCGTCGGCAGTCTTGCCTTCAATGTTCAGGATCGCCACTGGCTGGTGTATTGCGCCCTCGGCGGGCATCAGCACGCGGATTTGCCGGAGACTGATCTGCTGACCGGCGTGAGCATGCTCGACTTCTACTCCCAGGCTGCCTGACACACGCCTCTCCCACAGTTGTATGAGTATTCAGATAAATTGTGTGGCCACAAAAAAGCCCGGCGCCATCACTGGCGCCGGGCTTTTTCACATCTGCCGAACAGCTTACTCGGCGAGGATCTGACCTACGGTCGGGTCCTTGAACAGACGGGTCAAGGCATCGCTCAACACGTCGCTGACCAGCTTGGTGTTGGTTTCCTGGTTCGGCGCCATGCCGAAGCGCTGGTCCAGCGAAGCACCGTAGCGCCCGCTGTAGCGACGGTTGCCGCTCTGCACATCGGAGCGGAAGGTCGCGCCGATGGTGGCTTCGGTCACGTACATGCCTTCTTTCGGTGACTGGTACTTCAGCTCGGTCAGGGTCACGGTCAGTTGCGGCGCGTTCATCCCGTTGCTGGTCGGGGTGAAGCCGAGCAGACGCACCGCCGCTTCAGCCTGCGCCTGCAGCTTCGGCAGGATCTGCTCACGCTGCACGGTGATGGCGCTGGTTTCCGGGTACAGGCCGCCACGGGTGCCGAGGGTTGGCGACGGACGACCGTCAACCACGCGCACCACCACTTGCTGGCCATGGCCGACCGGGGCCAACTGCGTGGTCAGCTTGGGTTCCGGGCTCAGTTGTTGCGGGCTGTGGGCGCAGCCAACCAGAGTCAAACTGGTCACAGTGATCAAACCGAACAACAGGCGTTGCAACATGCTCTTTTCTCCAGAATCAGGCACAAACAGGCCGGCAGTATAGCGGTGGGCCACTGCGGGTAACCAGCACTCGACAGTGAATACTCGAATGTCTGACCCACCCGTGGGAATGCGGTTCCTGTCACAGATTATTCACCGCCCATACACCTTGGCGTCACGGCCACTTGGCAAGCTTCAAACCAGTCCTCCAACAAGGTACCTGGCCATGCGTTATCTGATCTCGTTGTTCGCTCCACGTCCGCTGCACCGCAGCTTTGCCCTGCTCGACCGCAACGGTCACTGCCAGGCATTCAAGCAGTGCAGCCTGCAACCGATGGGCGATGGCTGGGTGGAAATCGAAGAAATCCGTCTCAACTGGTTGCACCAGCCACTGCCCGCCAGCGCCCGCGTCATAGCGTCGCAGCCCCGCGCACGCGTGCAAGCGATGTTGAGCATCTGACCGGATGCCTAATAAAAGTCATTAAACACGAGCAACTGCGCGCATTTCTTCGATACAATCTCCCCCCGATTATAAGGACGTCTCCTGATCGGGCCCCGCAACACCGGCAATGCCCAGCATTAGCCATCAAAATCGCCCACAGAGAGCCGCCCACACAGATCGAGTGAAGTTGGCGCGCTTGCCTGTTCTTCCGGCAAAACCCCGCTTTTCGCGAATCTGCAGAGCTGTCATACGCTCGGCCACCGCGTTGTTTTGCCTTTGCGGGCACGGTGCCAGGCCTGGACAGCCCTTTTTGAGGTTCACGTCTTCAAAAGAGCGTGAAAAAAACGGGTTTTCACAACTTCACAAGAGTGTGGCGAGCAAATGAATAGTTTTGCGTCTGAACATGCACCATTAGCGTCTGAAACAGCCCAACGACACAGGACCGGGGATACCTCGAACATCGGAGCCTGAAGCCTGTCCGCTACGGATTTGGTTGCACAAAACGGATGTCTCGACCATAAGTCGAATTGCCAGCCGCGTGCTGAAATGAGTTCATGCAACTCTTGAAGCCAGGCCGCATGCATCCGTCGAAGTTGCGAAAAATTGCGAAGATTCGGACATGACGAACCTGACCATGGGTATCCGGGGCGCAACTGACCTGCCCCGTCACTCCCTGGCAGCCATGCCGACAATTTGGTGCTGCAGATTTTGGAGACGCGTTAAATGGCGCATAACGAAGCAGTCGACGTAGTTCTGGTTGGGGCCGGCATCATGAGTGCCACCCTGGCAGTACTGCTCAAAGAGCTCGACCCGGCGATCAAGCTGGAAGTCGTCGAGTTGATGGATTCCGGTGCTGCGGAGAGTTCCAACCCGTGGAACAACGCCGGTACCGGCCACGCCGGCCTGTGCGAGCTGAACTACACGCCGCAGGCAGCCGACGGCAGCGTCGACATCAAGAAAGCCGTGCACATCAACACCCAGTTCGAAGTGTCCAAGCAGTTCTGGTCGTACCTGACCAAGAAAGGCACCTTCGGCTCGTGCAAATCCTTCATCAGCCCGGTGCCGCACCTGAGCTTCGTTCAGGGTGACAAAGGCGTGTCGTTCCTCAAGGAACGCTTCAACGTGCTGCACAAGCACCATGCCTTCGCCGACATGGAATACACCGAAGATAAGGCCAAGATGGCCGAGTGGATGCCGCTGATGATGCCGGGCCGCTCGCCGGATGAGGTGCTGGCCGCCACCCGCGTGATGAATGGCACCGACGTCAACTTCGGCGCCCTGACCAATCAGTTGCTCAAGCACCTGACCAGCGCACCGGACACCCAGGTCAAATACTGCAAGCGCGTGACCGGCCTCAAGCGCAACGGCGCCGGCTGGACCGTGAGCATCAAGGACGTCAACAGCGGCAGCAGCCGTGAAGTCGACGCCAAATTCGTCTTCCTCGGCGCCGGTGGCGCGGCCCTGCCGCTGCTGCAGGCTTCGGGCATCGAAGAAAGCAAAGGCTTCGGCGGCTTCCCGATCAGCGGCCAGTGGCTGCGTTGCGATAACCCGGAAGTGGTCAAGCACCACCAGGCCAAGGTCTACAGCCAGGCTGCAGTCGGTTCGCCACCGATGTCGGTGCCGCACCTGGACACCCGCGTGGTCGACGGTAAGAAATCCCTGCTGTTCGGGCCATACGCCGGTTTCACCACCAAGTTCCTCAAGCACGGCTCCTTCATGGACCTGCCGCTGTCGGTTCGCGCCAGCAACATCGGCCCGATGCTGGCAGTGGCGAAAAACAACATGGACCTGACCAAGTACCTGGTCAGCGAAGTGATGCAGTCGATGGAGCAGCGCCTGGACTCCCTGCGCCGCTTCTACCCGGAGGCGAAAGCCGAAGACTGGCGCCTGGAAGTGGCCGGCCAACGGGTACAGATAATCAAGAAAGACCCGAAAAAGGGCGGGATCCTGCAATTCGGTACCGAACTGGTTGCGGCGAAAGACGGCTCCCTCGCCGCCCTGCTCGGCGCTTCGCCAGGGGCTTCGGTGACCGTTTCGATCATGCTCGAGCTGATCGAGAAATGCTTCCCGGCCAAGGCCAAGGGTGAGTGGGCGGCCAAACTGGCGGAGATCTTCCCAGCCCGCGAGAAGGTTCTGGAAACCGATGCTGCGCTGTATCGCAAGATCAACACGCAGAACAACATCGCCCTGGAACTGGTTGAAGAAAGCAGCGAGACCCCAAGCTTCGCTTGATCTTGCGCCATAAAAAACGCCCCGTACTCAGTGAGTGCGGGGCGTTTTTTTATGGCCAGGACTTAGCTGAACCACCGACCACTGTGGCGAGGGAGCTTGCTCCCGCTTGAGTGCGCAGCGCTCACAAGATCTTGGGGCCGCTGCGCAGCCCAGCGGGAGCAAGCTCCCTCGCCACAGGGATGGTGTTAGGCGCGGGCTTTTTCGATCAGTTCGATGTAGTCCGGGGCGTTGCGCTGATCGGCGATCAGCTCAACGAAGGTCTTGCCGTGCTCATCCTTGCCATCGACGTCGTAGCCAGCGGCAACGAAGAAGGTCAGAAAGCGTTCGAAGTCATCGATGCGCAGGCCGCGATAGGCCTTGACCAGTTTGTGCAGCGACGGCGAAGTGGCGTCGACCGGCTCAAAATCGAGGAACAGCTTGATCTGCTCATCGCCGATCTCGTCACCAATCACCTGTTTCTTATCTTTACGCATTGCCGACTCCAGCTCGCAGACATTACACGGGGCGGGCAGTTTACCCCTGCCCCGCCACAAGGCTCAACGCGAACGAACGGCCCCGGTGTGCAGATCGGCCCAGATGTGGCCGTTGGCGTAACTGAGGAATTGCACATAGACGGTGTCGTTGCGCAGCAGATCGATCACTACCCGGTACTGGGCCAGCGGGTAATACAGGGTCAGGGTCTTGCTCTTGTCGTCATAAACCGGTTTTTTCAGGCTCTTGCTTTCGCCATCGAAATTGACCAGCACCTGGGTGATGGTCGCGCCCTTGTTCAACGACTTGCCCTTGAGACGGATCATCAGCGGCGACGTGACGGGGATTGGCTGCTGATTGGACTGGCGTTGCGCACCGACCACCACCGAATAATCGGTGACTTGCAGCAGTTGTTGCTGCTCGGGCTCGGCATCGCGCAGGGTCAGGTCGTCTGGCGGCAGAAATTGACTGTGCATCGGCGCCGGGGCGGCGGCCAGGGGCAGGCTGAGGGTCAGCAACAGGGCGGCAAGGCTGCGGATCAAAAGGCTCATGACAGGCTCCGGGGGCGGGCCGAGCACTTTAGCAGTCTTTTAAAAGCAAAAGATCGCAGCGTTCCGCAGCTCCTACAGGGTGTACATCAATCCCATGTAGGAGCTGCGGCACGCTGCGATCTTTTGATCTTGCTTACATGCCTTTAACGGCAAAGATCCCGTTGGCGTTGCGCCAGTAGCCTTTGTAGTCCATGCCGTAACCGAAGATGTAGCGGTCAACGCATGGCAGGCCGACGAAGTCTGCTTTCAGGTCAGGACGCGCCTTGCGGTCGTGATCCTTGTCGATCAGCACGGCGGTGTGCACTTTGCGCGCGCCGGCGTGTTTGCAGAAGTCGATGATCGCGCCCAGGGTGTGACCTTCGTCGAGGATGTCGTCGATGATCAGCACGTCGCGGTCGATGAACGAGACTTCCGGCTTGGCTTTCCAGAACAGGTCGCCGCCGCTGGTTTCGTTGCGATAACGGGTCGCGTGCAGGTAGGACGCTTCCAGCGGAAATTGCAGGTGGGTCAGCAGTTTGCCGGAGAAGATCAGGCCGCCGTTCATCACGCAGAACACCACCGGGTTGCTATCGGCCAGTTGTTCGTTGATTTGTGCACCGACGCGGGCGATGGCGGCCTCGACTTCAGATTCGGTGTACAGGCAGTCAGCCTCTCGCATGATTTGACGGATATGCTCGAGATCAGCGGACATGGCGCTCTCCAGGGGGATGTTTTCGGAAAAGCGGGCAAAGGTACGCATCCCGTGAGGTCGAATCAAGCCTTAATGGACTAACGTACTCAATGTCCTATAGGACATCACCCTCGGATAGATTAATCTAGGCCGGTTTTTTTGCCCGCCGCCGGAGTTTTTCCATGCCCATCCTCGAGATCCGCCATCCGCTGATCCGCCATAAACTCGGCCTGATGCGCCGCGCCGATATCAGCACCAAGAATTTCCGTGAGCTTGCTCAGGAAGTCGGCGCTCTGTTGACCTATGAAGCTACAAAAGATTTGCCGCTCGAATCCTACGATATCGCCGGTTGGTGCGGCACTGTGTCGGTGGAGAAAATCGCCGGCAAGAAAATCACTGTCGTGCCGATCCTGCGCGCCGGCATCGGCATGCTCGAAGGCGTGCTGAGCCTGATCCCGGGTGCCAAGGTTTCCGCTGTGGGCGTTGCCCGCAACGAAGAAACCCTGCAAGCGCACACTTATCTGGAAAAACTGGTTCCGGAAATCGACGAACGGTTGGCGATGATCATCGACCCGATGCTCGCCACCGGCAGCTCCATGGTCGCGACCATCGACCTGCTGAAGAAAGCCGGTTGCAAGGACATCCGCGCAATGGTGCTGGTGGCCGCGCCGGAAGGCATTGCCGCGGTGGAACAGGCTCACCCGGATGTGACCATCTACACCGCGTCCATCGATGAGCGTCTTAACGAACACGGTTACATCATCCCAGGGCTTGGCGATGCCGGTGACAAGATCTTCGGTACCAAGCAGAAGGACGCGTGAGCATGCAGCAAGAGTTCAACGATCCGCTCTGGCGCACGGTGCTGTCCGGCGCCCAGATGCTGTTCGTAGCGTTCGGCGCCCTGGTGCTGATGCCGCTGATCACCGGCCTTGACCCGAACGTGGCACTGTTCACCGCGGGTCTGGGGACGATTCTGTTCCAGATCGTCACCGGGCGTCAGGTGCCGGTATTCCTTGCATCGAGCTTTGCCTTCATCACCCCGATCATTCTCGCCAAGGGCCAGTTCGGCCTCGCCGCGACCATGGGCGGCGTGATGGCAGCCGGTTTCGTCTACACCTTCCTCGGCCTCGCCGTGAAGATCAAGGGCACCGGTTTCATCGATCGCTTGCTGCCGCCGGTGGTGATTGGTCCGGTGATCATTTCCATCGGCCTGGCCATGGCGCCGATTGCCGCGAACATGGCGATGGGCAAGGCGGGCGACGGTTCCGAGCTGATCCACTACCAGACCGCGATGATGATCTCGATGCCAGCGCTGCTGACCACGTTGATCGTGGCGGTGTTCGGTAAAGGCATCTTCCGTCTGGTGCCGATCATTTCCGGGGTGCTGGTGGGTTTCGCCATGTCGTTCTATTTCGGCGTGGTCGATACCGCGAAGATTGCGGCGGCGCCATGGTTTGCGCTACCGCACTTCACCGCGCCGGAGTTCAACTGGCAGGCGATCCTGTTCATCGTTCCGGTAGCCCTGGCTCCGGCCATCGAGCACATCGGCGGCGTGATTGCCGTGGGTAGCGTGACCGGTCGCGACTATCTGAAGAAGCCTGGCCTGCACCGTACCCTGCTCGGTGACGGCATCGCCACCACGGCGGCCGGTCTGTTTGGCGGCCCGCCGAACACCACCTACGCCGAAGTGACCGGCGCGGTGATGCTGACCAAGAACTACAACCCGAAAATCATGACCTGGGCGGCGATCTTCGCCATCACCCTGGCGTTCATCGGCAAGTTCGGCGCGCTGCTGCAAAGCATTCCGGTGCCGGTGATGGGCGGGATTCTGTGCCTGCTGTTCGGTTCGATCGCGGCGGTGGGGATGAACACCCTGATCCGCCACAAGATCGACCTCGGCGAGGCGCGCAATCTGGTGATCGTGTCGGTGACCCTGGTGTTCGGTATCGGCGGTGTGCTGGTCGGCACCGGTACTGGCCCGGATGACTTCGGCCTCAAAGGCATTGCGCTGTGCGCGGTGGTGGCGATTGCGCTGAACCTGATCCTGCCGGGCAATGATGGCTGGAAGAACAAGAAGGCGGATGAGCCGCTGATCTAAGGCTTTAGATCCTTGTTGTCTGACAGATAGCTTTCGCGAGCAAGCCCGCTCCCACATTTGATCTTCAGCGCACCGTAGATCAAATGTGGGAGCGGGCTTGCTCGCGAAGCTTTTGGCTTTAAAGCGCCAGCGGCGCTCGTTCACACAGGGTCGCCAACGCCTTCGCCCATTGCGGCTCATCATTCAGGCACGGCACCAGCACCAACTCCTCGCCCCCCGCTTCGCGGAACTGTTCCTTGCCGCGATCACCGATCTCTTCCAGCGTCTCGATGCAGTCGGCAACAAATGCCGGGCACATCACCAGAATCTTTTTCACGCCGCTTTTCGCCAGCTCATCCAGCCGCGCTTCGGTGTAGGGTTCGATCCACTTCGCCCGCCCCAGACGCGACTGAAACGACACCGACCATTTGCCATCGGCAATGCCCGCGCGCTTGGCGAATTCAGAGGCGGTGCGCATGCACTGGGCGCGGTAACAGGTGGCAAGCACGGCCGGCGAAGCATTCTGGCAGCAATCCGCGTTTTTCAAGCAGTGGCTACCGGTCGGATCGAGCTTGGTCAGGTGCCGTTCCGGCAAGCCATGGAAGCTCAGCAGCAAGTGATCGTAGTCCTGCTGCAAATGCGGCGTGGCGCTGGCGACCAGTGCGTCGATGTATTCCGGCTGATCGTAAAACGGTTGCAACACTGAAAGCTGCACATCGAGTTTCTTCTCGCGAATCACCCGCCTGGCTTCTTCGATCACCGTGGTCGTGGTGCTGTCGGCGAACTGTGGATAGAGCGGCGCCAGCGTGATGCGCTTGTGCCCTGCTGCGACCAGCTGCAGCAACCTGGTTTCAATCGACGGCTCGCCGTAACGCATGGCCAGCTCTACCGGACCGTGGCTCCACTGTGTGGTCATCTGCTGTTGCAGACGACGGCTGAGCACCACCAGCGGCGAGCCCTCCTCCCACCAGATCGAAGCGTAGGCATGGGCCGATTGCTCGGGGCGCTTGATCAGGATCAGCGACACCAACAACCGCCGCACCGGCCACGGCAGGTCGATCACATACGGGTCCATCAGAAATTGATTGAGGTAGCGGCGTACATCGGCCACCGAGGTGGAGGCCGGGGAACCCAGGTTGACCAGAAGCAAGGCGTGATCGGTCATGCATCGTCCTATTTCAAAGGCGGCCGGAGAGATCATCCAGAGCCGCGCGCAAATCCGTGAACTGGAAAGTGAAACCCGCTTCCAGCAAGCGTGCCGGCATGGCGCGTTGGCCACCCAGCAACAGCGATGACATTTCGCCAAGCCCGACCTTCAAGGCCAGGGCCGGCATCGGCATGAACGCCGGGCGGTGCAGCACGCTGCCCAGCGTTTTGGCAAACTCGCGATTGCGCACCGGTTTGGGCGCGCAGGCATTATAAGGACCGCTCGCCTGATCGCGGTGCAGAAGAAAATCAATCAGGGCGATTTGATCATCGATGTGAATCCACGGCATCCACTGCCGGCCATTGCCCAAAGGCCCGCCCAGACCGAGTTTGAACATCAGCAACAGCCGCGACAAAAAGCCGCCCTCGGCCGACAGCACCAGCCCGGTACGCACCAGCACCACACGGATGCCCTGGCCTTCGGCACGCTGGGCGGTCTCTTCCCAGGCAATGCACAACTGACTGGCAAAGTCGTCTATGACTGGCGGCGAATCTTCGGTCAGCTCACGTTCACCGCCGTCGCCGTACCAGCCGACAGCAGAGCCGGAGATCAACAACCCCGGTTTCTGCTGACGCGTTTCCAGCCAGGCCAGCAGGGTTTCGGTGAGGGTGATGCGGCTGCTCCACAACAACGCCTTGCGCCGATGGGTCCATGGCCGATCAGCAATCGGCGCACCGGCCAGGTTGACCACCGCGTCCAGCGGCTCGTCGCCGAAGTCTTCGAGACGCGCAATCGCGCGCACCTGTGCGCCACAGATTTTCGCGACTTTTTCCGGACGCCGACTCCACACCGTCAGCTGATGGCCCTGTCCCGACCAGTGTCGGCAGAGCTGACGGCCTATCAAACCAGTACCGCCGGTCAGCAATATGCGCATGACATCTTCCTCGCGTGGCGTTTTACCCGGATCACTAGTCTATTTTTATAAGCAGGGATCTTTTCTATCGGGCAGGCTCTATTGTTTAACCATAGGCCAAGCTGTCAGAACGAGAACGCTAGAAGTTATACCAAAAAACAAAATTGTACAGGTTTCATTGACGGCGTAGTCTGTACAGAAAGGTAAAACGAGGCCCCTATGACTGTACCTATCGCAATCATCGGCACCGGCATCGCCGGACTCTCCGCCGCCCAGGCCCTGACAGACGCCGGACACACTGTCCAGCTCTTCGACAAAAGCCGCGGCAGTGGCGGGCGCATGTCGAGCAAACGCAGCGACGCCGGTTCTCTGGACATGGGCGCGCAATACTTCACCGCCCGCGACCGGCGTTTCGTCACCGAGGTGCAACGCTGGCAATCCGAAGGTTGGGTTGCCGAGTGGACGCCGCAGCTCTATACCTTTCAGGGTGGAAAACTGAACCTGTCGCCGGACGAGCAGATCCGCTGGGTCGGCACACCGCGCATGAGCGCTATCACCCGAGGCTTGCTCGGTGATCTGGAAGTCCACTTCGCCTGCCGCATCACCGAAGTCTTTCGCGGGGAAGAACACTGGCACCTGCAGGACGCCGAAGGCTTCACCCACGGCCCCTTCAGCCACGTGGTGATTGCCACACCGGCACCGCAAGCCACTGCATTGCTGGCCGCGGCGCCGAAACTGGCCGGTGCGGCCGCCGGGGTGAAAATGGACCCGACCTGGGCCGTCGCCCTCGCCTTCGATACGCCACTGGATACGCCGATCGAAGGTTGCTTCGTGCAGGACAGCCCCATCGACTGGCTGGCGCGCAACCGCAGTAAACCGGGGCGCGACACCACTTGCGACACTTGGGTACTGCACGCCAGCAGCGCCTGGAGCCGACAACACATTGATCTGCCCAAGGAAGCGGTCATCGAGCAACTGCATGGCGCTTTCGCCGAACTGCTGCACAGTGCAATGCCCGCTCCGACCTTCAGCCTCGCCCACCGCTGGCTCTACGCCCGACCTGCGACCGGCCACGAATGGGGCACGCTGGCCGATGCCGACTTGGGCCTGTACGCCTGCGGCGACTGGTGCCTGTCCGGCCGTGTCGAAGGCGCCTGGCTCAGCGGTCAGGAAGCCGCGCGCCGCTTGCACGAGAACCTGCAGTGAACCGTATCAATCCGCAAAAACTGCTGCTGTCGAAGTGGACAGCAGCCCACCCGCAAAACCGCGAAAAACATTTTCTGGTCACCGAGCTGTTCCGCGATGAGGAAGGTACGGTGCTGGAGATTGAGTTGCAGGCGGTGTTGACCAAGCGCGCAGAACGCCTCGATTGGCAGACGTTGAAGAACAACGATCACTGGTTACTGGGCTGGAAATGATTTCCCTGTGGGAGCGGGCTTGCTCGCGAAAGCGCTGTGTCAGTCACATTGATCCAGCTGAGCTGACGCCTTCGCGAGCAAGCCCGCTCCCACAGTCGATCGTGTAAACCTGGAAAAACTTATACAAATGATTTGACTTGTACACGTATGAATCTATGCTGAGGAAAAGTTGTACAGAGCTAACTCCCTGTACAGGAATAGATTCGAGGTGTGCATGTCCGACCTTTCTGCATCCCGGCCCAAAATCGCCATCAGCGCCTGCCTGATGGGCGCTGAAGTGCGCTACAACGGTGGGCACAAAGAATCGCGGCTGTGCAGCCGTACCCTGGCCGAACATTTCGAATTCGTCCCGGTGTGCCCCGAAGTTGCCATTGGCCTGGGCATCCCTCGTGAACCGATCCGTCTGGTCGGCGATCCGGAGGCTCCCGAAGCCGTCGGCACAGTCAATCCGCAAATCAATGTGACTGAACCGCTGGCCGCCTACGGGCAGAAAATGGCCGGTGAACTCGATGACATCTGCGGCTACATCTTCATGCAGCAGTCGCCTTCGTGCGGTCTGGAGCGGGTCAAGGTCTATCACGCCAACGGCGCCCCGGTGAATGGCGGCGGCCGTGGCATCTATGCCCAGGCGTTCTGCGCGCAGCACCCTGATCTGCCGGTGGAAGAAGCCGGACGCCTGAACGATCCAGTGCTGCGGGAAAACTTCATTACCCGCGTGCTCGCCTACAGCGCCTGGCAGCAGGTGCTCGAACAAGGCTTGAGCCGCCGCGCACTGACCGAATTCCACTCGCGCTACAAATACCTGCTGATGGCGCACAACCCGGAGCAATACAAAGCCCTGGGCAAACTGCTGGGCAACATGGGCAAGACCAATCCGGTCGAACTCGGCCCGCGCTATTTCAGCGAGTTGATGAGCGCGTTGAAGAAATGCGCCACCCGCCGCACCCACAGCAATGTCCTGCAGCACATCAGTGGCTACCTGAAACAGGCGATCAGCCCTGAAGACAAACAGGAAATGCAGCATGTGATCGGCCAGTACCGCCACGGCATCGTGCCGCTGGTGGTGCCGTTGACCTTGCTCAAGCACCACTTTCGCCTACACCCGGATCCCTACATTGCGCAGCAGGTTTACCTGCAGCCGCATCCGGAAAACCTCAGCCTGCGAAACGCCATTTGATGAACGACACACTCGACACCAGCGCCCAGGAAGACCTGGGTGCAGACTTCAAGAAAGCCCTCGACGAGGGCTGGCTGCCGATCCGCGAAGTGGCGCGGCAGACCGGCGTCAACGCCATCACCCTGCGCGCCTGGGAGCGCCGTTACGGGCTGATCGTGCCGCAACGCACGCCCAAGGGCCATCGCCTGTACTCCAGCGAACATGTGCAGCAAATTCTGACCATCCTGACCTGGCTCAACCGGGGCGTGGCGGTCAGTCAGGTCAAGCCGTTGCTCGACACCCCGCAAGCCTTTACCGAAACGGTGGAAAACGACTGGCAGCGCCAGCGCAACGTATTGCTCGACGCCGTCACCCACCTCAACGAGCGCAACCTCGACGACAGCATCAACCAGGCCATGGCCCTGTATCCGCCGCGCACCCTGTGTGAGCAGTTGCTGCTGCCGCTGCTGACCGAACTCGAGCAGCGCTGGCAAGGCCAGTTCGGTGCGCAGATGGAGCGGGTGTTCTTTTATTCCTGGTTACGCAGCAAATTCGGCGCGCGCATCTACCATAACAATCGACAGTTACACACCGCGCCGCTGCTGTTGATCAATCACTCGGACCTGCCGCTGGAACCGCACCTGTGGCTCTGCGCGTGGCTGATCAGCAGCGCCGATTGCCCGGTGCAAGTGTTCGACTGGCCGCTATCGGCCGGAGAACTGGCGCTGGCGGTCGATCATCTGCAAGCGCGCGGCGTGCTGCTGTATTCCAGCAAGGCGATGAACCTGGCGCAGTTGCCAAAACTGCTGAATGGCGTCAGTGCCCCCACATTGCTGGTCGGACCAACGGTATGCATCCACCAGACCGAGTTGTCCGTAAGAACCCCTGAGATCGCTGATCTGATCCTGGCCGAAGACCCGCTCTCGGCGCATCAGGCACTCGTCCAGCGTGGGCTGATTTAATGGAATCCGCTATGCAAATGATCTGGCTGCGCAGCGACTTGCGCCAACATGACAACACCGCTCTCGCGGCCGCCGCAGCGCGCGGGCCGACGGTTGCCGTGTATCTGTTGAGCCCGCAGCAGTGGCTGGAACACGACGACGCCGCATGCAAGGTCGACTTCTGGCTGCGCAACCTGCGTGAGCTGAGCAGCCGCCTCGGCGAGCTGAACATTCCGTTGCTGCTGCGCACCGCTGATCATTGGGATCAGGCCCCGGCGGTGCTGCTTGAGCTTTGCGTGCAATTGAATGTCCAGGCCGTGCACGTCAATGAGGAATATGGCATCCACGAAAGCCAGCGCGACGCCGCCGTGGCCGTGGCCCTGAAGACCAAAGGCATCGTTTTCCACAGCTACCTTGACCAACTGCTGTTCAAGCCCGGCACGGTGCTGACCAAAACCGACACCTACTTTCAGGTGTTCAGCCAGTTCCGCAAGGTCTGCTACGAACGCCTGCACCGCTCTATGCCGGCGCTGGTGAAGACGCCCGGCAAACAGGCAAAGCTGAATATCGACAGCGATCCGGTACCGGCAGCCATCGCCGGTTTTGCAACGCCGAGCGAGTCCTTGCGTGCGCTGTGGCCGGCCGGCGAGCAGGAAGCCCGGCGCCGCCTCGATACCTTCGCCGACGCGCAGATCGACTACTACCAGAGCGAGCGCGATTTTCCGGCCAAGCCCGGCACCAGCCAACTTTCGCCGTATCTCGCCGCCGGGGTGATCTCGCCACGCCAATGCCTGCAGGCAGCCCTGCAAAGCAATCAAGGCGAGTTCGACAGCGGCAAGGTCGGCGCGGTGACCTGGATCAACGAGCTGCTGTGGCGCGAGTTCTATAAACACATTCTGGTCGGCTACCCACGGGTTTCGCGCCACCGCGCGTTTCGCCCGGAAACCGAGGCGCTGGCCTGGCGTGATGCGCCGGGCGATCTGGCGGCCTGGCAAGAAGCACGCACCGGTTTGCCGATCATCGATGCAGCCATGCGCCAACTGCTGGAAACCGGCTGGATGCATAACCGTCTGCGCATGGTGGTGGCGATGTTCCTGACCAAGAATCTGCTGATCGACTGGCGTGAAGGCGAGCGCTTTTTCATGCGTCACTTGATCGACGGCGATCTGGCGGCGAACAACGGCGGCTGGCAATGGAGCTCATCGACCGGCACCGATTCGGCGCCGTACTTCCGCATTTTCAACCCGATCAGCCAATCGGAAAAATTCGACAGCGAAGGCCTGTTCATCAAGCACTGGTTGCCCGAACTCGCCGGCCTGAACAAGAAAGAAGTACACAACCCGGCCAGTGTCGGTGGACTGTTCGGCGTCGCCAACTATCCGTCGCCGATCGTCAATCTCGGGGCTTCGCGCGAACGGGCGCTGGCGGCCTTCAAGAGCCTGCCGTCGCGTTCGTCCACGGGAGAAGTCCATGAGTGAATTCCTGCGCCGCTTCGCCCGCCAGTTCGCCGAGCTGGACAAAGATAACTTGCAGCGTCTGGGCGAGCTGTACAGCGATGACATTCACTTCACCGATCCGCTGCATGAAGTGCAGGGGCTGGCGCAACTGCGTCATTACTTCAGCGAGCTGTACGCCAACGTCAGCGAGCTGCGTTTCGATTTCCACGGCTTCGACCAGATAGGCGACTGTGAAGGTTACCTGCGCTGGGTCATGAGTTACCGCCACCCGCGTCTGGCCGGTGGTCGTTTGATTCGCGTCGCCGGGTGTTCGCACCTGCTCTGGCGCGACAAGGTTTATCGCCACCGGGATTACTTCGATGCCGGGGCCATGCTGTATGAACATTTACCCGTATTGGGCCGGGTGATCGCCTGGCTGAAAAGGAGAATGGGATGAGTCGTACACCTCCACGGCGTTATTGGCTGACCGGAGCCAGCAGTGGCATCGGCGCAGCGCTGGCCGAAGAGATTCTGAAAAGCGGCGCGCATCTGGCCGTCAGTTCACGCCAGGTGGCGCCCTTGAAAGTCTTGTCCCAGCGCTACCCGGGCCAAGTGCTGGTGGTGCCCGGAGACTTGACCAATAGTCAGACCGTGCGTGAGATCGGTCAGCAGATCAGCGAGACCTGGGGCTCGCTGGACTCGGTGATTCTCAATGCCGGGACCTGTGAATATGTCGACGCCCGGCAATTCGACGCGTCGATCATCGAGCACGTGGTGCGTACCAATCTGCTGGCCAGCAGCTATTGCATCGAAGCCGCCCTGCCGTTGCTGCGCAAGGGCACCGCGCCGCATCTGATCGGCATGGCCAGCTCGGTGACCTACCTGCCGCTGCCCCGGGCCGAAGCTTACGGTGCCTCCAAGGCAGGCCTGCGTTACCTGTTCGAATCGCTGCGCATTGATCTGGCGGATGAAGGGATCGAGGTCACCATCATCAGCCCGGGGTTCGTCGATACCCCACTGACGGCGAAAAACGATTTCCCGATGCCGCTGAGCTGGCCTGTGGATAAAGCCGCGCGGCACATCTTCGCCAAACTCAAGGATCGACCACTGGAGATCGCTTTCCCGGCGCTGTTCATGGCGGCGTTGTGGCCGCTGTCGAAACTGCCGTCGCGGGTGCAACTGGCGATCGGCAAACGCATGGTGCGTAAACCGCCACCGCTGCAGGAACCCTCGTGAAAATCGCCATCATCGGCAGCGGAATCGCAGGCCTGACCTGCGCCTATCTGCTCAATCGCCAACACGATGTCACGGTGTTCGAAGCCAGCGACTGGGTCGGCGGCCACACGCACACCGTGGAGGTGACCGTCGAAGGCCGCGAATACGCCGTGGACACTGGTTTCATCGTGTTCAACGACTGGACCTACCCGAACTTCATCCGTTTGCTCGGCCAGCTCGGCGTGTCGTTCAAACCGACGGAAATGAGCTTCTCGGTCACCGATCCGGACACTGGCCTGGAATACAACGGCAACAACCTCAACAGTTTGTTCGCCCAGCGCAGCAACCTGTTGTCGCCGGGGTTCTGGGGCATGTTGCGCGACATCCTGCGCTTCAACAAAGAAGCCCAGCGCGACCTCGCCGAACAGCGGATCGCCGCCGACACCACGCTCGACGATTACCTCAAGGCCGGCGGTTATGGCGAACGTTTCATCCTGCATTACATCGTGCCGATGGGCTCGGCGATCTGGTCGATGCCCATGGCCGAGATGCTCAATTTCCCGCTGCAATTCTTTGTGCGCTTCTTCAAGAATCATGGACTCTTGTCAGTCAGTGATCGCCCGCAATGGCAGGTGATCGAGGGTGGCTCAAGTGCCTATGTCGCACCGCTGACCGCTGCGTTCAAGGACAAGATCCGCCTCAGTTGCCCGGTGACGCGCATCGATCGCGACGAACACGGCGTGGTTATCCACAGCCCGGCCGGCATCGAGCGTTTCGACAAGGTTGTGCTCGCCTGCCACAGCGACCAGGCCCTGCAATTGCTGGCGACGCCAAGCCAGGCGGAACGATCGATCCTCGGTGCCCTGCCCTACGCCGATAACGAAGTGGTGCTGCATACCGATACCCGTCTGCTGCCGACCCGCAAACTGGCGTGGGCCAGCTGGAACTATCGCTTGAGCGGCGCCGGCCATACGCACGCGGCCGTCACCTACGACATGAACATCCTGCAGGGCATTCAGAGCGACACCACGTTCTGCGTCAGCCTCAACCAGAGCGCCGGCATCAGCCCGTCCAAGGTGCTTGCCCGATACACCTACGCCCATCCGCAGTTCAGCCTTGCGGCCGTGGCGGCGCAGAACCGTTGGGCCGAACTCGACGGTCAGCAGCACACCCACTACTGCGGCGCCTACTGGGCCAACGGCTTTCATGAGGACGGTGTCGTCAGCGCCTTGCGCGTGGCTGCCGCCTTCGGGGAAAGCTTATGAACAGCGCCCTGTACAGCGGCTGGATCGGCCATCGACGCTTTTCGCCCAGACGCCACGAATTCCGTTACCGGATCGGTCTGCTGTACCTCGATCTGGCGGAACAGGACGCCGTGCTCGGTCTGTCGCCGCTCGCCAGTCGTAGCCGCTTTGCGCCGTTTTCGTTTCGCGAAACCGACTACCTGAAAACCTTCACCGGCAATGGCATGCGCCTGATCGATGCGGTACGCCAGCAAGTCGGTGCCGCCATCGGCCATCAACCGCAGGGATCGATCTGCCTGCTGACCCAACCACGCAGTTGGGGTCTGGCGTTCAACCCGGTGAGTTTCTTTTATTGCCACGAGGCCGACGGGCAACTGGCGGCGATTCTCTGCGAAGTCACCAACACGCCGTGGCGCGAGCGTTATCACTACGTGCTGCCGGCCCGCACACCGACCGACCTGCAAGACTTTCACCAGCACTTTGCCGTGGCCAAGGCCTTTCATGTCTCGCCGTTTTTGCCACGCGATCTCGAGTACCGCATGAGCTTCAGCCCGGCGGCGCAAAAGCTCGGCGTGCACATGGCCGACTGGCAGGGTGAGCACAAGCTGTTCGACGCCACGCTCAATCTGCAGCGCGAACCCCTCGACCGCCACAGCCTGCACCGCTACTTGCGACGTTTTCCGTGGATGACCGCGAAAACCTGTCTGGCGATTTACTGGCAAGCCGTGCGCCTGTTGCTCAAGCGTGCCCCGATTTTTGCTCATCAGGCTGCCGACGGCAGCTTTCAAATCGCCACCGTGCCTCCCAAGGAGCACCGCCATGAAATCCTCTAGCCTGTCGGCCAGTCGCTTCAGCACCAACGGTTTGACCGGTTCGCTGCTGCGTCGTGGCGTTTTGCGGCAACTGAGTCAACTCAAACACGGGCAATTGCTGGTGGTCGAGGACGGCGAACGCCTGATGTTCGGTACGCCGGGCAGCCACCTGCTCGGCGAAATCCATGTCCAGGATGCCGCGGTCTGGGGCATGGTCGCCGGCAACGGATCGATTGGCGCTGGCGAAGCGTTTATCCACGGTTACTGGAGCTCGCCAGATCTGACGGCGGTCGTGCGCGTGTTCGTCAGCAACCTCGACGTGCTCGACGCCATGGAGCGCGGTCTGGCCCGCCTCAGCCGGCCGCTGGTGCAAGGCCTGCACTGGCTCAACCGCAACACGCGCAAGGGCTCGCAGAAAAACATCGCGGCGCACTATGACCTCGGCAACGATCTGTTCGAACAGTTTCTCGACCCAACCATGATGTACTCGGCCGCGCAGTTCCTCAGCCCCGAGGACAGCCTGGAACAGGCGCAGTTGAACAAACTGGAACGGATCTGCCAGAAGCTCGCGCTCAAACCCGAGGATCATCTGCTGGAGATCGGCACCGGCTGGGGCAGCATGGCGCTCTACGCCGCGCAGCATTACGGTTGCCGCGTCACCACCACGACACTGTCGAAAGAGCAGTACGCGTTCACCGCCAAGCGCATT
This sequence comes from Pseudomonas sp. MWU12-2020, assembly GCF_023100605.1. Lineage (NCBI taxonomy): Bacteria > Pseudomonadati > Pseudomonadota > Gammaproteobacteria > Pseudomonadales > Pseudomonadaceae > Pseudomonas > Pseudomonas sp. MWU12-2020. Next base: position 39,725 of record NZ_JALMEX010000016.1, read on the forward strand.
GAAGCACTGGGGTTGCAGGATCGGGTGACGCTGCTGCTCAAGGACTACCGCGACCTCACCGGCGAATACGACAAACTGGTGTCGATCGAGATGATCGAAGCGGTCGGCCATCGCTTCCTGCCGACCTACTTCAAACAGTGCGCGCACCTGCTCAAGAGCAACGGCCTGATGCTGTTGCAGGCAATCACCATCCGCGAGCAGCGCTACGAGCAGGCCAAGCGCGGCGTCGACTTCATCCAGCGCTACATCTTCCCCGGCGGCGCCCTGCCCTGCGTGCAGAAGATGCTCGAAGTGGTCAGCCGCGAGACCGACATGAACCTGCTGCACATGGAAGACTTCGGCCTGCACTACGCCCGCACCCTGCGCCTGTGGCACGAGAACTTTCGCCGCGCCCATGGCCGGTTGAGCGAGTTGGGTTACGACGATTACTTCCTGCGGCTGTGGGAGTTTTACCTGTGCTACTGCGAAGGCGGGTTCCTCGAGCGCACCATCGGCACCGCGCAATTGCTGTTGGCCAAACCGGCGGCAATGCCAGCGCCGTTGCTCGGCCGCTTCGATGCTTGAGCGGCTGATCAATGCCGTGTTGTTCCAGGTCGGCTGGCTGGCCTGCGTGATCGGCGGCAACAGTCTGTGGTTGCTGGTGGCGCTGGCGGTGCTGGTGATTCACCTGGGCTGGATCAGCAGTTGGTCTGCGGAGGGTCGCTTGATTCTCAGCGTGGTGATTGTCGGCACAGCGGTGGACAGCCTGTTGCGCGCGACGGGCGTGTTCGAATTCCAGGATCCGTCGCCGCTGATTCCGCTCTGGCTGATGCTGCTCTGGGCACTGCTTGCCACCACGTTGCGCCACTGTCTGCAATGGACGGCTCGTCCGTGGTGGCTGGCAAGCGCGCTGGGCGCGGTCGGCGGCGCTGTTTCCTATTACGGTGGCGGGCGCCTCGCCGGGGTGCAATTTCCCTACGGGGAAATTCCGACCCTGATCGGCATCGGCCTGCTGTGGGCGGTACTGTTTCCGGTGCTGCACGCGATGGCACGGCGGCTCAGCCACTGAGCGTCTGTCAGGCCTTTCACACAGCCACAGGCGACTGGCTTACACTGGCGCCATGAAAACCATTCCCCACCAGCAAATCACCGAGCCAGCGGTCACGTGTTCGACCTGTGCGGCGTGCTGTTGCCAGCTTGAAGTGATGCTGATCACCGACACTGGCGTGCCCGAACGCTTTATCGATACCGATGAATGGGGTGGTGAGGTGATGCTGCGTCTGGACGACGGCTGGTGCGCGGCGCTGGATCGCGACAGCATGATGTGCACGATCTACGAGAAACGTCCGCTGATCTGTCGCGAGTTCGAGATGGGCGCGCCGGAATGCATTGAAGAACGCAAAGGCATTGCCACTGCCTACCGCTGATTTCAACAGCAGCTCAAAACCAATGTGGGAGCGGGCTTGCTCGCGAATGCGGTGTGTCAGTCAATAGTGTTGTCGACTGACACACCGCATTCGCGAGCAAGCCCGCTCCCACAAAGATTTGTGCAAGCTGCAGTTACAACGGCATCGAGTAATGCAGCGCGTAACTTTCTACACCGTCGTTGTTGCTGTTCAGACCGGCGTTGGAGTAATGCGTCGCACGGATCCCCACTTCATGTCCGCCGTTGAAACGCAGGCCGAAACCAATACGGTCTTCGAACTGGAAGGACTGACCGATGTTGTTGCTTTCATATTTGGTGTTGGAAAAGGCCGCGACACCAATACCGGCCTCGACATACGGTTTGACCGACTGACCGGCAAACTCGTAAACAAATACCGGCGAGAACGACAGGCTGTTGTTGCTGGAAGTCTTGTCACCTTCCCAGTAAGTGTAAGCGCCGCTCCAGTAACCGGTCAGGCGACCGACGTCGCTTTGCAGCCAGCTCTTGTCCCAATCGAAATTCATGCCCAAGCGATAAGTCATCGTCGAATCGCTGGTTGCCCCCACTGCAAACTCAACGTTTGCCGCTTGTGCAGTAAAACTTTGCCCCATCAGTGCAGCCGCAATCGCGGCCAAGCAGAATAGTCGCTTCACGTTGAAAACTTCCTTTTCCGGAACGATCGTTTTGGTTTTCTAGTAAACCCAGCGGTATAGAAATCGGCGCTTGAGCAGAAGTTCAGCTGACTTTTTAGATATTTCACACTTTTTTTACAAGGTGAATTTTTCAACGTCACCGGCAACTTGGCCCAGCAGGGGCAAGGTTTTGCGAAAGGACTCGGGATCGGCGCTGGTCCAGAATCTGACCGGTTGGTTCGGGCCTTCGGCGAGCAGTTCACGCTCGGCCAGCAGTCGCTGCAATTGACGGGCGACGGCGGCACCGGTGTCGATCAGACTGATGTGGTCCGGGATCATCGACTTGAGCAGCGGTTTGAGAAACGGATAGTGGGTGCAGCCGAGAATGATCGTGTCGCAACCGTTGGCCAGCAGCGGCTCGACGTAATGCTGAAGCAGGTTGCGCAACTCGGCGCTGTGCAGATCACCGCTTTCAATCAGTTCCACCAGACCGGGACACGGCTGGGTGACGACGCGAACGTCTGTGGCAAAGCGATCGAGCAACGCGGCGAACTTGGCACTCTGCAAGGTGCCGGTGGTGGCGAGCACGCCGACCACACCGCTGCGGGTGGCGGCGGCAGCAGGTTTGACCGCGGGTTCCATGCCGACAATCGGCCACTGGGGGAAATCCCGGCGCAGATCGGCAACAGCGGCCACGGTCGCCGTGTTACAGGCGATCACCAGGGCCTTGGCGCCCTGCTCGCGGAAAAAGCCGGCCATCACATTGCAGCGCTGGCGGATGAACTCCGGGGTTTTCTCACCGTAGGGGATGTGCCCGCAATCGGCGAAATACAGCAGTGATTCATGGGGCAGCAAACGCTGGATCTCGGCCAGTACCGACAAGCCGCCGACACCGGAATCGAACACCGCGATCGGTGCCTCACGCATGCTGCGAACCACAGACGCTGCACCCCGGATCGCGCTTGACCCGCAGTTCACGGAAGCGCGAACCCAGGGCATCGATCAACAGCAAACGACCTACCAGTGGTTCGCCAAAACCGACCAGCACTTTCAAGGCTTCAAGCGCCTGCAGACTGCCAACCAGCCCCACCAGCGGCCCGACTACACCGGCCTCGCTGCAGGTCAGTTCGGCTTCGCTGCCGTGTCCGTACAGGCAGTGGTAGCACGGACTTTCCGGGCGGCGCGGGTCGAACACCGACAACTGCCCTTCCAGACGGATCGCCGCGCCGCTGACCAAGGGTTTGCGCGCCGCCACGCACGCGGCGTTGACCGCTTCGCGGGTGGAGAAATTGTCGGAACAGTCGAGCACCAGATCCACCGCGGCCACGGCGGCGGCCAGGGAATCCTCATCCAGCGCCTGACGAAGGGCCACCAGTTGAATCTCCGGATTGATCGCGCTCAGGCGCTTGAGCGCCGAGTCGACCTTGCTCATGCCGACGCTGTCGGTGTCATGAATGATCTGGCGTTGCAGGTTGGTCAGGTCGACCGTGTCGAAATCCGCCAGATGCAACTCACCGACACCGGCCGCCGCCAGGTACAGCGCGACCGGCGCACCGAGCCCGCCGAGGCCGACGATCAATACACGACTGTCTTTAAGCTTCAGTTGCCCATCGATATCGATGTGTTGCAGCAGAATCTGCCGGCTGTAGCGCAGCAATTCCTGATCATTCAGCACGGTAGGCGCCCCAGGCTGATCCGTTGATGGCCGCCCAGATCGGTGCGGCTGTGAACTTCTTCGAAACCGCGGGTCAGCAACAGATCACGCACGGCTTCGGCTTGATCATAGCCGTGTTCGAGCATCAGCCAGCCGCCGGCTTCGAGATGCTCCGGGGCCTGGGCCACGATCAGGCGCAGATCGTCGAGCCCGTCGACACCCGCCACCAGCGCACTGGCCGGTTCGAAGCGCACATCGCCATCGACCAGATGCGGGTCGGCGGCGGCGATGTACGGCGGGTTGCTGATGATCAGATTGAAACGCTGGCCTTCGAGGGCGCTGAACCAGTGACTGCTCAGCACCGTGGCGTTGTTCAGGTTCAAGCGCTGGCGATTGCGTTCGGCAAGGGCCACGGCTTCCAGTACACGATCCACCGCCGTGACCTTCCACGCCGGGCGCTCACTGGCGAGGGCCAAGGCAATCGCGCCGCTGCCGGTGCCCAGATCGAGAACGTTCGCCGGCGTTGCCGCCAGCAGTTCCAGCGCGGCCTCGACCAGCAATTCGGTATCCGGACGCGGGATCAGTGTGTGCGGAGCGACTTCCAGATCGAGCTTCCAGAACCCCTGCTGACCAAGAATGTAGGCCACCGGCTCACCGCCACGACGCCGTTGCAGGTACTCGGTAAAAATCAGCACCGCCTCACTGGGCACGATGCGCTCGGGCCAGGTGTGCAGGAAACTGCGCGGTTTGCCCAGTGCCGCTGCCAGGAGCAGTTCGGCATCCAGACGCGCGGTGGGCGAGTCCGGCAGTTCGGCGGCGCGCAACAGACTGGCAATGATGGTCATTTATTCACCTATCGCTGCAAGTTGGTCGGCCTGGTATTCGGCCAGCAAAGGCTCGATCACCGCTTCAACGCCACCGGCGAGGATTTCATCAAGGGAGTACAGGGTCAGGTTGACGCGATGGTCGGTGACCCGGCCCTGGGCAAAGTTGTACGTGCGAATGCGCTCGGAGCGGTCGCCGGAACCCACGAGCAATTTACGTTCGCTGGCAATCGCGTTGGCCGCTGCGGCAGTCTGCTGGTCGTTGAGCTTGGCCGACAACCAGGCCATCGCCCGGGCACGGTTCTTGTGCTGGGAACGTTCTTCCTGGCATTCGACCACGATGCCGGTCGGCAAGTGGGTAATGCGGATCGCCGAGTCGGTCTTGTTCACGTGCTGACCACCGGCCCCGGAGGAACGGTAGGTGTCGACGCGCAGATCCGCCGGGTTGATCTCGATCGCTTCCTGCTCGTCCGGCTCCGGCAATACCGCCACGGTACAGGCCGAAGTGTGGATGCGGCCCTGGGATTCGGTGGCCGGCACGCGCTGCACACGGTGCGCGCCAGACTCGAACTTCAGCTTGCCGTAGACATTGTCGCCTTCGACCCGGGCAATGACTTCTTTATAGCCGCCGTGTTCGCCCTCGTTTTCCGAGAGGATTTCCACGCGCCAGCCACGTCGCTCGGCGTAACGCGAGTACATGCGGAACAGGTCGCCGGAGAAGATCGCCGCCTCGTCGCCACCGGTGCCGGCGCGGATTTCGAGAAACACGTTGCGACCGTCGTTCGGGTCCTTGGGCAGCAGCATGCGTTGCAGATCGGATTCCAGGGTGATCAACAGCTCTTTGGCTTCGCGGACTTCTTCCACGGCCATTTCACGCATGTCCGGGTCGCTGTCCTTGAGCAGTGCCTGGGCACTCTCCAGATCATTTTGTACGCCGAGCAGCTTTTTATAAGCGGCGACGACCGGCTCGACTTCGGCGTATTCCTTGGAATAAGCGCGAAATCTGGCCTGATCGGAAATGACTTCAGCGTCGCCAAGCAGCGCAGTCAGTTCCTCGAATCGGTCCTGGAGGATGTCCAGCTTGTTGAGCAGTGACGCTTTCATTGCGGTTTTTTATCCGAAAAACTATCCGGTGAGCCCTCAAGGGCAAAGAGTTCCTGGGCCATGGCCAGCGCATCGAGGCGGCCTTCGGCAGAAAGCTTTTTCAGTTGCACGCTTGGAGCATGCAGCAGTTTATTGGTCAGGCCGCGAGCCAGTTGCCCGAGCACATCTTCGGCGTTGCCGCCGTTGGCCAGCAGACGTAAGGCTTTTTGCAGCTCCTCGTCGCGCAGGCGCTCGCTCTGTTGCCGATAGGCCTTGAGCACATCGACCGCGGCCAGCTCGCGCAGGCGCACCATGAAATCGTCGGCGCCGACCGAGACCATCTCTTCCGCGGCCTGGGCTGCGCCCTGACGACTCTTGAGGTTTTCGGCGACCACTTCGTGCAGATCGTCAACGCTATACAGGTAAACGTCGTCGAGTTCGCCGACTTCCGGCTCGATGTCACGGGGTACGGCGATGTCGACCATGAAGATCGGCTTGTGCTTGCGCTGCTTCAGCGCACTTTCCACCGCGCCCTTGCCGAGGATCGGCAACTGGCTGGCGGTCGAACTGATCACGATATCGCTGCGCACCAGCTCCGCCGGAATGTCCGAGAGCAGCACCGCATGAGCGCCGAACTGCTCGGCCAGCAGGCTGGCGCGCTCCAGCGTGCGGTTGGCGACCACGATGCGCTTGACCCCCAACTCATGCAGATGGCGGGCGACCAGGGTGATGGTCTCGCCGGCACCGATCAGCAGGGCCTGGCTGCGCTGCAGGTCGCTGAAAATCTGTTTGGCCAGGCTGACGGCGGCAAACGCCACGGACACCGGGTTTTCGCCGATGGCAGTGTCGGTGCGCACTTGCTTGGCGGCATTGAACGTCGCTTGAAACAGCCGCCCCAGCAGCGGGCCGATGGTCCCGGCCTCGCGGGCCACGGCGTAGGCCGATTTCATCTGGCCGAGAATCTGCGGTTCGCCCAGCACCAGCGAGTCGAGCCCGGAGGCGACGCGCATCATGTGACGAACTGCCGCATCATCTTCATGCACATAAGCACTCGCGCGCAGCTCATCGAGGCTTAAATGGTGATAATCGGCCAGCCAGCGCAGGACCAGATCAGCTGAAACCTGATCCTGTTCTATATAAAGCTCACTGCGATTGCAGGTGGAGAGGATCGCGGCTTCGCGGCTGTCGGTCATTCTGCAGAGCTGCTGCAAGGCCTCAACCAGTTGCTCAGGGGTAAAGGCCACGCGCTCGCGGACGTCTACTGAAGCAGTCTTGTGGTTAATACCGAGTGCGAGGAAGGCCATTCAAGGTCGCTGATAGTGACGTGAAGCCGGCAATTGTCCTACTTCGTCAGATTCAGAACAACTACCGCTGACTATTGTCCCAATGGTTGGTGCCTATAATGCTCACAACTGAGACTCGGTTATGTTTGGCCGAAGGCTTGTGTCATGATGATCCGACCGCAGGTTAGTCGTCCTCTTCCTATATGAATAGATCTTCCGCGTTGCTCCTAGCTTTTGTCTTCCTCAGCGGCTGCCAGGCCTTGGCCCCCGTTTCGCCGGACGGTACCCCGCCGGTTGAAGACACCACGCCCACGCCTGAAAAGCCCAAGGTTTACAGCTCGTTCAGCGAGGAAACCGTATACAGCCTGTTGACCGCCGAACTCGCCGGCCAGCGCAATCGTTTCGACATTGCCCTGGACAACTACGTGACCCAGGCCATCAACACCCAGGATCCGGGGGTTTCCGAGCGCGCGTTCCGCATCGCCGAATACCTCGGTGCCGACCAGCCTGCGCTGGATACCGCGTTGATCTGGGCGAGAAACGCCCCGGACGATCTGGAAGCGCAACGCGCCGCCGCCGTGCAACTGGCCCGCGCCGGGCGTTATGACGACTCCATGGTCTACATGGAAAAAGTCCTGCAGGGCAAGGGCGACACCCATTTCGATTTTCTCGCGCTGTCCGCGGCCGATACCGATCAGGAAACCCGCAACGGCCTGATGAAGAGTTTCGACCGCCTGCTGCAGCGTCATCCGAACAACAATCAGCTGATTTTCGGCAAGGCCCTGCTGCTGCAGCAGGACGGCGACAATAAAGCGGCGCTGCGCCTGCTTGAAGACCATCCGCCGGAAGACGGCGAAATCGCCCCGATCCTGCTGCGCGCCCGCCTGCTGCAAACCATGAATCGTGGCGACGAGGCACTGCCGCTGCTGCGCAAAAGCATCAAGAAGTACCCGGACGACAAGCGTCTGCGCCTGACCTACGCACGTACATTGGTTGAACAGGACCGGATGGACGACGCCAAGGTCGAGTTCTCCACGCTCGTTCAGCAATACCCGGAAGACGACGAACTGCGTTACTCGCTGGCGCTGGTCTGCCTGGAAGCCAAGGCCTGGGACGAGGCCAAGAGTTATCTGGAAGACCTGATCGCCCGCGAAAGTCACGTCGACTCGGCGCACCTGAACCTCGGTCGCATCGCTGAAGAGCGCAACGATCCGCAGGGCGCGCTGATCGAGTACGCCCAAGTCGGCCCGGGCAACGACTATCTGCCGGCGCAACTGCGTCAGGCCGATATCCTGATGAACAACGGCAAGACCGCCGAAGCCCAGAGCAAACTGGCCGCCGAGCGTGACGCCCAGCCGGATTACGCGATCCAGTTGTATCTGATCGAATCCGAAACCCTGTCGGCCAACAAACAGGACGACAAGGCCTGGAAAGTATTGCAGCAAGCCTTGCTGCAATACCCGGACGACCTGAATCTGCTCTACACCCGCGCCATGCTCGCGGAAAAACGCAATGACCTGGCGCAGATGGAAAAAGACCTGCGCCTGATCATCAAGCGCGATCCGGACAACGCCATGGCGCTCAATGCGCTGGGCTACACCCTGTCCGATCGCACCACCCGTTACGCTGAAGCCAAGGCGCTGATCGAACAGGCGCACCAGATCAATCCGGAAGACCCGGCGGTACTCGACAGCCTCGGCTGGGTGAATTTCCGCCTGGGCAATCTGGACGACGCCGAGAAATATCTGCGTCAGGCCCTCGAGCGTTTCCCTGACCACGAAGTCGCCGCGCACCTGGGCGAAGTCCTGTGGGTCAAGGGCAATCAGCGCGAGGCGAAGCAGATCTGGGGCAAGTACCTCAAAGATCAGCCCGACAGCACCATTCTGCGCAGCACCATCAAGCGCCTGACCGGATCCGAGACTCTTTAACTCATGTTTTTGCGCCACGTTATTGTTTTCAGCTTCATCGCCCTGCTCGCCGGTTGCGCGGGCTTCGGCGCTCGCGAATCGGTCGAGGGCCACGGCAGTCCGGCTCAGTGGGCCGCGAACAAACAACAGCTGACCGCCCTCGACGGCTGGCAGATCGACGGCAAGATCGGCATCCGCGCACCGAAAGATTCCGGTAGCGGCACGCTGTTCTGGCTGCAACGCCAGGACTACTACGACATTCGCCTGTCCGGCCCGCTGGGTCGCGGCGCGGCGCGCCTGACCGGGCGCCCGGGCAAGGTCTCGCTGGAAGTCGCCAACCAGGGCCGCTATGACTCCGAGTCGCCGGAAGCGCTGCTTGAAGAACAACTCGGCTGGAAACTGCCGGTGTCCAATCTGGCCTGGTGGGTTCGTGGCCTGCCGGCGCCAAGCAGCAAAAGCCGTGTGTCCCTCGATAACGACAGTCGCCTGGCCAACCTGGAACAGGACGGCTGGAAGGTCGAATACCTCAGCTATGCCGAGCAAAACGGTTACTGGCTGCCCGAGCGGATCAAGCTGCACGGCACCGATCTGGACGTGACGCTGGTGATCAAGACCTGGCAACCGCGTAAATTGGGGCAATAAAGCATGACCGCTCCACGTCTGACGCTGCCGTCGCCGGCCAAGCTCAACCTGATGCTGCACATTCTCGGGCGCCGTGCAGACGGCTACCACGAACTGCAGACGCTGTTTCAGTTTGTCGATTACGGCGACGAAATCACCTTCGCCGTACGCGATGACGGCGTGATTCGGCTGCACACCGAATTCGCGGGCGTGCCCCACGACAGCAATCTCATCGTGCGCGCGGCAAAAATGCTTCAGCAACAGTCCGGCTGCACACTCGGCATCGACATCTGGATCGACAAGGTGCTGCCCATGGGCGGCGGCATCGGTGGCGGCAGCTCCAACGCGGCGACCACCCTGCTCGGCCTCAATCACTTGTGGCAACTGGGCTGGGATGAAGATCGCCTCGCGGCACTGGGCCTTTCGCTCGGTGCAGACGTGCCGGTTTTCGTCCGTGGCCATGCAGCATTTGCCGAAGGCGTGGGCGAGAAACTGACCCCGGTCGACCCCGAAGAACCGTGGTATCTGGTACTCGTGCCGCAAGTCTCTGTAAGTACGGCAGAAATTTTTTCCGATCCTTTGTTGACACGTAACACGCCGCCCATTAAAGTGCGCCCCGTTCCCGAGGGAAACAGTCGAAATGACTGCTTGCCGGTGGTTGCAAGGCGTTATCCAGAGGTACGTAACGCATTGGATTTGTTAGGTAAATTTACCGAAGCAAAACTCACCGGAACTGGAAGTTGTGTGTTTGGGGGCTTCCCAAGCAAAGCTGAAGCTGATAAAGTCTCGGCCCTTCTGACAGAGACCCTTACAGGGTTTGTAGCGAAAGGAAGCAACGTTTCGATGTTGCATCGCAAGCTGCAAAGTCTGCTCTAAAAGGAATCAAGTGCCAGGCACTTGAAGCAACAGATACAGGGGCGTCGCCAAGCGGTAAGGCAGCAGGTTTTGATCCTGCCATGCGTTGGTTCGAATCCAGCCGCCCCTGCCATTTTCTATACTCATCCAGGTTACCCTCAGCCTCTAGGTACTGCGCGTGTCCAAGATGATGGTCTTTACGGGGAACGCTAACCCCGATCTGGCTCGGCGTGTTGTACGTCAGCTGCATATCCCTCTCGGTGACATCTCTGTCGGCAAATTTTCCGACGGCGAAATTACTGCCGAGATCAATGAAAACGTTCGCGGTAAAGACGTTTTCATTATTCAGCCGACTTGCGCTCCGACCAACGATAACCTGATGGAACTGGTAGTGATGGCTGATGCCTTCCGCCGCTCCTCGGCTACTCGTATTACTGCTGTTATTCCTTATTTTGGTTATGCCCGTCAGGATCGCCGTCCGCGTTCCGCACGTGTGGCTATCAGCGCGAAAGTCGTTGCTGACATGCTTACCGTAGTCGGCATCGACCGTGTTCTCACGGTTGATCTGCATGCTGACCAGATTCAGGGTTTCTTCGATATTCCGGTAGATAACATCTACGGCTCCCCGGTTCTGGTGGATGACATTGAAGATCAGCGCTTCGAAAACCTGATGATCGTGTCCCCGGACATTGGTGGCGTCGTGCGTGCACGGGCTGTTGCCAAATCCCTGGGCGTGGATCTCGGGATCATCGACAAACGCCGTGAGAAAGCCAATCACTCTGAAGTGATGCATATCATCGGTGATGTCGAAGGGCGTACCTGCATTCTGGTCGATGACATGGTCGATACCGCCGGCACTCTGTGCCACGCGGCCAAGGCCCTGAAAGAGCATGGCGCAGCCAAGGTCTTTGCCTACTGCACACACCCTGTGCTGTCGGGTCGGGCCATCGAGAATATCGAAAATTCCGTGCTGGACGAGCTGGTGGTGACTAACACCATCCCGCTGTCCGCTGCAGCACAAGCCTGTGCACGTATCCGTCAACTGGATATCGCACCGGTTGTTGCCGAAGCGGTTCGCCGCATCAGCAATGAAGAATCGATCAGCGCGATGTTCCGTTAAGGGCCCTGCCCTTCTCGAAATGTCTCGTTGACGAAAAGCGCCCCGCCCCGGCATTCCTGTCGGGGCGGGGCTTTTTTGCCCATACCGTGTTCGGCGCTGGTCGCAAACGCCACTCGGTCATGGCTATTTTGGAGATACAAAATGAACGATTTTACTCTGAATGCTGAAGTGCGTTCCGACCTGGGGAAAGGTGCGAGCCGCCGCCTGCGTCGTCTCGCAAGCCTGGTTCCAGCTGTAGTTTACGGTGGCGACAAAGCCCCTGAATCCATCAGCATGCTGGCCAAAGAAGTTGCCAAACTGCTCGAAAACGAAGCGGCTTACAGCCACATCATCGAGCTGAACGTTGGTGGCAAGAAGCAGAACGTCGTGATCAAAGCTCTGCAACGTCACCCGGCCAAAGGCCACGTGATGCACGCTGACTTCGTACGCGTTGTAGCTGGCCAGAAACTGACCGCTATCGTTCCTGTGCACTTCATCAACGAAGCTGCTCCAGTGAAGAAAGGCGGCGAAATCTCGCACGTTGTTGCCGAGATCGAAGTTTCCTGCCTGCCAAAAGATCTGCCTGAGTTCATCGAAGTCGACCTGGCTGACGCTGAAATCGGCACCATCGTTCACCTGTCGGACCTCAAAGCTCCTAAAGGTGTCGAGTTCGTTGCTCTGGCACACGGCGATGACAAGGCAGTAGCCAACGTCCACGCTCCACGTGTTGCTCCAGAAGCTACCGAAGAAGGCGCAGCAGAGTAATTTCACTCTGTTTCGTCGGAGTGAGTGAAACATCGCGGACTGGAACGTAGCGAGAAAGCGGGCGAGAACGCGGAGTTTACATTCATGGTAAATGAGCAATTTTCGTCCACTTTCGCCGCCTTCACTGCTTGCGGCGATGTTATCCACCACTCCAAGGAAGGGCCCCTATCGTGACTGCCATCAAACTGATCGTTGGCCTGGGAAATCCAGGCGCTGAATACGAACAGACCCGGCATAACGCAGGGGCCCTTTTTGTTGAGCGCATCGCTGCCGCGCAAGGTGTGAACCTTGTGGCCGATCGCAAATATTTCGGCCTGACCGGGCGCTACTCGCATCAGGGTCAGGATGTTCGTCTGCTGATTCCCACCACCTACATGAACCGCAGCGGCCAGGCCGTGGCGGCACTCGCCGGTTTCTTCCGCATCAAGCCTGAAGAAATCCTGGTGGCGCACGACGAACTCGACCTGCCTCCGGGCGTCGCCAAGCTCAAGCAGGGCGGCGGTCATGGCGGTCACAACGGGTTGCGCGACATCATCGCGCAACTGGGCAATCAGAATACTTTCTACCGCCTGCGGCTTGGCATCGGCCACCCGGGCGTCGCCAGTATGGTTTCAAATTTCGTCCTGGGTCGTGCGCCACGCGCCGAACAGGAAAAACTCGATGCCAGCATCGACTTTGCCCTCGGCGTGCTGCCGGATATCCTCGCCGGTGAATGGAACCGCGCGATGAAAAACCTGCACAGCCAGAAGGCCTGACTCTAATCCGAGGGGAAACACCATGGGATTCAATTGCGGCATCGTCGGCCTGCCTAACGTCGGCAAGTCCACCCTGTTCAACGCCCTGACCAAATCCGGTATCGCGGCCGAGAACTTCCCCTTCTGCACCATCGAGCCGAACAGCGGCATCGTGCCGATGCCGGATCCACGTCTGGAGGCTCTGGCGGCGATCGTCAATCCGAAGCGCATCCTGCCGACCACCATGGAATTCGTCGACATCGCAGGCCTGGTGGCCGGCGCGTCGAAAGGTGAAGGTCTGGGCAACAAGTTCCTGGCCAACATTCGCGAAACCGACGCCATCGCTCACGTCGTGCGCTGCTTCGAAGACGACAACGTGATCCACGTGTCCAACAGCGTCGACCCGAAGCGCGACATCGAGATCATCGACCTGGAACTGATCTTCGCCGACCTCGACAGCTGCGAGAAGCAACTGCAGAAAGTCGCGCGCAACGCCAAGGGTGGTGACAAGGACGCCGTGGTTCAGAAGGCTCTGCTGGAGCAACTGATCGCGCACTTCACCGAAGGCAAGCCTGCGCGCAGCCTGATGAAGAACATGAGCGCTGACGAAAAGGCCGTGATCAAGGGCTTCCACCTGCTGACCACCAAACCGGTCATGTACATCGCCAACGTCGCTGAAGACGGTTTCGAGAACAACCCGCACCTGGACGTGGTCAAGGCCATCGCCGAAGAAGAAGGCGCCATGGTCGTTCCGGTGTGCAACAAGATCGAAGCGGAAATCGCCGAGCTCGACGACGGCGAAGAGAAAGACATGTTCCTCGAGGCTCTGGGCCTGGAAGAGCCTGGCCTGAACCGCGTGATCCGCGCCGGCTACGAAATGCTGCACCTGCAGACCTACTTCACCGCCGGTGTCGAAGAAGTCCGCGCCTGGACCGTCCGCGTCGGTGCCACCGCACCACAAGCCGCTGGCGTGATCCACACCGACTTCGAAAAAGGCTTCATCCGCGCCGAAGTTATCGCCTACAACGACTTCATCCAGTACAAAGGCGAAGCCGGTACCAAGGAAGCCGGTAAATGGCGCCTGGAAGGCAAGGACTACATCGTCAAAGACGGCGACGTGATGCACTTCCGCTTCAACGTGTAAGCAACACGCCCAAGAAAAAGCCGCGTTTGATACGCGGCTTTTTTGTGCCTGACAGATTTGTATGCAACACCAGCAATACCCTGTGGGAGCGGGCTTGCTCGCGAAAGCGGTGTGTCAGCCACATTAATATCGACTGATACACCGCATTCGCGAGCAAGCCCGCTCCCACAGTTTGAACTGTGTAGTCAGGCCTTCTTGGTTCGCGGCAGGAAAATCGCCAGCACGCCAAACAACGGCAAAAACGAGCACAGGAAATACACGTACTCGATGCCATGCACATCCGCCAGATGCCCAAGCAGCGCCGCGCCAATCCCGCCAAACCCGAACATCAAGCCGAAGAACACCCCGGCAATCATCCCGACATTGCCCGGCACCAGTTCCTGCGCGTAAACCACAATCGCCGAGAACGCCGAAGCGAGAATGAAGCCGATCACCACACTGAGGACAGTGGTCCAGAACAGATCGACGTGCGGCATCAGCAAGGTGAACGGCGCCACGCCGAGAATCGAAAACCAGATCACCGCCTTACGCCCGATCTTGTCGCCAATCGGCCCGCCAAAGAACGTCCCCGCCGCCACCGCGCCGAGAAACAGGAACAGGTGGAGCTGCGAACTGGCCACCGACAGGTCGAACTTCTCGATCAGGTAAAAGGTGAAATAGCTGGTGAGGCTGGCCATGTAGAAATACTTGGAGAACACCAGCAAGCCGAGCACCACCAGCGCACTCGTCACCCTGCCCTTCGACAGCCCGTGAGTCGCCGCCTGCCCGGCCTTTAGTTTGAACAGGTTCAGATGATGGGCGTACCAGCGGCTGATGCGGTACAGCACGAACAGCGCAAACACCGCGAACAGACCGAACCACGCCACGTTGCCCTGACCGAACGGAATGATGATCGCCGCTGCCAGCAACGGGCCGAACGCAGAACCGGCGTTACCACCGACCTGGAAGGTCGACTGCGCCAGACCGAAGCGCCCGCCCGAGGCCAACCGCGCGATCCGCGAAGCCTCGGGGTGGAAAGTCGAGGAGCCGATACCGATCAGCGCCGCCGCCAGCAGAATCAACGGGAAACTGCCGACCATCGACATCATCACGATGCCGATCAGCGTGCAAACCGAACCTGCCGGCAACAGCCACGGTTTCGGATGGCGGTCAGTGTGATAACCGACCCACGGCTGCAGCAACGATGCTGTCAGTTGAAAGGTCAGGGTAATCAAACCGACTTGGGTGAAGCTCAAACCATAGTTGGCCTTGAGCATCGGATAGATCGACGGCAGCACCGACTGGATCAGGTCGTTGATCAAATGCGCCAGCGCCACCGCGCCGATGATACGCATCACCAACGGGCTGCTTTGGGGAGGAGCGGACGCCGAGGCAGCGGCGGTCTGAGCGTTGCTGATAGCCATGAAAGTTTCCGTACAGCAGATGGGTGCACGCAGGCAGGTGCGCCAATGTGCCATTTTTCGGTGCGCCAGCGCCATCCCCTTAGCCAGCTAACTAACGTCCAACTCCATAACTCATCAACCCCTGTAGGAGCTGCCGCAGGCTGCGATCTTTTGATCTTGATCTTAAAAACAAAGATCAAAAGATCGTCCGATCGCGGCCCGAGCCTTCGGCAGCTCCTACATGGGATAGGTGATAGCGCAACGCCATGGTCTGAATCTTGCCTTGCTTCTCTCCTCGAACGCGGCCGCCTTACAAAGGCAGCCGAGAATGGGAAGTTTCGCTACAGAGCCGGCCTACAGAGCGGGCGAGAGTGAACTTTCGAGGCCTTTTAGCAGGGCACGACATCGAGGTCGCACGACCGCGATGCACGCCATTGGTGCGTGGTGTCCAGAGGAGTCATGAGGCATGCAGGCTTTCTTGTCACCGGGGATCAAATTGCTGGGGCGGTTTGGATTCGCACGTAAATTCCAGCTGTTGTTTCTGCTGTTTATTCTGCCGTTGGCCGGCAGTCTGTTGATGATCGGCCAGGACTATCGCGACAAGCTCAACCTGATTTCCGGCGAACGTGCCGGGGTGCGCCAGTTGCTCAGCCTCGATGCGCTGGACAACCTGCTCGCCGCCCAACGTGACCGCGCCGCCCGTTGGCGCGCCACCGAAACCAATCGCCAGCCGACCCCGGCAACTCTCGCCGCCATGGCTGCGTTCGACAAGGTTCAGCCCGCCGTTGTGCAAGCCACCACGGATCTGGGCGACGCCCTGAAAAATGAAGGTGCCGAAGGCGAAACCCTCGCCCGCTATCAAGCCCTGCAAACCGCGCTCGGCGGTCTGGATTCGAAAAGCCTGAGCAGCGTCGGCTGGTGGCCGGACGGTTATGACCGTTTCACCAACGCCCTCAGCGCCCTGCAAGCCTTGCGCGAGCAGATTGTCATGGACAACCGCCTGACGCTGGCGCCATGGCTAGAAACCTATCTGCTGACGCAGATCTCCACGCAGCACGCACCGGATCTGATCGAGCGCGTGGGTCGCCTGGCGGCGGTCGGCCAGGCTTCGGTGGTCTCGGGACAATTCACTCTGCAAAGCCGCTTGCAGTTGCGCGACCTGCGCGGCCGCATCGGCGATGCCCGCGAGCAGCTTGTCAAAACGGCAGGCCTGCTCGAAGCGCGCCTGCCGAGCGATCTGCAAACCTGGGCCGGTCAGTACCACGACAGTCTCAAGCGTCTCGATGCTGGGCTGAAAGTGCTGGATGACGGCGTGTTCGGCGGCAGCATTACCCTCAAACCGGAAGACTTCGAGCGCAGCCTCGATGCACTGCTGGGCGATCTTGCGTCGTTGCGCCAGCAATCGCTGCTGTCGCTGGATCAGCGTCTGGACGCCTACCACGCTTCGGCGATTCGCCAGTTCATCGTGGTCGCGGCGATCTTCGGTTGCCTGCTGCTGGCGGCGCTGTACCTGTTCGTCTGCCTGCAGGCTTCGATCCGCCGCAGCGCCAGCGGCATTACTCTGCTGGCCGAGGCCCTGCGTGACGGCAACCTGAGCCTGCAAGTGCCGGTGGTGGGCCGCGATGAGCTGGCGGCGATCAGCACCGCGCTCAACGTTGCCGTGGTGCAACTGCGCGCCAGCATGCTCGGGGTCGATCACGAAACCTCGCAACTGAGCCACGCGGTGCGCAGCCTCAACGATCACTCCAGCGGTGCGCTCAGTGAAGTCGAAGCGCAGCAGTTGCAGATCAGCCAGATCGCCGCCGCTGCCACGCAACTGGCTGCCACTTCGCAAGGTGTGGCGCAGAGTTGCGAACAGGCTTCCGGCAGCGCTCAGCACACCCGGCGCATCGCCGCTGACAGCAGCCGCGACAGTCAGCGCACCACGGCGAGCATCCAGCAACTCAACCAACGCCTCAACGAAACCGCAGCGGCGCTCGGTCGAGTCAGCGAACAAGGCCAGCAGATTCAACTGGTGGTCGACACCATTCGTGGTGTCGCCGAGCAGACTAACCTGCTGGCACTCAACGCTGCGATCGAGGCAGCACGCGCCGGCGAACAGGGACGCGGCTTTGCCGTGGTCGCCGATGAAGTGCGCAGCCTGTCGCAGCGCACCCAGTCATCGACCGCGCAGATTGCCGGCACGGTCGACAGCCTGCGCGCCACGGTCAACGAAGCGGTGAGTCTGATGGAAGCCGCATGCGGCCAAGCGCAATCGGATGCCGAAGCCGTGACCGGTCTTGGTGAACGCCTCGGCGAAATTGCCAGCGCGGTGCAGAGCGTCACTGACACCCTGGCGCAGATCGCCACCGCCGTCGAAGAACAGGCAAGCACCGCCGATGAAGTCAGCGGCAATATCCAGCAGGTCGATCAGGCCGCGGTGCGTCTGCTGGAAGGCGCCCGTGCAGTGAACCTGGCGGCGGACACCCTGAGCCAGGGCAGCAAGGCCCTGAGCGACAACACCGCACGCTTCCGCCTCAGCTGATCCGCGCCTCGGGGAAGTCCGCTTCCAGCTCGGTCTTCAGCCACTGAATAAACCACGCCGCATCCGCCGACAGTTCGGCGGACGGCGTGAGGACCCGATAGCTTTCCAGCTTCACCTGGGCGTCCACCGCGCGCACCAGTTTGCCGAATTTGAGTTCCTCGCGAACCAGCACTTCGTTGGCCAGGGCAATGCCCTGCCCGCTTTCGGCCACCGAAAGCGCGTGATCGTTGTTGACGTAGAGCATGTCGGAATTGAGGTGAATATCCAGGTCGTGCGCGGCGAACCACAGGTTCCACCATTCGCCGTCATCGACATGGATCAACTCATGGCGGATCAGATCCGCCGGGCTGGTCACAGGGCCGATACTGGCGAGATAGTGTGGGGTGCAGATCGGAAACACACGCGGGCAGATCAACGCTTCACGGGAGTCGGCGTACTGCCCGTCGAGGCCATAAACAATGCCCAGATCGGCGCTTTTGCCATCGACTTCGGTGAAGGTCGAGTTCGGCTCGATGGCAAATTTCAAACCCGGACGCAAATGGCGCATCGCTTCAATCCGTGGCATCAGCCAACGCTTGGCGAACCCCGGCACCACCATGATCCGCAACCAGCGCTCGGCCTCTTTGGGCTGCGCTTCCTTGCCGGCCTCGATAATCAACTGCAGGGCGGCGGCGATCTTGCGGTGGTACTTCTCCCCCGCCGACGTCAGGTTGACCCCGCGCGAGGTACGCTCGAACAACTGAATGCCCAGCCACTCCTCCAGCAACTTCACGTGCCGACCAATCGCTGGCTGGGTCACATGCAGGGCTTTCGAGGCTTCGACGTAGCTGCCCAGGCGCGCGGCGGCATCAAAGGCACGCACCGCGTTGAGCGGCGGCAAACGGTGGTCGGGCATGATTCCTGGCACCTTTGGCTGTTAAATTAACTAACACCTGCCATGTTTAAATTGAAGTTTCGCCCCGCGCAAGCCCTCGCTGATAATCGAGCCACAGCAGAACAAAAAAACAGCTGGTTTCACCCCGAACGCAATCTCGATCCTGCCCAGAAAAATAATATCCATGGCCCGACGACGTCGCTGATTCACAGCGCCATCGCAGGCGATGGGGGAATCGGAGGTAACGCATGAATGCCCTGCATTCGCTGCAAACGCTGGCGGTGTCGATCCGCTCGGTGCGCAAGGTTTACGGTGATCCGAACACCGGTCCGGTGGCGTTGAAAAACATCGACCTGGACATCCGCGACAACGAATTCTTCACCCTGCTCGGCCCTTCCGGCTGCGGCAAAACCACCCTGCTGCGGATGATCGCCGGCTTCGAGTTTCCTACCGAAGGCGAGATCCTGCTGTACGGCGAAAACATCGCCGACCGCCCGCCGTTCCAGCGCCCGGTCAACACAGTGTTCCAGCATTACGCACTGTTCCCGCACATGACCATCGCCGAAAACCTGGCCTTCGGTCTCGAATCGCAGCCGATGGGCAAGGTGCTGAACAAGGCACAGATCGCCGAGCGCGTGCGCGAGATGCTCGCGCTGGTGCAGATGGAGCGCTTCGCCCAGCGCAAACCGGCGCAGCTGTCCGGCGGTCAACAACAGCGTGTCGCCCTCGCCCGCGCACTGGCGCCACACCCCAAAGTGCTGCTGCTCGATGAGCCACTGTCAGCGCTCGATCTGAAGCTGCGCCAGGCCATGCGCGAAGAGCTGAAATCGATTCAGGCCAAGACCGGCATCACCTTCATCTTCGTCACCCACGACCAGGAAGAAGCTCTGACCATGTCCGACCGCATCGCCGTGTTATCCGAAGGCGAAGTGCAGCAGGTCGGCCGCCCGCAAGACATCTACGAACGCCCGCGCAATCGCTTCGTCGCCGACTTCATTGGCGAAACCAATTTCATCGAAGGCACCGTCACGCAAGTCGAAGACGGCATGGCCTGGTTCGCCGGACCGGCCGGGCATCCGTTGCCGGCGCAAGCGTGCAGCGATGTGGCGGTCGGCGCCAGCGTGACGTTGTCGGTGCGTCCGGAACGCCTGCATCTGGTCGCAGCCGACATGGAAAACGCCTTGCCGTGCCGGATCGAAGCGCAGATCTACCTCGGCACCGATCTGCAATATCAGGTCAGCCTCAGCGACGGTTCGCGCCTCACCGTGCGCACGCCCAACTGCGTCGATCAGAGCCTGCGCTTTGCCGTCGGCAGTCAGGCCGGTCTGTTGTTCGACCGGGGAAGCGCCAGCGTCCTGCACGATTGAGCCCGAGGAGTTGCCATGCACGCCTTACCGATTGCCAACACGCTGGAACGCCGCAAGGCTTTCCAGAGCTTCCTCGGAGTGAGCCCGGCGCTGCTCGCCATCGGCTTGTTTCTGGTGGTGCCGATCCTGATCGTCATCGGCTATTCGCTGATGGAAGCCAACCCCTACGGCGGGGTCAATAAAGTCTTCAGTACTGATGCTTACACCTCGTTGCTGTTCGAACGCCAGATGGACGACAGCCTCGCGTTCGCCGACTCCTACCTGATCATCGCCCTGCGCTCGATCGGCATCGCCGGGCTGACCACGATCATCACCCTGCTGATCGGTTTCCCGGTTGCGGTGTGGCTGGCGATGCAACCGGCGCACCGGCGTGGCTTACTGATCTTTCTGATCACCGTGCCGTTCTGGGCCAACCTGCTGATTCGCACTTACGCGTGGATTCTGCTGCTGCGCAACACCGGAGTGATCAACAACAGCTTGATGGGCATGGGTGTCATCCATGAGCCGTTGCAGTTGTTGTACACCGACGGCGCGGTGCTGCTGGGGCTGGTTTATACCTATGCGCCGTTCGTGGTGTTGCCGATCTACGCGACGCTGGAAAAGATGGATATTCGCCTGCTCGAAGCGGCGCAGGATCTGTATGCCGGACGCGTGCGCACCTTGCGCAAAGTGGTGTTGCCAATCGCCAAACCGGGGATTCTCGCTGGCGCCATCCTCACCTTCGTGCCCTGTCTGGGCGCAATGATCGCTCCGGAATTGCTCGGCGGCGGCACGCGGATGATGCTCGGCAATCTGATTTTCCGGCAGTTCAGCGATGCCCGTAACTGGCCGTTCGGCGCCGCACTGTCGCTGGTGCTGATGGCCGCCGTGATGCTGGTGCTGACCGTGTATGCCCTGCGCGCCGAGCGCCAGCGCATCGCCAAGGGAGGTGCGTGATGCTCGGATTATTCAAACGCAAAGGGCTGGGCGTGCAGGACTTCCCCGGCTTCGGCGGCTTCAGTTTCCTGTTCTATCTGTACCTGTATGCGCCAATCGTGGTGCTGGTGGTGTTCTCGTTCAACGCCAACCAGTCGGCGACGGTGTGGACCGGGTTCAGCCTCGACTGGTACCGCGCCGCGTTCGCCAATCAGGCCCTGCGCCAGGCCGCCGGCAACAGCCTGTTGATCGCGGTCTGCGCAAGCATGATCGCCACCGCGATTGCCACCCTCGCCGCCCTCGGTACTTCGCGCGGCGCCAGGTTCAAGGGCCTGCAACTTTCGATGGGCGCAATCATGCTGCCGCTGGTGCTGCCGGAAATCGTCGTCGGTGTGGCGACGCTCGCGCTGTTCTCGACCATCGGCCTGTCACTGGGTTACGGCAACCTGATCATCGCCCATACGGTGTTCTGCATTCCGTTCGCCTACCTGCCGATCCGCGCTCGCCTCAACGACATGGACCTGTCGCTGGAGCAAGCCTCCGCCGACCTCTACGCCGGCCCGTGGCGCACCTTTCGCAAAGTGACCTTGCCGCTGCTGATGCCGGGGATTTTCTCCGGGCTGATGCTGGCCTTCATCGTCTCGCTGGATAACTTCGTGATCTCGATGATGGTCTCCCAGGCCGGCACCACCACCCTGCCGATCTTCATCTTCGGTCTGTTGCGCATGGGCGTGACACCCGACGTCAACGCCGTCTCGACCCTGATCCTCGGCGTCTCGGTGCTGTTCGTCAGCCTCTCTTACCTGCTGGGCAAAAAGCCCGCCTGAACCTTCTGCGAACCGTGGGGAAATAACATGAGCAAGTGGATGAAAAGCGTCGGCACCGGGTTGTTCCTGACTGTGCCGCTGGTGATGACCGGCAGCGTTCAGGCCGCGGAAAAACTCAACGTGGTGAGCTGGAGCGGGTACTTCTCGCCGGAGATTCTCGCCAAGTTCCAGAAGCAGACGGGCATCGAAGTCACGGTCGACTCCTACGACTCCAACGAGACCCTGCTGGCCAAGCTGAAACAGGGTGGCGCTGGCTATGACGTGGCGATTCCGTCGCACCAGTTCATCCCGATTCTGATCAAGGAAAACCTGCTCGAGCGTTTCGATCCGGTCAAGGAACCGTACTACGCCAGCGTTGTGGATAACCTGAAAAAACCGAGCTGGGACCCTGAAGGCGCGTATTCGGTGCCGTTCATCTGGGGCACCACCAGCGTGGTCCTCGACAGTGCGCGCTACAAAGGCCCGGCCGACAGCTACAAGGTTTTGTACGAGCCGCCAGCCGAGTTGCAGGGGCGGATCAACATGTTCGATTCGGTCAGCGACATGGTCGACATGGCCAGCCTGTACCTGAACATTCCGCTGTGCAGCGAAGACCCGAAACAGATGCAGCAGATCCTCACGCTGCTCAAGGCGCAGAAGACGTTCGTGAAGACCTACAGCTCCAAGGCCGGCTCGATCCGCGAGAACCTCGCCTCGGGTGAAATCGACATGTCGATGTTCTGGGGCGGCTCGTCGATGCGCGCCCGCGAGATGAAACCGAGCCTGAAATACCTGTACCCGAAAGAAGGCGTGCTGGCCTGGGTCGACAACATGGTCATCCCCACCGGCAGCAAGAATCCGGCGAATGCCAAGGCGTTCATCGCGTTCCTCAGCCAGCCGGAGAACTCGGCGATGACGCAGAACTTCCTCAAGCACCAGAGCCCGATCAAGGGTGTCGAACCGTTCCTCGATGCGGCGCTCAAGGATGCGCCGGAATTGCACATTCCCGAGGGTACCAACGTGGTGTTCAGCAAGACCTGCGGTGAAGGCGCGATCCGCCTCGCCGACCGTCTCTGGACCAACCTGATGCGTTGATTCCTGCCCGCCCCGGCATGCGGCCGGGGCGTTTCTCCAGCCGTCTGAAAGGCGCCGTTGTCATGAACTCCAATAACATCAGCGAACTGGTCCTGCTGCAGGCCCACGCCCTCGCCGACCGCATCCGCCTGCGTCAGGTGTCCTGCCGCGAAGTGATGCAGACTTATCTTGCCCATATCGAACGTTTCAACCCGCAGGTCAACGCGCTGATCAGCCTGCAGCCGCCCGATGTTCTGCTGGCTCAGGCCGATGCGCGCGACGCTGAACTGACGCGCGGTGAATACCGTGGCTGGATGCACGGCCTGCCCCACGCGATCAAGGATCTGTCGCTGACCCAAGGCATCCGCACCACGCTGGGTTCGCCTCTGTTCAAGGACTTTATCCCCGAGCGCGACGGCATCATGGTCGAGCGGATCAAAGCGGCCGGCGCAATCATCATCGGCAAGACCAACACCCCGGAATTCGGCCTCGGTTCGCAGAGCTATAACCCGTTGTTTGGTGCCACTGCCTGTGCTTTTGATCCGAGCAAAACCGCTGGAGGCAGTAGCGGCGGCGCGGCGGCCGCACTGGCGATGCATCTGGTGCCGGTGGCGGATGGCAGCGACATGATGGGCTCGCTGCGCAATCCGGCGGCGTTCAATAACATCTTCGGGTTCAGACCTTCTCAGGGCCGCGTGCCGTTTGATGACAGTGCAGATCTGTTTTTTGATCAACTCGGTTATGAAGGACCGATGGCCCGCAGCGTTCGCGATGCAGCGTTGTTGCTGTCGGTACAGGCCGGGGGCGATGCGCGGGCGCCGCTGTCGATCAGCGAATCCGGGGAGGCATTTGCCGAACCGCTGGAGCGCGACTTCAAAGGCACTCGGTTGGGGTGGCTGGGGGACTTCAATGGCTATCTGCCGATGGAGAGAGGTGTGCTGTCGCTGTGTGAGAAAACCTTTGCCGACTTTGAAAGCATCGGTTGTCAGGTTGAGTCGGTGGAGCCGGGTTTCGCGCCTGAGCGGTTGTGGAGCAGTTGGCGGACGTTGCGGCACTGGATGGTCGCGGGGTCTTTGGGCGCGACGTATGCCGATCTGCAAAAACGTGCGTTGTTGAAACCGGAAGCGATTTGGGAGGTGGAGAACGGCTTGAAGCTATCGGCCAGCGAAGTGTTCGCCGCATCCGCGGTGCGCAGCGATTGGTATCGGGCGATTTCGCGCTTGTTCGAACGATACGATTACCTGCTGCTGCCGAGCGCGCAGGTCTTCCCGTTCGATAAAACCCAGCCTTGGCCGACGTCTATCGAGGGCGTGAGCATGGACACGTATCACCGCTGGATGGAGGTGGTCATCCCCGGCACGCTGTCGGGTTGCCCGGTCGCCAACGTTCAGGCGGGATTCAATTCAAATGGTTTACCGATGGGCCTGCAAATCATCGGCAAGCACCAGGCCGACTTCGCTGTCCTGCAATTGGCGCACGCGTATGAACAGGCCAGCCGCTGGTTCGAACGCTGTCCTTCACCGCTGCTCGGCCAGTGATTTTGATAAACGGTTGAAAGCGTAGAAAAAATTTTTAAATTTACGCTTGACGCTTTTCCATTTCAGGGGAATAATGCGCGCCACTTGGCTACATAGCTCAGTTGGTTAGAGCATAGCATTCATAATGCTGGGGTCCGGGGTTCAAGTCCCTGTGTAGCCACCAAGTACTAAAAACGGCTTACCGAAAGGTAGGCCGTTTTTTTATGCCTCGAAAAAACATCATCTGTGGTGAGGGGATTTATCTCCTCACCACAATGCCAAGCCTGACCTATTCAGGCTGCTCTGCCGACAAGGCCATCAACCCCCTCGCCCAGATCTGCCGAGTGCGCAACCCGACCATCGCCCGCCAGTCCGGATCAGCCGGATAGAACTGCTCCAGCAGTTTCAACTTGATCGCCCGCCCCGTCGCATCCAGCGGATCGCCATGCAGATGCAGCCAATGGTCATCACGCAAATAACGATGCACCTGCGGCCCCGGATACGTTCCGCACTCGATCACGAACGGCATCAGCTGCACGCCCGGCAACGCATCGAGCAATGCCTGTGAGGTGTAGCCGGTAGCCGTCGCTGCGACACCGGTTTCGCTCAACGTTTCGGCGCCGGTGTGCAAGGTGTACAGCCACGGGCCGTAGATCGTTTGCGCCTGGGTCAGTGCCGGGTAAGGCGCTTCGGTGATGGTCAGCAACATCGGATGCCCGTACTCGCCGGCGCCGGTGTGCAGGTCGAAACACATCACGGTTTCCGCGTCCGCCAGATGCGCGTCGATGATCTGGTGCAGCGTGCGATTCGACCAGCTCGGCGCGCGGCCGCCATAGAACAGTCCATCGGGATGGCTGTGCTGACCGCCCTCGACAATCGACATCACCGCCGGCCAGCCGTGTTCGGCAATCTGTGCGTCGAGCAAAGCGTCGGCACGCTGACGCTCGGGGCCGTGCAAATCGGTGCAGGTGTAGATCTCGTGCAGCGTGGCGTAGGCGCGGTTGTCCGGCAACGGGGCGGTGAAATCCAGATGGTTGCGGTTGAGGTCGATGTTGTCTTCGTTGACCCGGCGCAGCCACGCGGTGCCCCATGGGTTGATCAGGTGGATCATCACTACCGCGACATCCTTGGGCAGCGAGCCGGGAACGAAAGCCTGCAGCCAGTCGATCTGACATTCCGAACCGTAATAGCCCTCGACCCCATGGGTGCCGCTGAGTGCGACCAGCCGGCGTTTGGCTTGCGGGTCTCCGAGCACCGCGACATCGGTGCTCAGCGGTTCGCCAAAGGGGCCGCAACGCGGATGGGCGTAGGAGGTGAGCGTGGCTCCGGCAGCTTGGGCGGCGGTCAAAAACTGTTCGCGTTGATCACGGTAACTGGACTCGGTTGGAAACTCGCTGTGCATATCGGCCTCTTGTGATTTTTATGGCTTGACCTGTGTAGGAGTGAGCCTGCTCGCGATAGCGGTGGGTCAGTCAGCAATGATGTTGAATGTGATGACGCTATCGCGAGCAGGCTCACTCCTACAAGGGATCGTATGCGTCCGATCAATTGCGGTTGACCCTAGCGAATATCCGCCCCGAAAAGAAAGACAAAAATGCCCACCGGTTTGCGTCGCGACCGAGCGGTCGATAAAGTCCGTCAGACCTTTCACCCCATGGACGGAGAGCCCCACGTGTTTCCAGCCCTGCCCCTGAGCCGCTTTCGCCTGCCTGCCCTGACGCTGATCATCAGCGCCCTGACCCTCACCGCGTGCAACGCCCCGCCCTCCTCGACCTTGCCACTGGCGCCGGAAGCCGCTTCCGGTTATCGCACCGATCTGCAGACCCGTCATGCCAGCAAACACATGGCTGCTGCCGCCAATCCGCTGGCCGCCGAGGCCGGTCGCGAGATGCTGCGCAAGGGTGGTTCGGCCATCGACGCGGCGATTGCCATGCAAGCAGTGCTGACTCTGGTAGAACCGCAATCCTCCGGGATCGGTGGCGGTGCGATGATCGTGTTGTGGGACGGCAAACAGGTGCGCACCTACGACGGACGCGAAACCGCCCCGGCGGGTGCCACCGAGAAGCTGTTCCTGCAGGCCGACGGCAAACCGATGCCATTCCCGCAGGCGCAGATCGGCGGTCGGTCGGTGGGCACTCCGGGCGTGCTGCGTGCGCTGGAAATGGCACACAAGCAACACGGTCGCCTGCCATGGGCCACACTGTTCGAGCCGGCGATCAAACTCGCCGAGCAGGGTTTCGCGATTTCGCCGCGCCTGCATTCGCTGCTGGAATCCGACCCGGTGATCCGTAAATCACCGGACATGGCCGCCTACTTCCTCAACCGCGACGGCAGCGTCAAAGCCATCGGCACCCGTCTGCAGAATCCGGCATTGGCCGCCGTGCTCAAGCGCATCGCCAACGAAGGCCCGGACGCGCTGTACAAAGGCCCGATTGCCGAGGAGATCGTCGCCAAGGTGCAGGGCCACGCCAATCCCGGCAGCCTGTCGCTGAATGATCTTCAGCGCTATCAGGCCAAGGAACGCGCACCGCTGTGCACCGACTACAAGCGCTGGCAGGTCTGCGGCATGCCGCCGCCGTCATCGGGCGGGATCGCCGTGGCGCAGATTCTCGGCACCTTGCAGGCGCTGGAAAGCCGCGACCCGCGCCTGTCGCTGACGCCACTCAAACCCGTGAAAACCAACAAACCGGCCGGTATCGAACCCGATCCCCAAGCCGTGCACCTGATCGCCGAAGCCGAACGCCTGGCCTACGCCGACCGTGCGCAATACGTCGCCGACACCGATTTCGTTCCGGTACCGGTCAAAGGTCTGGTCGACCCGGGTTATCTGGCCAGCCGCGCCAGCCTGATCGGCGAACGCAGCATGGGCAGCGCCCAACCGGGCACCCCGCCGGGCGTGCAAGTGGCCTACGCGCCGGATCGCTCGCCGCTGCGCATTTCCACCTCGCAAGTCGTCGCCGTGGATGACTTGGGCGGTGCGGTGTCGATGACCACCACCATCGAAGCGGCGTTCGGCTCGCACCTGATGGTGCAGGGCTTTTTGCTGAACAACCAGATGACCGACTTCTCGTTCATCCCCGAAGAGCACGGGCAGAAAGTCGCCAACCGCGTCGAACCCGGCAAACGCCCACGCTCGTCGATGGCGCCGACGCTGATCTTCGACCGCAACAGCGGCGAATTCCTCGCCAGCGTCGGCTCGCCGGGCGGTTCGCAGATCATCGAATACGTAGCCAAGACCACCGTCGGCCTGCTCGACTGGAACCTCGACCCGCAAAGCGCCATCAGCCTGCCCAACTTCGGCAGCCGCAACGGCCCGACCGAACTGGAACAAGGCCAGTTCAGCCCGGCGTTGATTCAGGCGTTGAAGGACAAAGGACATGTTGTGAATGAAATCGACATGACCAGCGGTACCCAGGCGATCGTTAGGGTCAAGGATGCGCAGGGTAAAGCGTCTTTGGAGGGTGGCGCGGATCCGCGGCGTGAAGGGGAAGCGTTGGGGGATTGAGGTTACGCAGAAACAAGAAAAGGCTTACCGCGAGGTAAGCCTTTTTTCATGCAACGGGTTTAACGCGCAATATCACCCGGCTCAGCGATTAGCCACCAGATGCGCCCCAAACAGCAGATAACAACCACCGGCCAGGCGATCCAGCCATTGCCGTGAACGCTCGTAAACACTCGCGATCCGGCGGCTGGCGAAGAACAACGCAACGCTGCAATACCAACTGAACGACAGCGTGGCCATGGTCAGCACAGCCAGTGTCAGCAGTAGCGGCGGGACGTGGGCCGGCATTGCGGTGGCGAAGATGGTGGCGACGAACAGTGCCGACTTGGGGTTGGTCATGTTGCCCAGAAAGCCCCGCCCGTAGGCGCCCAGCAGGGTCTGTTGCGACTCATCCAGCGTACCGGCGGCAATCGGCGCTTTGCGTTTGAACTGCTTGAGGCCGAGGTAGATCAGATAGCAGCCACCGGCGATCTTGAAGCTCAGGTACAGGGTTGGCGCCGCGCTGAACAAGGTCTGAATCCCCAAACCGCCGGCCAGGCCCCACAACACGGTGCCGGTGGCGACGCCCAGCGCCGCGACCACGCCATGGCGTCGGGAACGGCTGACCGCCAGTTGGGCGATGTTGAAGAAGTTCGGGCCGGGGGTGACCACCGCGACCGTCCACAACAGCGCCAGCGATAGCAACGGGGCGAGATAGCTGGAAAGCGAAAGGTCCATGGGGCGAGCGCCTGATTGGTTCGACAATGCCCCACACCTTGCTACATCCGGCGCGCGTTTTCCATCAGATGCAGGTCACAGCGCCAGGGTTTTACCGTCCACCGCATCGCCAATCGTCAGAAAATGCCCGCCGGCCACGTGGTGCAGCGTGCGCAAGCCATCATGTCCGTCGAAATGCCAGCGGCCGTCGCTGAACACCCGCTCATCAGCCTGGGCGGCGATGACTTCGGCGAGGAACAGGTCGTACTGCTCGTGGTTGCGCGGTTCGGGCAGCAAGCGGCATTCGAGCCAGGCCACGCAGCCTTCGAGCAGAGGCGCCTCGACGGTTTCACCGGCGAAGGTTTGCAGGCCATAAGCCTGAAACTTGTCCTGCCCCTGATTCTGCTGGATCTCCAGACCCGAGGTATTGCCGACGGTTTGCACGATGTCAGCCTGATTGACGCACGGCACGTTGAGCACAAACGTGCCGGACGCTTCGAGCAACTGGCGCGTCCAGGTGGACTTGTCGAGGACGACGGCGACTTTCGGCGGTTCGAAATCCAGCGGCATCGCCCAGGCGGCGGCCATGATGTTGCGCTGGCCGTCATGGGCAGCGCTGACCAGCACGGTCGGCCCGTGATTGAGCAGACGATAGGCTTTGTTCAAGGGAACCGGGCGGCGGTGAGAGGCGCTCATGGGGATCTGCTCCGGGGAAAAAGGAACAGATTGTAGCGCCAGACTACAGAAAGAAGGCGGATGAAAAACCTGTGGGAGCGAGCTTGCTCGCGAAGGCGATAGGTCAGCTACATCAATGTTGAATGACACACCGCATTCGCGAGCAAGCTCGCTCCCACATGGGATCAATGGAGGTCAGTTGGAGAGTTGATTGGCAAACTGCCCGACCGCATCCACCACTTTCTGCGCGCCGTCCTGAATCTCGACAATCACCGTGCCCGCTTCCGCCGCCAGCGCCAGGCCCTGCTCGGCCTGCAGCTTGCCGTCGGTCATCAGCGCCACAGCATTGCGCGCCATCTCCTGATTCTGTCGCACCACGGTGACGATCTCTTCGGTCGCCTGGCTGGTGCGCGAGGCCAGTTGCCGTACTTCGTCGGCCACCACCGCAAAACCTCGGCCCTGTTCACCAGCGCGAGCCGCCTCAATGGCGGCGTTGAGCGCCAGCAGGTTGGTTTGCTCGGCAATGCCGCTGATGGTTTTGACGATGGTGCCGATCACCTGCGACTGCTCGTTCAGCGCCTCGATGCCCTCACCGGCCGCCTGCATGTGTCGCGACAGATCACGCATCACATTCACCGCCTCGGTGACCACCGTGGTGCCCCGTTGCGCGGTGTTGTCGGTTTGCTGCGAAGTGCTGTAGGCAATGCTCGCCGCGTCGGCAACCGCTTGTTCGCGGTTGACCTGATCGGTGATCACCGTGGCGAATTTCACCACTTTGTACAGTTTGTTGTTGGCATCGACCACCGGGTTGTAGGACGCCTCCAGCCACACCGTACGACCATGGCTGTCGACCCGCTTGAAGCGCTCGGCGACAAACTCACCGTTGTTCAGGCGACGCCAGAAATTCTGGTACTCGGCGCTGTTGTACTCCTCGGGTGTGCAGAACATCCGGTGATGTTTGCCTTTGATCTGCGCCAGGCTGTAACCCATGCCATGCAGAAAGCGCTCGTTGGCATTCAACACGTTGCCATTGAGGTCGAACTCGATCACCGCCGTCGAACGCACCAGCGCACCGATCAGGTTTTCGTGTTCGCGAGAGGCTTCGATGGTGCGGGTCAGGTCGCTGGAGAAAATCGAGAAATGCTTGATCCGCCCATCCGAGGAACGCACCGGTTGCACGATGGAGCGCAGCCACGCCTCTTCGCCATTACCGCGCGAGAGGCGCACGGCCCCGGCGAAATGCTCGCCCCGGGTCAGTGCGGCCTTGAAGCGATGATGGAATTCGTCGGACTTCACATGCGCCGGGACGATGTCTTCAATGGCGCGCCCCACCAGGTCCTGGCTCTTGTAGAGCATCTCGGTCAGGAAGTTCTGGTTGACCGACTGGATCCGCCCATCGGCCTCCAGGGTCAGCACCAGCATCTCGCTTTCCAGGCTTTCCTTCACCTGCAGCAGGCTGGAGAGTTCTTCACGAAGAGTGGCCAGCTCTTGCTTGAGGCGTTTGTTGAACATGGGAAAGTACCGATAGGCAGGGTAGAAAGCGGGATGCAGCCTAACCATCGGCCTTGGAAAAGTTTTCTGAAGAGCGATTGAGACCGGTCAGTCAAAAATAATCCCGTCGGGCTTTTGCTCCTATTCATCGCCCTCACTGAGTCGTTACAAAAGCCACCGCTCTGGACCGGCCACTTCAGGTATTCTCAGGGAAAATTGCAACAACATGTTGCCGGTAACTGCCCGATAAGGAGTCCCGTTTTGGATTTATCGACCGCTGCCTGGATGGTTCACGACACCCGTCTGATTCTCTGCTGCCTGTTGGCGATTGCCACAATTATCGTGTTGATCAGCGCCACCAAACTTCCGCCCTTTCTCTCGATCCTGATCGGCACTTTTATTGCCGGTGTCGGCGCCGGTTTGCCGCCGGAAGACGTGGCCAAGGCGTTCAGCAAAGGCGCGGGGGCGATTCTCGGAGAAGCGGGGATCATCATTGCCCTGGGTTCGATGCTCGGCGCACTGATGGCCGAGTCCGGCGCGGCCGACCGCATCGCTTCAACCTTGCTTGGGCTGGGCAAAGGCAAGTCTCTGCCGTGGGTCATGGCGCTGGTGGCGATGGTGATCGGCCTGCCGCTGTTCTTCGAGGTGGGCCTGGTGATGATGGTACCGATCATCTTTGTCATGGCCCGTCGTTCGGGTCAGCCACTGTTGAAAATCGCGATTCCGGCCCTGGCCGGGATGACCACCCTGCACGCCCTGATGCCGCCGCACCCCGGGCCGCTGATCGCGGTCAGCGCGTTGCATGCCGACCTTGGGCTGACCATGTTGCTGGGCTTCAGCATCGCGATTCCGGCGGTGATTCTGGCAGGGCCGCTGTACGGCAATTGGCTGTCGAAACGCATGCACGTCGATGAGCCGGCAGAGCTCGGCGCACTGTTCAGCGCCCCACCGAAAGCGCCGCGCCAGCCGAGTTTCGGCATGTCGCTGCTGATCATTCTGTTGCCAGTGCTGCTGATGCTCGGCAGCACCCTGGCGAAAGTCGCGATGAGTCCGCAAAGCAGCGTCGCCCTGACCCTGAAGTTCCTCGGCGAACCGTTGGTGGCGCTGGGCATTGCGGTGATGGCGGCAGTGATCTGCCTCGGTTGGGCCAACGGCATGCCGCGCGAGCAAGTTGGCGGCACGCTGCGCAAAAGCCTGGCACCGATTGCCGTGTTGCTGCTGACGATTGGTGCCGGCGGCGGCTTGAAGCAGACCTTGCTGGATGCCGGCGTCAGCCAGACCATCAGCAAAGTCGCCGAAGGCGCGCACATGCCCTACCTGCTGCTGGCCTGGCTGATTGCCGTGGCGTTGCGTCAGGCTACGGGTTCGGCGACAGTCGCGACCACGACGACGGCGGGGATTCTGGCGCCGATGATGGCGGGACTCGCCGCGACGCAAAGCTCGTTGGTGGCGCTGGCGATTGGCGCCGGCTCAGTGTTCTTCTGCCACGTGAACGACGCCGGCTTCTGGATGGTTCGCGAGTACTTTGGCTTGCAGCTCAAACAGACGATCTGGGTCTGGTCGATCCTGCAAACCATTGTCTCGGTGGTGGGACTGGTCGGGACTTTGCTGTGGTGGCACTGGCTGACCTGACACTCGTCAGGAACAGGGCGCCACGGATTGGCGTCCGACAGCGCTCATGCGCGAACCGAAATACACTGCGCTGACAATGCCGACCGCGCCCATCACCGCACAGAACATCACGCAGATCCATGGGCTCCACGGCATCAGACCGATCAGCAACAGCGGGGTGATGCTCGCCCACGCGGCGTAGGCAATGTTGTAGGTGAAGGAGATGCCCGACACGCGAATCCGCGCCGGAAACAATCCGACCATCACCGACGGCACCGCGCCGACCACACCGCAGGCCAGACCGGCGATGGCGTATGCCAGGCCCACCCAGTTGCCGCCCGTGATCAAACAGCTGTAAAGCACGCCAACGCCCAATGGCAGCAGCAGGCTGTAAAGCATGACCGTGCGCCAGGCACCGATGCGATCGACCAGCAACCCGGCAATCACACAGCCGATGTTGAGGAAGACAATGCCCAACGCGCTCAGGGCAAAGGTGTGGCTGGCGCTCATGCCGAAGGTTTTTTGCATCATGGTCGGGGTGATGACCACGAACACCACCACCGCCGACGTCAGCACACAGGTCAGCAGCATCGCCGGCAACATCGCCAGACGATGCTCGCGCAGCACCGTGCGCAGCGGCAGTTCGACCCGCGCTTCACGCTGGGCTTCCATGGCCATGAACACCGGGGTTTCGCTCAACCAGCGGCGCAGGTACACGCCGATCACGCCGAACACACCGCCGAGCAGGAACGGATAACGCCAGGCGTAATCAAGGATTTCTGCCGGGGTGAACACCTGCGCGAGGAACGTCGCGGTCAGCGCGCCGATCAAGTAACCGAAGGTCAGCCCGGCCTGCAAAAAGCCCAGCGCGTAACCGCGATGCCCGGCAGGCGCGTGCTCGGCGACGAACACCCAGGCGCTCGGGACTTCGCCGCCGACCGCCGCGCCTTGCAGGATGCGCAGCGCCAGCAACAGCAGCGGCGCGAAATAGCCGATCTGGGCATAAGTCGGCATGATCCCGATCAGCAGGCACGGCAGCGCCATCATCAGGATGCTCAGGCTGAAAACCTTTTTTCGGCCCAGGCGATCGGCGAAATGCGCCATCAGAATTCCGCCCAGCGGGCGCGCCAGATAACCGGTGACGAAGATCCCGAAGCTTTGCAGCAGACGCAGCCACTCGGGCATTTCCGGCGGGAAGAACAATTGGCTGAGGGTCAGGGCGAAGAACACGAAAATGATGAAATCGTAGATCTCCAGCGCCCCGCCGAGAGCCGCAAGGCCGAGGGTCTTGTAGTCGGAACGGCTGAACGGCGCCGGTCGCGCTGTGGATTGGGCAGTCATGGCAAAGAACTCTGGCAGGCAAAAAACCAAGGCGCCCATGGTCTACGCAAATCCGCCTGGGGACAACCCGTTAGACCATAGTCCCGGATGGGCAAAACCTGCTCACAAAATGGCGGCGGTTGATTTACTGTTGAGGCTTGTCTGCAGCCACAGTCCAGTGAAAACCTGTGGGAGCGGGCTTGCTCGCGAATGCGCTGTGTCAGCCAAATCAGCGTCGACTAACACACCGCATTCGCGAGCAAGCCCGCTCCCACCCAAAGCACTCAGCGTGCTGCAGACCTGAAAATAACCATAAAAATCCGAGGTACTCCCTGTGGCCGTTGATATCGAAGATAGCCGCTCCGCGCGCTTTGCCTTGCGCTGTTCAAGCTTTGCCGAACGCTGGTTCCCCGATTCCTGGGTGTTCGCCGCACTGGCGGTGATCATTGTCGCGCTGGCCACTTTGGCCATGGGCGCCAAACCCACCGATGCCGCGATGGCCTTCGGCGACGGATTCTGGAGCCTGATCCCGTTCACCATGCAAATGGCTTTCGTGGTGATTGGCGGCTACGTCGTCGCCAGTTCGCCGCCGGCGGTCAAGCTGATCGACAAACTGGCGCGCATCCCGAAAAACGGCCGCTCTGCCGTGGCCTGGGTCGCGCTGATCTCGATGGTCGCCTCGCTGCTGAACTGGGGCCTGTCGCTGGTGTTCGGCGGTTTGCTGGTGCGCGCCCTCGCCCGCCGCACCGATCTGAAAATGGATTACCGCGCGGCCGGTGCGGCGGCGTATCTGGGCCTCGGCGCGGTCTGGGCGCTGGGCCTGTCCTCATCGGCGGCGCAGTTGCAGGCCAACCCGGCGAGCCTGCCGCCGGCGATCCTGTCGATCACCGGGGTGATTCCGTTCACCCAAACCATCTTCCTCTGGCAGTCCGGCGCCATGCTGCTGGCGCTGATCGTGATTTCGATCATCGTCGCCTACGCCACCGCACCCGGCCCGAACTCTGCGCGCGATGCCAAGGATTGTGGCATCGACCCGGCGTTCAACCTGCCACCGCTGCAACCGCGCACCCGGCCCGGCGAATGGCTGGAGCACAGTCCGCTGCTGATCATCTTGCTGGTGCTGCTGGCCGCCGGCTGGCTGTTCCACGAGTTTTCGACCAAACCGGCGATCACCGCGATTTCCGGGCTCAACACCTATAACTTCCTGTTCATCATGCTCGGCGCCCTGCTGCACTGGCGGCCACGCAGCTTCCTCGATGCGGTGGCCCGGGCGGTGCCGACCACCACTGGCGTGCTGATCCAGTTCCCGCTGTACGGCTCGATCGCCGCGCTGCTGACCACGGTCAAAGGTGCCGACGCACAGACCCTGGCGCATCACATCTCGACCTTCTTCGTCAGCATCGCCTCCCACGACACCTACGCGTTGCTGATGGGCGTGTACTCGGCGATTCTCGGCTTCTTCATCCCGTCCGGCGGCGGCAAGTGGATCATCGAAGCGCCGTACGTGATGCAAGTCGCCAACGATCTGCAATACCACCTCGGCTGGGCGGTACAGATCTACAACGCCGCCGAAGCCCTGCCGAACCTGATCAACCCGTTCTACATGTTGCCGCTGCTGGGCGTGCTTGGCCTGAAGGCGCGCGACCTGATCGGCTTCTCGTTCGTGCAATTGCTGGTGCACACGCCGCTGGTGCTGTTCTTGCTGTGGGTGCTGGGGACGACGTTGGCGTATACGCCGCCGGTGATGCCGTAGATTGACGAAATTGCACCTGCCTCATGGCAGGTGCAATCAATGTTGCTCGGAGGGCAGGAATCTCAACAGTTCAGGCAAAGCAACTTGAACCGTTTCCCAGACGACATCCAGATTGATGTCGAAGTAGCCATGAGCGATCCGGTTACGCATCCCGCGCATGCTGCGCCGGTTCTCGATCATACGGGACGGGCCTGTTCAAGAACCTGCTGACGAAATTTCAGCGGAAGGTCTCCCGGCGTCAGCAGATCGACTGTAACTCCAAGCAAATCTTCAAGCTCGACCTGAAGCCCGCCGAGATCAAACAAGGTTGCACCGGGCAAGGGATCCACCAGTAGATCAAGGTCACTACCTTCCATATCGGTACCCAGCAAGGTCGAGCCAAAAACTCGCGGATTGGCCACACGGAATCTGCCGACAACCTCGCGAACGGCAGCTCGTTGCAGATCAAGAGCAATGGAGGGTTTCATGGTTCACTCAGGCCAGTTTCGATATCGCAGCAGTCTAGCAGTGCCGAAGAGCAGTAGACACCGCACCATTTGTCACCTAACCGTCACATTGCCTTGCTAGCGTCCGCCCGAAACAAACTGAAACAATTAAGTAGAACGGGCTGACAGATGAAAGACGAGACAGACGGCACTGACGCACCTGAATCCGACAACCCCACCGACACCAGTCGCCGCCGCTTTCTCGGCGGTGTCGCCGTCCTCGGCGTGGGCGCGACCCTGGCCGGCTGCGGCAACGCCAGCGATCAACCGGGTAAACCGGTGGAGCGCCCGCTGACCCCGACCGAGCTGGACAAGGCCCTGCGCGATCAGGTGAAAACCGTGGTGGTGATCTACGCCGAGAACCGCAGCTTCAACAACCTGTTCGGTGATTTCCCCGGTGTCGAGAAACCGCTGTCGGCGCTCAAGCCTGCCGATTACCAGCAACGTGACCGCGACGGCAGCCTGCTGCAGACGCTGCCGCCAGTCTGGGGTGGCGTGCTGCAGATCGGCCCGCAAACGCTTGATGGCGTGACCTACCCCAGCGCCACGCAGTTTCAGGAAAACCTGCCCAACGCGCCTTTCGCCCTCAAGGGCCCGAATGCCGAAGACTTGCCGTTAGGTCTGGTGACCCGCGATTTGTGGCACGTGTTCTATCAGAACCAGATGCAGATCAATGGCGGCAAGAACGATGGTTTTGTCGCCTGGGCCGACTCCGGTGGTTTGACCATGGGGCACTACGCCCAGAGCCGCTACTCGCTGCGCCTGTGGGATGTGGCGCAGGAATTCGTGCTGTGCGACAACTTCTTCCAGGGTGCCTTCGGCGGCTCGTTTCTCAACCACCAGTACCTGATCAGCGCCACCGCGCCGTTCTATCCGGACGTAGCCAATTCGGTGGCCAAGTCACAGATTGCCGTCCTGCAAAGCGATGATCCGACTGACCCGCGCCTCAAGCCACTGGAACAGTCACCCGCCAGCGCCATGACCGGCCCGCCGCAGTTCGGCCCGAGTGCGCTGACCCCGGACGGCTTCGGCGTCAACACCCTCGCCCCGCCGTACTGGCCGACGTGGATTCGCGATCCGGAACGTCCGGAATATTCCAAGGCCGATCTGCCCAACGTCATGGTGCCGCAGACCCACGAGCACATTGGCGACAAGCTGTCGAAGAAGAACGTCGACTGGGCCTGGTACGCCGGCGCCTGGCAGGCGACGCTGGAGCAGTACAAGGATTCCGGCGGCATTCCGAAAATCCCCAACTTCCAGTATCACCACCAGCCGTTCAACTACTTCAAGCAGCAAGGCCCGGAAAACCCGCAAGAGCGCAACAAACGCCTGCGCGATGCCGGCCTGGGCGATGAATCAAGCACCAACAAGTTCTTCGCCGATGCCGAGGCCGGCAAGTTGCCAGCGGTGACGTTCTACAAGCCCCAGGGCAACCTGAACATGCACGCCGGTTATGCCGACGTCGCCTCCGGTGACCGGCACATCGTCCGTGCCCTGAAGGTGCTGCGCGAAAGCCCGCAGTGGAAAAACATGGTGGTGATCGTCACCGTCGATGAAAACGGCGGCTGGTGGGACCACGTGGCACCACCCAAGGGTGATCGCTGGGGCCCGGGGTCACGGGTGCCGGCGCTGGTAGTGTCGCCATTCGCCCGCAAAGGCACGGTGGATCACACGGTCTACGACACGGCGTCGATCCTGCGCCTGATCACCCGAGTGTTCCAACTGGAAACCCTCGACGGCCTCAAGCAGCGCGATGAAGCGATGATCGCTCGCGGCCAGAAACCCATGGGCGATCTGACCAACGCCCTGCATTTTCAGGTCTGAAAAATGAGTTCTGCGGGCTGACGCAAAAATCCGTGAATGACGGCTTCTCTGTGCAACACGGCTGATCCACTATGAAGCGCCCCGAAACCCCGGGGAACCCACGCTGAAAAGGATCTGAGCATGTTCAAACTCGCAGGTTTTACCCCCGCAGTTCTTACCCTCGCCGCGCTCACCCTGAGCGCGGCTGCCCACGCCGATGTCGACCTGAAACTGGGCAGCACCGAACGCGTCACCCGCCTCTTCGCCTACCCTAACAACTGCAGTGTGATCTGCTATCGCAACTGGTCGCTGGAGCAGACCGTCGCCCATTACCTGAGCCAGAGCGTGCAGCGCGATGGCTACACAAACGCCAAAGTCCTGGTGAAGAACGATAACGGGCAGATTTACGCCGAGATCAGCGGCGTCCCCGAAGGCTACGACAAACCGCTGTCAGCGCTGCTGGATGCCGGTGACCTGGCCTATACCGGCGCCAGCAAGCTCAATACCGATGGCAAATGGGCGTACAGCTGGTATCTGTTCCTGCCGCTGGGCATGGCCCTGGAAAACCGCAAGAGCGTCGAACTGCTGCACTTCCCGCCGGATTACTCGCTGACCCAGGCCCAGGATTATCTGCGCTCGAACACCACCGATCGCTGGGCCACCCTGCTGACCGTCAACGGCATCCCGACCGACCAGACGCCGGCCTATCAGACCATCATCGACATTGCGCCAATCGCCGCGCCATCCAACGCCGGCAGTGATCTGGAAGGTGTCTACGACTACTTCAAGGACTACCAGACCACGCTGGTCAAGCAGTTCAGCCAGACCGCCGCCGGCACCACCCTGCCGATGGTCGCCTTCGGTGCGCCGGTGCGTAACTGGATCAAGCAGCAATACGGCCCGACCGTGGGCGTATTGGGTCTGGCGACCATCAGCCCGAGCGCAGGGGTGAACGTGCCGGTTCTGGGTTCGAACCACCCGAGCTACATCTGGTACGCCGCCGACCCGGCCAGCTACGACGGCGATGAAGCGAAAGCCGATGCCGCCGGTTTGAAGGTCATGGGTCAGGACTTGAGCGCCGCTTGCTGGCAAGCCGGGATGGGCAGTAAACCCGGCACCGATGCGAAAACCCTGCTCAACAGCTGTACGCAGACCTGGCAAGTGACGCAGAAGGTCAAGACCTGCGAGCTGTTCTACACCTCGATCCGCAACCTGACCCCGGCTCAGGCTGCCGCCAAATGCTCGACCACGCCGATCAAGGCCCAGTTGCAACAGCTTCAGGGCGAATTGCCGGCCCCTGCTGTTCCCGCGCCACACCTCTGATTTGCAGAAAAGACTTCCCGTGTCAGCCATTGCTGACGCGGGAAGCAGCCAATTACGCCTGTCAGATCTGACAGTAGACGGTTTGTGTCAAACACTGGATGATTGGATCCAAACATGTTGCAGAGCTGACAGGATGTCAGACCCGAGAAGTCGCAGCATCTGGCTGACAGGGATCGTTATGAACAACCAGGCACATCAGCACCACGTTCCACGCGACGCGCCAGGCATTTACCCGTTTGCCGGCTTGCCTGTGCGTCTGGGTTTTCCGTCCACTGTCGATTTCGAAATCGTGCAGGACGAACATGGCCGCGCTGCCGTTGTGGCGCGTCGGGAGTTCCTGCGCATCACCAGAATGTGCCGTATTTCCGGACAGCTGCTGCCCTACCGCTGTCGCCAGAGCCGTCAGTTGCTGAGCGGCATCCATATCTACGACCCGCGCTTTTGCGGGTTGCTCGAACATGCCTGCGATCCGAATGTGTTTCTGGACATGAGTGAACTGTGGCTGTGGGCGCTGCGCGACATTCAGCCGGGTGAACGCCTGAGCATCGACTTCGCCTCCACCGAAGACCGCTTGCTGCAGCAGTTTGCCTGCGACTGCGGCTCGCCGCGCTGCCGTGGATGGATCACCGGTTACGATGAACCACCCACGATCGAGGGCCAGCACTTTTTGCAGCGCTGGCGAGGTGCGCACTGATCGGGATTACAACGCGCCGACCGGACGCAGACGATATTGCGGCGGCAGTTGCTCGAAACCGCTGATGGTGGTGTTCAGGCTTTTCCAGCGACCGTCCTTGATGCCATAGATGCAGCCGTGAATCGACAGGCTCTGGCCGCGATGCCAGGCGTTCTGGATGATGCTGGTGTGCGCAACGTTGGCCACTTGCTGGACGACGTTGAGCTCGCAGAGGCGGTCGACCTGCTCTTCCTCGGTCGGCAGCTTGGCCAGTTCTTCACGTTTTTCGTAATACAGGTCACGGATCGAGCGCAACCAGCCATCGATCAGGCCGAACTGGCGATCCTGCATCGACGCGCGCACACCGCCGCAACCGTAGTGGCCGGTGACGAGGATGTGTTTGACCTTGAGCACGTCGACCGCGTACTGGATCACCGACAGGCAATTGAGGTCGGTGTGCAGCACTACGTTGGCGACGTTGCGGTGGACGAACAGATCGCCCGGCAGCATGCCGACGATCTCGTTGGCCGGCACCCGTGCGTCGGAGCAGCCGATCCACAGATATTCCGGGGTCTGCTGGCGCGCCAGCTTGGCGAAGAAATCCGGGTCTTCCTTGGTGATCGCGTCAGCCCAGCGCTCGTTGTTATCAATCAGGTCTTGTAAGTCGTGCATGGTTAAGGCCTCAAGAAAGATGCGCAGGTATGACAAACGACCGCCCGTCGGGGTCACGCAAGGATCGCAAGTGTTTTCGTTGGAATTCTCGTGTGCCCGGTGTGTCCACCTCAGTAAGGCCCACAGTATGAGGATTTGCCATGACTGATTCACGACGTCCGTTCGATGCGGTGCAACCGGAACCCATCGATGATAACGAAGACCGCATGGGCTCGGTGCATGAGCTGGATTTCGATGAAGACGAACCCAGCGCAAAAATCGGCGACGAGATTCCCGAGCGCGAGCGCGAGCAACTGATGCCCGACGAACGGGTGCGCGAGGCGGGTTTTACCGGCGCATCAACTGCTGACCATGAACCGACCGACGATGACCTGAGCCCGGAAACCCTGATTCATGAGGACGGTGCACGTGACGCCGAGGAGGCTGGCGAAGGCAATCAGGCCGATTGGGATCTGAGCATTGTCGACGAGGACGACATTGGCGGGGGTAACGGCCTGGATGAGGCGGAGCTGGCGCGGCGTGATCCGCTGGATGGCAATCGCTGATCTGTATTGCCTGTAAGGATGCCTTCGCGAGCAAGCCCGCTCCCACAGGGAATTGAGACACGACTCAAACCAATGTGGGAGCGGGCTTGCTCGCGAAGCTTTTAAGGCTTAGTCGACCAGGGTGCAGGCCATGACCACAGCATCTTCACGCCCGCCCACCGCCGGATAGTAATCCCGCCGCCGGCCGATCTCGTTGAAGCCATAGCGCTCGTACAACCTGAACGCTGCAGTATTGCTGTCGCGCACTTCCAGGAAACACTCCCGGGCAGACGCCGCATACGCCCGCGACATCAGATGCTCAAGCAGCGCCAGCCCCAGCCCACGCCCCTGATTCTCCGGTTTTACCGTGATGTTCAGCAGGTGCGCCTCGTCGAGAATGATCTGCACCACTCCGTGGCCGACCTGTTGCTGACCTTCGAACATCAGCCAGATCTGGTACTTGCCCAGCCCGTCGAGAAAAATCCCGCGGGTCCAGGGATGGCTGTACGCCGCGTATTCGATCTTCAATACCGCGTCCAGGTCCGCCTCGGTCATCGGGCGGAACGATACAGCTTCACTCATTCGATGGTTTCCAGCGCGCCATCAGCCGACGCATGGCTTGCCACACAGCGGCTTTGCGCTGTGGCTCTTCCATTAACAATTCCAGACCGGGAATGGCCCAGGCCAGGCCCAGGCCTTCGATCTGCAATTCAGTATTGAACGCTTCGGCGTCCGCTTCACCGGCAAAACGTACCGCCGGCAGGCCGATCAGCCACAGGCAGGCGCAAGGCGCCGCTTCCATTTGTACCGAGAGAAAACCCTGAACGAAGTCGCGTGCCGCTTCCGGGCCCTGATCCAGGGTGCCGCGGTTCAGCCACGGCCAGCGCACCGGCTCGCCGACGATCTGCGGCGCATCCGGCAGACCGGCGGCGCGCAACATGTCCTTGAGCAGCAGATAAGCCGGATCGCGGCTCTGGAACGCTTCGCCTGTGGGTAACTCCACCAGCAGCAGGCAAGCCCCGGCGCGCAGCAGTTGCAGGGCAAACCGCGGTGGCGGCACGGGGGCGGGTTTGACCACCACTGGCGCCTC
Organism: Pseudomonas sp. MWU12-2020; assembly: GCF_023100605.1. Lineage (NCBI taxonomy): Bacteria > Pseudomonadati > Pseudomonadota > Gammaproteobacteria > Pseudomonadales > Pseudomonadaceae > Pseudomonas > Pseudomonas sp. MWU12-2020. The sequence continues at coordinate 81,808 of NZ_JALMEX010000016.1, forward strand.
TTCGACCTCTGCCACCGGTTTGGCACCGGTACGGGTACTGGCGAGCGACGGGCGCGGCACCTCGATTTTCGGCCGTTCGACCGGGCGCGGTGCACTCTGCACCGGGGCTTCGGCCTGAACAACCGGCACCGCCGCCACCTCTGGCTCAGGCTCGGGCATGTCCAGCAGTTCGGGCCGCGACGGGGCGGCGAAAGGCAATTCGGTGCGCGGCAGCCAGTTGACCACCTGCATGGCGTTCAAATAGGCGCGGCGGCGGGACTCGATAAGCAAAGGTCGGCCACTTGTGGATAACTGAAAGTGTGCTGATTCTACCGCCCTTCGCTCAAGATCGCCCGTTGTTGATCGATAGTCTTGATCCCGTCTTTAATCCGGGAAAAAGCGACAGCCCGTCCCGAGAGTGAATCGCATCCCTCCTGATGCAGTACAATCGCGGCTTTTAATCGCCAACCAGCCGGCCATTCCGATGATCGAACCCAAGCGCGTCTTGCGCGCCCTCGCTGAACACTGGGCACTTCTGGAGCCACTGTGCGAGCACTTCGACCAAGGCACCCTGAGCCTCAACGAACTGCGCACGCAACTGGCCGCCCAACAACTGGACAGCACGCCGCAGGACATCACCAGCCTGCTCGACGTGTGGATTCGCCTCGACATTCTGGTGCCCGTGGCGAAAAGCCCGAACCGTTTCGAGCTGAACGCGCAGATCCACGACTTCCTCGCCTACCTGCGCCGTGAGCACCGGCTGGGCCTGTGCCTGGAAATCGAAGCCTATCTGCGCCACCTCGAACGACTGGCCGGCTACATTCAGGACGCGTTCGACGTTCGCGACGGCAACGATCTCGCCCGTCAGCTGCGTTTGCTCGACATGCGCGTGCGCGACGTGCTGAAGAAACTCGACAACGACGAACAGGCGCTGGTGGCCGTCGCCGAACGGGCCAAGACCAGCGACCGGCAGATTCCGCTGCGTCAGCGTTACGCCGAAGTCCTGGCGACCTGGGACGAATACGTCGAGCCGATGATCGATCTGGTGAACGCCGACGGCGCCTTCGAACAAGGCGTGCGCAAGGTTGAAACCGTGCTGTTGAAGATGCTCAGCGAACAGCAGCGCCTCGGCCATCTGGTCGACGACGACATGCTGCTGCGCACCCACGCGCGCATCCTCGAAATGCAGACCAGCGCCCAGTTGACCCTGCGTCACGCCCGCGAACTGCTGCTGCCGCTGCGTGAAGAAGCACGCCGCCACAACGCCGTGACCCGTGGTGCCGCGCTGGCGTTGGCGGCGATTCGCCGTAAAGGCATCGATGCCGTGCCACAAGCGGCGATGCCGCTGTTCACCCGGCCGCAAAGCACCTTCCTCGGCAGCGCCAGTCAGGTCGAGGCTTACGTCTACGCCCTGGCGCGTTTCGAGCCGAAACCGGCGCGTTTCCCCAAGGCGCACAAAACCCAGAAGTCCGGCGATGCCCCGCGCGCGCCGCGCACCGTGCGCGAGATGGTCGAGCGTTGCGAAGAGTCCCTGCCAATGCCGGATCTGATGACCTGGCTGCTGGAGCAGGAACCGGACGGCGCGACCGACGAATTGCTCTACTGGTTCTCGCGTCTGTCGCGGGAAAAACGCTTCAAGCGCGAGCGTCTGGAACGCCGCGAATACCACACTCACGAGCACCAGGTCAGCCTGCGCTCCTTCGCCCTGCTCTCGGCCCGCGACTCCGCCGCCGAGGATTCTGCGAGCATCCCCAATGCATCTTGATCTATCCGAACTGTCCCAACTGGCGCCGATCTTCCGCGAGCTGTTCAAGGGCTATCACGTCAGCCGCCGCGACCCGGAACTGTACGCGCAACTGTCGAACTTCCAGGATCAATACCGCACGCTGTTCAAGGCGCTGGGGTTCGAGCTGGTCTGCGACACCCGTGGCTTCTACTACTTCGTGCCGGACATGGCGGCGGCGGCGGTGAACAAGACGGCCCAGCGTCTGGCGCTGTTCACCTTCATTCTCGTCGAGCATCTGGCCGATCAGGGCCGTGACCCGATCGCCGTGCTCGACGGCGGCAGCCTCGGCCGCGAAGAGCTGCCATCGCTGCTGGAGAAATACCGCGACCTGTTCATCCAGGCCGAAGTGCAGACCGTTGAAGAGCTGGAAGAAAAAATCATGCGTCGCATGACCCAGCTCGGTTTCGCCGGTGAAGAAAACGGCGTGTACCGTTTCCTGCCGCCGATGCACCGCTTCCTCGATGTGTGCCTGTCGGTGCAGCAGGACCGCGATCTGGCGGCCAGCGTGCACAGCGTGCTGCCGCTGCCGGCACCGGTGCTGATCGACGAAGCCGCCGAAGCCAAATTCCTCGAAACCGACGATCCGCTTGATCTCAGCGAATTTGAGGAAGAGAGCGAAGAAGAGAGCGAAGAAGACGCACTGGCCCGGGCCATTGCCGAAGAACAGGAGTCCGACGCATGAGCCAGGAACGCTACGGCATCCGCCGCTTTGCCCTTTTGAACACCGCCGGTTACAGCCTCGGCCTGTTCCCGCTGGAAGAACCGTTGTCGGTCTACGGCGCGAACAACCTCGGGAAATCGGCGTCGATCAACGCCTTGCAGTTCCCGATTCTCGCGCGCATGTCGGACATGAGTTTCGGCAAGTACAGCCTGGAACAATCGCGGCGTTTCTACTTCGCCTCCGACACCAGCTACATTCTCGTCGAAGTCAATCTGCCCCACGGCCCGCACGTGATCGGCGTGGTCGGTCGCGGCCCGGGCGGTGGTTTCGGTCACCAGTTCTTCGCTTACGCCGGCAAGCTGGATCTGGCGCATTACCAGAAGAACGACACCTGCCTGCGGCAGAAAGAGCTGTTCAGCAACCTTGAGAAGGAAGGCCTGAAAGCCTACGAACTCAAGCCGGACGAATTGCGTCGCTTGCTGGTCGGCGGGCACACGTCGATCCCGCTCGACCTGACCCTGATCCCGCTGCGCTCCACCAGCGAGCAGAGCCTGAAGACCTTCCGCGCGCTGTTCATCAACCTGCTGCACATGCGCGAAATCACCGCGGCCAAGTTGAAGCAACTGTTCCTCGATGCCTTCGAGCACAGCTTGCGTTCCGGCAGCGTCGACTACATCGCCGCGTGCGAAGAAGCCTTCCGCGATGTACGCCGGATGGAGCAGGACTACAACTCGCTGGTCGCCGCCGGGCCGCTGGTCGAAGCCTTGGCCAACGGCGTGAAGCAGCGCGATGTGCTGCGCGGCAAACTGCATCGCCTGTCGCCGCTGCTCGATTCGTTGCTCGGCACCTGGTCGGACTACGCCACGGCGCGCAAGGAAGAACTGACGATCCAGGCCGAACACTACCGTCGCGAGCAGGACGATCTGCAAAACGATCAGCGCGGTGGCACCCAGGAACTGATGCGTCTGGAGCGGGAAATCTCCGGTATCCAGCGCTGGCTCGGTGAGTTGTCGGTGCTGAAGAACCGCTTCGCGCTGGTCGATGACGTCAAGGTGCTGGAGCAGCAACTGCTCGCCGCCAAGGACGCGCACGACGAACTGGCCGGTGCGCTGGCACAGTCCCGGCAATTCAGCGCCGAGGATCTGGAAGAACGTCTGCGCGATCTGGAAAAACGCCTGAAGTCGGTGAAGCAGCAACTCGATCATGCCGACAACAACAGCTATGCGCGTCTGCGTGAGGAGTTCTCGCAGCAGGACGTCGAGCGCCTGATGCGCCTGTTCAACAGCGCGCTGTTCAGCCTGCCGCTGGGCGAACACGGCATCACTCTCGACGAGGATGGCGAGTGGGTCAAATCGGTCGAGCTGATCCTCGATGGCTTCAAGGGCGAGCGCTTCGAAGTGCCGGGCTTGTCGATCGACATCTCGCACATCGAGCCGCCGGCCCTGCAAGCGCTGGCCGACCGCGCCGCGCTGCGTGACCAGAAAGAACGTCTGGAAAAAGAGCTCAAGCAACTCAAGACCCAGCAAGCCGTGGCCGCTGACCGCGCCGCGAGCAAGACCCAGACCGAAGCGCTGTACCAGCAAGTGCTGGATGCGCAGAAAGCCCTGGAAGATTTCCGTCGCACCCAGACCCTGAGCGCCGAAGAAAGCGACAAGCTCGAGCAACTGGCGCAGATGGAAGCCGCGCAGGACGAACTCAAGCGTTCCAGCGATGCGTTCACCGAGCGCGTCCAGCAACTGTCGGCCAAGTTGCAATTGGTCGGTCGACAGATCGCGGATATGGAAGCCAAGCAGCGCACCCTCGATGACGCCCTGCGCCGTCGTCAGTTGCTGCCGGCGGACCTGCCGTTCGGTACGCCGTTCATGGATCCGGTCGACGATTCGATGGACAACCTGCTGCCGCTGCTCAACGACTATCAGGACAGCTGGCAAGGCTTGCTGCGCGCTGACGGGCAGATCGAAGCGCTGTACGCGCAAGTGCGCCTCAAAGGCGTGGCCAAGTTCGACAGCGAAGACGACATGGAGCGCCGTCTTTCGCTGCTGATCAACGCTTACGCGCACCGTACCGACGAAGCCCTGACCTTGGGCAAGGCGCGGCGTGCGGCGGTCACCGACATCGCCCGGACTCTGCGCAACATCCGCAGCGACTACGACAGCCTCGAGCATCAACTGGCGCTGTTCAACCGCGAGATCAACAAACGTCAGGTGTCCAACCTGCAGAGCTTCCGCATCGTCCTGGCGCCGAACAAGGAAGCGCTCAAGCACATCGACCAGATCATCCACAGCGCCGGTCAGTACGAAGAAGGCGAAACCCTGTCGGTGTTCGACCTGAGCCAGAGCGCCGAACAGGACAACAAGAACGAAGAGGCCAAGGAATACCTGGCGCGGCTGGTGGCGGCGAACCACAACCAGCTCGGTCTCAAGGACTTGTTCGAACTGGCATTCGAGATCACCAAGGTCAACGGTCAGCCAGTGATCCACACCGACATCGACGGCGCCGCGTCCAACGGCACCACCATGACCATCAAGGCGCTGACCAACATGTACTTGTTGCTGCACCTGATGGATCGCGATCTGGCCGGTCGCGTGCGCCTGCCGTACTACCTCGACGAGGCGGCGGACATCGACGAGAAGAACCAGGCAGCGCTGCTGGAAACCAGCCTGCAACTGGGCTTCGTGCCGATTCTGGCGAGTGTGAAGCCGCAGGTCTGCGCCAGTGTCGCCATCGATCTGGAAGGCGGCAGCGGCCCGGCGGGGATCTACATCGACGAGGCGGACTGGAAGTACATCCGCCGCCATGACGTGGTGAAAGCCACCGTCAATGTGCAAGCCGATGAGCCGGAACTGGATGAAGTTTGACCGGCTTTAGCTGAAAACCAAAAAGGGCCGCGATCTGTTGGGATCGCGGCCCTTTTTTATGGCTTTGGATATGTGCGGACTTTTAGTGCCCTATCGCGAGCAGGCTCACTCCTACCATTTGGAACGCGTTCCCCTGTAGGAGTGAGCCTGCTCGCGATGGCGCCACTTCAGACACCACAGAATTACTTACCGAGCGAAATCTTCGGCGCCCAAGTCAGCCACTCATCCTCGAACTTGTCGAACAGCGGGAACGTCTGCTCAGGCCGTGCCGGGTTGCCCATGCGCTCACCGTCCGGTGTGGCGAAGGCGATGCCACCCTGAATCGCCGTCTCCAGCGACTCCGTGCGCACCGTCAGGCCATTGAACAAGCCGATGTCGAAACCGACGCCGCTGGTGTTCCAGAAGCGGCTGCCGCTGCGCACCAGCGGCGCGTATTTCGGTTCGATCAAAATGTGCACCAACACCCGGTCAGCCGTCTGCCCCAGTTCATAACCGGTGACCTTGCCCACGGTGATTTCGCGGTAGGTCACGGGCACACCCGGTTTCAGCGAGCCACGGCGCGCGGCGCTCAAGACCAGACTCAAGCCGGCCTCTTGCTTGCTCACTTCCGGCGGATTGGCCAGCGCAACGAAGTTCTTCTGCGGCCCAAGGTTTTTCGCCGCCGGCTGCACTTCCACATACTGCCCGGTGACCAGGGTTTCCAGGTTGGAAGTCTTCATCAGACCCAACTCAGGCTTGACCACCCAGAACTGACTGCCGACCCGCGCAATGCGCTCCGGCACTTCGGTGATGCGCGCAGTGAGCAGCACCGATTGCAAGTCATCAGCCAGATCAACACTTTCGATCTTGCCGACGTCCAGCCCCTTGAATCGAACCGGGGTACCGCTGCGCAGGCCATCGGCGCGATCAACCTTGATCGTCACTAACGTGCCTTTCTGGTTCGCCTCGTCGTGGTTGGCGAACAGACGGAAGCGCGGAATACGCTTTTGCAGCGGCGCCTTGGCTTGCGGCGTTTCGAAGGCAATGCCGCCGGCCATCAACGTCTGCAACGACTCGCTCTTCACTTGAATCCCGCCCGTCAGACCACCGGTGAGGATGATGCCGCTGACATTCCAGAAGCGTGTCGATGCGTTGACCAGGTTTTCGTATTCCTTCTCGATATGCACGCCGATGACGATTTGTTTTTTGGTCTTGGAGAACTGATAGCTCTGTACCGAACCGACCTTGACCTGTTTGTACAGAATCGGACTGCCGACTTCGATCGAACCCAGAACATCGGTGAACAGCACCAGATGGAGCCCAGGTGAACGCAGATCCAGCGGCGGCGCTTTTGGCCGTGCCTCGAATTCGCGTTTCGGCGCGGCACCTTTGTCGCCCGGACGCACGGCGATGTAGTTACCTTTGACCAGCGCTTCGAGCCCGGTGATACCGGCCAGGGAAATCGACGGTTTGACCACCCAGAACTGTGTGCCCTCAACCAGATAGTCTTCCGCCAGAGGATCGAGCGTCAGCTCGGCCGTGGCGCTGTTCAGATCCGGATCGATTTTCAACGCTTTCATGTTGCCGACCTGAATGCCCTTGTACATCACCGGCGTACGGCCGGCCTGCAGACCTTCGAAGTCACTGAGTTTGACCTTGACCCGAATGCCGGCAGCGGCGGCGTCGAAGTCTTCATAGAGACGGAACGGCAGGCTTGGATCGGTGGGCGGACTGTCCTTGCGATTCTCTGGTGTGGCGAAGGCGATGCCGCCGGCGACGATGCTCGCCAGAGACTCGCTGCGTACTTTCACCCCGGACAGGTTGGCGTCGATGCTGATGCCACTGGCATTCCAGAAACGCGTGTGTTTGCGCACCAGTTTGGCGTAGGTCGGCTCGATGAACACTTTGAGCTCAACGGTGCTCTGGTCTTCAGACAGCACGTAGCTTTTGATCTGGCCGACTTTGATCTGCTTGTAGAACACCGGGCTGCCACGGTTCAGCGAACCGAGGCGATCGGCCTTGATGGTCAGGTGCAGACCCGGCTTGGAGTCCGACAGCGGCGGCTCTTCGGCCAGCGCCTTGAACTTGCGGGTGGGCTCGCCTTCGCCGGGGCTGATAGCCACGTAGTTACCCGAAACCAGGGTTTCCAGACCGGTGATACCGGCGAGCGTCACGCTCGGCTTCACCAGCCAGAAGCGCGTGCTGGTCTTGAGGTATTGCTCGACGTCCTTGTTCATCTCGACGGTGGCAATCACCCCTTTGGAGTTGCCCTCGTCATCAAGTTTGAGCGTCTTCACCTTACCCACCGGCATGCCCTTGTAGACCACTTCGGTCTTGTTGGCCTGGATGCCTTCACCGCTTTCGAAACGCACCTGAATCTCGATGCCGGTTTCGTTGTAGGCACGCCAGCCGAGCCAGCCGCCAATGATCAGGGCAATCAGAGGCAGTACCCAAATGGCAGACCAGTTGGAGGCCGGTCGGGTTTTCGCTACAGGCAAATCAGTCATGGTCGTCGTCCGACTCCGTGTTATCCCAAATCAGTCGGGGATCGAAAGTTACTGCGGCAAGCATCGTCAGAATCACCACACTGGCGAAAGCGATGGCGCCAAGATTGGCTTCGACACTGGCAAGCCGGCCGAAATTGACGACCGCCACCAGAATGGCGATCACAAAGATATCGAGCATCGACCAGCGACCGATGAACTCGATAAAGCGGTACATCCAGATCCGCTGCCGCGCGGACAACGGCTGACGTCGCTGCACCGAAAACAGCAGCAGCGCGATGCCCACCAGTTTGAAGGTCGGCACCAGAATACTGGCGATGAACACCACGGCGGCAATCGGGATCATGCCGTGTTGTACCAGCTGGATCACGCCGGACATGATGGTGCTGGGATCGCCCTGCCCCAACGAGCTGACCGTCATGATCGGCAACACATTGGCCGGGATGTAGATAATCGCAGCCGTGATCAGCAGGGCCCAGGTGCGGGCCAGACTGTTCGGACGACGAGCGTGAACCAGCGCGCCGCAGCGGGTGCAGGTCTGCTCGTCAGTGTCCGCATCCTGTTTGTTCAATTCATGGCATTCGGTACAGATCAGAATGCCCGCATCAATCGCCCGCATGGGCATCCTCTCCTGATAACGCCTGCCAGATCTGGTGCGGTGACATCACCACTTCCAGCCAGACCTGAACCAACAACAAACCGATGAAACACGCCAGACCGAGGCCGACAGTGATGGCCGCCATGTCCGCCAGTTTGACGATCGCCACGAGGACGCCCATGAGGTAGACCTCGAGCATTCCCCAGTCTTTGAGGTGGTGATAAATGCGATAGAGCAGCAAGCCGTAACTGCGTCCGATATCAAAACGGATCGACAGCAATACCATGAGCTGACACAACAGCTTGAGCAGTGGAATCGCCATGCTGCAGAGGAACACAACCACCGAAACGCCGCGCATGTCGGTATTGAACAACCCGACAACACCAGTCCAGACCGTGTCCTGCGAAGACTGCCCGAGTACATTGAGCTTCATGATCGGTAAAAAGTTCGCCGGCACGTAGAGCAACAGTGCGGCGATGACCAGGGCCAGGCTGCGTTGCACAACATTGTGCCGATGGGCATACAACTCGTAACCGCAGCGCGGACAGAGCGCTTTCTCGCCGTGGGCAAGCTTGGGCTTGCGCATCAGCAGGTCGCACTCATGACAGGCCACCAAGTCTTCCAGCGGTAAATCTGACAGCCCTGGGGCGTCAACCGGATCTGACATAAAGGCTCTGGCTCCGAAAAAGATGGGGGCTATTCTAGTGTTCTGATTCGAAAATAACTGTGCAAAATTGTTCGCTGGCTAAGCAAAAATACTTTCCTGCGGGCAAAACAAAACCCCAACTGCTTTCGCAATTGGGGTTTC
>NZ_JALMEX010000017.1:0-65836 GCF_023100605.1 Pseudomonas sp. MWU12-2020
ATTTCAATGAAACGTGTGTTCTACGTTCCGAATCAACCGTGGTTCATCGATGACGTCCGCGTACGGGAGGACGGCGAGCTGGTGAGTGCGCTTGCCGGCCTTACTTTCATGCAGGTTCAGGAGAAGTACCCCGGCGCAGTAATCGGCCCCTTGGCGGACACAATGCTGGCGATCGAGGCGATGTGCAAATCCGTTCCGAGGCCGATCGATTCGGTTGACTTCTACTACGCAAAATCATCGCTTGAGAACAAGGGCCGCAAAAGCAATCTGGACACCGAGTCGTTCAAGCTAACCGAACACAAAAATGGTCGGATCACCGCGATCTATGCCCGGGTTGGAACGAGCTACTGGAAGTTCGACGATGTTTGCGATTTGACCCATGACGTCATCATTGAGCGGATCCGCTGCGTTGTGAAATGCAACGAAGAAGCAGAAGGAAAGGTGGCGTGAACCGTAACGCAGCGCTGGCCCACATCAGAGTTGCAGGCTATCACGGAGACGATCGCGAAGCAGTGCGGATCTATACCGAAAGTCGAATGAGTCTTGCCGCCTATAGCACCGCGATTTTGCAAGGCAAGAGCATGCGAAGAAACGGCATTGCGTGCACCTGCCCGAAGTGCAAACCCTGAACAACCGCCCGGCTTAGCCGGGCAACCCTTCTGGAGTGTAATTATGTCTTCAACGCAACCGACAATCATCGACCTGCTGCGAGAAGCCAGAGGCTCGATTAGGTCCAAGGAACACGCGGCGGCTGTCAATCGGGCCGTAGTTTTGCTCAATACCATTCTGAGTTTTCTTGATGGGACTCAATGGAACAGCGAAACCGTCGAGAGCATTGCCACAGCGTTACGAAATGAAGGACTGGACGTTCGGGACTCGATGTAATCATCAGCGAAGGACAATCACGTAAAACAAAGTAAAACCCCGCCTATGCGGGGTTTTCTTATATCGGGATTCGACCAGGGCAAATAGATCTTAATGGATCGAAGATCAGTCAGCCTTGGCTGGTACCTTTGGAGTGATTCGCCGCTTCTTCTGAGATCCAAGAATGTCTGAAATAGCTTTGACCGTTACGGTCATTCCCACACCTTCCAGCGCGTCCTTAATCTCGGATGGCGAATATCCCCGCTTGTTTGCAAGATCCACAATTTGTTCTTTCAGTTCCTGCAGGGCTTCTGCGGTCGAAATCTTTTCCTTGCTCAGATCCGGGAGCTCAGCCAATCGAGCGCCAAAATCCAGAATCTGTGATTGCGTATAAGTTTTTCGCTTAGCCATGCGTCGCATCTCTTTGAATAAAGTGGATCAACTGAGAGCCGAATTTTAGCCCATGCCCACCCGCCCGAACACCCCCCCACTTTGAAGCCGCTTTTACCCTGCCATTCCGATAACGCAACAGATCAAACGCCGTGCCGCCTCGTCCGCATTGGCAAAAGAATTTGAGCGAAGTGCACAGGCGATTTTTGGTTTTCGGCGCACTTGTGTCGAACCCATTGGCCATTTCATTCACTATATACGTCAGCTTGGAATGCCTGCGTAATAAGCAGGAAATGCCATAGTTTGCCGATATTCATAGAGCGGTGTGTCACCGCAGATTTTGCGGCTTAGCGCGGATCAGCGGAAGGGCGAATAGTGAATTCGAGTCTTTCTCAGTCGAGCGGCAGAATCGCCACCCAAACACGTCCAGTTATCTATTCGTCGCATCAGCCCTAATCTTGACTGAAAGCTGTCCAGCGATTGTTAACTGAGGTCTATCGTCGAATCCAGTCGAGCGGCATTTTCGCGGAGAACCTGAGTCATTCTCGTTAGAGCGTCGGCGCGCCGCCGTGCGTCTGCATTGACACAGCCCATTTCAAGCCATGCACCTGCGCAGCTCGTCGATCCATTGCTTTCATGCTGAACACTGGCGTGGCAACAGACTGTGACCACTTCACGCGATGGCCCCGGCAATGGTAGGCTCAGCGCTGAATCTGAGTCGGGCAGCGGGGGAGGACGGATCGCTGAAGGCTCAGGTTGAAATGCGTTTTCATTGTTGGACAGGAAATGTTTTGTGGCCACCGCCCGCACGCGGTCGGATGTCCCCAAAACCCTGATCAGGGCTGCGCCCCGATACCCCGTTGTGTAATGTTGGAAAGCCGTTATGTCGAAAAGCGAAAAGCGTCAGAGAAACAAATGGCTTAAAGCCAGGTGCAATGAAGAGGAGGAGGAGCTGATTCGAGCGAAAGCTGAGGCTGCGGGTTTGACGGTCTCAGATTTACTTCGTAGCTCAGCTCTAAACCGCAGGATTTTGACCCGTACCGACAAACGTCTAATGGGGGAGCTTCTTCGTCTCGGGGGGTTGCAAAAGCATTTGTATAACCAGATGCAGGATGGAATGACTGAAGAGTTAAGTCGTGAGTTTTCGCAAACGTTGGTCGCCTTGAAGAAGGCAGTATTGCTGCTCGATTTGCAGCCCGAGCCTGTTGTCATAGAGAAGAAGTAATGAATGTCATTGTCCCCGAGAAACCGAAAAACGGACGTACCAGTTTCAACAAACTGGTAGCGTACATTAGCGTCCGGGACAACAAGCCACCTGCAAACGATATCGTTACTGACACCCCAAACTCAGCACCATCCCAAGCGAAGAATGAGCTCTTTGATCGTCTTGTGGATTACATCGAGCGAAACGACGCAGTTGAACCGATTATTCGTGATGTTGAGGAGTTTGCCGACGGCAGGCAGCGCGCGCTCGTAGGTGATGTTCCTTGTGAAACCAACTGTTTTTCCTGGGAGACCTCATCGGCTGAAATGAATATGATTGCTGCGCAAAGTCCTCGCTGCGCAGATCCCGTTTACCATTTCATTTTGTCCTGGCAGGAGCATGAAGCGCCGACTAATGCCCAGGTTTTCGAAAGTGCAAAACACTGCATCGATGCCCTAGGGCTGGATGGGCATCAGTATGTGACGGCGATACACTTCGATACCGATAACGTTCATTGCCATGTCGCTGTGAACCGGGTCAATCCCACTACATTCAAAGCTGCAAACATGTGGAACGATGTTGATCGGCTTCAGAAATGCTGTCGCGTCCTGGAGCGTCGGTTCGGCTTCGAACAGGACAATGGCAGTTGGGAATGGAACGATAACGATAAGCTGGTTCCTGCACCTTTCCGGTTTCCTAGTGCGCCACAAGGTGCAGCTAAAACCCAGATATTTTCGGACAAGGAAAGCCTCTTCCACTACTCGGTTCGAACCGTTAGAGATGAGGTCGATCAGATCATTGGACGTAATCTCTCAGACTGGGAACCTGTCCATTTGCTACTGCATAAAAATGGTCTAGGCCTGCGCGAGCAGGGAGGCGGCCTGGTTATCTACGATGCACTCCGCCCTGACAGTTCACCGGTGAAGGCATCGTCTATCCATCCCAGCTTGACGAAGGCTCGACTTGAGCCGCATTACGGCGCTTTCAAGGACGCGCCTTCGTTCACCGCTGTCGATCCACTTGAAGCACAATATGGTGTCTTTGAAACATACCAACCATCGTTCCATCTACGTGATAAAGATGTTCGAACACAGCGGCGTGAGGAACGTGCCGCAGCCCGTGAAGCGCTTAAAGCTCGGTACCAGGTCTACCGTGATTCTTGGTCGAAGCCTGATTTGAATGTGCCGGGAAGACAGCAAGAAATCGCCTCTCGATTTCAGTCAATGAAATTGCATGCTCGACGTTCGTTCAAAGATCCTCTCCTTCGCAAACTCATGTACCGCGTTGCCGAATTTGAGCGTATGAAAGCCATGGCTGAGTTACGCGTTCAGTTACGCCAGGAACGCCAAGAGCTAGCCGATAAAGGAGCCTTTCGGCCACTTGCGTATAAAGTGTGGGTTGAGCAGGAGGCCTTGAAGGGCGACGAAGCCGCAGTAAGCCAACTGCGAGGCTTCGCATACAGAGAAAAACGCAAAGAGCGAGCTATCGAAAAGCACGTTGACGGTATAGTTCGGTTCGCCCCTGCTGATGATACGGCCGTTCTAGATCGCCGTAGTCACGCTACTCAACTCCGTCGTGATGGCACTATCGAGTACCTTCGTTACGGTCGTGTTGGGGTTGTTGATAGAGGGGACCAGGTTGAGATCAGGTCAGGTTTTGACGACCTGGATCAAGAGGCCAATTACAAGATGGCGGCGGGGCTTGCGAGTACGAAAAGTGGCGAGCGTGTTGAGGTTGTCGGCAGTCCTGATTTCGTCGATGAGATGCTATACGCTGGTGTCCGCTTTAACGCTCAGTACGGAGCTGATAAGTTCGCAGTGACTGATTCGGGTCAGCAGGTGCGGTTCCAGTATCTTGAATCAGCGTCTCTGGAGGTCCCACTGGACCATCAGGTTGAGCGACCTGCAGATCGATCCGCGCATGAAGCAGACTTGCATGATGAGAACGAGCCTACGGAATTGAAGCCTCAGCTTTGAGGCTCTGCTGAATGGGTGCGCACTGGGGAGCGTCTTTCGGGTTGATTAAGATCCAGGGTGACAGCTGCAACTTGCAAGGCGCTCCCCAGTGCGCACCCAAGGCGAGAAACTCGACTAGACGTTTCGGTCGATCAATGAAAACAGAAGTGTACCAATCCGCATATCCTTCACATATTGAAACTCCATTAGCGCAGCAGGGTGCCACTGTGGGTCGAGTTGGTATGTATCCCACCCGCTTAACCCTGTGCCAAAAAGCTCCAGTGCACTTTTCGAAAAAGCTGGGTCGCCAAAAATTCGATGAACATCATCTTGGCTTTTGACTTCTTTAAAAGGTTCTGGCAACTCTCCTTCGTACTCTGGTAAATCACTATCCTTTAAAGTTATATATATAACCTCGAAACGTTCGGTTTCGGGCCAGAATACTAACTCTATTCCAGGAACCGGCTCGATCTCTAATGAATCACCGTCTTCGTACAAGCTCTGTAGTGGAAGATTTTTGATTACATGATTTGCAATTAGAGCATCGTATGAACAACCCAGGTTCTTGATTAAACGTTCCATATTTACGGAGTTCATCTGTGCCTCAGACCTGTTGAAATATCCCCGCCAAACGCGCCTCTCGCGCCCAGAAGGGCCGATAAGATGCCGTGAAGCCGCGCTTTTTACCAGCGCTCACGTGGCCTTGTGCTAGTCCTTGCTAAATGGGATCCATTACATGCAGGGCTGGTTCAGCGGATATTAGCTCTTTTTGAGCTACGCGCTTCGAGGATAAGACGCTGTAAGTCTGCTGGATCATCAATTCGATATACCAAATCGACGAGAACTGACCGTAGTTCGTTTACAGCTTGCCAGCGAGCCTCTACCTGTGAGGGAAGGAAGTCGAGCGGCGAGACTCCGAAGAAACTCCCCAATTTGACTAGCTGCTCAGCATCAGGGGCGTAATCACCGCGCTCGTAGCGACTGATCGTGGTCGGCTCCAAATCAAGAGCTTCTGCAAGCGCCGCTTGGGAAATCTGCATCGCTTTGCGGTGGGATCTAATCCTTGACCCAATCAGCGTCCGTATTGGAGATGTCATTTTTCCGCCTGAAATGCGTCAGTTTCGGGCGTGCCCTGCGTTTTGGAATGGCAAAATTGCATTATTTGCATATGTGATTGATAATTTTGTTCAGTGTGCATAGAATCGGTAATGGCTCTGTGCCATTGCAATTTTTCACACTGTACATATAATCCGCCGCCGTCAACATGACGGTCTGGCGACCCTCCCGGGAGGGATCGCGGAAAGGGATGGGCTACGGCGCGTTTGTGGCGGCGCGTGCCCGAACACAGGGGTATAGGGATGTTTCGATGGCACCTGATCACATATAATTTTCATGCATTTCAGAAGGTTACAACGCGGCTTAAGCTTCTCGGCGTAGAGGCATATTCCCCAACAATTGTTCAGGTCAAGAAACGGCGAGATTGCGAAGGGACGCGAAAGACGGAAAAGCCGCTTTTCCCAGGCTACCTCTTTGTGAGAATCAACCCTGAGCTGGTTCACCATTCTGTCATTCTGGACATTGGTGGCGTGAAAGAGTTTGTTCGGTTTGGGGGCGCGATCAGTACCGTTTCCAACGGGTTGGTCGAGGCACTGAAGCATTCAATGCTGCTTCAGATTGACAAAAAGATCATTAACCTGGAATGCCGTAACGTTCCTGCAGAGGTGCTGAACGCGCTTTCTGCAATCAGGCTGATGAAAAATGTGGTTGAGCGTCAAACAGCTCTTTTCGCTTTGCTCAAAAGTGATTCACTGCTAGCCGATGTAGTTGCTCGGCCTTACTCGCAACTGCGTGTCGCATCGATTACTGAGAAGCTCCAGATCGACGAACGACTCTGGTAGCTCTCTGATTTAAAACACCCACACATCGACTTAAGCACACCGCATGCATACGCATAGCGGTGTGTTTGCATTTGTCCGGAGAAAACTTATGGAAACAAAGCCTCGAGGTCGGGCCCCACGGGGAAGCACCTCAACGCGCGTTGTGTATGTGGGAACTGATGGGTACGCCCACCTTCTTGCTGCCGCGATTGCGATCAGCTCTGAAGTAGGGAAGCAAATCACCCCGGCCAAGTTGGCGCGTCATCTGGCTTTCAACATCACGGATGAGACCAAAGCGCGCCTGATCAAGGAAATGCAAAACACAAACGATGAGTAGGCGATACAAGCCAACGCTCAGCTGCGAGGCAATTATGCGAAGCCCCTTTCTTTTAACTGCTCTTGTAGCAGCGATTTCAGGTTGCACATCCCCACCCAAAACAGTCCAGGCTCCTGCTGACAGTTGGGTGGACGAGCAGATTGCGCAAAGCGCATCAGCGATCAGCCTGGCGCAACGCCAGTTGCACCAGACCAGTTCAGCTCCAGCTGCTCCAGCTGTTGTTGCACCGGTTATTGCGAAGACCTCTTCCGCCGTACCTGTAGCCGTCCCCGCTGCGCCGCCAATATCAACAGCTTCGCCGGCTAAGCCGCCGCAAGTTTCGACGACCACCTGGAGTACGCCCAAGCAAGTAGCCTCTGCGCAGCCCTTGCAAACTCCTGGTTCAACTACAGCGCCTTCAAAATCGCAGTCAACGACAACAACCGCGACCAAGGACTTCTCTGTCTCCTCGACGCATGCGCCACCTCCGGTCGTTGCGCCCGTTACTCCTGCAGCTAAGACACCACCTCCGGTAGCAACTCCAAAGCCGGCTGTTCCTGCACCGATTCCCAAGCCTGTATGGATCGCTTCCGAAGGTGAAAGTCTGCGCAAGGTCATCACGGCATGGAGCCAGCGCGCTGGTTACACCCTGTCATGGCGCGCCGAGGATCTTGATTACGGAATCGAAGCACCGTTGCGTTTCGAGGGCAGTTATGAAGAGGCGGTGGCCAGCATCTTTCACCTCTACGACAAAGCCGATCGCTCTTTCATTGTTGACGGTCGGCGTCCGCAACATCGGCTCATCGTCACAGAAGACTTGAAGAAGTCAAAAGGGGCAACACCATGAAAATTCGTACACATGCGGCAGCGCTGACGTTGATTGCGTTGGCAGTAATGCTGGCAGGGTGTGAAATCAAACGCGTCAACGAATCGATGGACCGTGTGGATGCAACTACTGACAAAGCTGATTCGCTTGCGCGGTCTCTGCGTAATCAGAAGTCTTCCTCTCAGTCGTCTGTCGTGTTCACGAACGAGCAGTGGGTCAGCACGAAGCCGCTACCCATCAAGAAGGGGCTACCCCCTTCGCTCGACGTCTCTGTTGAGTACAACGAGACCAAGAACCTGCAGCAGTTTGCTCAATGGGTTAGTGATAACACAGGGATTCCAACCAGAGTTGCACCGGATGCATTGGATTACGGCGCCTCCTACGCGAAAAACAAGACTTCCGGCCGCACTGTTGGGCCGCCCCCAGTAGCCTCAGCTTCAGGCGGTGACCAGATCGCCGACTTATTCCCGGGTTACAGCGGGACGTCCTCTGCTGGAGCGTATGGCGCAGCATCAGCCCCCCTTCATTTCCAAACGGGCAGTGCACAGAAGTACGTTGGTAAGCTCTCGGGGTTGCTTGACAGCAAAACAGGCAGCCTTGGCCTGTCGTGGAAATACGAGCCAGGCAGCGGCAGCATCAAAATTTTCTACCTCGATACGCGCCAGTTCCCCATCTACGCGTTTAACAAGACCGGTAGCTTCAATACTGAAGTGAAGTCCGGAATGTCCGCGTCTGCGGGAACATCCGGATCTGGAGGGAGCAGCGGGCAAGCTAGCTCCGGCGGTTCTGGTGTTTCGGGTGAATCTGGGAGTAATCAGTCGACTCAAACGGTGATGGTCTCATCGCTGATGGACGACATTGAGAACAACGTTAGAAGCATGTTGACCATAGACCGCATGTCTTTTTCGCGGACTACCGGCGTCATGAGTGTTACTGACAGGCCAGACGTTCTTGATCGCGTGTCTGAATATCTGGACACCGAGAATGAAAACATCACCAAGCAGGTGCTGATCAATGTCGAGGTGATTTCTGTCAGCCTCAATGACAAGGACCAGTACGGTATTGACTGGAGCCTGGTTTACAAGTCGGTGAGCGGTAAGTGGGGGTTTGGTCTCAACAACACTTTCCCTGGGATTGATGGCGGTGCAGTCAACAGTACAGTCAGCATTCTCGATACTGCCAGTTCGCCTTGGGCAGGCTCAAAAGCGATCATCCAAGCTCTGTCTCAGCAAGGTCGTGTGTCCTCTTACCGTGCCCCATCGGTGACGACCCTGAACTTGCAAACGGCACCGCTGCAGATCGGTCGAGTCAGGGGTTATCTCGCATCAAGTTCTCAAACCCAGTCCGCAAACGTTGGGTCTACAACGTCATTGACACCCGGATCCATCACATCTGGCTTCAACATGCAGATGCAGCCTTTGGTGATGCCTCGAGACAAGTTGCTGCTGCAGCTGGCCGTCAACATGAGCAGTGATCCAGTCTTTGGCGAAGTTTCCAGCGGCGGCTCGAAAGTCCAAACCCCCAATTACGACATCCAGATTCTTAACCAGTCCGTGAAGCTTCGAAATGGGCAGACCTTGGTGTTGAGCGGGTTTGATCAAATTACCGAAGACGCAAACAAGTCCGGTACAGGAAGCGCGAGCAACTTCTGGTTTGGCGGAGGCGGTACGCGGAAATCATCACGGGATGTGGTTGTACTGATTATCACCCCGATAGTCTTGGAGTGACTTATGCATCCAACGTCTGGCTCTGAGATCAATATCGTCAGGATCAACGGCAAACCATTCGTTTCCGGGCTTGTGTGGGAACCGCTTAAGCAACGTGCCTACATGCGCGAGGCCCGGGAAATTGGCAAGCGCGAGTCGATGGACATCGTTGCAATCCGATTAGGGTTCATGGCTCAAGCCGGTTTTGTCAAAAAAGACAACGGTGTAACGAAAGGCCTGTACTCGCTCGCCGCTTCACTGGCCGGTCAAATCAAGCATGACTCATGGCTCGGCGCCTTTGCTCTACCGTCGGGCCAATTCGCTTTAGTGGCGGTATTCAATGGGTTGGTCGTTCCTGGTGGCGACTATGTAGGCGATCGACTTGAGGTTCTTTACCGTCTCAAGGAGATGGATAGTCAGCCTAATGTCATGGAGTTTCGCGAGGTTTTTGCTCCTGACGATTTCGAGTGTCGCGGCCGTCCACTGGACATTGAGGAGCTACTTAAGCCCGAAGTATTGCGCAAGGAATACGAGCTAAAGCAGCTGACGTTCGGTCTCACAAAGCGCGAAATCCTGCAGATCGGCGCTGCCCTAACATTTCTGTTGGTGCTGGTGATCTGTTACAGCCAGTGGCAGGCCTACCAGGCCAGAGAGGCAGCCATAGCGGCGAAGCAGGCGGCGCTCAAGCGTCAAAAGGAATTGGACGACCTCAACGCCCGAGCCGGGGCCCAGCAGACAGTGCAAGCACTTAAGCATCCCTGGGCCACACAGCCGGCAGTGGTTGATTTTCTCAATGGCTGTCAGGCGGCAATCGATTCGCTACCTCTGTCAGTCGGTGGTTGGACATTTGAGTCGGCCCTATGCACCTCGACGGCATTTGAATCCGTTTATGGAAGGTCCGGTAAAACGACGTTCAACGAGTTTGCCCAGGCGACAAAAGGACGTTTTCCTAACCCACCGGTGTTAATGGAGGGGGCAGACCGAGCCGGACTCGGGGACGTGGTCGGTATGGGAGCCGGCGGCGACGACGACCTGATGCCGTTCGAAGAATTGCAGGCAGATTTCACTTCCTACCTGCAGCAGCTCGATCTGAAAGCGGACATGGCTGAAGTGCCAGTCGTAGTGCCGCCGCCACCGCCACTCCCGGGTGGGGAAACGCCTCCTCCTGCACCCCGCCCAGACTGGAAGCAGTTCAGCTTTTCGCTGACATCACCGTATACCCCGCAATACCTCTTCGCCGGGCTGAATCTAAAAGGTGTGCGCCTGGTTGAAATATCTGTGGTTCGTCAGGGCCCCCAGCTCAGCTGGAGCCTGAAGGGAGAAATCTATGCGCATTAATTCATTACTGCTGGCGGCGCTGTTTTTGCCGCGAATGGCACTTTGTGCTGAGCCAACGGAGTTGCACACCGTTGGAGAACTGTCGGCAGTTCAGAGTGACACCATTCTTTATCAAGCCAAGGCGGCGCGTGCCGAGGCCTTGGGGAAGCTGCAGGAGAACGCAAACAAAGCCGGCGTGGACCTTACGCAAATTCGCACGACTGCGAACGCTGCGCCTTCGGTTATCGCGTCAGACTTACCAACCGTAACGGGAGTCTCGGGCGTAGGTGGGCGGCTCTTCGCGACGCTTCTGTATCCCAATGGCACCACGCTGAGAGCGAAATCCGGCGAGAAGCTACCCGGTGGTTTTCTCGCCTCTGAGGTGAGTATTGATCGGGTGGTGTTGACCATCGGTGATCGGCGAATACCGCTGCAATTCGGCGTTGCTACTCCACCGGCACCAGTACCCCAGGGTGGCATGCAGATGTCATTGCCAGGAACGATGGCGCCCCCTATGCCTATGCGTTGAGGATTTGCTCATGAATCAACTGACAAGTGTTCCGGATTTACCGATTACCACGTTGTCTGGCGAAGGACAGCTATTCGCCGCCCATGAGGATGTTCGTCAGATGCTCTGTCTGACCAGTGACTATGTGCTGCACGTTGTCGAGGGCTACGGGGCAAATCAGTTTGTTCTGGCGTTTAAAGAGAAGGTGCGCAGGGCAGGGCATCGGGTTGAATTAAAATACGTTTCGCCGGAAGCGATCAAAGCTCTATATGGGACTGTATTGAGCGTCGCCGGGAAAAACCAGTCGACATCGACGTTATCCGGCAAGGGTAAGCATGAAGAAGTCATTGAACTCTTGAACAAAGGGACCAAGAGCGGCGCAAGTGACATTCATTTTTTCGCTTCCCCAGACGGACACCATGTGCGTTTCCGAGTGCATGGCCAACTGGAGACGGTCGCGTCATATGTGGGTGTTGACGGCAATCGGGTTCTGTCATCGATTTACGAAACCATGTGTGAATCAACTGGTGATAGCTGGAAGCCAGAAGACAAGCAGGATGGTCGGCTGCGCAGCGAGTTTGTAACGAGGTGCGGCTTATTCGGTGCACGAATTGCAACGCGGCCTACGTTGAACGGACCATGGATGGCCATGCGTCTACTGTATGACAGTGGCAAACAGCGAACGCTGACAGAAATGGGTTATTTGCCATCGCAAATTGAGACACTGACTCGGCTGGTACATCGAAAGGACGGCATGGTACTGCTGACTGGCACTACAGGGTCGGGCAAGTCCAGTAGCATTCAAACATTGCTCGGGATGCTGATGGAGGCAATGGACTTTTCGATTAACTTGGTGACGGTTGAAAACCCTGTTGAGTACCGTATCAAAGGAGCTAATCAGACTCCTTTGGGGCCGAGAGAAAAATGGGATGAAGCGATCACTAATCTGATGCGTCTGGATCCTGATGTCTTGCTGATTGGTGAGGTAAGGGATCGGGCATCACTAATGGCCGCAATTCAGGCCGTATTGACTGGTCATGGTGCTTGGTCGACTCTCCACGTTAACGCAGCTGCTGCAGCCTTCCAGCGCCTGGGTGACCTGGGTGTTGATGATAACCTGCTCTACGACCCGGCATTGATCAAAGGCTTGGTTAACCAGTCATTGGCACGAGTCTTGTGTCCGGCTTGCAAAGAACCTTATGAGTCACGGCGTTCTGCTCTCGCAAATGATATACGCGAGCGAATCGATCACCTATGCATCCCCGAGCAAGTCTTTCTCAAGGGCGAGGGTTGCACCGTTTGCCAAGGTCGGGGGGTTGTCGATCGGACGGCAGTTGCTGAGATCATTACGCCGAACCTTGATTACATGGAGTTGTTTCGTAAGGGGGGGCGCGCTGCCGCGCAAGTGTATTGGGTGAAAGAGTTGGGCGGTGTCACGAAAAACCAACACTTAATCCAGCGTATCAATGAGGGACTAATCGACCCAACGCATGGCGAGCGTGATGTCTGCCAACTTGATGAAGATGTTATGACCCTGGGCGGTGCCGCATGAGAGAGCGTATATATGACCTTCTTGCTGCGGTGACCATGCGTTATTCGAGCAGCACTCGTATCAACTTTTATGAAGGCTTTCAGAATTTAGTCGAAAACGGTGTAAGCCCAAACGATGCGCTGAAGGATCTGAATTTGATTTGGAGTGATGGCGGGAAAAAGCCCAACGAACCTCTAGCGATTTTCAGTAGGGACCTGATGATTCACTTGGTCGACGGGATGCCACTTAGCCAAGCTTTAACACGTTGGGTACCTTATGAAGAGGCATCGTTAATCGCGGCCGGAAGCCGTGGGGCAGGATTGAGCCAGGCCTGCGACGACGTGGTTCGGGTGATTGATGCTCAACAGCAAATTCGTGGAGCATTAGCCTCAGCCGTTATGTATCCAAGCTTTCTAGCATTGCCATTGGGCACATTGTTGTGGATGGTTTCGGATCAAATGGTTCCAGTCATGGCGAAGGTGTCTGATCCCGCGAAGTGGACTGGAAGCTCAGGCGCGCTTTATCTGGTCTCCAATCTGACCACTAACTACGGTGTTCTGTTCATTTGCGGGCTTTTTCTTTTAGCTATTGCATTCATTGTCAGCCTGCCGCGTTGGACAGGTGCTTTACGCGCAGCTGTAGACAACGGACCTTTCTATGCAACCTATCGTATGGTTCACGGATCGGTGTTCCTTCTGAACCTTGCAGTGATGATGCGGGCAGGGAGCGGTCCAAACGAAGCGTTGAAAACCCTTGCGGAGTACGCAAATCCTTGGCTTAAAGAGCGCATAGCCGGTGCGAGACATGGACTGGACAAGGGAGATAACTTAGGTGTTGCTCTTGAAAATTCGGGTTTCAACTTTCCTGATAAAAAGGCCATTCAGTTCATTCGGATTCTGGCAGGGCGCGATGGGTTTCCAGAGGCCATCAATAAGTATGCTGCCCGGTGGCTCGCCAGCAGTATTAAAAAACTTCAGTTGTTAGCAAAAGTATCCTTTGCTGTAGGCATGTTAGTTATTGGTGTCGTAATGGGGCTAATCGTGACCGGCACACAGGATATGCAGAACAATTTCGAACGCGCTTCTGTACGAGCTTCAAAGTAACTCTTAACTATTAAGGAAATAATGATGAAACACCAAATTTCGGTCGGGCGTGCAACTGTGGGCGATCAAGAAAAAACCTTACTTGGCGAGCGTATGCGCAAGCAGCGCGGAGCTAGCGGTATTGAAATGGTCGTCGTCATCTTTGTCGGCTTGCTGATTCTGCTGGCGGGAATGGTCTGGTGGCCCAAACTCACTGGTAGCCAAAAGAACAGCAGTGAACTGGAGAACATTACTACAATACAAACCAACATCTTAACTTTGAAGACTGCGAGCGGTTTTGGTCCTTCAGGCTCGAATTTGATTCCGTCTCTGATTACTAGCGATGGAATTCCAACGTCAATGCAAAAAACCAGCACCACCGTCTTTAACTCTTGGGGCGGGGCTGTCACCGCGGTTTCTACGGGGATGGGCTATACAAACTCAGTCGCAGCAGTACCTGATTCAAGCTGCATCTTCCTTGCGACTAAAGTGGCATTAACCAATGCCATGACTCTTAAAATCAACGGCGGATCTGCTTTGAGTGGTGAGGTTGATTCAATCACCGCAACTTCTGCATGTAATGCCGGCAGCAACACTCTGGCCTGGTCCGGACGCTGATGGACATTCTGCAAAGCAGTCTCTCAAATAGTGACTTTATCGATCTGTATGTTAGTAACAGCTTTGCAGACGTAAAAGGGCTTGCGAGTGTCGATGACACTCGCGTGCCTGTACCTGAAAGCTGGAATGAAGATGTAGCTAAAGTCTTAGCTTTGTGTCGGGACAGGCAGATCGAAGTAGGTGGTCCAGAGTTCTCCATAAATTACCAAGGAAAGTTGTATCGAGTCACACACCTTGAAAGTACGGAGCCAGGCGGCGCCTATGTTCTTCGTCAATCGAAAATTGAGATTCGCGACTTTAGAAGTCTCGGTATCCCGAAGCACTTCGCGGATGTTTTGGTCGCAGAGAAGTCCAAGGGGTTGGTTCTCTTCTGTGGCGGATTCGGCGTTGGAAAGACAACCACAGCAGCGTCGTGGTTAGTCGAACGCCATCGTCAACACGGAGGTGTTTCGCTGGCGATTCAAGATCCAGTTGAGGCGCTGGTCGATGGCGTACATGGCAAAGGCCGTTGCATCGTGATCAATGCCTCCCGCCAGAACGGCGGGTACACCGAACATTTGATCAGGGGTCTCAGGTCTGGAGTTGACTTTATGTTCTTAGGTGAAATCCGGGAGCCTGCTACGGCGTTTGAATGCCTTATGGCGGGCTCAAACGGTGAACTGATAGGCACTACATTCCATGCTGCTGGAATTCCGGAGGGACTTGAACGCCTCGTTTCGATGGGCGGTGAGAGAGTTGCCAAACTTCTTGCTGACAGTTTGCTGGGTGTCGTTTGGCAGGATCGAATCAGAGAACGTGATCACAATGGCAAGGCAGTTACCCGAATTATGGTGAAGACCCTGCTGGTAAGTGGTGAAAATGCCTCGACCGTTAGGGAAAAAATTCGAAGTGGAAAAATATCGTCCCTGCAGCAGGAAATCGAGCAGCAGGCCATGCGTGGTTTTTGGAAAAACTAATGGTTAAGGGGGGAGTGTGAATCGACGACGCAGCATTGCCAAGCGGCGCCAAGCAGGGGTTAGCTCTATAGAGCTCTTGGTCATATTGATGGTCTCTACCGCTATGGTGATCGCAGGGGCACAACAATGGAAATTATATTCCAATCGGCAAATGAACACGTCTTCCGCCCAACAGATGAAGTTGGTGACGGAAGCTGCTGGAAGATACATCAAGGATAATTATGCAGCTGTGTCCGCCCTGGCTACGCCGACGACGCCGGCCCTGATCACTCTAGACATGCTGCGTAACACAGGCTATCTACCAGCCGGTTTTGCTGACCAGAACGCCTTTGGACAGAGCTACAACGTCCTTGCCATCGAGCCTACGCCTAACAAGTTGCAGTCGCTGGTGGTTACGCGCAATGGTGACCCGATCAATGAGCTGTCCATGATCGACATCGCCAAGCAGATCGGTGCACAAGGTGGCTATATCTCGACGCTGAACGCGAGTGTAGCAACCGGTAGTTTTGGTGGTTGGTCGACTTCACTTGCGCCTTACGGCGGCTCGACCGGATCCGGGCATCTTGCGTCGGCGTTGTTCTTCGAAGACGGTGCGCTCGTTAATGATTACCTGTACCGCAATGCGGTGCCCGGCCATCCCGAAGTCAACGAAATGAACACTGCGATCAACATGAAAGGGAACAACCTCAACAACGCCGGCGTGGTCAACGCACAGACCGCGAACATTAGCGGGAACGCCGATATTGCCGGCGAAACCTATACCGGTGGTTGGTTCAGATCCCGAGGTGACACTGGGTTTTACAACGAGAAGCACAATGGTGGCTGGTACATGACGGATCCTGGCTGGGTTCGCTCCTATGCAGACAAAGGAGTGTTAACCGGTGGGGAAATGCGCGCAGGCAAACTCACATCGACAGGGCGTGCCGAGGTTGGTGAGTACCTGCAGTTAGGTGGTGTGGCAGCAGAAAATACTGCCTGTTCACCGAACGGTTTGTTGGGCCGCGATGCAAGCGGCATGGGGCTTTTTTGCAAAGATGGTTTGTGGAAGGGGTCAAGCGTTGGAAAAGGGAAGCTGGTCAACGCAGGCTTCTATATGGGAACAGTGACACGGACAAATCCGACCTCATCACCAATGCTGGTGACTGCCTTCGGGGGTTATGGCGTTGGGGGAACCTGCACAAACGTGTATCAGATGACCGCAGCGGTTTGGGATGGCGCTTGGGTTGTTGTCGGCGACACGCAACAAACCTATAACCTCGGCGTTAAATCCACTTTCCTCAGTTTTATGGTGCCAGGCGGCAGCTCTTACACTGTCAGCTCCGCTCCATACCTTTGCGGACAAGGCCAGATTAGCCTGTCTGAATTCACTCAATAATTTTCTCTACGTTGTTTACAATCCCACACTTTTTTGAAGCCTGGATTCGTACGGCGAGTCTGGTGTCGTAGCATTTGGAGAATACTTTTGAACTTCATCGAGAAATTCCTTAATCGGCGCAACCGACGAGTCTTGCGTGCAACGCCAAAGCTCCACCGTGGCACTACGCGGTTAAAGCTCAAATATCCTTCCTATAGCTTTGGTGATGGAACCTACGGCGAGCCGTTGGTGCACGACTGGCAAGAAGGTGCAACGCTGAAAGTCGGGGCCTACACCTCGATCGCGGAAGGTGTTGAAATTTTTCTCGGTGGACACCATCGAACGGACTGGATCAGTTGCTACCCCTTTCCTGCGAAAACCCCCGAAGCGAGCCATATTCAGGATTACGGCGGCACGAATGGCGATGTCATCATCGGTAACGACTGTTGGATCAGCACCAATGTAATGATCCTTTCGGGGGTTTCGATCGGTGACGGCGCAGTGGTTGCGGCCGGGGCTGTCGTAACGAAGGATGTGCCCGCTTACGCTGTTGTGGGGGGGAGCCCGGCGCGCTTCTTGAAATGGCGGTTTGATGAGCCGCTGCGTGTAATGCTTGCGCAGGCTCAATGGTGGACTTGGCCTGAACATGAGATTCGAGCCTGCTCACCGCTTCTATGCTCAGGAGACTTCGAGGCGTTCAAGCGTTATATTTCAGAACGTTCGATTGTTTAAAAGTACCGTAAAAAACTTCCCCAAGCTTTATATGTGAGCATACCTAGCGAGGTTTATTCCTCGCTTTATATGTTCCATGATTCTCAATATTCTTACTAATTCTCCGCATCCGATCAACGAATTAAGGATGGGATTAGCCATGCCTGCAATTGGTTATTTGTTAACTCTAATGTTTGTGTCTGCAGTTTTATTTATTTCAGCGCAAACAGATCAGAATCTAATGTTGGCTCAGTCCGAAGTCGAAGCTGCTGCGGGAAACATGATGGTTTACCGTAACGCTGTAGCTTCTTTTGCAAGTTCTAATCCCACTATGGTCGGTAGCGTGCCGGATGCGTCGCTGGGGTTGCCAACTTGGTACATCAAGTCCCCCTCTCTCGGCAATTACGTCCTCGCCGGCAGGAGCTTCGTGTACTTCGCTGGACGGATGCCTGGGCTTGTGGACGCGTTGGTTCAACGAACTGAGTCGATGAATGTCGGCACCAACGCAGGGGGGGTTCTGTACTCCCCCAAGGCTGGCAATACGGGAATCACCTTGCCCGCCCAAATACCTGTTTCCTCAGTGGTGATCAACCAATGAGCCCGCGAATCGTTCGGCTCGTAGCGATCAACCTCGGTGCCACGTTGAGCCTATATGCACACGCCGAAATGCCTCCGCCTGCATACCAGCGTGCGGGTCTGCAAGGAGGTGTTCCGCCGGCAGTGCTTTACGCAGTTGCCAAGGTGGAAAGCAACTACAAGATCAAGATCGGGTATTACCCCTGGCCTTGGACGTTGAATATCAAGGGACAATCTTTCTATTTTGCTACTCGCGCAGAAGCGTGTGATGCCGCTTTAGCTGGAATTGCTAAGCACGGTAAATATGGGGTTGATATCGGTCTGACCCAACAAAATTGGGGCTGGATCGGTTCCAGTCATTACGCACATCCCTGTGACTCGCTGTCTCCGATCGACAACCTCAACACTGCAGTGATCGAGCTGCGCAAGTGTTTTGAGAAGGAAGGCGACTGGATCAAAGCCGCTGGCTGTTATCACCGTCCTGCAGGCGGTGAGCCGGCACGGCTCTACAGGGAAATCTTTAGCAAAAAGTACCGCCAGGTGCTGGGCCTGAACTAATAGGCGTATCACGCGACCCGTCTGAATGCGGCGCAATAAAAAGCAGTTAACAAATGGAGACCAATCATGAGGAGCCTCTGGGTTTGTCTGGTTTTGCTGATACCGCTGCCAGCTTCGGCATTTTGCTTTCAAGAAGCAGGGCAGCGATATGAATTAGACCCTTTGTTGCTCGAGTCGATGGGCATTAAGGAAAGTCATCTGCGACAACGCGTGATCAATAAAAATTTCGACGAGAACGGCAAGCTGCTCAGTACCGACTACGGGGTGATGCAGATCAACACCAGTAATGCCAATCGGTTGATTCGCATGGGCTTGATTCGTACTCCGGAAGATTTGTTGCTGGACGCATGTTTCAACGTTCAGGCCGGTGCCTGGGTGCTGGCCCGCCATCTGCGGGTGTGTGGCAACACATGGCGCTGCCTCGGATCCTACAACGCCGGGTTCAATCCCTCTGCGAAGCAGGAAGAAAAACGCCTTCGATATGCCCGGGAAGTCCGCGCGATTTACAACCGTCTGAAAGCTCGCGGCCGCACCCCGGCCAACTTCGCCATCCGCTAATGACTGCACCCTTTCCGGGTGACAGGAGACCTTTAATGAAGCCCTTTATTTTTGCTGCGCCGGCGGCGGTATTGCTGCTGTCTGGCTGTCAGGCGTTTTATGGAAAACCACCTGAACCTGCCCAGCCTGACCCCGCCTTAATTCGTGTGATCGCCCAGCAGCAGATTTTGTGGCAGGAGGGAGTGATCAACTCCTCTGCAGCTCTGCCGGCTGATGTGATCCGTTTCGATGGCGACTTTGTGTCGGTCAATTGGAGCGCCGATGCCATCGAGCTTCTGTCTTACCTGGCCCGGCAGCGTGGCGTGAGATTCACATGGACCGGTGTTCGCTTGCCATTGCCGGTCAACGTGCATGCCAGTGCCATCACGTACCAAAATCTGTTGCACCTGATCGAAGCGCAGACGGCGTGGCGCGCCACGCTTTACCAGTTCCCTGGTCAGTTGTCGTTGAATTTCGCGCAATCGATGCCGCCGACGGCAGGGGGGCGGCAGTGAGTAAATCCCTCCTGACGCTTTGCTTGTCTTTGGGGCTGATGGGATGCGTGCAAACACCTTCTTCGGCTCCAACAGACGCGCCGCCGGCGCTAGACAATTATTTGAGCGCGACACGACCAGACGCAGCTGATGTATCGGACACAAAGCGACAACTGCTGGAAGAGGCCGGGCGGACCGTGGGGTTCCGTGGGGGCAAGGCAGAACGTGCGTGGGAGTTAAGACAAGCGCTTGAGAGTCGCAAAGGTCGACTCGAGCTGCTGTATGACTTTCGCACGCTAATCAGCTCGCAAGGCTTGTTGCCACCCGTGGTTGACGAGGCTGTTGACGTTGCCCACATCACTCCAGGGCAAATTCACATGGCTAACAAAGTCTACGAAATTATTGCTCCTGAGCGGTTCGTCAGTAACCCGCCATCGTGGCGCAGCTGGCTTTTCGCAGGCCTGGCCACGGTGCCAACCATGGGGCCAGAGTTTTCGGTGATGCCAGAAAACGCCGTGCAAAAGCGGCTTTGGCAAGCAGCCATTCGGAAGGGATGGGATGAGGGCCGGTTGAGTGCCGACCACATTCTTGAGGCCAATTTCAACCGAATCAAACGCGATTACCGAGGCATGTTGCTGTACTCGTATGCCTTACGTGAAGGCTTCATGACTCGGCCAGTGGTCACCGATCAACAACAAAGCGTGACGGGCGACCGGCAGAAACTCACCACCGGCGATCGTGTTCGCACGCTGAAGGAAAACGCTGGTTTTATTCCGGACAAAACCCAGTGGCGGCCGGTTATTCGCAGGGTGCAACCATGAGCCAGTCACTTTTTGATCCCTACGCTTTTGAAGGTGGCTTGAACGCGACATCCCTGCGCAACTTCTTTGTGTGGTGCAGCCGCCAAGCTGTCAGCGATATCCATATCCAAGGCGGAAGCCATCTCGTAGTCAGCCATCACGGCCGGTTGCGTAAAGCCAGTCCTTTTGTTCTGGCCGATGACACGTTAGCCAAGTTGTTGGATGAGGTTTTCACTCCAGAGATTCGTGCAACAGTCGGTTCGGGGCGGCCGGTGGATAGGGCGCTGCAGCTCGATGGAGATGCAAATCTCCGATACGGCCTGCAGCGAGCGGAACGGCTGCGGTTTCGTTGCAACTTCGTCCAGGCAACGGCAGGCAACCTCGATAAAACAATCGCTGTGACGATGCGAATTATCAACTCGCTGATTCCTGATTTGACAGCGATGGGGATCGAGCCGGATCTGTTTGAGGCTCTGTTACCGCCTTCCGGGCTTGGTCTAGTAGGAGGAATCACCGGCTCTGGGAAGAGCACGTTACTTGCGGCGATTTATCGCTACTGCCAGAACCATTATCCAGATCGGAAGATCACCACAATTGAGGACCCAGTCGAGTATGTGTTGGGTCGCCCGGAGGACATTCTTCAGCCGACTCAACTCCAGATCGGTCGTGATGTGGGTTCCTATGCCGAGGGCATTAGGGCCGACCTGCGGCGAGCGCCGTCAATCATCGGTGTTGGAGAAATGCGTGATTTCGAAACCATTTCTATGGGAATTCTCGCTGGCCAGCTTGGCCATCTCAATCTGAGTACGTTGCACATTAGTTCCCCAGGTGAAGCCATTCCGCGCTGTTTGTCGACGGTTCCGACAGAGATGCGCGAAGCCACCGCAAGCGAAATGCTAAGTGTCCTGCAGTTCATCGCGGTGCAGTCGCTTCTGAGAACCACCGACGGAAAGCGACAAGCTGTACGCGAATACATCGTTTTCGATGATCCGCTGCGCGAGAAGTTGCGAAGCATGCCGTATTCGGCGTGGGGGCACCACATCGACACGATTATCTACATGGAGCGCCGGCGAATCGCTGACCAGGCGTGGTTTCTATTTTTGGAAGGGCGCATCGATCGCGCCGAGTTGGCATCTTCAATGACGCCTTCCAAGTTGCGGGAACTTGAAAAGGGGAGAGGTTGATGGTGGTTTTAAGAATGAGCTGCCGCTCAGGAACTCGGGTGGGCCCAATAGGGTTTCTATTGGCCTCCCTCACGTTTTGTGGACCAGCACTGGCTGCGGAGGTGCAGGTGGGTTTCTCGCCGGAGGGAAGCGCAGAAGCGCTGGTGATCGATGTTGTCGAGTCTGCTCACCAGCAGATCAGGATGATGGGTTACAGCTTCACATCGCCAAAGGTAGTGAAAGCTCTTGTCGCCGCCAAGCACCGTGGCGTGGACGTGCAGATCGTGCTGGATGCCCATGGGAACGAGAACAAAGCCAGCCGTGCGGCGATGAATTTTATCGTCAACGCCGGCATCCCGCTGCGGACCAACGATGCCTTCAAGATCCAGCATGACAAAGTGATCATCAGCGACAACCTGAACGTGCAGACAGGCTCCTTCAATTACTCCACCGCAGCGGCACGTTCCAACAGTGAGAACGCAGTGGTGATGTGGGGGTTTCCAGAGGTGGCCAGCGTTTACCTCCAGCACTGGCAGTCGCGCTGGGATCAGGGGAGGCCTTACCAGTCTGGTTATTAGCCAAAAGAGTTCCACCGCCCAGGTCGGACCGGTGGAGGGAGAGTGTCATGTGTGACAAATGCTATCGCTGCACCGAGTCCGAAGCGCACGCAGCATACGAAATCGAGAACTTTCTTTCGTGCAGCACACCCGAGCAAGCCCGCGCGCTGCACTTCGTTTCAGAGGGCAGGGTGCGTGAAAGCATCGAGTCAGCTGTTTCTGCGCTAATTGCGAAAGGGAGTGAGGCGCTCGCGGCTGAATTCCCGGAATTGGCAGCGCAGCGTCAACAACCGCGTGGAGATCCAGCATGAGCCGATTTACCGATTTTGGGAAAGGGTTCTGGCGCAATGCCTCACGCCTGATGAGTGTGTATGGGATCCCCGCGCCTTTGTTTCTTCTGTACCTATTCTGGTTCCGCTTTCCGTCGTGGATGACGATCTACGTGGTCACGGCGGTGATTGCTGGATTTCGACTTTTGTCATTTTTCGGATGGACGCTGCAAGTGCTGGTGACCCGCGTGGTGTTTCTGACACGTGGAAAACAGCTGTCAGGGCGTCCGTGGTGGTACCGCCGCTTTACTGAAGGGGAGTAACCCATGAAGACATCAGATTTTCCGGTTTGGTTGGCAATCCCCTATGAGCTTCGCGAAGAAGCCAGAAAGGACGCGGGGCGTCTCGCTGATGGTAGATCCGCCATCGAGTGGGACAAAGAAGACAAGTTGTTTTTTGCTCGGCCCGGTTGTGATCTGGAGAAGTTGGCCAAATGGCTGCCAGACAGAAGCCGGCGCGCCGGCGGCGGTGATCCGCAACAAGAGTTTCTGGACGTTCTGACCGAGGCAGGCCTGAAGGTTCAGGGGTTGCCAGTGATGAATGG
Organism: Pseudomonas sp. MWU12-2020; assembly: GCF_023100605.1. Taxonomy (NCBI): domain Bacteria; kingdom Pseudomonadati; phylum Pseudomonadota; class Gammaproteobacteria; order Pseudomonadales; family Pseudomonadaceae; genus Pseudomonas; species Pseudomonas sp. MWU12-2020. Next base: position 22,774 of record NZ_JALMEX010000017.1, read on the forward strand.
CAAGCGTCAACGGGTGGCCACCGTTGAGGACAAAAGTGGCAAAAAAAGCGGCGTCTATTGTGGCTTTGACGACCGTCGCCCAGCAGGGTGGTTTATCAACTATCACCGAGCCCCTAACGACAAGGAAGTGACCACCTGGAAGTCCAGTGGAGGAGAGGCTGATCCAGATACGCGCCTACATTTGCGTGCCGCGGCTCGGCAGTCCCAGGACGAAGCTGAACGCGAGCGCGCACAGACTCATGCGATGAATACCGCAGCGGCGAAACGGTTGTATGAGCGGTTACCTGCTGTAGATCCCGAGCATCCCTACCTGGTACGCAAGGGGATTACCCCAACCGCTGAACTCCGGCAGACAAACAATGGCTCGATGGTTGTGCCGTTTTTCAATGCCGCCGGCGAGTTCAAGACCCTGCAGTACATACCAGCAACTGGCGATAAGTTCCTGTTCAAAGATGCCCCCAAGCAGGGGAATTACTTGGTCGTTGGGGGCCAGCTATCAGATGGCGAGCCGATTTTGTACGCCGAAGGCTATGCAACTGCTCGCAGCCTGAACATGGCCACAGGTCACCCTGTGGTAATGACGGTTGATGCCGGAAATATGCATTCAGTTTCGGCGGTACTGCATGCGAACTATCCGATGTCCCCTCATTTGTTTTTGGCAGATTTTGACCACGCCAAAGCAGAGAACAAGGGGCTGGTAACCGCAACTCTGTCTGCAGAGCGCGTCGGTGGTGTGGTGGTGTACCCCGACTTTACCGCTGAAGAAAAAGCGCTTGGTCTGACCGACTTCAATGACCTTCACCAATCCCGGGGACTGGACGCGGTACTCAGCCAGGTATCGCCGGCACTCAATAAATTGATCAAGGACCTTCCCATGCAGGATGACCTCGAACCTGGTGTAACACCGAATCTGCAACTCGATAAAACTGACGCGCCCGCCGATGTCGCTCCGGCGGCGGCAGAAACGAAAAAAACGCGCGGTGCGCGAGCCACTCCGGCCAAGCCTGCTGGTGCAAAGGGCGAAGCCGTACCAGCGAAGAAACCTCGCACTCCCCGGGCTAAACCAGCTGCTGCCGCTGAAGCAAAAATTGAATCGTCACCACCCGCCGGCGCCGGCAATTCACAATCCGCTGAGGCATCAGCAACGGCTGCAGTATCCACCACGGCAACTCAAGACCCTGGAGAGCGTGCGGCTGATGTTGTCGGACCTATTAATGCTTCTGCTCAAGTTGCCCCATCGGCGCCGGAAACGCCGATCCCTCTTACGACTGTGCAGCCTGAGTCGCCAGACAGTGAGCTGACTCCATACGAGCGGAATCAGTTGCGCGGTCACGGCTGGACTGACGATCAACTCACCGATATCCCAGCGGATCAAGCCAGATCCGCGCTGGCCAGCTACACCAGCGACCCTGAAGGTTCGCCGGCGGCGGCCCCGAAAGCGGACGCTGAAATCGAGCCGGTTGAGCCCGTAGAGCCCGTAGAGCCGGTAGTAGCACCAGTTGTGCTGAAGCCTGCAACGGTGGTGGAAGAAGCAACGGCATTGCCTCCTGAGATGCCGCTGAATCAGCCACGTCAACCCGAAGCAGGCGCCGGTGAACCGGTCGCCGAGGGGCAGGCCGTAGTTGACTCGATCGTCGGAGTACGTCGTGGTGTTGACGAAGTGCAACCGCAGCTGGGTCTTATCGACAAGGATGCGCTCTTGCAGCGCCTGGAGCCCGTTGTACAGGAGGACAAAAGCGTTCTGTACAAGCTCGATGGCGAGCCTGCATTTATCGACCGTGGCATGCGTCTGGAAATGGCTGAGGGTGCGAGCCAAAGCGATGAAAAGGTATTGGCGGCACTGTTGACCGCAGCAGAGTTCTACCGCGGCCGTATTGAGCTCACTGGCAGTGAAGCCTTTCAGAGCAAGGCCATCGGCCTGATTGCCAAATACCAGCCCAATGTGACGATGAAAAACCCTGCGCAGCAGATGCTGCTCGTTGAGGCTCGCAAAGCGTTGCAGAGCGCGCCGGTAGTGAAGGACGGCATTCACGGCGAGCCACCTCCGGTAGCGCCAGATCAACCTAATCAGCCCGCAACGGGTAGCGCTGCTGCGCCGGCCACAAACGCTCCTGTTGTCGATCCTGTAGCGCCGATTCATCCGGTTGATGCCACATCCAGCATGACTCAACCGATCGGGGCAAGCCCAGATACTCAACAGCCGACGCTTCAAACGCCACTTGCACCAGTCCGGCATGAAGTGGCGCTGAGCGTAGAAAATGCCCCGACTGCTGAGGCCGGCCCAGCACGCAAGATTGCTTCTGAAATTCATGAGCCCCACACCTCGGCCGCCGAGGGTGTTGTAGGGAAAGTGCTAGCGTCCGGAAACGCACCATTTCGGTTTGAAGAGGGCAACACAGAAAGCACCTACATCAAACTGCGTACTCAGAAGGGGGTGCAGACGTACTGGGGCAAGGAGTTGGCTGGGCTTTTGCGCGACACGAGAATCAACCCGGGTAACGTGGTCACCCTTCAATGGAAGGGGCAAAAGGATGTCGTTGTCCAGGTTCCGATCAAAGATGACCAAGGCGTCATCAAGCGCTACGAACCGAAGGATGCGAAGCGCAATCAGTGGTCGCTGGGCGTTATGGGCGGCCCAACTGTACAAACGGGACAGGACGAGGGCGTCAAACTTGCGGCGTATGACGCCAACCGATTTGCTCACGTTCAGCAAGCTCTGTTAGCGCAGCTGCGACTGGATCTGCCGTTGCCAAATACCCCGAGTGATGGCCTGTTCTGGATGACTCCAGACGGTCAGGGCAGCGCCAAAACAGGTGACGCCCTGTCTGCACTTCGACCACCCGAGGACAACAGATTTGCTGCACAGCCCGTGATGAGCAGTTGGTCCGTTGATGGGCATTTGGACATGGCGCTGGTTCGCGGAGATGGCCCATACCTGCAAGGTGTGGTGCGGCAGAACGGACATTTCCAACATGTGTTGGTCAGCCTTCCGGGCAAGGATGATGCTCCACCGATGATTTTCAATGCGCTTACAGCGAACGGCCTTGTGCCGATCGGCACCGGGAACGGCATCAACCAGTCGGGTGGACAGGCGGTTTCCCGCGAACATATCGCGTTCAAAATTGACGGGGACAGCGCGGTACGTATCGGCAAACTGGATAAACCAGCCGAAGTGCCGCCGGCACTGCATGCCCGACTTGGGTTTGATGAGCGGTGGCGCGATGACAATACCCTCCCAAAGTCCGCACCGGCGGCGGCACCAACGGCTCAGCCAAGCGAACCCCGCCCGGCCTAAAACGTTAGTAAAGGAACTCACCATGTTTAAGACGAGCATGTGCGCTGCACTGCTGGTGGTTTTGTGCTGTTCGCCGGTTGTAGCAAACGCAGCGGTGTGCCGCGCTGGCCAGGCGGCACAGGAGGGGAGTCAAGCTGGATATGAGCAAGCCAAACGCGCCGCCGATGCTTGGGGCGAGCGGGAACGCACCATGTCCGATCAGCTGCAGGAATGTTTATCGCGGATCCGCACGACCAGCATCAGCCTGCCATCGTTTCCGAGCCTGCAAGAGATTATGAATCAGGTTTCGGAAAAGGTGTGCCAGGCCGCGCTGGACAAGATCAACAGCAATATTCCCAGCAGCATCGACCCCTGGCAGCAGTACCAGTAATTCAGGAGCAGAGAAATGCATACGTCCGATGTGAATGACTTGGCGGATGAGAATCCTGCTGAGGCGAAGAATCAGGTTCGGGTGTTGTCAGAAGACGATGCCGCAGCTTTTGACCTTGCCCTAGGCCTTCAAAAAAAGCGCGAGTTGGGCGCGGGATTCGCTCATAAGTGCCTGAGTGTTGCCTCTCGGGGGAGCGTGGCACTGTTAATGTCGATGTGTCTCAACGTGTATTTCGGATGGCTGATTGCAAATCCACCGATCAAATACTTCGCAACCGAGAAGGGCCGACTAGTCAAAGCCAACCCTACCGATCAGCCTTCTTACTCGCAAACTGATGTAGCCCAGTTCGGCGCAGACACGATTCGCGAGAGTTTCACACTCGACTTTGTGCACTACCGTGACCAAACGACGAGACTGGGTGAGCGTTATTCGGAGCAGGGTTATGCGGACTACTACAAGGCGCTGACGGCATCCAACGTGTTTGAAGCCGTAAAAAAACAGCGCATGAATCTCTCGGTAGACGTGGGTCCTGGTGTGATCCGAAGTCGCGGCATGCCGGGAGGGGTTGCAACTTGGGAATTCCAGTATCCGGTCACGTTGAAGTTGGAAGGGCAGCAAACCAGCAGTCCTGCTCAACGCTACATTTTTACCCAACGCATTCAGCGCGTAGATGAACGTGTGAAAAATGCGGGCCTTGAAGTCACGCAGGTGATTACCAGTAACGCCAACTGAGGTGGGTACGCGATTATGAATCCATCTTTTGAAGTGGCTTTGGCGGCGCGGTTGCTCTGGATGGATGTGCGTTGTCTCGAACATGTCGGCGGCCTTGATGCGGACATTAAGGCCGCCGTCGAGGCCGCTTACGAGGCAGTGGATCAGCTGGCCGTGATGGAAACTGGTGCGTTGTACCGGTATGGCTCTAGCGTACCGCCGCTGTTCCTGGACGTACCGGAACTGGCGACGCGTTACAAGGTGACTTTTGAGGGCATTCTTGAGGCTGAACGGGTCTGGTCTGAGGAATACGAGTACCACCTGGAGCGTGAGCAGTACCTAAGAGACATTGCCGACACGTATGCCGAGATCGATCGGGATCTGCTGGCTGGCTGGTTTGAGGACTGTCGCGATGATGGTCATTTATAGATTGAGCTGCAGCACAAGCTAGAGCTACTCCCCCCTATCTAGGCCTTTTCTTGGCCATCGATGTAACGAGGAAAAAAATGAGAACTCACATTGCGCTGGCCATCTGGCTGGCAGCAAGTAGTGGCGCGTGGGCGGCGGATGGAAATACGCCCTCTCAAGCTACTGCTGGCTCGGCCCCACAAGGCTGGGCGTCGACGGGGCCGCTTTCTGGACAACCGACACAAACAGCTCAAATGCCGGCGCCGGCGGCGCAGAATCCCAATCCGCAAATGGCCTCGGGGAACGATCCATTGCCGCCGCCTCGGTCGGTGATGTTTAACCAGGCAATTGAACAGATATCACCAGTTACACCGGAGGAAACACGCGAGCTGGTAGGCCGATCGGTGGAGATGGACAAGGCGTTTGCGACGCAACCGATCGCCATTATCCCCAAAATCAGTGCACTAACCGTGGACTTGTCGCCGGGCGCAAGCCTGCCATTGGTGCGTACAGCGCTGAATTACCCCAGCTCCTTGAGTTTTATGGATAGCACGGGGGCACCTTGGAAATTAGGGGCTGCCCCGATCCCGGGCTCAGACGCTTTCGATGTGTTTTGGGTGCCGAATTCAGCGGTGATGGTGATTTACGCCAAAAAGCCGTTTGTTAGCGCGAATGTCACCGTTTACCTCGAAGGCCTGTCGGTTCCAATCATGCTGAGCGTCAGCAGCGGTGAGGCAGACACATCGATCAAGACTTGGACCGTCGACAGCAGACTCGATATGCGAATTCCAAGACGTGGGCCTGCCGCGCAACCTGGTGCGGCTCCTGAGATGCGAATCGGGCTGCATGACAAAACTCTGCAGGCATTTCTCGACGGCGTTCCGCCCAAAGAAGCACGACGACTCAAAACTACAGGTGGGATTCCGGAAACAACTGTATGGCAGTTGGGTGACGATCTTTACGTCCGGTCGAGGGCTGATATCAGAGATGAATTTGAGGCCACCCTTTCTTCAGCTGATGGAACTCACCTGTGGAAGTTGCCGCTAACGCCCTATGTCTCGTTCTCGGTAATGGGCCGGACGGAAGCGCTTAATGTCGCCCTGGAGTAGTTATGGCAAACGAAAATGATGCTGAAAGAGACATCAAACTCACGATTGGTTTAGTGCTGGGCGTGCTGGTGGTGCTGGTCGGGGGGGGGTATTTCCTCTGGAGCTGGATGGGAACTCCTGAGGCGCCGCCGTCACAAATCGACCTCAATCGCGTTGGTGCATCGTCTCGTGGTGGTAATACAGAGTCACCGGCCTATCGCGAATTACTCCGATTATCCAATGAAAAGGGTAAAGCGACTGCGCAGCGTGAAAACACCAGTTTCATCGCCAGTATGCAAATGGAGCAGGAGCCCGTTGATGACCTGCCTGTATCGACCGCCAAAAAAACCGTTGCCCCGGTGCAGTCAACCGCTCGCCAAAGCGCGAGTGGGCAGAGCTCAGGCGAGAGTAGTTCCAACGTTGGCGACAAAGACGGCGACCGCAAACAAGCGCTCACTAAATTGCTCAACCGCATTACAGGCACTGATGCAGGCGGACTGAAGGTTGGTCAAGTGCTGGGCGGCGGGGCCAGCGGTGACGCTGGTGGTGGCTACCAGGTCTGGAGTGACTCGCTACCCGGTGGACAGCGACTGAAGGCCACCGCTTTCAGTAGTGTTGCTGGAGGAGCAGCTTCTGTGACACCGCCAGTAGAAATCGTACCGCCTTACTGGCGTGGACCGGGGATCATTGATGTCGGTGTGGACTCTGACAACAGCACAACTCCAGTGCTTGGAAAGCTTTCTACAGGTCCATACGCCGGTGCGATTCTCAACGCATCGGAAGGCGCGAAGCTCGCCGGCGATGGAGTGGTGATTCACTTTACTCAAATGGCCTTCAGGGGCGTCAACTACAAGATTGATGCCTATGCGCTTCAAGATGACACTCTGCTGGCGAACGTTGCGACCGACGTCGACCACCGATACATGAGTCGCATCATCTTGCCTTCGTTCCTGAGCGCCATCGGAGGCGTCGGGGAGATGTACAAGGAGGCCAACACCGAAGTGCTGAGCAATGGCTTCACCACCCAAACTGTTCGTCCAGGGATGCCGGACGGCGGCGCTGTCATTGGGGCGGTGGTGGGTGGTGGTGCAGCTCAGGCGGGCAAAGTGTTGAGCGAGGATGCGGCACGCAGGCCGGCAAAACAGGTCACTGTGACCAAAGGCCAAGTCGTGGCAATCCAGTTCATGCGTGGCGTTTATTCCGGGGACGCAATTGCACCGGGCCAAGGGGGTGAGGCAGTTGCTCCGGCCATTCCTTCGCAATCGTCAAGATCTGCATATGTACAGCCAAACACAGAAGATCATCTGCGAGCCCAAGCCCAGGCGCGGATCGAGCAGCAGCGTCTGCTGCAGGAGAGTAAGTGATGAGTGAGTTCAGCCCCGCACCAGATACCCCTATCACTGCACAGCGTCCGCCACCTGTCGAACCGAAAGATCGACTGGACTGGATTAAGCGCCCTATGTTCCTTGGGCTCTCACTCCCATGGTTGGTGGGCATTGCAATTTTGCTGGGAGCAGCAGGCTGGTATCTGTTTGCTCCGGAAAGACCTTCACAGGTCAATGCTCTGGCCTTTGGCGATGGTGGTGGAATGCAGCCCGTGCAAAATGCCCCCCAGCCTCCAGCGCATTTCGATACCGGCTTCGACGTGCCCCAGACTCAACCGGCGGTCGATATAGCTGAGGTTGTAGTTGGTGTTCGTGAGTACGCCGAGGCCAATCGAGCCGCCATTGAGCAGCTGTCACGCGTGGTTAAAACTCAAGCGAGCCAGGCCGCTGTATTGAGCGAACAGTTGAAGGAAGCTCAGGCGCAAGTCAGCGTGCTGTCGGCCAGGCTGTCATCGTTTGAGACAAGGCCTCGGCAAGCCACAAAGCCTGTGGTCAAAAGCGTTGCCACTGCCCCTTCCAGCTCGCCTCTGAGTGAAATGCGTGTAAGTGCGGCCCAGGTAGGAATGGCATGGGTGAATTGGCAAAACAAAACATGGGCTGTGCAAGTTGGCGACAGTTTATTGGACGGGAAGGTGACCATCACAGCGATCGATGCCGCCTCCCGACAAGTGCACACCAGTGCAGGCACAATCAAATGAGGTGATCAATGCCGGCATCAAGTGGAGGCAATGACGCGATCCAGATTTTGGTCAACCTATCGAACAATCTGCTCGGGGCTGCAACCGGACTGGCGTTCAAATTAGGCGTCCTTTTTGCGGTAGTCGGAGCAGTCTCCTATCTGGCAAGAAGCGCGAGTGCGGGGCGCAAAGCGCCTGGGCAGGCGCCGGGGCCTGGTTCGGTCATCGCTTGGTTGTTGTTATGCGGAGGCTTGGCAGGCTTGGACCAGATGATCCAGGCAGGAGCTCGGCAATTGGGTTGGCAAGGTGCGACTTTCGACGCCATCAGTTATGTGGACGTCGGTACATTCGGTGTAGCGGCAGATGCAGCAAACGCTGTGCTGACTCTAGTAAGAATGTTTGGCGTATTTTACGCGCTCCAAGGAATGCTCAGTTGGCGACGCTCTCTCAAAGATGGGCACACAGGCCTGTCGGCCGGTGAAGATATATCAAAAGGGTATACGAAGTTCATTATTGGGGTTCTATGTGTTTGTAACCCCTACATGATCGAAGCTGTAAGAAACTCTCTCGGTCGGTAAACCCAGTCGAGTAATAAAAGCGCAATCGCGCTCATTCAAACGTGTTGAATTAACTGAAATAAGGAATATAGCCATGGCTAACGACATGATGCTGCGAGCTTTTGTGCGCGCGACAATTATCAAACAACAAGTTCAAGAACGAGCGATCAAGACGCTTACTGCTTTGGCAGCGTGCAGTCCAGTAGCTGCATTTGCGGACGGCGATGACCTTGCAGGAATGCTCAGAGCAGGGGCTGACGGCGCAACCAGTGGTACGAAAAGTACGCTGGATATCGCGCAATTTGTCGGCGTGGTCTTCGTGGTTGGCGCTTTGATTGCCGCGAAGAATAAGAAAGACAACCCACAGATCAAGGTATCCCACATTGCAGGTGGGATTCTGTTCGGTGTCTGCCTTGTGGTTGTTCCCGAGATCATTAAGCGCACTCAGAAGCAAGTCGGCCTTACCCCAGTTTCTGTGGGTTAATCGAGTGATTCCCCTGTGAACAAATGTGTTCACAGGGGAATGGGGTGGGATATGGATTTGATAGAACCACAAGCAGAGGTTGAACCACTGCTGTCTGCACGTCGTGAACAAACACCACTTGTCCCGTTGATGCTTGATGTTAGCGGTGATCCTCAAACTCCAAAGCCTGAAGTAGTGCAAGGCGAAGTTTGCAATTGTTGCGGATTCAATACGACCAAACTGTGGCAGGGCGCACGAGCAGCCCATCCGGATTCACATTCAGCGTGCACCCTTTGCTACCTCACCGGTCACTTGGACAGTCCGACTGCTGCGCATGGGCGACTGGCGTATTTGCCCGGGTTGGTAATGAGCGATGTACAACACCTGCAGCGTCGGGCGCTCCTCGCCATCATTGGTGGTTCGCGCTCGCAGAAAAGTGCGGGCAAGGGGCTTTGGCGGTGGTTGTTATTGCACGCTCGGGAAGTTGAAACAGCGTTTGGTTCTGCGCGTGCCGGAGAGTTTGCAGCCGCTATGAAACGTCTTCCTCCGCACAAGCGCCATGAGCTGCACAGACGGCTCACTGGATGCGCGCTCATCTTGCCTGCAGATGTTTTTGAAGATGACCTGTCGCTTTTGCTGCCGACAGGGAAAACGGTTGAGTCAGCTCTGACCTCTCGAAGTTGGACTACCTACACCAGGAGTGATTTATATGTCGAACGTGTTCCGCTGGGTTGAAGACACTATTACCGTCGCTTCACGCTTTCTTGTGTCGCGGGACTTGCCTGATTATTGCGACCTGCAGACCGTGGTGCGGCTGACCGATGACGATCGCGTTCGACACCCTCAACTTGAAGCGCCGTACATTTTGGTCAATCACGATGGCGACTACTGCTCGGTTTATGATGTCGCCGGCAGTTTCTGTGATACCGACGAGGATGCGGCGGCCGATCAGCCCCATTCTTGGGCTGGGCGGCTTGAGCGTATGGCTCAGAAGTTGACTGCCAACTATCGTCGCTATGGCAACAAGATCAGCTTGGTGTACGAAGAGGATCCGCACCGGGGGCATGAGGAGGTTCAGCGGCTTTTAGCGCCGCAGTATGCGTCCGTGAAGCGTACCGGAGTTGCCTTGGCCGAGATTCTGGATGAGCGCTGCACGAAACTCTCACCCTGGGTATCTCGCGAACGTTGCTATCTGGTGTGCTACACCGGCCGAGAAGCACTTTCGGCGCACGAATTGGCGGATGAGAACAAACGGCTCACGGCTTTGGCCGAACAGAGTCCAGATGCCAAATTCGGTCAGAACCCCGTATTGGCCGAAATGGCCGGTCAGAAGATCCGGCATGATGCATTTTTGAGTCTGGTGGAGGGGGCTTTCGGCGATAACGGTCAGGGTGTACTGATGAACCTCATGGACGCTCATGCGGTTGGCCAAGCGCTGCGGTCTCAAGTCGATCGGCAGGGAACCAGTGAAAAATGGCAGCCCCTGTTACCAGATGACCGGATTATTCCTCACGGTTCACGTCAGGGAAGCGACCACACCCCTTTCCTCGCACCCCATCTCAACTTTCAGCTCTTGAACGTCGACGTGCAGCCAAAGGGCAACAAACTGTGTGTCAACAACGGTTTGTGGCACGGGACACTTTCAGTCTCGCTGGGCCCGCAGGCGCCGAAGTCCTTCGCACATCTAAAAGCGTTGGTTCCTCGGCACGTTCCTTGGCGCGTGCGGATGGACTTAATGCCAGGCGGCATGAAAGCACTCGGGATGAAAAAGACCGCGCTGGACTTCATGGCGTTTGTGCCAGCACTCAAGCCGGTATGGGAATCCATCGCCGCCTTGACTAAGGTCGAAGAGCAGGAGCCCGTCTGCGTCATGACGATAATGGCCTCCACTTGGGGGGAAACTCAGGAGGCAGTTACCCGCAACCTTACCCTGCTGACTCAGGCATTTCAGGCCTGGGGTATTTGCGAGGTAACCCAAATCTTTGGCGACCCTATAAAAGCCTGGACGCGAACCTTGGTGGCATCGAGCAAGGGAAGCGGTCCGCATCTGCTGTATCCACCAATATCAGAAGCATTGAATCTGCTGCCAATTACCCGGCCGGCCTCGGCTTGGCAGGATGACGGAAACGCACTGTTTCCAACGCTTGATGGCAAGCTGTGGCCAGTTGGTCTGGCAAGTTCCAAGCAGAACAAGCACACAGAACTGGTGAGCGGCTCGCCGGGCTTGGGGAAATCGATTTTGCTCAACTCCCTGAGTAATACGAACGTGGCAAGCGCCCAGCAGAAGTTGCCATTCATGGCCGGCGTCGATAAGGGTTTTTCGATGCAGGGCCAGATCGATCTGCTGCGGGATAGCCTGCCTGCCAATCGGGTAGATGAAGCGATTGGTATTGTCCTGGAAAACAGGCCGGAGTATTGCCGCAACTTGTTCGATATCCAGCTGGGTGCGGATCATCCGATTGCTCCAGAGCGGAACTTTATCATCAGCATCCTCAGTGCTATGTGTATTGATCCGAAGAGCGGGGAGCCACCGAATGCCCGGGACACGCATCAGATCTTTGATCGTGTCGTAAGCATGGCCTTCAGTAACAATTCTCAATTGAGCCCCCGCGGCTGGATGCGAGGCGTAGTGCCGGCGGTAGATGCCGCACTGGATAAAAGTGGCATCTACGAAAGCGAATCTGCGGAATGGTGGTCAAGCGCGACCTGGTATGAGGTTCGGGATCTGTTGTTCAAGGCTGGCTATGTTAGTGAAGCCCAGAGGGCTCAGTTCCAGGCTGTGCCTGAGCTGGCCGACATCACCAGTTATTTGAACCATGAAGATGTTCTGACTGCATTCGGCGACGTGCAGCGCGAGGACAGTGATGAAGTCCTATTGGGGTATCTGCGCCGCTGCATCACCAGTGCGTGTTCTGAGTACAAGATGATGGCAGGTCGCACTCAATTCGTGATCAGCCCAGCTACCCGGATCATTGCCATTGACCTGAATAACGTTATGGGTGATGACAGCAAGTCCGGCCATATCAAAACGGGGCTCATGTTCCTATTTGCCGGTGAAGTGGCCGGCGGCCATTTTGTGTTGCCGCAGTACAAGAAAGCACTTTTGGAGGCAGTTGCTCCGATGTACCGTCCGATGCACGAGGAACGGTTGGAGCAGTTGGATCAAGAGGTCAAAACCAAACTGTATGACGAGCTCCATAACGCCGCGAAAGTGCCGTTTATATTCCCGATGCTCGAAACACAGGATCGTGAACAGCGGAAGTTCGGTGTCCGTACGGTGTTGTCCTCGCAATATCTGCGAGATTTCCCTCAAGCAATTCTTGAGTCGGCGAACTCGCTGTTCATGATGGAAGTGGATCCCAAGGATGAGCCGCTTCTCATAGAGCGATTCAAGGTTCCCAAGGTCACCATACGAAAGTTTCAGCGAATTGGCTCAGGGCCAGCGGCTGACGGAAGCGGGGTGCCATTCCTGGGAATATTCAGGATCAAGGGAAGCGGCACTATGGCCAGGATCCTTAAAAACGCTCTCGGGCCACTGGAGCTATGGTCGCTCAACTCCTCACCTGCTGATAGCGCACTGCGCAAAATCCTTTACGAAGCCGTGGGTGGTCGATCTGCCCGAGCGATTTTGGCGGAAGCATTCAAGCTGGGTTCGGCTCAAAAATTGATTGAGGTTCGAAAAAAACAGGCCGGTGAAGCCGATTTTACCAACGTGACCCGAGGCCTGGCCAACCAGCTTCTTTCCCAGCGCGGTTACAACATTTGAGAAGGAAACGAACATGAATCGACGTTATGCGGCGACGGCTCTGGCTGTCGGTTTGCTGGGGGGGCATCAGTGCCTGGCGTCTCCTGTTGCTGTGACAGTAGTAGCGAGTATTCCCATCGAAACACAGGTGCTGCCAGCCATGGCCACAATGCAGGGCACGCTGGGGACGATGGAGGCAACACTGTCCGAAATTCTGACAACAGAAATGCAAATTGGCACAGCAATTGTTCAGGCCAGTGATAAGCAGGTAAGCGCCATTACTGAAGCTGCGCGAACCCAGCGTGAAGCGGACATTTTCGGCCGACAAACAGACCGGCTGGAGCGTGCCCGGGACAAGTTCACGGTCCCGGACAGCATTTGCAGCGAATCTGCTTCTGGGGTGGCTTCGGCTGTGGGCAGGGTGAGCCGGGCGGGAGCTTCACGTCTCGCCGGCGGGGAAGGCGTGAGTAGTCAGGCAGTCCGAACCACTGTTGCGTCGCTGCCAGTGGCGCCGCGGCATGGTGGTTACCGCAGCGCAGCGATGCACGCAGGTTATTGCACTGCTGCTGAAGCCGCACTTTACGGTGGGACCGACCTGTGCCCGAGGGTGTCAGACCTGCCAGGGGGGGATACTGAGCTGCGATCGTTATTGGACGGTGCCGGCTCTGTTGGTAAGGCTCCGGATCTGACCTTCACACAGGCGCAGGTGGACGCCGGCATGGCGTACATGAAGAACTCCGCGCGACATGATGGCGGCCGATCGCCTGGTAAGGGCGAAATCCAGTCTGCTACAGGGCGTGAGTATCAGGGGCTGATGACCCAATACAAGGCGATACAAAGTGCTGCCAGCCAACCCCAACTAGACATCATCGCCTCAAGCCAAGCCAACCCGGCCACGCGGGAGGCCTTAGCGGAAACGATGAAAAGCCCATCAGCTGCACAATATTTCACTGCGACTGCAAGTCAGGAGGCGCAACGGACCATGGTGATGAGCGAACGGGAATTCGAATCTTTCGAAGTTGGGCGGCGCTATGCAAACACGGCGTACGAGACCGATCTGCAGCAAATGAGCGGGGACAATCTGACTCGCGAGTTGATCCGGGTTCAAGGCCTGGGTAATTGGCTGCAACTGGGGATCAAGAACGAGCAGCGTAAGGCCAACATCATTGCAGGGCAGCAGTTGGCGCTTCAGGCCGATGTCAAATACGTACCGCAGTTCCAGGAACTGTCCAGCAAGATGAGTTCAGGGGTGAGTGCCAATGCAAACTGATGACAAGCAATCTGGGGTTGAAGGCCAGGCTTCAGTGGTGGGATCTGAAAGAAGAACCGTCACGCCATTGCAGCGCGCGGGCCAGATCGGGCTGGATCTGATCAACCCGTTTTCCGATCTGGTAGTGATTTACAGAAAGGGCGTATTGCCATCCGTGGATCGGTTCAAGCTGCTGCACAAGATACTGACCCACCAACCAGCAGTCCAAGAATCGCTCAATTGGGAGCAGGCCGTGCAGCGGGCGGGTAAGCCGATCGAGCACCTGCAGAAGACATTCAAAGCGATTCGTGCGGCATGGTGGGTTTTGATGGCGGTGACTGGGGGATTGGCTGCCTTGCTACTGCTTATGATGATGATTACCAAACTGGATCTGCCCTCGGCCACTTTGCTACGCGCTGGAATGGCGCTAGTCGTGCTTGCTTGTTTGAGTGGCGTGGGGTTTGTGAAGGCGCTGATCGCCTCTTACCGGCTCTGGCAGTTGCAGATGCGGCGTGTCAGCGAGGAAGAAGGTGGCACGTTCCAACACTTCCTGTCTGAAACCCGTTGGTGTCGGCATGTGATCACCCTAGGAATGGCCGGCTAACCCTTCTTCGCTTCTCCCCCCCCGCTCGGCCCTTCCTCGGCCCGGCATACACTCGGACAATGCTATGAAACTCATCAAAAGATTTTGGTGGGTCGGTTTACTGTTGGTCTTTTCCCTGCCGGTATTCGCCGACAGCGTGACTTACCAGACCATCAGTGAGGCCGCCCAAAAGAACAATGATATGTCGCGCCAGGCATTGGTGATGATCTTCGGCGACGTAGTGTTGAATCCATTCAACGTTTCGAGGCCAACACTAATCGGGTCGATATTTGCCACGATCAATGGCGTACTCAGCTCGGTGGCCCTGATCTGGTTCCTTTCCATCACAGTTAAAAACGTGGTGAAGGCAGGCCACCAGGGACAGGTTTTTAACGGAGGGCGATCAGCCCTCTGGCCGATAATGACCTTCGCGGGATTTATCACCTTGGTGCCCACGGGCTCTGGCTGGTCGATTTCGCAGTTGGTCATGCTGTGGGCAACATCGGTGATGGGCG
This sequence comes from Pseudomonas sp. MWU12-2020, assembly GCF_023100605.1. Lineage (NCBI taxonomy): Bacteria > Pseudomonadati > Pseudomonadota > Gammaproteobacteria > Pseudomonadales > Pseudomonadaceae > Pseudomonas > Pseudomonas sp. MWU12-2020. Next base: position 37,820 of record NZ_JALMEX010000017.1, read on the forward strand.
TCGGCAGCGCCAATCTGCTCACCGATGGTTCGGTAGACAAGATGAACGAAGGGTACTCCATGGTTACCCAGCCGACTGCTCCGGCAACGCGTTCGGCCGCGCGTGGAATCTTCGAGATGAACCTGTGTAAATACGCCGTCAATAGCGAGCTGCAATCGCTGTATGCCGACGGAGTGGCCAACACCCCGATGATGACCACGAAAGGTGGGAGTGGTGAGTACAGCACGGGCAATGGCAGTGCCGTGTGTGGTACCGCGAAAACTCCGAATACGGGGCGAACCGGTGTATGGAACCTCATGTTTGACAGCGACGTTGACACTCAGGGGGTCATTGCTGCGCAGAAGCAAGGTCTGGACAACATGCAGACGACCTTGGACAGGGCCGCCCAGCATTTCGTCGAGACGTACCTGAGCAAACGGGATGACGATACTGGCTCCTTTCAGGACGCAGAGACTGAGATTCAGAATGCAGCGGCCGATTATGAGGACACGGTTAACCAGGCGCTGCACCGAATTGACTTCAAGGACACGCTGCAGAGTCAGCTATCCAACCAAATAAAAAGCTGTGGATGGGTGTGCTTGGGGAGCTGGTACCACACATTTGCGACTGCCAATAGCAAAACCAATGACGTGGCCAGCTCGGTTCCTGTTGTCACGGGCATGAGCGGATCAGGCGAAACGGGAACTGGTGATCTTTATAACCAGGTTTTTGCTGCCTACCGTTCGCAAGTGCTGAATAGTCCGTACACAGCTCCTCTCGGTACCCAAACAGCGAAGGATGATGGTGCTGCAGCAACGGCAGTCGATCCTAATGCGGTGTTCGTGAGCGTTTTCAGGTCGCCGATGCAGTGGCTCACAAGTCTGATCGCGACCGGCAAAATCGGTACTGACGCAGACTTCTCCAACCAGGTGAATCCGCTGATCAAAATGCAGGAGATCGGTGACGCCACCTTGTTGACGACCGAAACCCTGACTGTTGCTTACGCAGGAACTTGGGCGGCTGCGTCTATTGCCAGCAATTCCGGGCTGGGGACTGTGACCCGGGTGTTTGCAGTGGACACTGGCGCAGTGGTCAAGGATGTTATGAGCGCAATGTCGCCGCTGTTCTATTTCATCATGTTCATGCTGATGGCCATCGGGTTCTCACTGGCGGTATACCTTCCGGCAGTGCCGTTCATTTTCTGGATGGGTGGCGTTTTCAACTGGATTGTCAGTGTGTTGGTGGGTTGTGCGGCCGGGCCTATGTGGGCTGCAACCCATTTGGGTGCTGAAGAGGACAAAGGCAGTCGCAGCGCGTACGGCTACATCTTTTTGATCGACATGATGCTGCGACCATCGCTGATGGTTCTCGGCTTTTTCTTCGCAGCTGTATCAGTGATCGCCGGCGGCACAATTCTCAATTTGATGTTCGCTCCAGCGTTGGCCAACGCGAATGCTGATTCCATGGTCGGCCTTTTCAAATCGATTGGCTGGCTGATGATCTACGCTCGGCTTTCAACGTTTGGGACCACACGTTTGTTCGGTTTACAGGGAACGCTGCCCGATTACGTCATTACGTTCCTGGGCGGCCGTGACGGTGCAAACCTGATGGGGGGTATGGTCGATAACGTCAAAGGAATGTTCGCGGCAGCAGGTGCCGGCGCACAGCGTGCACCGGGTGTACGTACCAGCCAACGCAATCCGAACGCGACAGGGGATGGTGTTCAGTAATTTCCGATCATCGGCATAGCTGTCAACATTGTTGACAGCTATGCTTCGGATGTGGCTAATTGGCCACTACTGAAGAGGAGCGGCAATCGATGAAGCCTGACGCTCGTCATCACAATCCTGATCCGCGGTATTTACGTGGGTTACTCGATAAGGCAGGGATCAGCCGCAGTGAAGCGGCAAGGTTGATCGGCATGTCGCGAACGGGTTTCAACCATTATTTGCGTGATGAGTCTGAGCCGCTGTACCGAGAAGCCAGTTATCCAGTGCAATTTGCTCTTGAATGTCTTGCTGAAGCAGAGGCTTCAATAGAATCCATTCCTCAAGGAGGAAATCATGGTGAAACGTCATAAGACCGCCAAGGAAACATTGGCCTGGCTCGTAAAAATGGGCTACGCGCTCTGTTTCCCGATCCTGTTATTGATAGGGGGCATTTTGCTTTATGCCCTCAACTCGACCCGGCCAGAGGCCAGAATCGAGGGGCTGCCTTTGCTTACGGTTCTCGTGTGGGCAGCGATCCTTGGGCCGGTTGGACTCTTCGGCTATCGGCTCGTCGTACGCCGGCGGCTTATCCGTAACATCACGGCCGCCCTGCGCACCAAGGAGCATTTCGCTCCGGATGATGCCCATGAGGTGTATCACGATGGTGAGGGCAAGTACCTGGGTATCGACATTCACAATGGCACGATTCTGTATGTGCATAAGGTCCGCAACGGTGCCGTCGACGTGGTGGCCATGAACATGAGCGACTGGATTAGCAGCGAGGTTGACAATGACGGGCAAAAATTCAGCTTGCTAACCAAGCTGCCGGAGCTGCCGCGAATCGAAATCGTGACGCCTTGGGCACAACGTTTTCACGATACCCTGGGCGCCATGGCAGTCAGAAAGATCGGAACAGCGAACGCGTTCTCGAGCTATGTATCCGTCCAGCGGGAGCGCCTTGAGCGTGATTTTGAAATCCAGATCCCACGCTTTGCCTAACCACCGCATCACTTGATCGTCAACAGCCGCTGTTGGCACTGATCGTCGCTCAATTCCCCTGAAGCATTTCCTTGCACACCGACCCATCTGGGTCGGTGTGTTTTTTTGTGGGACAAAAACATGCAAAACAGACTGCCGCAATCCAGCCCGGAGAGTGAACAAGGGCTGTTATTACTCATGGTGTGCGCCTTCGCATTCTTATGTTGGTTGTTCTTCGATTCCTTCGTTTATGGAACAAGCTGGGTCCTGTATTGGCTGTGGATGCTGGTGGATTTCCCCAGGATCCACGTCTGGGCCGGCACGAAGATCAATCTCTTGGCCAACCTCGCAAACCATGCCAAGGAAGTGACCTTCTACGAGTGGCTGGAGGTGATGAATCAGACGTCCGGGATATTGATGATTTTCCTGATCCCGATTGTTTTTTTCAGTGCATTGGTCCTGGGTCAACATCCGATGCTGCCATTCCGCAGTCGGCGCTTCGTCAATATTCATACACTTCCAAAAATTGTCAGTGCTTTCGCGCCGGCGGTGATACCGGTTATGGCGGCTTCAGGTCCTGACGGGCTAATGAACGATACCTCGCCCGAGAATGCTTGGGGTCAATGGCCTGAGGAGCTCGCGGAGCAGGACAACCTGGTCAAACGCCAGGTACTTGATCGAGAGGCTGCCCGGGCTTCGTTTGAAGCGCAAATAGGCCGGCCTCACGCCGGCCGTGAGGGCTGGGAACCTCATGAGCGGGCCTTGCTCGCAGTCTTTGGTGCGCAGGTATTTTTGAATGACCGTAAAGCCGCGCTTCGGCTGCTCGATGACCTGAACAGATCCTGCCTTATCAAGGGATTTCTAGGGCGTAAGCAAGGCGTTCGACCGCCACGTTATTCACTGGCCAACAAGCTTTTTGCACGAGTGGCGAACTCGGATGGATTTTCCGAGTTGCTTGAGATCCACGGGTACGTGCGTACAGCGCTTGTTGGCCTTTACGGCCGTGACCTGCGGTTGCCGCCGGCGAAATACCGTTGGCTGAAAGGTGTCGATCGCACGCTGTGGTATGCCTTGCACACTGCAGATACGGCAAAAGTCTATCCCGAGGGCACCGGTGTGGTTGCTCAAGCTCGAGCAGAAAGCCGTGCGCGAGAGCTTTCGTTGCCGCGCCCAGGGTTGCTTGTGACGAAAGCGATCGATGGGCTTCAGTCTGAGCTCGAGGGCATCGGTGAAGTTTTTCCGCTGGAAATCAAAGCGCCTCGACTGCGTGAGGTTGCGATGGAAGCTGTCGTGACAGCCGTGTATTCCACGGATGAACCACCCGTCACCGACGACGCCTAGGCCGCAGTTCTCTTCAAATCAAAAATTCACAGCCGGTGAATCCCCAAATTTTTGGGCGGCCTCCGTGCGCTTGTATATCCATATTCCGAGGCAATCCCATGACTTCACATTCCACGTTTGCGGTATCGGTAGATAGCACCCAGTTAGTCATCGCTGAGCTCACGAATGGCGAGCCCCGGATGCTGGGCGTGCTTGATCGGCGAATGAAACCGTCGTTCTACATCGAAAACGATGTTGTTGTGTGCCGCGATCATCAGGGCAAGGAGTTCACGCTCGAAACAACAGCCGGCCGCGCACACGAGTTACTCGCCCAGCTGGTGCCCGCCAAACTGAATAAACGCTTCATCCGCAGCAGCGTGGCGCACTGGACGCTGCGCGTGGCAATTGTCGGCGGGCTGATTATCACGGGTTACCTCGCAGCGCTGAGCAAGGATGACATCCACGACAAAGCCGTCGCGGACGCAGGTTTCACAACGTCGGCTAAAGCGTTATCGCCCGGAAACAATTCGCGTGCACTTGCTCCTGTTCCCGGGGTGCAAAAAGACGTTGAGTGGAAGGTGCCGGCATCGGTACCGACAGCGATGGGTAAAGCAGCAGCGACCAAACTTTTTTCGGTGGACTACTCCAGCGGTCATGCGCGAACCCTCTACGTCTTCGCAGATCCAGCCTGCCCCAACTGTCAACGTTTAGAGCCCCTGCTGAAGGCCGCTTCGAATACGGTCAACGTCGTGGTTTTCCCTGTGGCTGTGATTGGGAAGGAGAAATCAATCGCATCCATCACGCCGGTGCTTTGTTTGCCGCCAGAACTGCGTAAGGCGGCATGGGAAGGACTGTTCGATATAGGTCGTGACGGGTTGACGCTCGGTAAAGCAGGTGCCGTGAACGACACGGAAATTGGCGCTAGCGCGTGTGCTGATGGGGAGCGAGCCCTGGGCATTAATGAGGTGGCCTACAAGGCCTATCGCATCCCGGGAACCCCGTGGGTGATCGCAGATGACGGTCGTCACGTAAAACAGTCGTTGTTGGGGGATCCGGCCAGGCTAGATGCGTTTCTGAACGGGGAGGATGCGAGTGATGCAGCAGAATGATTACGCGGTTGACCGCGAGCGAATAAACCGGCGGATCTATCACTCTGCGCTAGGCGAGCTGCTGATGGGGCCGGGGAGCCTGGCCTTGGGCATGCTGGCTGCAGTAGTGACGGGGTTCATGTACCCGGTCAGTATCTGGCTTACAGTTCCGGCGCTGGCGGTATGGGCTCCTGCCCTACTCCTTGAACCGTGGCAGATGCCGATGCGAATGCCGTCTGATATGGACCGACTTGACCCGTCAACGCAGCGCCTCGTGCCCGGCAAACTGTTTGGGTTTTTGCCGATCGCGAAAATGCGTATCAGCATGGAAAAAGCCGAGGGGATTTTGTATCTGGGCTTTCTCCGCCTCCGTGATGCTGGTCGCGAGTTATGGTTGTCGATGGATGACCTCTGTCGTCACATTTTGATGTTTGCAACTACCGGCGGCGGCAAGACCGAAACCCTCCTTGGGTTTGTGGCTGGCCAGCTTTCATACGCAAAAGGTCTAATTTTTTCCGACGGAAAAGCCCAGAACGACGTTCATATCGCGGTCGCATCGTTGGCTAGACGTTACGGCCGCGAGGACGATCTGCGCGTAATGAACTTCATCACCGGCGGTCGATCGCGTGCGCAGGATCTTTTGGATAACAACAAAAGACGGCCTCAAACGAACACCGTTCAGGCATTTGGAGTTGCCGAGGAAACCTACATCATCAACCTTATGGACTCGATGCTTCCAGCCGCCGGTAATGATGGTGGCTGGCAGGAAAAGGCGCGAGGTATGAACTCGGCTCTGGTGAGCGCCCTGGTCTATAAGTGCCGGCGGGAAGGAACAGTCTTGTCGCAACGCACAATTCAGGCGCACCTGCCGCTGCGTGCAATGGCAAAACTCTACATCCAGTCGGTGCAGGAGCAATGGCATGAAGAAGCGCGGCTGCCGCTTCAAAACTATCTCGGCACTTTGGCGGGCTTCGATTTAGCGAAGGTTGACTCGCCTTCGGAATGGGCCCCGGAGGCGCTGAATCAGCACGGTTATCTGATCCAGCAATTCAACAAAATGCTGGCCATGTTCAACGACACCTATGGCCATGTTTTCGCACGTGACGCCGGCGATATCGATATTCGTGATGTGGTGCACAACGACCGGATTCTCACAGTCCTGATTCCAGCACTGGAGATATCCGCAACCGAGGCTACGACGTTGGGCCGGCTTTATGTTTCGCAAACTGCAATGGTCCTGAGCCAGGATCTTGGCGAGAAGATTGAGGGAAAACCAGAAGACATCATGGTGATCCGGAAGTACAAGGATCGATTCCCGTTTCTCTGGATTTGCGATGAAGTCGGCCCAATTTACACCGAGAAACTTGGCGAAGCTGCTACTCAAATCCGTTCGCTTGGCTATTGCCTCCTATTGGCGGGTCAGGAGGCTCAGCGTCTCAAGTCAGCGGCCGGCGATAAGGTCTGGACGTTGATCGCTAACATGGGTACCAGGATCACAGGGAAAATCATGGATCCCAAGGACACGTTGGAGATCCTGCAGTTGATGGCCGGCAAAGAGGTTTTACCGGAAATGAGTGGAATGGTCCGCCAAGAGGGGATGTTTGGTGGGACCTGGGCTGATTCAGGCACGCTTAATCTCCGTGATCAGCAGCGAGTTACTGTGGAAGAGGTACAGCAACTGCAGGAGGGCGAACACATCACCTTGCACAAGGGCAAGGTGATTCGAGGCAGCTCGCTCTACATCAAGGATATCGACAAACACTCCCGGGAAACCATCCGCATTAACCGCTTCATCGAAGTTCAGCCGCCAAGCCTTGAGATGCTGCTGGCTCAGGCGCCGCTGAAGGTCCGACGTTCTTACCCAAGGGCAGAGAATATTCAGCAGATCCTGCGGACATTGGACACGGAACCGGGGCGGTCGGACCTGAGCAATCTGGTATTAACCGACCCGCTGCTAGCAACGCTGAACGAACTGGATCAGGAATGGCGTTACATCTGGCGCCGGCGCCCCGGGGCGGCGGTACGCAGCACCTTGCTTTGGCATACCGCCTTGTCCATGTTGCCAAAGCGCGGCGCAGGGTACAAAGCACGTACTCGTACTGCGCGATCATTGACCGTTAGCCGCAAGCGTCTCGATGGCTATCAAATGCAACACGTTGCAACGACACAACCGATGTCGCCTTGGGTGCCGGATGTTCGGGAGCCGTCATCGCGCTATAGCGCTGCGCCTGCCCGGCCGCCCCGAATGGTCATGCTGCCAGCTGAGCTACCTGGCCCTATGACAAGCAATGAGCTCGAGCCGCCGGCCGACCTGTGGGACTAAGCAGGCGAGCCAATTCGTTTAACAACAATCATGATTTGTCGATCGGCAACACTCGATAGCTTCGTGGCTATCGAGTCGCCTTCCCCCTGTCCGCTCACACCAAATGCCTTGGAGTTCTCAATGGGTGTTATCACCTCTAAACGTTGCGTGGGAGAGTCCCCGCCTGGTTACGGGTCACGTCGTGCCTACTCACTTGTAGGTCCTGATTTCAAAGGACCGTGCTGTCTGCACTATGAGCTGAACGGCAAGCAAACGAAGGTAGGGTTTACTACTTATCAGCAAGCATTAACTGCAGCTACGATGGCAATCTTTTCCCTTGATGACAATTTTCAGCAGGTGATCATCAAGGCTTATACGGAGCCTGGTCTTTGCCATATCTACCCAAGTGCCAAGGCATGGCTAGCCCATCACTGCCGGGAATCTGCAGCTGATGCGGCAGTAAGGGCATAGCCCGAGGCTGCTGTTCCCTCCCCCAGTTATCCCATGGCGGATGCCCACCAAGGCATCCATCGCCGGTTACACGAAAACCTATTTTCCTGCACGGCAATGCCCGCAAAAGCGCGTCGAATGAGCTTTGCATTTGCATGAATTTGCATTTTCATGCATCGAGGCTTATCGTTACAGGATGATTTCAGGTTGAGGTGCGAGGCCATGGACCTTTCAGCGATGCGCGTTAAGTTTGAACAAGGTGAGTTGAGGGCGGCTGTTGCTGTCCCGGTCGCTATGGAAAACGATGCGTGGCTGTTAATGGTTGTATGCACCAATGGCTCAAACGAATTTATGACCGTCGCGCGATCGGACAGGCAGAAGGTTTACAAAAGCCTTGAGGCCGTCCACGCCGATGCTGAGCGTGTTGGCTTTGCAGAAATGAAAATTAGGTTCTCAGGGGGGAATCTGAAAGTGGCGTAACAAATCGTAAAAACCAAAAAGCCCGGCTGGTAACCGGGCTTTTGGTAACTCATGAACAGGTTTCTCTTTCGACGGGGAAAACCTGCTCTTCACTCTCATTGGTGAGCTGATTATGGAGCGCGCTGCGGATTCTTGCAAGCCGCAGAAAGTCAACATAATTAGCTTTCCGCCGTACGGCGTTCAAAATGGAATTGACTCTAAAAGCTGGTAGCGTGTCCGATCTGGACAGGAACACCCGCCACAATGGCAAATCTGCTGCCACCTACTCCCCTTCCGATCGTTTCTTTGAAAGCGACACAGCGCTAAACCGTGTCTTACAAGAAGCCCCTTTTTACCCACGCTGCAGCGATGACAAAACCGCGGCGCTGACTCGCCCTCGCGAACTCGCACTCCGTTACCCCTACATGCAGATCAACCGTCCAGGGATGGTGTCGTGGTTGATTTTTGACCTCGATCACACCAACTCTCTGGCTTGGGATGACGCGGGCCTGCCTGCTCCCAACCTGGTTGTTCGCAACAGGAATAATGGTCACTCGCACCTCTATTACGCGATCGCTCCTGTCTGCACGACAGAAAATGCTCGAGCCAAGCCGATCAAGTACATGAAGGCCGTCTACGCAGCTTTTGCTGCCCGCTTGAATGCCGATAAGGATTACAACAGCGGTCCGGTTGCGAAAACGCCAGGCCACCCGTGGTGGGCAACAACCGAATTTCATAATCACGTCTACGACCTGGGCGAACTGGCGGATTGTGTTGAATTGACCGTCACCCCGTGGCGCAAAGTCCCGCAGATCGATGAGATCCCAGACTCTCGGCACTGCATCCTGTTTGAACAGCTCCGGTACTTCGCCTACAGCATCGTCAACCGCGAGAGAGATCGAGGTTCGTATCTGTCATTCACGGCCGCGCTCGAGGCCTTCGCGTACAACCATAACAATTTCATCAGTCATGGGTTCTCTCAGAACCTGCTGCTGTCCTCGTTGAGGGCAACAGTCAAATCGGTGGCTCGCTGGACTTGGGAAAAGTACCAAGGTGACAGCACCTGCCACCGTGGCGTTATGCAGCTCGACAAAAATCTTCCACTGGAGGAGCGGCAGCGCCTGGCAGCCAAGCGCACGCATGCGCTGCGTGATAAAGCCACCGAATCGAAAATCCGAGCCGCGTGTCGTCACCTGCAGGCGAAAGGCGAGAAGTTGCGCCAGGCAGCCATTGCAGCGATCGCCGGCGTGACACGTCAGACGGTGGCCAGCTACAGACACATCCTTAAAGAAGCAGATGGTAGCGCTGTAGTCGCCGTTCTGGACGTGGGCACTGACCGGGCCACTCCTAAGCAAGGTCCTGATTCCGCGCCTCGATTGGAGGCTGCGAGCGCTGCGGCAAAAAATGTTAATTACGGTGTACATCAGGTACCTGCCCCATGCCTGAAAGGCATAGGGCAGTGCTTCGAAAAGAAAGAAGATGAAAGGCCTTCATCATCCCCAGGGAGTGATCGGCACACTGATGCTTCATCACCTAAACCTGATACTGCTGGAACGTAGATGGATGCCTTCACGAGCTTGAAATCTGCTGATGCGCAGCACTCATGCTGTCCCAGATTTCAATGTGAGCCGCGCTTCTATCGAGTCTGAACGTTGGTTCTTTACCACCCCTCCCCCCATCAGTTCGGCTTTTTGTCTATTTTTTATGATAATTCCGGAATTAGTGTTTTTTTATGATGATTTAGGAATTACAATGGGCTCGCCAATTAAGGATGGTGAATCCATGACTGATGACAACAATGCTGTAGATGATCTGGTGAATTTCGTCGACTTCAACACTGTGTATTACACACCTGCCTTTGCTGCTGGGTGCCTTGGTCTAACTACCCGGCGTCTGGCGGATATTGAAGCTGAAAATGGTCTCGATATTCGCCGGATTCAAAGCGGGACTTCGTCGCGCCGTACCTATACCGCTGAGGATATTTTCGAAATATCAGCGTTGCGCCGCGCGCTCGGGCATGTCAAAGGCATCGGGCGGCAGATAGTCGTGTCTACGTTCGTTCCGAAAGGTGGCACAGGCAAGACAAATACCGCTGTCAGCCTGGCGATTGTTGGACAGATGGCGGGGCTGAAAACCTTGATCATTGACAACGATCCTCAAGGCGATTCGTCGAGCATGCTCGGTTACGATCCTGATCTCGATCCGGATGACTTGATGGAAATGGGCATTCCAGCTGACAGACTTGTTGATGGACACCTCGGGAATCTAATCAGCCCCCTCCTCCGCATGCGACCATTTGAAGCCAAAACCTTGGATCAGGTGATCAAAAAACCGTTCGGCGAAAAGGGTGTTCACCTGATTCCAGCCGACAGTTCCTTAGAGGACCTGGGTTTTGCCTTGGATGCTTCAAACAATTCTGACATGTGGTACATGAAATGGATTGACGACGCGGCATCTGGAAAAATTCCCGGCTGTGACCTTTCAGGTTATGACCTGATTATTTTTGATAACGCACCGTCTGGATCTCGCCTGACGAAAAACTCAGTCGCTGCCAGCGAGTTGCTACTTTGCCCAGTTCGAATGGATAAGTTCTCATTCCGAGCCCTCATTCGCCTGCATGACTGGTGTGCCAGATTTGCCAAAGAGTACAGCTACTCTCCTGTCATTTCCGCAATTCCCACGATGTTCAAACGTAATCGGACTCGCCTGCTGAACAACCTCGTTCGCCTTAACGGGTTGTTCCCGAAAGGGGTTACAGAGGAGAAAATTTATTTTTCCGAAGACTACGAAAAAGCCTTGGATGAAGGTGTTCCTTTAATGCTTTGGAAGGGTGCAAACAAGGACACGCTAAAAACTGCAAGGACGGTTTACGGTGAGATTCTTGATCGAATTCGGAGCTTGGCGAAAGCTGAGTAATGTGTTGCTAGTAGCAACAGCGATTGTCGCCGGCAGGGTGTTGCTACTAGCAACACTTGAGGTCGTGAGAAGTGTTGCTAGTAGCAACGCAAACAGAAAGTGAGGCTGCAGATGAAATCTACCGACTTCCCAGGTAATCCAAACACGAAAGTAATGCCAGGACTCAGATCACCTGAATCCATACCTGAGCCACAAGTTTCGCGTGTGACTGCGAGGGCAGCGATGCTTGCTGGACTCAATCAAACCGCTGAAGACGATCAGGTAGCGCCTGCGCCGGCTCTGGCTCCACTTACGGGGGACTGGATCAGTGCAGAACGGACACTTGAAGAGGTCCCGGTCAGCGAGATCGTCAAGTCGCCCTATCAGCCGCGACTATATTTTGACGAGAAAAGCATTGAAGAGTTGGCCACTTCCATTCAGACCATTGGTCTGGGTAAACCGATTATCGTTCGGCGTTTGCCGAATGGTAAGTTGGAGTTGGTCGGAGGGGAGCGGCGCTGGCGTGCGGTGCAGTTGAACGGAAGTGAAACCATACTTTCGGTCATTCAGAACATGTCGGATAGCTTCGCTATGATCCTCGCCCTGACTGACAACGGCGGAGAGGACTTAACCGATTACGAGTACGCCCGTCAGTACCACTTGATTCTGAAGGACAAGAAGGAAAAGAGTCAGCGGGCACTCGCGCGCCGCTTGGGGATTAACGTTTCGATTGTGAATCGTTGCCTAACATTGATGCAGTTGCCAGAACAGGTCAGGGCCATTCTGGATGGCAATCCGAAACTGATCACCAGTAATTATGCAAAGAGATTTGTAGACCACGCCGATGCTCATCCAGCAATTGTGGAAAAAGCCGTGCTGGCAATGGCTGAATCGGGTGGCACACAAGAATCAGCACTACGGCAGATTGAGAAAGAAATTGCTGCACTGAATAAGCGACCGGAACCGCCAAAAAATGAGAGCAGGGCGGTTAAAGGCATTGGCACCATCAAAGTGACTGGTACCCGCCTTGAGTTCAAGTGTGACAAAGGTATTGATGTTCAGCGCCTGGGAACTAAGTTCGAAGAATTTCTGCGTGCGCTTGATCTGGACGCGGTACGTCTTGAAGAAGAGTAATCAAACATACCTGCGTTTTGCCATTCGAGGTTTATTGACATCGAACCCTCCACAACTGATCCCAGCTAGTCATATAGCTGGGACTCAGCAATGCCCGGCGCATACCCCAATCAGGGGTTAAGGGCATTGCAGCTGTTCTTAAGCAATCCTGACCCCAGCGGCGGTTAACTTGATCCATCACCGTCATCAGCGCGTCTGATCGTGCGGGCTGGCTTGGGGCGAACAGATCCTGCGTGTATTCTCCGCGTTTTCGGAGGTCCATCAACATCACCTCTGCCTTGCTGTACGCAAAGCCGGGCCTGTAGATGCCTTCCAATGCGCGCTGCGCGTACTCAGTGAGCCTGCGCACATCATCAGTAGGATAATCGGGAATGATCGTCGCAGCATTGGCGTACTTCGGCCCGTCGCCATGGAATGACGTCTGTATTCCGATGCGCATTGCGCCGCATAGTGATCGCTGCTTGCGCAGTTTCTCTGTTGCCTTGTGTAAGTAGGTGGCCAGCGCCTGATGTAGCCCCTCGATGGTATGCACTCGCTGGCCAAACATTCTGCTTGAGCAGATCGATTGCTTAGCCGGCGCGGACTGCTCAAGATCCATGCAGGACTCGCCCTGCAGCTCCCTGATCGTTCGTTCAAGCACGATGCTGTACTTTCTACCCATCGTTCTCGCATCAGCCTGTGACAGCTGCCAGGCCGTCGTGATGCCTTCCCCTGCTAGCCTATCCCGTATCCGGCTACCGATCCCCCAAACCTCCTGTACTGGCATCCTTCGTAGCAACCACTCCACCGCCTCGGGTTTTCTAAGATCAACGACGCCGCCCGTCTTCACCCTCCAGATTTTCGATGCATGCTGAGCCGCTTTAGCCAAGGTTTTGGTATGCCCGATCCCTACTCCCACTGGTAACGCTGTCCATTGGAGCACTCGTGCCTGAATCGCGCGGCCAACCTCGATAATGGGTTCTGGTAAGCCGTCTAACCGAACGAAACATTCATCAATTGAATACTGCTCTTGCGAGTATGTGAGGGAGGCAATTGCCATCGACATGCGATGGCTCAACTCTCCATACAGCGTGTAGTTACTGCTGAATACCGCCACACCGTGTTGTTCCAGGAATGGACGGATCTTGAAATATGGCTCTGCCATCTTGATGCCTAGGGCTTTTGCCTCGTTGGTTCGGGCCACGATCGCACCATCGCTATTCGAAAGGACCACGATCGGCCGGTGCCGCAGCTCCGGCCTGAAGATCCGTTCGCAGCTGCAGTAAAAGCTGTTTGCGTCGACCAGGGCAAAGACTGCGCGAGATTCAGAGTGCATGGTGCGTCAGACACCAGGTGACCACGCCAAACACTTCGATCGCGGCATACTCATTCGGCGATATCGGTGCGTAATTGGTGTTGGCCGATTCGAGCAGCCAGCCGTCGGCGGATCTGGCGAGTCGCTTGATTAGGGGTTGATTGTCTACGTAGGCCAACACGACGTGCCCTGCACACGGGGTAATGGCTCGGTCAATCACCAGCCGGCTGCCATTGTAAATTCCGACATCACGCATGCTGTCGCCCTCGACTTGGACGATCCACACATGGGGTGCCCGAATGTTGAGCAGGGCATCAAGGGATATCGGGGCCTCGTAGTAGTCAGCCGCCGGGCTGGGAAATCCACCGGCCGCGGTTCCGGCGAGCACCTGCAGGGCCAAATCGGAGGGGGTGAGTTGATTAATAGACACGACATTCATTGCAGCACCGTTAATACTGTTTTTATATACAGTAAAGCAGTGTAAGCCGCGCGCCTATAGGCGTGCAGACCAAAGGTGTGAATTCTTCCTGTCACCGAGCCGCTGGGAGGGGCGCTGTGGATTTCGAATCGCCTATGTAGTGCCCTGTAATTTCCGTGTCCACCGAGCAGGCGGGGCTATCCCCGGCCTTTTTGTTAAGCTCTTCGCGGGTGATCCTGCTCGTTTGAGCGACATAGTGCGGAGAAGTATTTGATGTTGGTTCAGAGAATGACCCCGGAAGAGTTCAAGGCTGAGTACCGGCGCCGGGGATGGAGCGGCAAGGATCTGGCGGCACACTGGGGTAAGCACCCGGTGTCGCTCAGCAAGATCGTCAATGACCCTGAGCGTCCAAGGCATTGGGACGACGCCGTGAGAGGTCTACCAGAGTACAAATAGTTTGCCCATAGGCTAATTATTTGTTGATACAAATTAGCCTATAGGCTAATGTTGTCCTCATTGAAGTCAATCACTGGGGATGTAGAGAATGGAGTATTTGGTAACGCTGCACGGTGAGAACAATGTGGTTACGGCCTTCCCGCAAGACCAGCAAGAAATGGCAATCGCGCTGTGGCAGCAATACGTCGCGGACGGCAAGTTTGCGACTCTGAGCGTTGACTGACTAACCACTTGCTCCGGTTAGCCGGGGCCTTCAAGGAAAGCCGCGATGAAGTATTTCGAATGGGAAGGCGCAGTGGTCGAGGCGGTGGCCGAGTTGATGGTCATCAGTCATTCCGACGCAACTGGCGTCGTTGTGGCGCAGCCATTCTACATGCAGCAGTCTTGGGTCAAAGGCATGGACGTGCAGCTGACTGCTGCCAAGATCATCGATGCGGCCCAGGAGCAAGCCGAGGGGCGGGCTATGCCTCCAGCGCCGAAGCAAGAGCGCATGTTGTTTGGTGATGAAGCTGACGCTCATGCATTTTGGAAGGACAAGGAGTTCAAGACCTTTGCTGTGGATCTTGTCCAGGGCAGCGGAAAAAAGCGGAAGGTCATTCGCACCATGTACGTGCGCTCACGGACGGCGAGGGGTGCAGCTGAATGCGCGAAGGCAAATGACTGGTCCACCAGGCCCAAACCCTATTACTCACCCCGGCTTGCTGGGCCGCGTGAACTGGGCTGTTCGCCCTCCAAAGGTTGAGGTACTCGGCTATGCGCTTCAAACCTACTCTGCGTTCAGAGCAGTACCAGTTCACAGAACGCAAGCGGCAAGCCTTCGCCCGTAAGCAACGCAATGAACAGGAGCGGTTTCCTCTTCTGGCCGAGCAGATCGCACAGGAGCAGCACTCCGTAATGGAAGAAGAGTTGTTCCGATCAGAGCGAATGCAGGCTACCGAAGCGCGCATGCGTGCATTTCACGCCGGTGTTTGGCGTCGGGTCCGGGCGATGTACTACGCGCTGCCGGCGGCGGATCGCGCGGTTATACGTCGGTGTTGGATGAGCTGGACAGGACCTGCTGAACCAACCTCGCTCAGCTATCTGATCCGGGTGCACACCGGAGAATACGATGCGATTGGAGTGAGGCAGCGTGTCGAGGCCGCGGCTATTCGTGCGCAGTTGCAATCTCAAGAACAGGGAAGTCTGCAGTTTGAGCCTCGCTAACTGAGAGCCGCCAAGAAACGGAGAATTATTTGATGTCGGTTCAAAGAATGACCTCGGAAGAGTTCAAGGCCGAATACCGACGCCGGGGATGGAGCGGTAAGGATCTGGCGGCGCGCTGGGGTAAGCACCCGGTGTCGCTCAGCAAGATCGTCAATGATCCGGAGCGTCCAAGGCATTGGGACGACGCGGTGAGAGGTTTGCCGGAATATAATAAAGTTAGTATATAGGCTAATTTTATATTGATTGAAGTTAGCCTATAGGCTAATATTATCCTCACTGAAGCGAATCAATGAGGAAGGATGAAATGGCCATGGCCAACCGCAACGAAGAGTTTCTTTCAGTCGTCGACAGTGACACCAAGGCGGCGATTCTCAAGTCAATCGCTCGGCATTACGGGATTACTTCCGAGGAAGCTTTCGCCGAGGTTACTAATGCAAAAGCCGAACACTTGCTGGACTACATGGTTGAGCCGCAGCGCGCCGCTACGTCGCTTCTGATGCAGCGTCATGGGATGCGCGGCTGGTAGGCAAATGCCAGCTGACACTGAATGAAACCTGCCCGGTTCGCCGGGCCACCAGGTCTAGGAAAATTTGAAATGCCGACCTTCTATGTCTACTTCGATGGAACCTGTATCGACGTTCTTGAAAACAGCACCGCTCGAAAGGCACGCAATTACGTTAATCGTCGCTATACACGCCCGGAGCAATGCGTGGTTGTCGAGGAGGGTGGTGATCTAGACGCGGCGATCGCACGTTCAAAAACGCTGCACATTGTTGATGAGGCTTTTGAGGCGGATGTGGCTGTCGTATTGGCTGACGCTGAATTGACCGGCGCCGCACGCGAGCGAAGCGGTAAAACCATTTGCTTCAGCGAGAACATTGCCAAGGGTACGCATGGTATTCAGGTTCTGACTGATGATCTCGGGTGGGTCGTCTTGCTTGAAGGAGTAACCCACGAAAAAGTCCGCGACTTCATGCGTAATTTCGGGCTGTAAACAATTCCTCGCGTAGGAGAGATTCCCCAGCCTCGGCCCAAAGCCGGGGCCAAGGACGTAGGAAGAAGACACTTTCTTTCGCCCAAAAAAGAGCACCAAGGCCTTCGACCACCTTGGCGCTCATAACACACCGAAACCCCGCAAAAGGTATCCGCTATGTCAGGCACAGAGTATACCCGCATCCTTGAAACGCCGCTGTCCGAAATTCACAAGATGGGCATCTGGGCATTTGCCCGCTACTTCCAGGCTAGCGGCCCGGTACAGCGTCAGATGATTCTTCGAGCGTTGGGCCGTTAGCCATTCTCGCATGCCAGACAAACCGATAAGCCCCGCCGTCAAAACGCGGGGCCCAGGCCGTAAAGGGATGGCACTTTCCGTCCCAAAAAGGAAGCGCCAAGGTCTTCGACCACCTTGGCGCTCACATCGCACCGAAACCCCGCAAAGGAATAACTCGTATGAAAATCTTCACTTTGAGCGCGTTGGCAGTTGTTTTGAGCTTCGCATCCGGTTGCACAACGCATCTCGCTGAAGGACAAAAACAAGAGCTTTCAATCTATGAAAGCAAAGGCCTGGTCGTGAAGGACAAATCGGTTGGGGCGGCAGCTGCATTAGGTTTGCTCCCAGGCGTCGGTTACTTTTACACCGGCCATCCGGTACTCGGCATTACGACGATTCCTCTCTATGTGATTTCTCTGGGCCCGCTTTGGATGCCTTTCGACACGGCCGCAGCTGCAGAGTCGCGCAATTACTACAGCACCAAAATCCAGGTCGAGCGTGACAGGGCCAAGGCCTTGCGGGAGCTCGATCACAAGCTTGAAGACAAACAGTTGAGTTACGAGCAACACCTGCGTGAACAACGCCTCATCGAAGCCAAATACTCGGCTTACTGAGTGGGTTTGGATCGATGATGCAAAGTCGGCAACTTCAGCATTTTGGGTGTATTGCGGTGGGTCAGCGTGTCGAATACGAACGTCTCGATAACCCATTAAAAGACGAGCCGAGGACCATTCGGACCACGCACACGGTAAAAGGCATTCGCGAGTGCGGATCTGGCGCTCTGGTCACGCTCAAAGGGGACTCGTCAACGATCGTACATGCATTCGACAGCCTTGGACGGGTTTTGGATGGCTTTGGTCGGCTGCAGGTTCTTCCGAATCCGCTTGAAGACGCCGTGGTGGACATTACGGATAGTAATAACGACAGATTGATTGGGAAGTAAAGATGAGCCAACACATTGTGCGTTTGGAGCGGGAGGGGGGGAGAGGTCAGGTCCGGGTCCAGCTTGGCTGGGATAAGCCCATGTCCGATTTCTACCTGGTCGTCTTCGAGGAGCCGCCGGAAGGTCAGGAGTTCGACGAAGACAGGATTGTGTATTCCAATCTCGACGATCCAAACTCAATCGGCAAAGAGCTGGGCTACTTCAAAACGGTCGCCATCAAACTGGGTTGCGAGGTTCCCGATCTCATGTGGCGTGCTGCCTATCAAGATCGGGACTTCAACGTCGTGAATAAGACAGTCTTTTACTCGCAGGCAGGGAACATCGTGGAGCCGTTTTAGAGTTCGTAACTGCCGGTTGAAAAATAGGCAATCTTGCCTAATGCTTTGCATAGGCAAGATTGCCTAAACCGATTAAGCGAGGGGCACGTGGACAATCGCAAACGTTATCTGCAACTGCTAGATGCCTATGGCATCACCCAGGCCAAAAGCGCTGAGCTAATTGCAGCGGTTACGGCACGGCCTTGCTCGGCGCGAACGGTTCGGTCGTGGCTCAACGATCCTGAAAAACCAAGCTCAACTCCGTGTCCCGATTATGCCGTTGCGAATCTCGAAAAGGCCATTGAGTACATGCAACGCGCCTTGGCGCGACGTGCCGAAAGTTAAGGTAGCGAGCTCGCTTTGGGCGTCCAGGTTGAACAGGAAAACGTAAACAATGGAATTGATTATAAATCTGCAAGAGCTGTTCGCAGCCTTTCCGAGTATTTCGATGGGCGCCGTGATCGCCACTACATGTGTGATTTTGTTGTCCACGCTGATATGGCTCATGACCTTGTACAACAGACGATTTTGACGCGAGCTGCTAGTCCATTTGACCACCCCGCGCTGTGTCGAGATCTGAGGATCAGTGCTTTTGGGGTTCTTATGATTGAGGAGGAGAAAGCCAAAGTGACCAATCTGAAATCGGTAATCTGCCCGGGCTGCGCCCAGGTCCTCTCGCACGATAACAATGGCTGTTCAAAATGTGGTTATGAGGACAACACCGCCGGTCGCATCATGACGCTTGAGGAAATCATCAAGCTGCCGGCCGAGAGCCAGGCGCACACGTTCAACGATGTGTCGCCGGCATTCATCGCCGCGATTGTGAGTGCGGCACGGGAAGGTGAACCGACAGCAACCCCTCTTGTTGAGGCGCTGGAGAAAATCGTCCTGCATTACCCGAACCCCGATATCAACCATGTGGATTATCGGGTTCACGCCTGCAAAAGCGCAGAACAGGCATTGTCCGAATATAAGTCAAACCAATTGACGGAAAAAACATGTTCTACGAAACCGTAAAAGCGGCATTTGAAGCGGGAAAAGTTCGCGTTGGCGTTCCAGCCCTCGGTTGCGGTGATCGAATCACCATCGAGGCAGATGGCCTCATTGGGTTAAAGGCTGCTTTTCTTACCAATGCAGAGCGAAAAAAATTAGCTGAATGGAGTGCTTGGCCCAAATCCTTGCTCGTCGAGGAATGGACACCTGCGGAGCTGGCTGCAGTTCGTCGCTCAATCTCTCAGACAACATCGATGATTGGTTTTTGGGTAAATCGTTCGACTACGCAAGATCCGTTGGCAGCTTTGTTGAAGGCTCTGCCTGACAATGGCCAAGAGCGAAGATTGCTTGCGTGGGATGCCTCGAAAGCAGCCCTGCGCAATCAACACTGTGTCCACGGAAACCCGGTATGAACCGTTATTTGAGTTTTATCGCCTTGGTGGCAATTGCGGTGGTAGCCATCTACGGAGCGTCCATGGTGACGTTTTTTTACGCGCCACTCTCCAAGCGTTGGTTCGATTGGGTGTCGATTGGGGGCTTGTGGTTCGTAGCCGCTGCTGCCAGTCGCGCTGTCTACGTGGCGTGCCTGGCGACCAGCAAACTGTTTAAGGAAGGATAGCGATGAAGATCAATCAAGTCCGTAAACGCATCGTCTATGCATTATTTGTAATTGGCGCAGTGATATGGGCCGCGATGGCGTACGCCGGTTATTCGGCTACTGCGATTGCCCTGGCTCTTACTCCCGCAATTCTCGGCATCATTTGGATGGTTTCAGTGATTTCCAAATCGAACTGGTGGGATTCAGAACTGAAATCTGACATCGGTCTATCCGCTGGTAACGATGGCAACTGATCTAGGAAAACAATGAAGAACGTCATTTTTGCTCTGGCAGCACTGGCCTCCCTTGCCGGCTGCGATGACCAGCCGGAGTTTTTGCTCCTGTGCAATGGCACCGATGCGTATGGCATTACCTTTGATGGTCAGTTTGGGCCGTGGGTGATGACCAAATCGGGACCGATGATCGGTGATATACGTGGCAAGGCCACAGGTGAGCCGATCCCCTGTGCGGAAGCTGAACAACTGCTCGGTGTTGAGGCTGAGGCCTGGAAACCGGAAGACAAGAAGAGTTAAGGGAAATCGACTCAGCTGCACCCCAAGCCCCGGCCTAAAAAACCGGGGCCGAGGTGGTAAGCAGGACGCGACTTTTAACGTCCTTGAAACCACAGGAGCTACATATGCGTGATCATCAACTGCAAGCACGATCATTGGGGTTTGGCGTCATTGCCGGCGAGCAGGAAGCACCGAACCGTGAATTGTTTGAAGCATTCAATGCTGACCGTGATTTAACGAGCGTGCGCCGTCTCCGGCAGGAGCTTACCGACCCCATGAGCGAGCTCCGATTACGAGTTAAAAGCTTTCGGGAAGGGCTGCGGGAGATGACGACCAGTAGTGCCCAGGAGCTGCGTGAATCAGTTCTACGGATGTTGCAGCTGCAGCACGCAATGATCGAAGCATGCGAGTCGATACCTGCCCAATACAGTGAAGTCAAATCGCGGATCCTCGCTGACTTTGATACGGAGCTGCCGGTGGCCTACCTGAAAACAGTGAACGGGTGGCTGCGCATGATCGAGGGTTTTGATGCTGGTTAACATCGTTTTGGAAACGATGCTGGTAGTGATCGCCGGTGTGGTTGCTGGGGTCGCGGTAAACGATCTGGTGACGCGACTTCCTGCAGCGCTCGAGCGAAGTTGGCGTGCTGAAGCACTGCACATCTTGGAGCTTGAAGCTGTCGTTCAACACCGTTCGCAACCTGAGCGGCTGGTTAGTGCGCGCATGGTGGCCATTGTTGCTGGCTGTACGTGTATATCAGCGCTGGTCGTTTGGCATATCGGCTTCAATTGGACGGCCGCCGCTGTGCTGCTGTGCAGCTGGGCATTGCTCGCACTGGCTTTGATTGATGCGGAACATCTTTTGTTGCCTGATGACCTGGTTATTCCAGTTTTATGGCTGGGCTTGCTGGTGAACTCCCAGGGAGTGGTTACCGATCTGCAAAACGCTGTGCTGGGAGCTGCGAGCGGCTATCTGAGCTTGTGGGCTGTACATCAAGTGTCCCGACTTGTAACCGGTCGGGGAGGGATTGGGTATGGCGATTTCAAGCTGTTTGCGTTGCTCGGCGCGTGGGGAGGGTGGCAACTACTCCCCTTGATTCTATTTGGTGCGGTGTTGTCGGGCATTGCATGGTGGGCCTTGCAGAGCGTTCGCACATCAGCAGATTTGCGCAGGGAGCGACCATTTGGACCGCATTTGGCGCTTGCCGGCGGAATCGGCATCTTGTCTAGTGCTTCCACTTATTGGCCTCAGATAAGCATGTGGTAAACGCAACTAAAATAGGGCATAAAGCCCTATTTTATGTTGATGCATAGGGCTTTATGCCCTATAATTCTCGACATGGCCGGGTATGTCGCCCAGGTCGTTATGAGAGTTAACCATGAGCGTTTTTACCGATCTTGCAGTTCCTACAACTCTGTCCGATTTGCTCCAGGCGCGCGACGCTGCGCTGCGCTTGATCGAGGACGCGCGCCGAATCACTCAACAGGCGGCTGAGATCTTGGGACAGTCCGGACGATATCTGATGCCCTGTGGCGCGGTCATGGCTGATGACCAGGTCACTGTCCGCAATGAGTTGGACACCAGCATGTGGCATCGCGCATTCGACCTGACAGGTTTCAAGCAGTTGATGGACGCTGAGGCTGTTGATGAGTTCGAAAAAAGTCTAAGTCCGGTGCCGCCTGAGTTCACTGAAGCCACCATTCGCGCTACGTTCATTGACTTGCGTATGAATGCTGTATCGATGTTCCGTCGTGGCGTATTCAACGTGTTCCGCTCTTTGTCTGACACCTACCGCACCAATTCCCGCGAGCCGTTCCGGATTGGCCGCAAGGTGGTCATGGCTTCAATGGTCACCTGCAGATGTGGGTATCCGCAGATCAGCTACGGGTCATACAACTGGGCTCCGAACAAGCTCAACGATCTGGATCGGGTGTTTCAGACCTTGGACGGTAAAGTGTTCCAGCCGCACACCTTGCGCTCTGCGATGGACTTGGCGTTTGAGCAGGGCGAGGTATTCGAAAACGACTACTACCGGGCCAAGGCCTACAAGAACGGCAACTTGCATCTGGAGTTCAAGCGTTTGGATTTGCTGGACAAGGTGAACGAACAAATTGCTGAGTTCTATGCCGACGGCGCTTTGCCAGACGCTAGAGCTGCATAAATAGGACATAATGCCCTATAAATGCTTGTATATTAGGGCATTATGCCCTAATATGCGTCTCAAGGCCGGGCACTTCGCTCTGGTCGCAGGAGAAAGCAATGCAAGCATCTGAAATCGAAGTGATCCAGCAGGCTATCGCCATTCTGGATGGTCATTTGAAAACCAAAGGCGTGGAGCTGGTATCGCCGGAAATGGTTCGCGCGTTCTTGCGTCTGCAGCTGGAGCAGGAGCAACGCGAAGTGTTCGCGGTGCTGTTCCTCGACACTCGGCACCGGGTGTTGCAGTTCAACCGGATGTTCACTGGCACGATTAACCAAGCGGCAGTTTACCCACGTGAAGTGGTTAAGGTCGGGCTGTCGCTCAACGCATCAGCGGCGATCGTTTGTCACAATCACCCAAGCGGTGATTCCACCCCCTCGATGGCCGATCGCCAATTGACCAAGAAATTGAAAGAGGCGTTGGAGCTGGTGGATATCCGGTTACTCGATCACTTCGTCATCGGTCACGCCGAAATGTTTTCGTTCGCGGAAATGGGTTGGATCTAAATATCAACGAGCCCCGCAAGGGGCTCAACTGCAGGTGGCGTAATGGAAACCAAAGCGAGTTACAGAGAGAAAGTGGATATTCGGCCAGAATGTTTGCTTGCGCATAAAGACTGGGTTGAGCCTACCGCCGATGAAGTGCGCGCCGCGTTGGAGATGGCCGGCTGGAGTGGCGAAGCCTTCTCGCGTGTTATCGGTGTGGATGGTCGTACCGTGCGCCGCTGGACGCTGGGTGAAAAGAAAATCAATTATCCCGCCTGGTGCGTGCTGTGTGTTCAAGCCGAGCTTGGCGCTATCTGGAGATTTTCTGTTTTGTAAGCTGAAGGACGCGTATGTCTTTCAAGCGTTTAGGCTGTGCCTGATTAACCGCATTCGTGCGGCTTCAATCGCTTGAAACCTAACTTACAAGGAGCCCGACAATGCCTGAAGCCATCCATGAGCCGCGTTACCCTTTGCATCTGACGGAAAGTCAGTTGCGAGCGCTGACCGGTTATCTCGACGCCGTGTCGACCAGTGAGGCGGATCCGGACGCCGAGGTGTTCGCTTTGATTGACCAGGTGCGGCAGGTCCGCAAGCTGATCGCCTCGGCCGCTATAACGCCCGTGATCCAGATCGAGCAGGTCAACCTACAGCCGCCGGCCGAATATGCCGCCGAAAAATGGAATCCCCGCCATGACTGACACCACGGACAAAACCCGCCGCTTGGCGGACTGGCAGCACCGCCTGGAAACCCCTGTGGCCACTGACCAACTGGACGCCTGGCATGCAGCGCTGCGCGCCGAGGTCGACCAGTTGAAAGCCGCCGGCCTGATCGACCCCGACGAAGCCCGCGACCTGCGTGAACTGGCCGATGCGGCCTACAGTCACCACGTTGAATCGGCCTACTGAATAGGAACCCCCCGACCATGCCGATTGATGAATCTGACAATGCCCAAGCTCCAGCCGTCGAGCTGGTGGCCGACCTGCTGGCCGTGATCCAGTATCTGACCGAAGGCCCGGATGTCCTCGGCCATCCGGGCCGGTTCGTCGCCATCAGCGAGGAAGCCGACGTGTCGGGCCGCGTCGACCCGGTGATAGCTCGCGCCCAGGCCTTTTTGCGCGCCGCTGCCGGCGCCGGCGAATGAGTCAAGTTGACGAATAAAGTACCCATCCGAAAGGAACCCCTGCCATGACCAAACACAAGAACGATCCGATCACCCTTGAGCTGCCGGCCTATCTGGTCGACATGCTGGCCGACTGGGCGCGCACCGATGCCGAGGTGATGGGGCCAATCGCCGCTGGCTCGGATAAAAAGAAGCTCAACGATAAGCGGTTGGAACTGGCCGATGCGTTCTTAGGTGGCGTGTTGAACCATCTGCCGGCAATGTCGGCCGAGGGCGATCTGGCCGACGCGATCAACGATCGCGACGAAGCCTATGCGGCCTTCCGTGCCACCGCTTACCCAAAATAGAAAGGAACCCCCGCCATGCCGACTTATACCGATCAAGAAAAAACGCTGTACCTGAATCAGGCCCGGCGCAAGGTGCTGGCCATCGCCAAGGCGAGCCGCCCGTACATCGACCGTACCGAGGAACACGCCCGCGCTTATGCCGAGGCGCTGTACGACGTGGCGGCGATCACCGACACCGAGCGCCTGACGCTGTGGGACGACGCGCGTGAAGCGGCCGAAGCGCGGGTGCGTGAATTCAAGGCCGCCGAACAGGCCTGACCTGACCACAACTCGCCGTCATGCCAACGGATTGGTTAGCCAGTCTTTGAGCGCCTGCCAGCCTTCGCGCAGCAGAGTCCGGATCGCCTCGATGACCAGTTGCCGGGCCAGCCAGAGCAGGAATTTGAACAGTCGTTGCATGGGAGTGTGCCCCTCGGTGGATATGCCGCTAGCGTGCCGTCACGACGGCCGGCGGTTCCACTTGGGGTTTTTCCGCAGGGTGTCACGACGGCGCCGCTGTCCAGTCTCGGGCGACGGCCGTCGGGGTTCCTCTTGTGGCAAATTCACTCGGCCGATCCGGTACCGGAAACATCCCCCACCGGATCCGGTGGGGGATCGAGGTCACCAGTGATGAATAGTGTCCACCACGGCCACGACCACACCGATGGCCGTGGCCACCGACGACAGGACGTCGAACAGGGGAAGGTAGGGTGTGACGAGTTGGGCCACGTGAAGGGCCGAGGGTTGAAGGGAGAGTAATAGGTCGAACATGGATAAAGGCCATTGGGTACAACTGTATTTATCGTCCTCGATGTCGACCTGACCAATCCGAAGCCCGAGAACTGAAAAAAAATCGAAATGACCGGTGCCGGCGAAAAATCCGCCGCGCGGATCCGCGAAGCGGGGGAGGGTGCCGGGGAGTACGAGTAACGCCGTTTATGTAAAAGAGGGGGGTACACCCGGCTAAGGGGTGGCTCCCCTTTTTTCTGGCCACGGAAACCAAACCCCCCTAGACTGGCATACCGACCCCCGGCACTCTGGTTTTACGCAGTGTCGGCCACTTCGCCGGACAAAAATGGAGGCTACCCGCCGATGACCACCCCCGATGCCGAAACCGAACTGAACCTGGAACTGGAAGAACGCTTTGCCGCCGGCAAGGGGGTGATCAACCTGTCCCCCCTGTCCACCGACGCGCAGATCCTGCACCTGATCAAATCCGCCTGCCGCTGGAGCCAAGGCGCCGCCTTCCAGGTCATCCCGCCGCCGAGCCAACCCAAAACATCACCACAGGCACAGTGACGAGGGTGCAACATGGAATACGACGACCCGGCCCATGAGGCCGACCTGGCCCGCGAACGCCGCCGCCAGTTGGAAGCCGACATTTCTCCGGAGGAAGCCGAGGCCGAATGTGGCTGGTCTGGCGTGCGTGATGAATGGGACGACGACCTGCGCGATGACCACAACGATGATGACTACCACGACGACGAGGACTGCCCGTGACCATACGACCGCTGACGATTGAACAGTACGAAGTACCGCCCATGACCCGCGCGCGCGTGCGCGAGCTGGTCGACGCGCTGCCGGCGACGATTGCCCAGGGCCTGCGCGACCGGATGAATGCGGTACTGGGCGCCGTCGCGCCGGGGCCGTTCTCCGACGCCCTGGGCGAACTGGAAACCTACCTGTGCGGACTGGACGATGCCGGCGGCTTGCCGTTCGACCTGCAGATCCGCCTGAAAAGCTACGTCATGACCGGCTGGAAACAATGGCGCGCCGGCTTCGCCGGCCGGGAGCTGTGAGCATGGCCAACCCGTTGCCGCGCCGGCCGAGCGCGTTCACCCCGGACAAAACCGACGTCGCGCGTGCTGTGCTGCAGCAGCATCCGGGAAATGCCCGCGTGATGATCCGGGAAATGCCCGTCGAACAGATCCACGCCCGATTGCCCAAGGGCGTGGCCGATGAACCCCACAAGGAGAACGACCTTTGATGGAACATGACATTGCACCTTTGGCGTTGGAGAAAGCGCTGATCGGCGGGCTGTTGTTGCTGTACACCGCCGTGCTGGCCAAACGCAGCGTGGAACTTCTGCGGCGCCGCTATCGGTTGCGCACAGCACACCAGTTCGCGCTGCTGTATCTCTTTATGGCCCTTTATTTGGTTCTGCCGCTGGGGTTGCAACTGCCGGAGCGCTTTGCGCCGCTCATGACGCCGTTTTCAAACCTCTTCATGTTTATGATTTTGCTTGTCAGCAGCCTGATCGGGGCTGTGGTTCTCTACCGGGTGCTGGGTGGCAAGCTGTCGGATGATTCGTCGCCGGGCGGGGAGGGGTTGGGATGATCGAGGTCGACGCCTTGCTGTCACCGCTGAATCTGCCCGACTCCGTGCGCAAGCAGGCCGGCCGCTTGCTGCTCGCCATTCACCAGGCGCGCAACGCCGCCGAGCTGCAGCGCGCCGTCGACCGCGCGGATGGTTTCGGCCTCGGCCTCGAAACTGCGCGCGCGTTGAATGCGTCGTCCTTGGAAGGCCTGTATATGGCGTTTGACCGGATCGCCGACGATCGCCGAGGGGAGTTGGTACCATGATCGGCGAGGCGATCCAGTCAGACACCCTGAAAGCGCTGGTCAGTCAGCACGCGATCCGTGAAGCTGTGGTCGGCCGCGTGGCCGGCGATAACCACCAATGGACACTGTCAGTGCGCCTCGGTGGCCCCACCGCGCGACTGATCCCGGTGCGCTCACGCCGCGAGCCGCTGCGGATCTGGGCCAGTCTGTCGGCCGTTGGCAAATTTGCCGATGCGGTGGGCTTGTCTGGATTCACTGTTGAGCTGTGAGGAGTCCACCGGCATAAATGCCGGGCACAAAAAAACCGCCTTAGTAGGGCGGTTTTTTTTTGCAAGTCAGGTTAGTGGCCGGACTTGCTATCTCACAGGGAACGCTTGGTGTGTACGAAGAATACTATCGCGCGCCGCTGCGCGCAATGACTAGCGACAAGCGGCGCGCCGCCTGCGCGCCTGTAAATATGGGGCTTTGCGGAATATGTCCACATTTAAATCAACTGCCAGTCGGTGCTGCGCGCAACCGCCGCGCGCCGCCGGCGCCCAGGGCAGCGCGCCGCCCAATCTGTCGGATATTCAACGAGTGTGCACATCTTGCCCCCATTTGGCTGGCAAATATCGGTTAACATCGGACCTGTTCCGCGTTCTTCACCCTTTGAGTTGGCCGGGTCTGCGCGCGAATTTTGGCCCTCCCGACACGGGCCTAGTAATCCGTGCCGGATCTATTCGGGAGGCCATTAGCCCAGCCGCCTCACAGGGAACGCTTGGTGTGTTTCCGAAGGTGCGCGTGTTCCGGTAAGCGTGCTGGAGGTACGGCCCAACCACGGGAGGGCCGTGTATGTCTAAGTTTGGACGTGCGTGGGACTCCGTATGGAAAGCGTTTCAGGCTTATCGCCTGTTCGAATTCCTGCGGGATCACTTTGACGATCTTCTGTAAGGTCTAGAAGTGGACCGCCCCGGCTTCGGTCGGGGCGGTTTTTTTGTCTGCTTGTTTCGCCTGGTGCGACTTACTT
>NZ_JALMEX010000018.1:0-62570 GCF_023100605.1 Pseudomonas sp. MWU12-2020
CCGACCGAGAAGATCGAACCGTCAAAAGAGCCAAACATCACCGCCCTTTCAACTCCTTCCAGGCTTCGGTGAACTGAAGCAAGCCGCTGTCGAAAACCGCATAACTCATTGAATCTCAAGGAGTTTTCCGTTTCGACTGCGCCGGAAGTGGGGCGAATTATAGACTTCTAAAATTCGCCGTCAACCCCTAGATTCAACTTTATTCAGATTTCAGCGTGATGCGTGCAAATGCCTTCTTGCCCGCCTGACAAACGTGGGTCGCACCCAGTACATATATAAAGGAGCGATCAACCACCTCACCATCCACACGCACACCGCCGGAAGCCAACAGATCACGCGCAGCCGCCGAGTTCTTCACCAGGCCTGCCTTATTAAGGACGGCCGCAATCGGCATATCTTCAGCAGAAGCCAGCTCAATCTCCGGCAGATCATCCGGCAGTTCACCATCCTTCATACGGTTACCAGCAGCGCGATGCGCATTGGCGGCAGCCTCCTCACCGTGGAAGCGAGCGACAATCTCTTCTGCCAGCTTGATCTTGATATCGCGCGGGTTAGCCCCAGCCTCTACATCCGCACGGAAGGCATCGATCTCATCCATCGAACGGAAGCTGAGCAGCTCAAAGTAACGCCACATCAACGCATCCGGGATCGAGACCAGCTTGCCGTACATCACACCTGGCGCTTCCTGGATACCGACGTAGTTGCCCAACGACTTGGACATCTTCTTCACGCCATCCAGACCCTCTAGCAGCGGCATGGTCAGAATGCACTGAGCTTCCTGGCCATATCCACGCTGCAGCTCACGCCCCATCAGCAAGTTGAACTTCTGATCAGTACCGCCCAACTCGACATCCGCGCGCAGAGCAACCGAGTCATAACCCTGAACCAGCGGATAGAGAAACTCGTGAATGGCGATCGGTTGGTTGGTGGTGTAACGCTTATCGAAGTCATCACGCTCAAGCATACGCGCGACGGTGTATTGCGAAGTCAGACGAATGAAGTCCGCCGGCCCCATCTGATCCATCCAGGTGGAGTTGAACGCAACTTCGGTTTTCGCCGGATCCAGAATCTTGAATACCTGAGACTTGTAGGTCTCGGCGTTTTCCAAAACCTGCTCGCGAGTCAAAGGAGGACGCGTAGCGCTCTTGCCGCTTGGATCACCGATCATGCCGGTGAAGTCACCAATCAAGAAGATCACCTGATGCCCCAATTCCTGGAACTGGCGCAGCTTATTAATAAGCACGGTGTGACCCAAGTGCAGATCCGGGGCGGTTGGATCGAAACCAGCCTTGATACGCAGCGGCTGGCCGCGCTTGAGCTTCTCGATCAGCTCGGACTCGACCAATAGTTCTTCCGCACCACGTTTAATCAGCGCTAGCTGCTCTTCAACCGACTTCATAACAGACCCGCAAGGCTCAGATTCAAAGGGAACCAACCATACAAGATCGCGCACCAATTACAAGTTTTGCCCGGCGCACGGACACCAATCTGCAGACAGGCTGTCTGTAGACTTGCTTCGGGGATGATTTGGTTATATTTTATACAGTTATTTCATCTTCATCATGTCATTCATCTTTTCCAATTCATCTTTTTTCAAAGTCAAAATTACTTATGACCACTGAACCGTCTAAAGCGCCACCGCTTTACCCGAAGACCCACCTGCTTGCCGCAAGTGGAATCGCCGCCCTTCTCAGCCTGGCGCTCCTGGTATTCCCTTCCAGTGATGTTGAAGCCAAAAAGACGACCCTGAGCCTTGAACTGGAAAGTCCTGCTGAACAACTGACACAAGATCAAGACGCTGCTGACGCGGTTCAAGCCACAAATGAGCCAGTAGCCTCACCTTTCGCCCAGATCGAAAACAGCACCGAAGACACCCCGAAAACCGCTGAGGCCGCACCTGCACCTGCTCCGACTGCGGAAAAACCGAAAGCCCCGGGACATCGCGAAGTCATCGTCTCAAAGGGCGATACGCTCTCTACATTATTCGAGAAAGTCGGCCTGCCAGCCGCCGCCGTGCATGAAGTCCTGGCCAGTGATAAACAAGCCAAACAGTTCAGCCAGCTCAAGCACGGCCAGAAGCTCGAGTTCGAACTGAACCCGCAAGGCCAACTGACCAGCCTGCACAGCAAGGTCAGCGACGTAGAAACCATCACCCTGACCAAGAACGACAAGGGCTATGCGTTCAACCGCGTCACCGCTAAACCTACCGTTCGCACGGCTTACGTGCACGGCGTGATCAATAGCTCACTGTCACAATCCGCTGCCCGCGCAGGCCTGTCCCATAGCCTGACCATGGATATGGCCAGCGTATTCGGCTACGACGTCGACTTTGCGCAGGACATCCGCCAGGGTGACGAATTCGACGTGATCTACGAGCAGAAAGTGGTCAACGGCAAGGCAGTGGGCACCGGCCCGATCCTGTCTGCGCGCTTCACCAACCGCGGCAAGACCTACACCGCCGTGCGTTACACCAATAAACAAGGCAACAGCAGCTATTACACCGCCGATGGTAACAGCATGCGCAAGGCGTTCATCCGCACCCCGGTGGACTTCGCCCGCATCAGTTCGAAATTCTCCATGGGCCGCAAACACCCGATCCTCAACAAGATCCGCGCCCACAAAGGCGTCGATTACGCAGCTCCACGCGGTACGCCAATCAAGGCTGCCGGCGACGGTAAAGTGCTGCTGGCTGGTCGCCGCGGCGGCTACGGCAACACCGTGATCATTCAGCACGGCAACACCTACCGTACGCTCTACGGCCACATGCAAGGCTTCGCCAAAGGCGTGAAAACCGGCGGCACCGTCAAGCAGGGCCAGGTAATCGGCTAT
The DNA here is from genome assembly GCF_023100605.1 of Pseudomonas sp. MWU12-2020. NCBI lineage: Bacteria > Pseudomonadati > Pseudomonadota > Gammaproteobacteria > Pseudomonadales > Pseudomonadaceae > Pseudomonas > Pseudomonas sp. MWU12-2020. The sequence goes on from NZ_JALMEX010000018.1 coordinate 2,830, forward strand.
ATCGGTACCACCGGCCTGTCCACCGGACCGCACTTGCACTATGAGTTCCAGGTCAACGGCGTTCACGTCGACCCACTGGGCCAGAAGCTGCCGATGGCTGATCCGATCGCCAAATCCGAGCGTGCACGCTTCCTTGCACAGAGCCAGCCATTGATGGCCCGCATGGACCAAGAGAAGGCCACCATGCTGGCTTCGAGCAAGCGCTAAGCCATGGCTCTTTATATCGGCGTGATGTCCGGCACCAGTCTCGACGGGCTGGACATCGCCCTGATCGAGCAGACCTCGGCGATCGCCCTGATCGCCACGCACTACATCCCCATGCCCGAATCCCTGCGCACCGAGCTGCTTGGCCTGTGCGCCAGCGGCCCAGACGAGATCGCCCGCTCGGCGCTCGCCCAGCAGCACTGGGTAAAACTCGCCGCACAGGGCATCAACACCCTCCTCGATCAGCAGCAACTCAAACCTGAAGCCATTCGCGCAATCGGCAGCCACGGTCAGACCATTCGCCATGAGCCCGCTCGCGGCTTCACCGTGCAGATCGGCAATCCCGCACTACTGACCGAGTTGACCGGCATCACCGTGATCAGTGACTTCCGCAGCCGTGATGTGGCTGCTGGCGGCCAGGGTGCGCCGCTGGTGCCTGCCTTCCATGAAGCTTTGTTCGAGGAGCGTAGCGGTAACCGTGCAGTCTTGAATGTCGGCGGTTTCAGCAATCTGAGTCTGATTGAGCCGACCAGGCCTGTAGCCGGTTTCGACTGCGGCCCTGGGAATGTGCTGATGGATGCCTGGATTCATCAGCAACGCGGCGAGAACTATGATCGCAACGGTCAGTGGGCAGCCACCGGCACTGTCGAGCCAGTCTTGCTGAAAGCGCTGCTCAGCGATCCGTTCTTCGTGACCAAAGGTCCAAAGAGTACTGGCCGGGAAGTGTTCAACCTGCCTTGGCTGGAACACCATCTCTCAGAGTTACCGAGCTTCGCCCCTGAAAACGTCCAGGCAACGCTGCTCGAACTGACGGCGCTGACCATTGTCGAGTCGCTGCAAACCGCTCAAGCCGATACCCGGGAAATGCTGGTCTGCGGCGGCGGCGCTCACAACGTCACGCTGATGAAGCGTCTGGCCGACCTGTTGCCAAACGCTACCGTGGCCAGCACCGCCACTCACGGCGTCGATCCGGACTGGGTCGAGGCAATGGCCTTCGCCTGGCTGGCCCATTGCTGCCTCGAAGGCATTGCCGCCAACCGTCCGAGCGTCACCGGCGCCAAAGGCCTGCGGATACTCGGCGCCATTTACCCCAACTGAACAAAACGCCGACAACAAAAAACGCCGCAGAACCGTAAGGCTCTGCGGCGTTTTGTTGTGTGTAGCGAGGTGCGATCAGATCGAGAACGAAGAGCCGCAACCACAGGTCGTGGTGGCGTTCGGGTTCTTGATCACAAAGCGCGAACCTTCCAGACCTTCCTGGTAGTCCACTTCGGCACCCGCCAGGTACTGGAAACTCATCGGATCGACCACCAGACTCACGCCTTCGCGCTCGACGATGGTGTCGTCCTCGGCCACATCCTCATCGAAGGTGAAGCCGTACTGAAACCCCGAACAACCGCCGCCCGTAACGAATACGCGCAGCTTCAAGCGATCATTCCCCTCTTCATCGACCAGGCTCTTCACCTTGTGCGCAGCACCTTGGGTGAATTGCAAAGCCGTGGGGGTGAAGGATTCGACGCTCATGCTGACTATCTCCCGGCGTTACGCCGCCATAATGCGTGATGACGCGCATTATCCGCTTGTCCTAGAAAATCGGTCAACTATTGTTACGGTATATCAATAAACCCGACCAACTGCCCAGAATGCAAAAAGGCCCGTTTGACGGGCCTTTTTGCTGTGTTGCCGAAAGTGTTACGGCAGCATGCCGGCGTGGGACAGGCCGAAGCGCTCATCCAGGCCGAACAGGATATTCATGTTCTGCACCGCCTGACCCGACGCGCCTTTGACCAGATTGTCGATCACCGACAGCACCACCACCAGATCACCATCCTGCGGACGATGCACTGCAATGCGGCAGACATTGGCGCCACGCACGCTGCGGGTTTCCGGATGGCTGCCGGCGGGCATCACATCGACAAACGGCTCGTTGGCATAACGCTTTTCAAACAGCGCCTGCAGATCCACCGAACGATCGACCACGGTCGCATAGAGGGTGGAGTGAATGCCACGGATCATCGGCGTCAGGTGCGGCACAAAGGTCAGACCAACGGCCTTACCGGCAGCGCGACGCAGACCCTGGCGAATTTCCGGCAGATGACGGTGACCTTTCACCGCATAGGCCTTCATGCTTTCCGACGTCTCGGAGTACAGCGAGCCTACAGACGCGCCGCGACCGGCACCGCTGACGCCGGATTTGCAGTCAGCGATCAGACGCGAAGTGTCAGCCAGACCCGCCTCAAGCAGCGGCAGGAAACCCAACTGCGTAGCGGTTGGATAGCAGCCGGGAACGGCGATCAGACGAGCCTTCTTGATCTGCTCGCGATTGACTTCCGGCAGACCGTAGACCGCCTCGTCCAGCAATTCCGGCGCACCGTGTGGCTGGCCGTACCACTTGGCCCATTCTTCAGCATCCTGCAGACGGAAGTCCGCTGACAGGTCGATGACCTTGGTGCCCGCCGCCAGCAGTTCACCGGCCAACGCATGGGCAACGCCGTGCGGAGTGGCGAAGAACACCACATCACAAGCGCCAAGGGTCTTGATATCGGGAACGCTGAACGCCAGACCGTCATAGTGGCCGCGCAGGTTCGGGTACATGTCAGCCACGGCCAGACCGGCCTCGGATCGGGAAGTGATCACCACCACTTCTGCCTGCGGATGCTGTGCCAACAGACGCAGCAGTTCGACACCGGTGTAACCCGTGCCGCCGACGATACCGACCTTGACCATAAACCTGCCCTCAACGAACCCACTGGAAAGCCGTCGATAATAGGGGCCGCGCGCCCCTGCGACAACCATCAAGGTGACGTGCGGACGCTCAAGCCTCTACTATCCCGGCTACCGTGAACCTGGGAATAACTAAAAATGCTCTATCTGTGGATCAAAGCGTTTCACATCGTCAGTGTCGTGTGCTGGTTTGCCGGGCTGTTCTATCTGCCCCGGCTGTTCGTTTATCACGCGCAAAGTGAAGACGCGATCAGCAAGGAACGCTTCAGCGTCATGGAGCGCAAGCTGTATCGCGGCATCATGGGCCCGGCGATGATCGCCACGCTGATCTTCGGCGGCTGGCTGATCTACCTCAATCCGGGCATCTTCAGCATGGGCGGCTGGATTCACGCCAAGCTGACCCTGGTGGTCTTGCTGATCGGTTACCACCACATGTGCGGTGCGCAGGTAAAACGCTTCGCCCGTGGCGAGAACACCCGCAGCCATGTCTTTTATCGCTGGTTCAATGAAGTGCCGGTTCTGATATTGCTGGCTATCGTAATTCTGGTCGTGGTCAAGCCGTTCTAACTTCTATACAGGCATAACACCTCGGGGGATTTCCAATGTCGCTGCCCGCTCTGCTCGAACAACGTCTGCGCCTGCCGGTAGTGGCAGCGCCGATGTTCCTGATCTCCAACCCGGAGCTCGTGCTCGCCTGCTGCCGTAACGGCGTGGTCGGCAGTTTCCCGGCGCTGAACCAACGTGAAAGCAGCGGTTTCAAGGCCTGGCTGGAGCAGATCGAAGCGGGACTGGCGACGCTGGACAACCCGGCACCGTATGCCGTGAACCTGATCGTGCACAACAGCAATCCGCGCCTGCAGGCGGACCTGAACATTTGTGTCGAGCACAAGGTGCCGATTGTCATCACCAGCCTTGGCGCAGTGAAGGAACTGGTCGACGCAGTTCACAGCTACGGTGGTCTGGTATTTCACGACGTGACCACGCGCCGGCATGCCGAGAAAGCTGCCGAAGCCGGAGTCGACGGCTTGATCGCCGTTGCGGCGGGCGCCGGGGGCCATGCCGGCACCTGGAGCCCGTTTGCACTGATCGCCGAGATCCGCGAATTCTTCGATAAAACCCTGCTGCTTGCAGGATGTCTGAACCACGGCAATGAGATCCTGGCCGCACAACTGCTCGGCGCGGATCTGGCCTACTTCGGTACGCGATTTATCGGCACCACCGAAAGTCATGCGCCTGACGCCTACAAGGACATGCTGCTGAAGGCCAAAGCGGCGGACATCATTCATACTCCTGCCGTCTCTGGCGTGCCGGCCAGCTTCATGCGCCAAAGCCTGGAGGCGGCAGGTTTCGACATGGCCGCGCTGCAAGGCAAGGGTGAGGTCAATTTCGGCGACAAGCTCAAACCGATCAACGACGAAGCCAAGGCCTGGAAGACCGTATGGTCCGCCGGCCAGGGCGTGGGCCAGATTGACGACTTGCCGAGTGTGGATCAGTTGATCGCCCGGCTCGACGCGGAATACCGTCAGGCGCTGGAACGCGCGGCGCAATTGCCCAAACGCTGGCCGCGCTGAGAAAAATCAGGCCAGTGATCGACCGACTGGCCTTACACTTGCTGACCTTCAATTCATTCGCGACAAGGATGCCCCGACCATGAGCGAACCTCGTTACAAGATCGTTTTCGACGGTGCTCTGCAGCCCGGCGTCGATCTCACCACCGCCAAGCTCAATCTGGCAGCCCTGTTCAAAAGCGATGTCGCTGCCATCGAGCGCCTGTTCAACGGCAGCACCGTCGCCCTCAAGCGCGACCTGACTCACAGTGATGCGCAGACTTATCTGCAAGCACTGAGCAAAACCGGGATCGACGCGCGGATCGAGGCGGAAACGGCAATCGAGCTGAATCTGGCGGACGTGGACGAACATCAGCCCGTCATTGCAGAACCAGCCTCCCCCTACGCACCACCACGCGCCGAGGTTGGCGAGAACCTGCCCGCCTTCGCTGTGCTCAAGCCTTTCAGCGTTGAAGGCCGGATCGGTCGCCTGCGGTTTTTGGCCTGGACGATGGTACTGAGCCTGGTAACCCTGCCGATCGTTGGCATATTCGCTCTGCTCGCGCTCGGACTGGTCAGTGGCGACTCCACCACCGGTCTGATCATCGGCGGGATATTCGCGTTCTTCCTGTTCCTCGGCTTCATCATTGTCAGCATCCTGTTCAGCGTGCAGCGCCTGCACGATATCGGATGGTCCGGCTGGCTGTGGCTGCTGAACCTGGTGCCGTTCGTGGGCAGCTTCTTCCCGCTGGTGATCATGGTCGTGCCGGGCAATACCGGGGCCAACCGCTACGGCCCGCCACCGCCACCCAACAGTACCGCGGTCAAAGTGTTGTGCTCGTTGTGGATCGTGTTCTTCGCCCTAATATTTGCCGGCGGCATGCTCGGCGGCATCTCGGCCATTCAGCAGGAATACGAAAGCAACCTTGAGAGCAGCTACGAAAGCGGCTCGGTCACCACCGATGAAGTCGAGGTCGAGACTGAACCGGCGAATTCCGTGGACGATGCAGCCGAAGCGGCCCCGGCCCCTGTAGACTCTGCGAAAGAATGAACAGCGCTCCCCGCCGTGACACCTGCGTCGCTGGCGCGGAGCTGTTGCGATGGAGAATTGCATGACCCGTTACGCTCTGATCACTGGCGCCTCCAGCGGCATCGGCCTGGCCCTGGCTGAAGCTCTGGCCCGGCGCGGCCGCAGCCTGATTCTGGTGGCTCGCCAGCGTGATCAGCTGGAAAGTATCGCGATCGAACTGACCCAGCGCTTTGGCGTGGAGGTGTTGTTCCGCGCCTGCGACCTCGGCGAGCCATTGCGCTTGTCCGGGTTCCTGCTGGAACTGGAAGAAGGCGACCGGCAGATCGATCTGCTGGTCAATTGCGCTGGCATCGGCACCTGCGGCCCATTCCTCGCCCAGGACTGGATGACCGAGCAGGACCTGATCGAAGTCAACATCCTCGCCCTCACCCGCCTGTGCCACGCCATCGGCAACAGCATGGCGCTGCAGGGCGGCGGGCAGATTCTCAACGTCGCCTCGGTGGCGGCGTTCAATCCCGGTCCGTGGATGAGCACTTATTACGCCAGCAAAGCCTACGTATTGCACTTCTCCGAAGCCCTGCGGGTCGAGCTCAAACAGAGCGCGGTCAAGGTTTCGGTGCTTTGCCCCGGCCCGACCCGCACCGCATTTTTCCGCACGGCGCAGCTCAACAGCGACAAACTCAAGGACAGCAAGCTGCTGATGAGTCCCGAGGAAGTCGCGCTGTACACCGTGCGTGCACTGGAAAAAAACCGCGCCATCATCATTCCCGGGAGGCGCAATCGCTGGTTCGCCTTCCTGCCACGCCTCGGCTCGCGCTGGCTCAATCGCACCCTCGTCGGCATGGTCAACAAGGCTTACTGCCCGCGCTGAACTGTCCTACGGCAAAACACTGGGCGGGGGCATTCCCCATGCGTACACTCAGGCCAGCCCACACAACGGAGAAAACAGCAGTGGATACTCTGTTCACCAAGATCATCAACCGGGAGATCCCGGCCAAGATCATTTACGAGGACGACCAGGTTCTGGCGTTCCACGACATCGCTCCTCAGGCACCGGTGCATTTTCTGGTGATCCCGAAGAAACCGGTGCGTACCCTCAATGACCTGACCGAAGACGACAAGGCACTGGCCGGGCACATCCTGTTCACTGCCCAGCGTCTGGCGCTGGAGCTGGGCTGCGAGGAAGGCTTCCGGGTCGTGATGAACTGCAATGAAAAGGGTGGGCAGACCGTCTATCACATTCATATGCACGTACTCGGTCAGCGTCAGATGAACTGGCCACCGGGCTGATTCACTGCATCAGCCCCTGTGGGAGCGGGCTTACTCACGAAAGCGGATTGTCTGGCACTGAAACTTTGAATGTGCCGACGTCTTCGCGAGCAAGCCCGCTCCCACAAAAACACCACCGTGCTCTCTGCATGGCAATGACCCAGCGCAAACCTTCCCCGGCCGATTCGGTTAAACTGGCCGTCGAGATTTTTCCCGGAGGTCAGCATGACTACCCAACGTCACTACTCGCCGATTGACCGTCTTCTGCTGCAAGCCGATGCCGCGATGCGCACCCTGCTGCCCTTCAGTGGCCAGCCGTACCGCCCGTCACCCGCCATCGTGCAGCCGGATGTGCAGATGAGCGACGAAGACACCCGCCACGTCGCCGGCCTGATGCGCATCAACCACACCGGTGAAGTCTGCGCCCAGGCGCTGTATCAGGGGCAGGCGCTGACCGCCAAGTTGCCGCAGGTACGTGCCGCCATGGAACACGCCGCCGAAGAAGAAATCGACCATCTGGTGTGGTGCGAACAGCGCATCCATCAACTGGGCAGCCATACCAGCGTGCTCAATCCGTTGTTCTACGGGATGTCGTTCGGCATCGGCGCTGTGGCCGGCCTGATCAGTGACAAGGTCAGCCTCGGTTTCGTCGCGGCCACTGAGCATCAGGTGTGCAAGCACTTGAACGAACACCTGGAGCAATTACCGGCCGAGGACGAGAAGTCCCGGGCGATTCTGGAGCAGATGCGCATTGATGAAGAACATCATGCGGAGAGTGCACTGGATGCGGGTGGTTTCCGCTTTCCGGCGCCGGTGAAGTTCGGAATGAGCCTGTTGGCGAAGGTGATGACCAAGAGTACCTACAGGATCTGACTTCAGTGTTGTCTGGCAGGGCCCCTTCGCGAGCAAGCCCGCTCCCACAGGGTTCTGTTTTTCGGCAATAAAAAAGGCGACTACCGCACGGTAGTCGCCTTTTTTGTGCCCGGAAATCTTACGTCGGCATGTTGCGCGCGTAGAAGATTTCCAGCATTTCGTGTTTCACACGCTCGGTCACCTGAGCGCGCTGCTCGGACGACAGATTGCTGGTGGCGTCGCCGAACAGGTAGTTGTCCAGTTCGAAGTTCTTCAGCAGCATTTTCGTGTGGAACAGGTTTTCCTGGTACACGTTCACGTCGGTCATCTGGTACGCGTCGCGAGTGTCTTCGGAAAGGTAGTTCTGGATCGAGTTGATCTCGTGGTCGATGAAGTGCTTGTTGCCTTCAACGTCACGGGTGAAGCCGCGCACACGGTAATCCACGGTCACGATGTCCGAATCGAACTGGTGAATGAGGAAGTTGAGCGCTTTAAGCGGTGAAATGACACCACAGGTCGACACGTCGATGTCCACACGGAACGTCGCGATACCGGCGTCCGGATGGATTTCCGGATAGGTATGCACCGTGATGTGACTCTTGTCGAGGTGGGCAAGGATGATTTCGGGCAATGGACCCGGGGACTCTTCGATCTGGCTGTCAGTCGGGGTCACCGGCTCTTCCGAGATCAGAATCGTGACGCTGGCACCCTGAGGCTCATAATTCTGACTGGCAATGTTCAGAATGTTGGCACCAATGATTTCGACAACTTCCGTGAGAATCTGCGTCAGGCGTTCGGCGTTGTACTCTTGATTGATGTACTCGACGTAAGCCTGCTGGTCTTGCGGGGTTTCCGCGTAGCAGATGTCATAGATGTTGAAGCTCAAGGTCTTTGTCAGGTTATTGAACCCGTGGAGCTTGAGTTTGCTTTTCACCGTTAAAAACTCTCTATGTATGCGGCGCAGCCGCGTGATCAAGCATGCCCGTCAAGTGCGAACAACGCACCTGCGTAGGACGGTTAACACCTCTTCGCGATGGCGATTTTGGTTATCTGTTCAGGCGGATGACCCGTCGGCTGACCGATCACTGCCCTGAAAAAAGTGGCGCATTATGCAGACGTCAGCGAGGGATCGCCAGAGTCTGCACTGCTTTTATGATAGTTGAATGTCGGCTCAGCCGAGTTCGACGATTTCATAATCGTGAGTGATCGCCACGCCGGCCGCGCCGAGCATGATCGAGGCCGAGCAATACTTCTCGGAAGACAGTTCGATGGCGCGCTTGACCTGGGCTTCTTTCAGGCCCCGGCCCTTGACCACGAAGTGCATGTGGATCTTGGTGAACACCTTCGGATCTTCGGTCGCGCGCTCGGCTTCGAGGAACGCTTCGCAGCTTTCAACCGCCTGACGCGACTTCTTCAGGATGCTGACCACGTCGAAGTTGCTGCAACCGCCAACGCCCAGCAGGAGCATTTCCATCGGGCGAACACCCAGATTACGACCACCGGCGTCCGGCGGACCGTCCATGACCACGACATGACCGCTACCGGATTCGCCGAGGAACATGGCTTCGCCAGCCCATTGGATGCGTGCCTTCATCGCCAAGACTCCACTGTAGAAAAAAGGGTTGCCAGCTTAGCACAGGCCCTTGCTCTGACAGCGCTTGGTGTTCCTAGGACGGATGCCTCTGCGGTGTAGGTAATTTCTCGAATTTTCGACGAAGTGTCTGGTAAGCTGGCGCCAATTCGCTGGCGCCAATTGTCAGCCTGTGTAGCGACCGCCTTCAGCGCCTCATAAAAAATCAAACATCACCGTGCAGTCTTTTCGGGATACAACCATGGTTGCTATTACCCCCACACCCAAAATCAAGAACCTCGACAAGCTGTTGATGCATTGTCAGCGCCGTCGCCATGCGGCCAAGAGCAACATCATCTGCGCCGGCGATCGCTCGGACACGCTGTACTTCATTATCAAGGGTTCGGTGACGATCCTCATCGAGGATGACGACGGCCGTGAAATGATCATCGCCTACCTCAACGCCGGGGATTTCTTCGGCGAGCTGGGCCTGTTCGAACAAGCGGGTCAGGAGCAGCAACGCAGTGCCTGGGTGCGGGCCAAGGTTGAATGTGAAATTGCCGAAATCAGCTACGTAAAGTTCCGCGAATTGTCGCAGCAGGATCCAGACATTCTTTACGTTCTCAGCGGACAAATCGCACAACGCCTGCGCAACACCACGCGCAAGGTCGGCGACCTGGCGTTCTTCGATGTCACCGGTCGCGTGGCCCGTTGCCTGCTGGAGTTGTGCAAGCAACCTGACGCGATGACCCACCCGGACGGCATGCAGATCAAGGTGACGCGTCAGGAAATCGGGCGGATTGTCGGTTGTTCGCGGGAGATGGTCGGTCGCGTGCTCAAGGATCTTGAAGAACGCAACCTGGTCGATGTGAAAGGCAAGACCATGGTGGTCTTCGGCACGCGCTAAGCGCGCTACTCAGGCGCTGTAGACCTGCGCCAGCATCAGTCGAAACAGTTCATCAAGACGCGCCAAAGCCGTTGGCGCGACGAACTTCTCATGCAGGGCGATGTGGCTTTCGGCCCGTACCCGCTGCTCCAGACCGCAAGCCTCGTTGAAGCGATTGACCGCCGCGACCATCGAATCGCGCTCGTTATCCATCAGCATCGCCCCATGCACCAGCCCCACCGGACGCTGACCGCCCTGACTCTGGCGCCAGCGCTGAGCGGTGCCGACCATCTTGCGGCCGTCGAGATTGACATTGAAACGACCGTCGCAGAACGCGCCGGCGATTTCGCCCAACGACGACGTGCCGCCCAACTCATCCAGCAACTCGCAGATCGGATCGCACAGACGCCGGTAGCCGGTTTCGATGCGGTTCAGATCACCCTCGCTGCGGGGCGGGGCGTAGACCAACGCGATGTTGATGGTTGAAGCGGATTGCGGGACCGGTTCACCACCGGTTTCCCGCAGCAATACCGGCCAACCGGCAGCAGCGGAGACTTCGCAGGCATGCTCGAAACCGGGCAGACGATTGAGGCGACGCGGCATGACCAAGGCGCGATCACTGGGTTGCCAGAACAGCAGGCCGAATTCGGCATCGCCGGCACAGATCGAGGCCAACAAGTCTTGTTCGGCTTGCAGGCCGGCTTCGATGGGGAGGCAAACTGGAGTCATAAAGAAATCCGTTAGACGAGCAGTCTGTAGTGAATCTTATGACCCCTTCGCGAGCAGGCTCGCTCCCACATCAAGAATACATTTCCTGTGGGAGCGAGCCTGCTCGCGAAAGGGGCGACTCGGTCTGAAGCAGATCAGTCGAGGGTCGAACCACTGACCGGCACACCACGCTCCGGGAAGAACAGGCGCTGCAATTCAACACCCGGGCTTTCCGCGCGCATGAACGCTTCGCCGACCAGGAATGCGTAGACGTCGCTGATTTCCATCAGCTCGACATCGGCACGGTTGAGAATGCCGCTCTCGGTGATCACCAGACGATCGCGCGGGATGCGCGGCAGCAGGTCGAGGGTGGTTTCCAGGCTGACGTCGAAGGTGTGCAGGTTACGGTTGTTGACCCCGACCAGTGGCGTGTCGAGGGTTTTCAATGCGCGTTCCAGCTCATCGCCATCGTGCACTTCAACCAGCACATCGAGACCGACGCCTTTGGCAACCGAGGCCAGCTCGGCCATTTTCACGTCGTCCAGTGCGGAGACGATCAGCAGCACGCAGTCGGCGCCCAGCGCACGGGCTTCGACGATCTGGTACGGATCGATCATGAAGTCCTTGCGGATCACCGGCAATTTGCACGCGGCGCGGGCCTGTTGCAGGTAGAGATCAGCGCCCTGGAAGTAGTCGATATCGGTCAGCACGGAAAGACAGGTCGCCCCGCCCTTCTCGTAGCTCTTGGCGATATCGGCAGGCACGAAGTTTTCGCGGATCACGCCTTTGCTCGGCGAAGCCTTTTTGATTTCGGCGATCACCGCCGGTTGCTTCGTCTTGGCCTGCGCCAGCAGGGCCTGGGCAAAACCACGGGGTGCATCGGCCGCCTTGGCCAGACTTTCCAGCTCGCTCAGGCTGACGCGAGCGCTGCGCTCGGCGACTTCCTGGACTTTGCGCGCCAGAATGTTTTCCAGAACCGTCGGTACACTCATCCCTCATTCTCCACTTTGAATACCGCGGTAAAGGCACCCAACTCCTCGAGTTTTTCCCGAGCAAGACCGGTGTGCAGAGCATCGTGCGCAAGTGCCACGCCTTCTTTGAGACTGGTCGCCAGGTCAGCCGCGTACAGCGCCGCACCGGCATTGAGCACAATCATTTCGGCAGCCTTCTGGCCGTTTTCGGTCTTGCGCTTGCCCAACGCATCGCGGATCAGCGCCAGCGAAGCTTCCGGGCCTTCGACCGACAGACCGTGCAGGCTCTGGCTCTTCATGCCCAGATCTTCCGGCTCGACCCAATATTCGGTGATTTCGTTGTTCTTCAGTTCAGCGACGAAGGTCGGCGCAGCAAGACTGAACTCGTCCAGACCGTCCTTCGAATGCACCACCAGTACGTGCTTGCTGCCCAGGCGCTGCAAGACTTCGGCCAATGGCCGGCACAGCGCAGGGGTAAACACGCCCACCACCTGATGTTTCACACCGGCCGGATTCGTAAGCGGGCCGAGCATGTTGAACAACGTACGCAAGCCGAGATCGCGACGCGGGCCGGCAGCGTACTTCATGGCTTTGTGGTGAGTCTGGGCAAACATGAAACCGATGCCGACGTTGTCGATGCAACGGGCGACCTGTACCGGCGTCAGGTTCAGGTAGATGCCGGCTGCTTCCAACAGGTCGGCGCTGCCGCTTTTGCCCGACACTGCACGGTTGCCGTGCTTGGCCACGGTGCAACCCGCCGCCGCGACGACGAACGCGGACGCCGTCGATACGTTGAAAATGTTCGCACCGTCACCGCCGGTGCCGACCACATCGACCACGCCGTCGAGGGTCTTGAGTTCGACCTGATCGGCCAGCTCACGCATCACGGAAACCGCGCCGACGATTTCGTCGATGCTCTCGCTCTTCATGCGCATCGCCATCATGAACGCGCCAATCTGCGCCTCGGTGCATTGACCGGTCATGATTTCGCGCATCACGTCGCGCATTTCTTCGGTGCTGAGGTCGAGGTGTTCGACGATACGGCTCAGGGCTGTCTTGATGTTCATGGGAGTCCTTAGCGCGTGCCGCCGGTTTGTTTGAGGAAGTTGGCAAACAGTTCATGGCCCTGTTCAGTCAGGATCGACTCAGGGTGGAACTGTACGCCCTCAATGTTCAGGGTCTTGTGACGCAGGCCCATGATTTCATCGACCGAGCCGTCGTCGTGCTGCGTCCACGCGGTCAGCTCCAGGCACTCGGGCAAAGTATCGTGTTTGACGATCAGCGAGTGGTAGCGGGTAACCGTCAGCGGATGATTCAGACCGGCAAAAACGCCCTTGTCCTCGTGGAATACCGGGCTAGTCTTACCGTGCATTACCTGACGGGCACGCACCACATCGCCGCCGAAGGCCTGACCGATGGACTGATGGCCCAGGCAGACGCCAAGGATCGGCAGTTTGCCGGCGAAATGTTTGATGGCTTCGATGGAAATGCCGGCTTCAGTCGGCGTGCATGGGCCTGGCGAGACCACGATGCGCTCCGGGTTGAGCGCTTCGATTTCAGCGATGGTCAGTTCGTCGTTGCGCACGACCTTGACCTCGGCCCCCAGCTCGCCGAGGTATTGCACAACGTTGTAAGTAAAGGAGTCGTAGTTGTCGATCATCAGCAACATGGCGTTTCGAACCTCTTGAATTCTGACTTGGAGACAGCCTTCGAATGACTTGCCCGCAGGGCGCTGCACGATGTCGGACGCACAGGTGGCGTCGGCACAGCGGTATTTCAAACGGGCAAGGAAGGCAAAGCGATACAGATCCGGCCGGGCCGGCAGAAAAGATTCAGGCGCGCCAACGCCAACGGGCGTGTGCCTTGATGACTTGATCCAGAAGTTTGCTGACGATCAACACGGGGAAGGTCTCGTTCATACGTTCCGGCACAGTAACTTAGCTGGGCAGAGCGTGCAATATGGCGGGGCTGACGGGGGGCAAAACAACAGGGGTGTTCGCGACCGATGGCAAAAGGCCGGAAGTTTTTGGTACTGTCGTTTTGTTCACTACAACAATAAATAAACGGACTTGCTCATGATCAAACAGACGTTGTTTGTACCGCTTGCCGGATGCCTGCTCGCCATGGCTTGCGCCCAGGCTTACGCAGCACCCGCGCCCTATTCCAACTTCATCGTGTTCGGCGACAGTCTGAACGATGCCGGGACCTTCAGCGACCCGGGCGGCCCTGCCGGCGCCACCCAGCGCTACACCAACCGCACCGGCCCGCTGTACAAGGATGGAACCGGGGAAAACCGAGATCTTAATGCCACCCAGATCATTGGCGGCAAGCTGGGTTTCAATCCGAACCAGACCGCCTCTTCATCCTCGGCGGTACGCGCCAGCGAAGGTCTGCCCGATGGCAACAACTGGGCGGTCGGCGGCTATCGCACTGACCAGATCCTCGACTCGATCACCACGGAGTCGGCCACCGGTGAACGCACCCGCGCCGGTTACCTGCCGTCGAACGGCTTCCGTGCCGATCCGAACGCGCTGTATTACCTGTCCGGTGGCGGCAACGACTTCCTGCAAGGTCGCGTGCTCAGCCTCGATCAGGCCAGCTCGGCAGCCGATCGCCTGGCCGACAGCGTACGCACACTGCAAGGCGCCGGAGCCAAATACATCATGGTCTGGCTACTGCCGGACATCGGCCTGACCCCGGCGATCAACGGCTCGCCGCTGCAGGGTTTCACCTCCCAGCTCAGCGCGCAGTTCAACACCGAACTGGTCAGCCAGTTGCAGGGCATCAACGCTGAAATCATCCCGCTCAACATTCCTGTGCTGCTCAAGGAAGTGTTCGCCAACCCGGCGCAGTTCGGTCTCGCCACCGACCAGAACCTGACCGCCACCTGCTTCAGTGGCAACAGCTGCACCGAGAACGCCCGATACGGCATCAACAGCGCCACGCCGGATCCGACCAAGTTGATCTACAACGACTCGGTGCACCCGACCGAAGCCGGCCAACGCCTGATCGCCGACTACGCCTACTCCCTGCTGGCCGCCCCGTGGGAACTGACCCTGCTGCCGGAAATGGCTCAAGGCGCCTTGCGCGCGCACCAGGATGAATTGCGCAATCAATGGCTGGCCGACTGGGAAAACTGGCAGGGCATCGGTCAATGGCGGGCGATTGTCGCCGGTGGCGGCCAACATCAGGATTTCGACGGCCAGCACAGCGCAGCCAGTGCCGATGGCAATGGCTATAACCTGAACATCGGCGGCAGCTATCGCGTCAACGAAGCCTGGCGGGTCGGTCTGGCCGCGGGTCTCTACCACCAGAAACTCGAAGCCGGCGACGCTGACTCCGAATACAAACTCAACTCCTACATGGGCACCGCGTTCGCCCAGTACCAGCAAGATCGCTGGTGGGGCGACCTGGCGATGACCGCCGGGAAACTCGACTACGACAGCCTCAAGCGTAAATTCCAGCTCGGGGTCAACGAGCGCGGGGAGAAAGGCGACACCGACGGCTATGTACTGGCGATCAGCGGCCGCATCGGCTACGACATTGCGCAGCAGGCCAGCAGTCCGTGGCACCTGTCGCCGTTTGTCAGCGCCGACTTCGGCAAGACTGAAGTCGATGGTTATTCGGAAAAAGGCGCGGACGCCACAGCGCTGACCTTCGATGACCAGTCACGCAACTCGCGACGTCTGGGCCTGGGTATTCAAGGCAAGTACCAGATCACGGCGCAGACCGAAGTGTTCGGCGAATTCGCTCACGAACGTGAGTACAACGACGACCGCCAGGATCTGACCATCAACCTCAACAGCCTGCCAGGTAATCGCTTTACCCTCGAAGGCTACGAGCCGCAGACCAACCTCAATCGCCTGAACCTGGGCGTGAGCCACAAGCTCACGCAGGATTTGGCGTTGCGCGCCAGCTACAACGTGCGCAAGGATGATGACTTTACCCAGCAGGGGGTGAACGTCGGGGTCAGCCTCGATTTCTGATCTGCTGGCATAAAAAACGCGGCGCCCTCAAAGGCGCCGCGTTTTTTTATGGCTGATCACAACACAATGTGGGAGCGGGCTTGCTCGCGAAAGCGGTGTATCAGCCGACATCCATTTTGAATGTCAGGCCGTATTCGCGAGCAAGCTCGCTCCCACAGGGGGACTGTGTGAACTCAGCTTTCCGGGGTCTGCTCGGCCAGGGCCACGGCACGGAACATTGCGCGGCGCTTGTTCAGGGTTTCTTCCCATTCCAGTGCCGGCACCGAGTCGGCAACGATGCCGCCACCGGCCTGCACGTGCAGCTCGCCGTTCTTGATCACCGCGGTACGAATCGCAATCGCGGTGTCCATGTTGCCGTTCCAGGCAAAGTAACCGACCGCACCGCCATACACGCCACGCTTGACCGGCTCCAGTTCGTCGATGATTTCCATCGCACGGATCTTCGGCGCGCCGGACAAAGTGCCCGCCGGCAGAATCGCCCGCAGCGCGTCCATCGCGGTCAGCCCGGCCTTCAACTGGCCGGTGACGTTGGAGACGATGTGCATCACGTTGGAATAACGCTCGATGACCATTTTCTCGGTGAGCTTCACCGAACCGATTTCCGAAACCCGGCCAGTGTCGTTACGACCGAGGTCGATCAGCATCAGGTGCTCGGCGATCTCTTTGTCGTCCGACAGCAGATCCTCTTCCAGCGCCAGATCCGCCTGTTCGGTAGCTCCGCGTGGACGAGTGCCGGCAATCGGGCGCACGGTGATCAGGTTGTCTTCGACCCGCACCAGCACTTCCGGCGAACTGCCGACGACGTGAAAGTCGCCGAAGTTGAAGAAGTACATGTACGGCGTCGGGTTGAAGCAACGCAGAGCGCGATACAGATCGATCGGCGCGGCCTTGAAGTCGATCGACATGCGCTGCGACGGCACGACCTGCATGCAGTCGCCCGCGAGGATGTATTCCTTGATGGTGTCGACGGCTTTTTCGTAGTCGCTCTGGGTGAAACTGGAGCGGAACACCGGATCAGCCGCTTGTTGCTTGCTGAAATCCAGGCCACGGCGCGGGGTGATCGGCTGGCGCAGTTTCTCCAGCAGTTCCTGCAATTGCGCCTGCCCCTGCTCGTAAGCATCGGCTTGCGCCGGGTCAGCGAGGACAATCGCGTGCATCTTGCCGGCGAGGTTGTCGAACACCACCACCGCATCAGAGACCATCAGCAGAATGTCCGGCACGCCCAGTGGATCCGGGTTCGGGCATTTGCCCAGACGTTTCTCGACATAGCGCACGCAGTCGTAACCGAAGTAGCCGACCAGACCACCGTTGAAACGCGGCAGACCGGCGATAGTCGGCACGTTGTAGCGGGCCTTGAAGGTTTCGACGAAGGCCAGCGGGTCTTCGACGTCATGGCTTTCGGTCTCGACGCCATCGACGGTGATGCTCACGTGATGGTCGTGCACCCGCAGCACGGTGCGGCACGGCAGGCCGATGATCGAATAACGGCCCCATTTCTCGCCACCCTGCACCGATTCGAGCAGATAGGAGTTGGGTTGGTCTGCCAGTTTCAGGTAGATCGACAGCGGCGTGTCGAAGTCGGCCAGGGTTTCGCAGGCCAACGGAATGCGGTTGTAGCCGTCAGCGGCCAAGCGCAGGAATTCTTCGCGGATCATGAGGTGCCTCGTGGTGTGAGGTGCTAACAGTCAGGTATGCAAACGCGCCGGCAAGCCGGCCAGGAACCAGTCAGGCGCGCCAACGCCAGCGGGCCAGGGCCTTGATGACTTTCATCCAGAGTTTGCGGGTGACCACCACGATGGCGTTTCCAGAAGGAGATTGAGAAGCGTCGGGCAACGTTATCTCAGCGGCAGTACCGAGGCAACCGGGAATTAGCTTGCGCAGATCGTCGATCACCAGTGCCGGGGATTCCTCGGCAATCGGTCGACCGTGGTTATAGCCGTAGCTCAGCGCCACACACTTAACCCCCGCCGCTTTCGCCGCCTGCACGTCACTGCGCGAGTCGCCGACGAACAGCGATTGCGAGGCCGGGATGTTGGCCATTTTCATCACGAAGAACAGCGCGGCCGGATCAGGCTTCTTCTGCGGCAGGGTGTCGCCGCCGATGATCCATTTGAAGTAGCGGCCGATCTTCATCTGATCCAGCAGCGGTGCGACGAAACGCTCCGGCTTGTTGGTGATCAGCGCCATGGCCACGCCCTGCTTGTGCAACCACTTGAGGGTGTCGCGCACGCCGGGATAGACCACGGTCAGCTCATGACTCGCGCCGTAGGCTTCCATGAACACTTCCAGCGCGTGCTCGGCCTCGACGTCGTCCACCGCCGAATGATCGATGCCACCGGCCAGCGCCCGGCGCACCAGCACCGGTGCGCCGTTGCCGACCCACTCGCGCACCGCCTCGATGCCGGCAGGCTTGCGGCCGAGGGAGAGCAGCATGGTGTCCACCGCGGCCGCCAGGTCGGGAACCGAGTCGATCAACGTGCCATCCAGATCGAACATCACCAACCGTGGCAGTTGCCCCGGGAACAGCTGCTCAAAACCGCTCATGGGCGCGCCAGCGCCAGTTCGGAACGCATCTTGTCGATGACTTCCTGATAGTTCGGCGCATTGAAGATCGCCGAACCGGCGACGAAGGTGTCAGCACCGGCCGCGGCGATTTCACGGATATTGTTGACGTTGACGCCGCCGTCGATTTCCAGACGGATGTCGCGGCCCGAGGCATCAATGATCGCCCGCGCTTCGCGCAGTTTGTCGAGGGTGCCAGGAATGAACTTCTGCCCGCCGAAGCCCGGGTTGACGCTCATCAGCAAGACCATGTCGACCTTGTCGATCACGTACTTGAGCACGTCCAGCGGGGTCGCCGGGTTGAACACCAGACCGGATTTGCAGCCGCCTTCACGGATCAGTTGCAACGAACGATCAACATGCAGCGTGGCTTCCGGGTGGAAGGTGATGTAAGTGGCGCCAGCCTCGATGAAGTCGCCAACGATGCGATCCACCGGGCTGACCATCAGGTGCGCGTCGATCGGCGCGGTGATGCCGTACTTGCGCAATGCCGCGCAAACCATCGGACCGATGGTCAGGTTCGGCACGTAGTGGTTGTCCATGACATCGAAGTGGACGAAGTCGGCACCGGCGGCCAGAACATTGTCCACTTCTTCGCCGAGGCGGGCGAAGTCGGCGGAGAGAATCGACGGAGCAATTACGAAGGGCTGCATGACGCACCTTTTCTGAGCTAAATCACGATGGCGCGCATTGTATACCTCAAGTTTCCGTGCGCGCACCGTGACCGCGATGATCAGTACGCCGCTCGGTAGATCTTCTCGATATCCGCAGCGCTGAGCTTGCGCGGGTTGTTGCGCATCAAACGCTCGATTCCCGCGGCCTCCACAGCCATGGCCGGGATCGCCTCTTGCGGCACACCGAAACTGCGCAGCCCGGCAGGAATTTCCACCGCCGCACACAACTCGGTCATGGCCTGCACGGCTTTGTCCGCCGCCTCAGTGGCGCTCAGATGAGCGGTCTTCACCCCCATGGCTTCGGCGATATCCTGCATGCGCTCGACGCAGGCCATCTTGTTCCAGGTCATGACATACGGCAGCAACAAGGCGTTACTGACGCCATGCGCGATGTTGAAACGCCCGCCCAACGGATAGGCCAACGCATGCACCGCGCCGACCCCGGCATTGCCGAACGCCATGCCGGCCATCAGGCTGGCGGTGGCCATGTCTTCCCGGGCTTGCAGATTGCCGCCATTGGCGTAGGCCTTGGGCAGCGCCCTGGCGATCAACTTGATTGCGCCGAGCGCCAGCGAGTCGGTGATCGGCGAAGCGTTGACCGACAGATAGGATTCGATGGCATGCACCAGCGCATCGACGCCACTGGCGGCGGTGACGCTGCGCGGGCAGGTCAGGGTCATTTGTGGACTGACCAGCGCCACGTCCGGCAACAGGTAGTCGCTGACGATGCCTTTTTTCAGTTGCGCAACCTTGTCGGAGAGGATGGCGACGTTGGTCACTTCCGAGCCGGTGCCGGCGGTGGTCGGGATGGCGATCAGCGGCGGACCTTTGCGCGGCACCTGATCGACGCCGAACAGGTCTTCCAGCGCGCCGTGATAGCCGGCGTACGCGGCAACGCTCTTGGCGATGTCGATGGCACTGCCGCCGCCCAGGCCGATCAAGCCGTCATGCCCGCCCTCGCGATAGACGCGCATGCAATCTTCGACGATGGCGATTTCCGGGTCCGGCAGCACCCGATCGAAAATCTCGTACTCGCGCCCGCCCAATTGGCACAGCGCCAGCTCCACGGTGCCGGACTTGACCAGCGCGGCGTCGGAGACGATCAGCGGGTTGTCGATATCCAGCCGCGTGAGTTCCGCCGCCAGTTGCTCGATGGCCCCGGCGCCGGTGATCAGTTTGTGAGCGATTTTGAACTGGGACAGACTCATTGTGCGCAGCCTCTTATAGATGTGGGAGCTGAGCACAAGCGTAGTTGAGGGTTTGGGGTTGTCTGGTATTCAGTTGGTGAATAATCAAGAGCAAAAGCCCCTCACCCTAACCCTCTCCCGGAGGGAGAGGGGACTGACCGAGCTGCACTCTCGAAGTCCATCGACGTGCAATACCGAGTCGAACTCAGATTCTGAACAGCATGAAGATCTGCTCCCTTTCCCCCTCGCCCCCTTGGGGGAGAGGGCTGGGGTGAGGGGGTGGCTTTTGATCTGGGCATCAGACCTGCGCGGTACGCAGTTTTTCGCTGCGACCGCGCAGCCATTCGAGGGTTAACAGCAGGATGACGGAGAAGGCGATCAACAAAGTTGCCGCAGCAGCAATCGTCGGACTGAGGTTCTCGCGAATCCCGCTGAACATCTGCCGTGGCAGCGTCGCCTGCTCGGGGCCGGCGAGGAACAGCGTCACCACCACTTCATCGAACGATGTGGCGAAAGCAAACAACGCCCCGGAAATCACTCCCGGCGCAATCAGCGGCAGGGTCACCCGGCGGAACGTGGTCAGCGGCGATGCGCCGAGGCTGGCCGCCGCCCGCACCAGATTCTGATTGAAACCCTGCAACGTCGCCGACACGGTGATGATCACGAACGGCACACCCAGCACCGCGTGCACCACGATCAGCGAGAAGAAGCTGTTGCCCAGGCCGAGCGGCGCGAAGAACAGATAACTTGCCACACCAATGATCACCACCGGCACCACCATCGGCGAAATCACCAGCGCCATCACCAGCGCCTTGCCGGGGAAATCGCCACGGGTCAGGCCAATGGCGGCCAGCGTGCCGAAGACCATCGCCAGCACCGTTGCCGCGGGGGCGACGATGATGCTGTTCTTCAGCGAACGCATCCATTCCGCCGAGGCGAAGAAGTCCTGATACCAGTGCAGGGAGAAGCCCTGCAGTGGGTACACCAGAAAACTGCCGGAGTTGAACGACAGCGGCACGATCACCAGCACCGGCAGAATCAGGAACAGCAGGATCAGGCCGCAGAGAATCCGCAAGCTGTAGAACCACACCCGTTCGATGGGCGACATGTAAGGACTCAGCATTTCAAATTCCCCTTAGCTCAGGCGCAGGCGACTGGCGCCCACCAGCCAGCTGTAGATCAGATACAGCACCACGGTCGCCAGCAGCAACAGGCCGCCCAGCGCAGTGGCCATGCCCCAGTTGATGCTGGTGTTGGTGTAGAACGCGACGAAGTAACTGACCATTTGATCGTTCGGGCTGCCGAGCAGCGCCGGGGTGATGTAGTAGCCGATGGCGAGGATGAACACCAACAGGCAACCGGCGCCGACACCGGCGTAGGTTTGCGGGAAGTACACCCGCCAGAAACTGGCGAACGGATGGCAGCCCAGCGAGATCGCGGCGCGCATGTAGGTCGGCGAGATGCCTTTCATCACGCTGTAAATCGGCAGAATCATGAACGGCAGCAGAATGTGCACCATCGAGATGTAGACCCCGGTGCGGTTGAACACCAGCTCCAGCGGCTTATCGATGATGCCCATGGCCATCAGCGCGCTGTTGATCAGCCCGCCCGATTGCAGCAACACGATCCACGCCGCGACCCGCACCAGAATCGAAGTCCAGAACGGCAGCAGCACCAGAATCATCAGCAGGTTGCTCTGCCGCGAGGGCAGGTTTGCCAGCAGGTAGGCCAGTGGATAGGCGAGGAACAGGCAGATCACGGTGATGACCAGCCCCATCCAGAAAGTCCGGGCAAAAATGTCGAGGTAGATCGCCTGATCCGGGGTGGCCGGCGCCACTTCACCAAGGTCGTCGATGCGGTGATCGACTGCCGCCAGCAGGTAGTAAGGCGTGATGTTGCTGGTGTTGCGGCGTACCGCTTGCCAGTAGGCCGGATCGCCCCAACGCTCGTCGAGCGCTTCGAGGGCTTCTTTATAAGAGGCCGGCTCGCTGGCGAAAGGCAGCGCGCGGGCGGTTTTGGTCAGCAGGCTGCGATAGCCGGCCAACTCCATGTTCAAGCGCTTGGACAGATCGCCCAAGGTCTGGTTTTTGCGGGCTTCGGCGAGGTCTTCGCCGGCGGCTTTATAAACCGGTTCGGCGGGCAGGCCGCGACCGTCCCAACTGGCGATGGCGGCCACGGTGCGCGGCATGCCACCGACCACTTCCGGGTTGCCGACGCTTTTATAGAGCAGCGCCACAATCGGCACCAGGAACACCAGCAACAGAAACAGCACCAGCGGCGCAATCAACGCCTGAGCCTTCCAGCGGTTGACCCGCTCGGCGCGCTTGAGCTTCTGCTTCAAGGTGGGGCTGGTGCCCTCGTTCAAGGGAACGGCGATGGCCATGACGTACTCCGCAAATCTTTGATCGTTACAGAGGTGGCGAACCACCTCTGTTGTGTTGAAACACCATGCCTGAGGATGGCGATTCCCTGTGGCGAGCGAGCTTGCTCGCGCTGGGCTGCGAAGCGGCCCCAAAATTGTGTTGGCAGTGCCAATTTTGTGAGTGCTGCGCACTCAAGCGGGAGCAAGCTCCCTCGCCACAGTAGCCCTCATAGTGGGAGCGATGGTTACTTCGCAGCCCAGGAATTGAAGCGCTGCTCCAGTTGCTCGCCGTTGTCAGCCCAGAAGCTGACGTCGATCTGCACCTGGTTGGCGATGTTTTCCGGGGTGGTCGGCATGTCTTTCAGTACGTCCTTGCTCAGCAGCGGTACCGCTTGCGTGTTGGCCGGGCCGTAGGCGATGTTTTCCGAGTAGGTCTTCTGTTGCTGCGGCTGAACCGAGTAGGCAATGAACTTCTTCGCAGCATCGGCGCGGGTCTTGTCCAGACCTTTCGGGATGGCCCACGCGTCGAAGTCGTAGATGCCGCCGTTCCAGACGACCTTGAGGTTGGATTCTTTCTGCACGGCCGCGATGCGACCGTTGTAGGCCGAGCTCATGACCACGTCACCGGAAGCGAGGTATTGCGGCGGTTGGGCGCCCGCCTCCCACCACTGGATGTAAGGCTTGAGTTCGTCGAGTTTCTTGAAGGCGCGATCCTGACCGTCCTTGCCGGCCAATACTTTGTAAACGTCTTTTGGTGCAACACCGTCAGCCATCAACGCGAATTCCAGAGTGTACTTGGCGCCTTTACGCAGGCCGCGCTTACCCGGGAATTTCTTGGTGTCCCAGAAATCTGCCCAACTGGCGGGTGGCGCTTTGAGCTTGTCGGCGTTGTATGCCAGCACGGTCGACCAGACGAAGAAGCCCACGCCGCACGGCTGGATCGCGCCTTTTACATAGTCTTCGGTCTTGCCGAACAGCGCCGGGTCGAGTTGTTCGAACATGTCTTCATCACAGCCACGGGCCAGCTCCGGGGATTCAACTTCCACCAGATCCCAAGACACACTCTTGGTATCGACCATGGCTTTGACCTTGGCCATTTCGCCGTTGTACTCGCCGGCGACGATCTTGCCGTTGCCCGCCGCCTGCCACGGTGCGTAGAACGCTTTTTCCTGGGCGGCCTTGTTCGCCCCGCCAAACGACACCACAGTCAGATCAGGGCCGGCGGCCATCGCGTGTGCCGCACCCATCAGGCCCAGGGTCAGGGCTGTCAACTTCAGGGATCTCAACATTTATTGTTCTCTCCACGTGCAGGGTTGGTGTTGGTATTGCGGGGGGCGATCAGTTCGCCTCTAACAGCGGATCAAGCGCACGAACGTGCTCGACCTGCCAGCCAAGCGGTACCACGTCGCCGACCGCGAGCGCTGGATCGAGCTCGGCAATCGGCTGTTTCACGAAGAAGTCGGTCTTGCCGCAGACTTCCAGGCGCACCCGGACGTGGTCGCCCAGATAGATGAATTCCGCCACCCTCCCTGAGAAGCGGTTGACGCATTGGTCGCTCGAACCGTTGAGGCTCACGCGCTCCGGGCGAATCGACAGGGTCACGGGTTCGCCGGTCTGGCCGACGTTGACCGCCAGCGCCTCGACCTTCTCGCCACGGCCCAGCTCGACCACGCAGCGCTCGCCGCTCTGACTGAGCAGACGGCCGTTGAGGCGGTTGTTCTCGCCGATGAAGTTGGCGACGAAGGTGTTTTTCGGCTCTTCGTAGAGGGTGCGCGGCGGGGCGATCTGCTGGATTTCGCCTTGATGAAACACGGCGACGCGGTCGGACATGGTCAGGGCTTCGCCCTGGTCGTGGGTCACGTAGACCACGGTCACGCCGAGGCGCTGGTGCAGGTGCTTGATCTCCATCTGCATGTGTTCGCGCAGTTGCTTGTCGAGTGCGCCCAGCGGTTCGTCCATCAGCACCAGTTGCGGTTCGAACACCAGTGCCCGAGCCAGCGCCACACGCTGCTGCTGACCGCCGGAGAGTTGCGCCGGATAGCGCGACGCGAACGCGTCGAGCTGGACCATGCTCAGGACTTTCTTGACCTTGTCGCTGACGTCACTCTTGTTCAAGCCACGGACGGTCAGCGGGAAGGCCAGGTTCTCGGCCACGGTCATGTGCGGGAACAGCGCGTAGTTCTGGAATACCATGCCGATGTCGCGCTTGTGCGGCGGCACGTTGTTGATCGCACGGCCGGCCAGGAGGATTTCGCCGGCGGTCGGGGTTTCGAACCCGGCGAGCATCATCAGGCTGGTGGTCTTGCCCGAGCCGGACGGCCCGAGCAGGGTCAGGAACTCGCCCTTGCGAATGTCCAGGTTGAGGTCTTTGACGATCAGGTTCTCGCCGTCGTAGCTCTTCTGCACTCCACGAAAGCTGACCAGCACGTCACTGGTCCCTGCGTTTGAATCGACCTGGCTCATACCCACACCTTTGTTATTGGTAACTGCTGTGGATCAAGCCTAGTGGCTGGCGCCAGTCACGCAAATCGGGGCGCAGGAGAGAATCGCCTCAGCCGGATGGAAGGTTGGGGGTAGGGATTGCCCTACAAGGATGGCGCGTTTTGGCAAGCGCAGCGGCAAGCGACGAGCGGCGAGCCGCAAGAACAGGCAAAAGCGCCTGTCGCTAATGGATATGTCCACAATTGCAGGCCAGATGGAGATTCCCTGTGGGAGCGGGCTTGCTCGCGAACGCGGTGTGTCAGTCACTGAATGATTGGATGACCCACCGCATTCGCGAGCAAGCCCGCTCCCACAGTAGAAATACGGTGTGCTTAGAGGAGTTTATGTTCCATCGCGTATTTCACCAGCTCGGCCAGCGAGGTGATGTTGAGCTTTTGCATCAGCCGCGCCTTATGGGTGCTGATGGTCTTGCTGCTCAGGGCCAGTTGCTGGGCGATGTCGTTGACGTTGGCGCCTTGGGCCAGGCGCTCGAACACCGAGAACTCGCGTTCGGACAACAGCGAATGCAACGGACGCGTGTCAGTCAGGCCGACCTCGAAGACCATCCGGTCGGCCAGCTCCGGGTCGATGTAACGCCCGCCGGCCGCGACCTTGCGAATCGCCGTCAGCAACAGCGCCGGATCGCTGTCCTTGGTCGCATAGCCAGCGGCGCCGACCTTCAGCGCACGGGCAGCCATTTGCGCCTCGTCGTGCATCGACAGCACCAGAATCGCCGGCGGATTGTTCAGCGCGCGAATCCGCGGGATCGCTTCCAGTCCATTGACCCCGGGCATCGAGATGTCCAGCAACACCACTTCACATGGCACGCTGCGCAGGGTTTCAAGGAGTTGTTCGCCATTACTCGCCTCCCCCACCACTTGCAGATCCTTGGCCAGGCCAATCAATTGCTTGATGCCTTCACGGACGATGGTGTGGTCTTCGGCTACCAATACACGGATCAAGTTTTTCTCCAGATTTCAGGTACACACCAAACCCTGTGGGAGCGAGCCTGCTCGCGATAGCGTCAGCTCAAACACCACAAACCTTCAAACTTCACTCACCGGCACCCACACATGCAGACTGGTGCCCTCCCCCGGCTCACTCTCAAGTTGCAAGCGCCCGCCCATGATCAACACCCGCTCGCGCATACCGACCAAACCAAAGGACGTCGGCCGATCCGCAGTGGCGACAAAACCTACGCCATCATCGCTGACCGTCAGACACAACTCATCGCCTTCCAGCACCAGCGTCAGCTCCACAGTATGCGCCTGGGCATGGCGCATGACGTTGGTCAGCGCCTCCTGCAGGATACGGAACAGGCCAATCGCCTTGGCATCGCTGAGCGCCGGCAGATTGTCCGGCACCTGCACCAGACACGGAATCTGCGTACGCGCCTCGAACCGCCGCGCCTGCCATTCAATCGCCGAGGCGATCCCGGCATCGAGGATCGGCGGGCGCAGCGCCGTCGCCACATCGCGCACCAACTGGAACAACTGGGCGATCAGGCGTTTCATGCTGTTCAAGCGCTCGTTCAGCCCCGGGTCGAGCTGCGCATAGGCCAGCTCGCACATCGAGGTTTCCAGTTTCAGCACCGTGAGCATCTGCCCCAGCTCATCGTGCACTTCGCGGGCGATTCGCGCCTTCTCTTCTTCGCGCACGCTTTCCAGGTGCGCCGACAATTCGCGCAGTTGCTCGCGGGACGCGGCCAGCTCCAGTTCAATGCGCTTGCTTTCGCTGATGTCCCAGACGATACCGTCCCAGACATAGGCGCCATCCTCCAGTTGGCGGGTGATCGCCTTGATCTCGGCCCAGCGCTGTTCGCCCTGGCGAGTGAGGATGCGGCCCTGCCACGACCAGTCACTGTCGGTGTCCAGCGCCTGATCCTGGGTCTGGTGGTAACTGGCCCTGTCGTCGGGATGCACCAGACTGCGCAAGCCCATGTCACGGTGCGCGATGGCGGCCGGCGCGTAACCGACCAGACTCTCGCTGCCCTCACTGATGTAGGCGAAATCGATCTGCCCGGTCACCGCCGCCCGCTCCAGACGGAACACCAGTCCCGGTACGTTGGCGGCGATGCCTTGCAAGCGCGCTTCACTTTCCTGCAGGGCGGCCAGGGCGCGGCGACGCTCGGTGACGTCGGTGAGGTAAACCACCAGATACTCGCTGTCGCGAAAGCGCAGGAAACTCAGCGAGACGTCTGCCGGCAGGATGCTGCCATCAGCGCGCACGCAACTGGTTTCAAAGCTCAGCGGCCCTTCTTCACTGGCCCGCGCGCGTTTCCACAGGTTGAGCCAGCGGTCCATGTGCAGGCCGGGTTCGAAGTCGATCAGCGGCCGTTCGATCAGCGCGCCTTGTGGATAACCGAGCATGTGTTCCGCCGCGCGGTTCGCGTAGCGCACATGGCTGTCCCAGTTGACCCAGAGAATGCCGACGGTGCTTTGATCGATGGAAAACTGGGTCAGGCGCAAGGCTTCTTCGCTGGCCGCGCGCAGGGCAATGTCTTCCCGGGCCGCCAGCAGGCGCTGTTCGAGGCTATGTTGCTGGCGTCGCTGCCAGACCACAATGGCCACACAACTGAGCAGCAACACGGCAAACAGCAGACTGAGGTTCTGCCAGAACCCCGGCGATTCGGTGAAGCGCGGGTACTTGGGTTGCAGCCATTGGTTGTGCAGGCGCTCCAGCTCCTTGGCCGGGATCGCCCGCAAGGCGCTTTCGATAATCCCGGCCAACTGTGGCCAGTCCCGCCGCGTGGCGACTCGCAACAGCTGCGGCAAGCCGATATCGCCGACCACCACCAGCCCGGCGAACTCCGGCTCGGCGGACAATCGCCCGAGTTGCGCTTCGTCCACCACGGCGTAGGACGCTTGCTGAGTTAATAACAGTTGCAACGCCTGACGCTCCAGCGGCACGCCTTGCAGATTCAGGTGCGGATAATTGCTGCGCAAATAATCGGCGGTGACGCTGGGCATGCGCACGGCGACGCGGGACAGGCTGTCGAGCTTTTCCAGCTCGACCACGCCGCCGCTCTTCTGGTCGCTGACCACCAGTTGCGGCACACGCATGTAAGGATCGGAAAACAGCCACAGGCGCAGTGCCTCCGGGGTCTGGGTCAAGCCCGGGGCGATGTCGATTTCACCTTCGCGAGCGGCCTCCTCCAGTTGTGTCAGATCCTGAAAATTGCGCCAGCTCAGATCGACATTCAGGGTTTTGGCCAGTGACTTCATCAATTCGACATTGGCCCCGGACAAGCGCTGCAGACGCCGGTCGTACTGCGCGTACGGTGCCTGCAAGACCAGACCGACGCGCAGCTCTCGGTGCTGCGCCAGCCATTGCTGCTCGCCGGGCGTCAACAGCGCCGCGTGCGCCGCCGGCGCAGACGCCGCCCAGCCCATCAAGGGAAAACACAACCAGCCGATAACCCACAGGCAGCAAAAACGCATCATTGAAGTCTCGTACACTGACAAATTCTGACCAACCCATTAGGCTGCCGGGATACTTTTCTGGCCTGGAATAACCGATGCCCTCTGTCTACCGCCTGGCAATGCCAGCATTGTGCCTGTCGCTGATCCTGCCTTGTGCGTTTTCCGTCGAAGCCGCCGATCCGGCGCCCGCCTCCACCGCCGGACAACCGGCCACCGAAAAACCGGCCGAACGCCAGCCACTGCTTGAGCGTAGTCAGGAAGAAGCCGCGGCACTCGAACGCAAAGTCCCGGCGCAAGAACAGCAGCAACTGCAGGCCGGCGCCGACACTTTCCTCGCCCTGTGGAAACCGGCCAACACCGCCGACCCGAAAGGTGCGGTGATTATCGTCCCGGGCGCCGGCGAAACCGCTGACTGGCCGCAAGTGATCGGCCCGCTGCGCAACAAATTGCCCGACGTCGAGTGGAGCAGCCTGAGCATCACCCTGCCGGATCTGCAAAGCGATGTCATCGCCCCGCGGGTGATTGCGCCCGCCGCCATGCCGAAAGCCCCGGAAAGTGGCAGCAAGGATTCCACCACCGCGCAACCGATCGAACAGGCGGCGGGCGGTGAAGCGGAAGTGGCGGATCAGGTGGTTGCCGAAACGACTGAAGAACAGTCCAAGGCGGATGCCGAACGGATCTTTGCGCGGATCGACGCGGCGATTGCCTACGCCGAGCAACAAAGCGCACGCCGGGTCGTCGTCCTCGGTCACGGCACGGGCGCCTACTGGGCGGCGCGCTTCCTCAGCGAGCGGCAGAGTTCGCAGGTCGAGAAGCTGGTGATGGTCGATGCGCAAACGCCAAGCAAGGCCAAGCCGCCACTGGCCGAGCTGACGCCGACCCTGAAGTTGCCGACGGCGGATATTTTCTACATGGACAAGGCACTGGATCGCACCGCGGCGCTTGAGCGCATGCAGGCCAGCAAGCGCTTGAAGACTTCAGCGTTCAGCCAAGTAGCGCTCAAGGCGTTGCCGGATAAAAAGGCTGAGCAGGAGCAGCTGTTCCGGCGGGTGCGTGGCTGGTTGAATCCGCAGAAGACTGACTGATAGACCGAGTCGCCCCATTCGCGAGCAAGCCCGCTCCCACCCTGATCGCGTTCCTTCAGCTGAAATGCGATCAAAGTGGGAGCGGGCTTGCTCGCGAAGAGGCCCTCATCAACAACTAACTTCTAACGATCAGCGAAAATCCCGTCGCGCTCGAATCAACGTAAACGCGTTGTGCAGCTCGCGGGTTTTCTCGGTCGCGTCACGCACCTGCTCCGGCGTCGCGCCGCTGCCGGCGATCTTGTCCGGGTGATGACGGCTGAGCAGTCGTCGATAGGCGCGCTTGATCTGCGCCGGCTCGCTGGTCGCCGACACGCCGAGCAGGCGCATCGCTTCCTGATAACTCATCGCCGCACTGACAATCGGCCGTTTGTTCGGCTCGTAATCATTGGCCAGCGCCTGAATCTGGTGCGTTGTCCACCCCAGCCACTTGCCCCACTGCGCCAATAATTCACGCTCACTGACGCCCGCGCGACCGTCGGCCCAGACCATCCGCCAGCACGCGCGCAACACGCCTTCGGCGGCATGCGGCTGAGCACTCAGGCGTCGCAGATAACCGCGCAGGCGGTCGCCGCCGGACTTGCCGCGATTGAACGCGGCAATCGCCCGCCGCCGCGCCGGTTCGCTCATTTCCAGGGCGTTCATTTCATTGCGCGCCTGCTGGATATGACCGTCCGTCACCCGCCCGTCACTCTTGGCCAGACGCCCGAGCAACACGAACAGCAATTCGTCGTTGCGCAACATCGGCCGTCCGCCGAGTTTTTCCCGCAAGTGTCCCCAGCTCTGCAAGTGCAGACGCCGATCCAGCGCCTGTCCCAACAATGCCCCAAGCATGGCCCCCGGAATGCTGGCGATCGCAAAACCTGCTCCGGCTCCAATCAGAGTCCCTGGCCACAACATATCAACGACTCGCTTCTATCAATGCTTCAGCTTCGGCCAGACGCTCATGCGTACCGACATCCACCCAATGGCCTTTCAGACGCTCGCCCGTGACCTGTCCATCGGCCATGGCTTTGCGCAGCAATGGTGCGAGCTTGAATGCGCCGTCGGCGCAGCCATCGAACAACTGCGGATGGAGCACGGCAATGCCGCTGTAGGTCAGGGTTTGCGCACCGGGCTGACCATCGCTCACCCGACCATCAGACAGGGTGAAATCGCCCGTCGGATGATGGGCCGGGTTGTCCGCCAGTACGAGATGCGCCAGACCGTTGATCGGTTGATGCAGCACGCTGAAGTCGTAATCGGTCCAGATGTCACCGTTCACCACCAGGAAGGCGTCGTCACCGAGCAATGGCAAGGCGCGGAAAATCCCGCCGCCGGTTTCCAGCGGCTCACCTTCCGGCGAGTACTGGATGCTCACGCCGAACTGCGAACCGTCGCCCAGATAATCCTCGATCTGCTGACCGAGCCAGGCATGGTTGATCACGATCTCGCTGAAACCGGCCGCTGCCAGCGCGCGCAGGTGATATTCGATCAACGGTACGCCGCCGGCACGCACCAGCGGTTTGGGGGTGGTCAGGGTCAGCGGGCGCATGCGCTCGCCCTTGCCTGCCGCCAGAATCATGGCCTTCATGCAGTCACTCCGCCACGCAGACTGGCGAGCAACGCCTGCAGATCCGCCAGTTCAGGACGACGAGCGATCACCGCTTCTATATAGGCGAAGAAACGCGGCACGTCGGCCAGATAGCGCGGCTTGCCATCGCGATGGCAGATGCGGGCGAAGATGCCGATGACTTTCAGGTGGCGCTGCACCCCCATCAGGTCGCTGGCGCGCAGGAAGTCTTCGAAATCGGCCTGCACCGGGATGTTCAGCGCAGCGGCTTGCTGCCAGTAATTTTCCAGCCAGCCACGCACACGTTCTTCAGGCCAACTGAGGAAGGCGTCCTTGAACAGGCAGGTGACGTCGTAGGTGACCGGGCCGTAGACCGCGTCCTGAAAGTCGAGCACACCGGGATTCGGCGCGCTGAGCATCAGATTGCGCGGCATGTAGTCGCGGTGCACCAACACTTTCGGCTGGGCCAGAGCGCTGTCGATCAGCAGATCGCTGACGGCCTGCCACTGTTGCTGCTGCGCTGCATCAAACTCGATGTCGAGTTCGCGCTTCACGTACCACTCGGGGAACAGCTCCAGCTCGCGGCGCAGCAGTGCCACGTCGTAACTCGGCAGCGGTGCGACCATCGGCAATTGCTGAAAAGCCAGCAGAGATTGCAGCGCATCGCTGAACAAAACGTCGGCATTTTCGCTGTCGATTACGTCGAGATAGGTCTTGTTGCCCAGGTCATTGAGCAAAAGAAATCCGCGTTCGAGGTCTTCTGCATAAATTTTCGGCACATTAATTCCGGATTTCGCCAGCAAAAAGGCGATATCCACGAACGGTTTGCAGTTTTCCTGGGGTGGCGGAGCATCCATCACGACGAAGCTGCGGCCCGCTCCTTCCCAACGGAAATACCGCCGGAAACTCGCGTCGCTGCTGGCCGCGGTCAACGTGGCCGGGGGTACGACGCCCCAGCCCTGATCTGCAAAAAGGATTGCCAACTGTTCATCGAGCCAAACTTTCAGGTGTTGCAAGCGTACATCTTGGTCAGGCATTGCAAGGGTCTCCGACGGCGCTAGCCGTCAAGCGGGTCATGCTTTATTATCCAGCATCTTTTTCAGACCATCGAGAGGCGTGCGGCCCACACCGCGGGCAGATGGCACGCAGGAAGCCCGGACTAATAAGATGGCATTGAAATCCCCCGCGTTTCGTAAAAAATTTCCGTTGTTGGTAACCGGCAGTCTGCTGGCTATGCAACCTCTGGCCAGTCAATTCGTTGTCGCCGCCGAGCAGTATGACTGCGCCGTCTCGGCAACGGGTGGCTGGGCTTGTGCGCCCAAGACGCCGGCAGCTGCATTGCCGCCGCGTCCGGTGCATGACGGCAGTGCCGTCAGCGCCGCTGGCGAAGCCCCGGCCCAGAACGGTTCCACTTCCGACACCGGCGCCAAGCCTGTGCTGGTCACCGAAGCCAAAGGCCGCGGCCTGAAATCCCGTAGCGAAGACTACAGTCACCTCGACTGGGTTCCGCGCGAGAAGCTCACCGCCGCCCAATTGGCCGAGACCGGTCCTTACTGCTCTGGTTCCTATATCGAACCGATTCGTCCTGGCATGAATGACAAGACGAATAAAAGTGACGCACCGACCTTTATCGGCGCCAAAGCCTCGCGCTACAACACCGAAGATCAGGTGGGTACGCTGGCCGGCGACGTGGTCCTGCGTCAGGGCAGCATGCAGGTCGAGTCCGACGAGGCGAGCCTGTACCAGGCCGAGAGCCGCGCCGAACTCAATGGTGACGTGCGCATCCGCGACAACGGTGCACTGATCGTCGGCGACCACGCCGATGTGCAGCTCGACACCGGTGAAGCCAAGGTCGACAACGCCGAATACGTGCTGCACAAATCGCGCATCCGCGGTAACGCGCTGTACGCCAAGCGTGCCGAAAACGCGATCATCCGCTTGAAGGACGGCACGTACACCACGTGCGAACCGAACAGCAACGCCTGGCAGCTCAAGGGCAACAACATCACCCTGAACCCTGCCACCGGCTTCGGTACCGCGACCAACGTGACACTGCGGGTCAAGGACATTCCGATCCTGTACACGCCGTACATCTACTTCCCGATCGATGACCGTCGTCAGTCGGGCTTCCTGCCGCCGACCATCGGCACCGGCAGCGACACCGGCTTCATGCTGGTCACCCCGTACTACTTCAACCTGGCACCGAACTACGATGCCACGTTGTATCCGCGCTACATGAGCAAGCGTGGCCTGTTGATGGAAGGCGAGTTCCGCTACCTGACCAAGTCCAGCGAAGGTCAGTTCGGCGCGGCGTATCTGAACGATGAAGATACCGATCGCAGCAAACAGTCTGATTACGAAAAAAATCGCTACATGTACAACTGGCAACACAAGGGTGGTCTCGACTCCCGTGTGTATACCCAGGTTGACTACACCAAGATCAGCGATCCGTATTACTTCCAGGATCTGACCACCGATCAGATCGGTGTGAAGAGCGCTGACTATGTGAACCAGCAGGGTTCGGTGACTTACCGAGGCGACAACTACACCGCTCGCCTGAATGCTCAGGCATATCAACTGGCGACCGTGTCAAACATCACTCCGTATGATCGCCTGCCGCAGATCACCTTCACCGGGCAACTGCCGTATCACCCGGAAGGCTTGAATTTCGATTACGAGACCGAGATCGTTCGTTTTGAGCGCGATCTGCAAAGTGGCAACTTCACCAACGAAGACGGGACTGTAGAACCACGCCTGGACAACAACGTCCAAGGCCTGGCCCGGGCCAACGGCAATCGTTTGAACCTCAAGCCGTCTGTCAGCCTGCCACTTGACTGGACCTACGGCTTCCTGAAGCCATCCCTGAAGTATCAGTACACCCAGTACGATCTGGACCTGGACGGCACTGGCAAGAGCCAGATCACCGCACAGGAAAACTACGCGGCAGCAACCGGCACCGATTACATCGGTGGCAAATACAGCCGCAACCAGAACCGTGGTGTGCCTATTGTCAGCGTCGACAGCGGCCTGTACTTCGACCGCAACACCACCTGGTTCGGCAAGAACTATCGCCAGACTCTGGAACCTCGCCTGTTCTACCTCTATGTACCAGAGGAAAATCAGGAAGACATCCCGGTCTTCGATACCGGCGAGTACACCTTCAACTACGCCTCGCTATTCCGTGACAACCGGTTCTCCGGTTCCGACCGTGTCGGCGATGAGAACAAGCTTTCGCTGGGTGTAACCAACCGCTGGATCGAAGAGAACGGTTTCGAACGTCAGCGCATCAGCATTGGCCAGGCCCTGTACTTCAAGGATCGCGAAGTCCAGTTGCCCGGTATCGATCCGAAAACTCGTGACGATGCACACGCCAATGTCTCTCCATACGCACTGGAATACGAATACCGCTGGAACCGCGACTGGCGCACCACTGCCGACTACAACTGGGACCCGGACAGCCGCAGCCCACGTTCCGGCAGTGCGATGTTCCATTACCAGCCTGAGGACAACCCGAACAAGATCGTCAACGTCGGCTATCGCTATCGTAACGACCAGGTTCGCTACGACCAGACCACCGGCAAATGGACGGTGGGCGGTGGCGACTACGGCACCCCGGGCCAGCCTGGCTACGTGAAGGACTACTACAAGATCCAGCAGCATGACTTCTCGGTCATCTGGCCGATCGTTCCACAGTGGAGCGCGATCAGCCGCTGGCAGTACGACTACAACCGCAACCGTACGCTGGAAGCCTTCGGTGGTTTCGAGTACGACAACTGCTGCTGGAAACTTCGCCTGATCAACCGTTACTGGGTTTCCTACGACGAATTCAGTCAGGAAGCTCCGCAAAACGAAAAAGGCGACCACGGCGTCTTCCTCCAAATTGTTCTGAAGGGACTCGGCGGCCTTACCGGCGCCAAGACTGAAACCTTCCTCGACAAAGGCATCCAAGGTTATCGTCAACGTGAAGACCAAGCTTTCTGATTGTCTGCGCCCGCTGCTGCTGGGCGCGCTGTTCCTGGGTACTGCGGCCAATGCCGCAGTTCAGTCCATCGATAAAGTGGTCGCGATCGTTGATAACGACGTGGTCATGCAGAGCCAACTGGACCAGCGTGTCCACGAAGTTCAGCAGACCATCGCCAAGCGCGGGGGCGGCATGCCGCCTCCCGGCGTGCTGGATCAGCAGGTGCTCGAGCGTCTGATCGTCGAAAACCTGCAACTGCAGATCGGCGAACGCTCCGGTATCCGCATCACCGATGAAGAGCTGAACCAGGCAGTTGGCACTATCGCTCAGCGCAACAACATGACCGTGGATCAATTCCGCGCCGCCCTGGCTCACGACGGCTTGTCCTACGACGACGCCCGTGACCAGATCAAGCGCGAGATGATCATCAGCCGTGTGCGTCAGCGCCGCGTGGCAGAACGCATCCAGGTCTCGGAACAGGAAGTGAAGAACTTCCTCGCCTCCGATCTGGGCAAGATGCAACTGTCCGAGGAGCTGCACCTGGCGAACATCCTGATTCCAACGCCGGAAAGTGCCAACTCTGAAGCGATTCAGAGCGCTTATCGTCAGGCCATGGACGTTTACCAGCAACTCAAGCAAGGCGCTGACTTCGGGCAACTGGCCGTTGCCAAGTCCGGCAGCGACAACGCTCTGGAAGGCGGCGACATGGGCTGGCGTAAAGCCGCTCAACTGCCACCTCCGTTCGATCGCGAGCTGAGCAACATGGCGGTGGGTGATATCACCCAACCGGCACGCACACCAGGTGGCTTCATCATCCTGAAAGTGCTCGGCAAGCGTGGCGGTGAAACCCAGATGCGTGATGAGGTGCATGTGCGCCACATTCTAGTCAAGCCAAGCCCGATCCGCGACGAAGCCAAGACCAAAGCGCTGGTGCAGTCGCTGTACGAGCGCATCCTGGCGGGTGAAGACTTCGCTGAACTGGCGAAGAACTACTCCGAAGACCCGGGTTCGGCGCTCAACGGCGGCGACTTGAACTGGATCGACCCGAACGCACTGGTACCGGAATTCCGCGAAGTGATGGCCAAAACCCCACAAGGTCAGCTGTCCAAGCCGTTCCAGACTCAGTACGGCTGGCACGTTCTGGAAGTCCTTGGCCGCCGCGCCACCGACAGCACCGAGCAGGCCCGCGAGCAACAGGCAATGACCGTTCTGCGTAACAAAAAATACGATGAAGAGCTGCAAAACTGGCTGCGTCAGATTCGTGAAGAAGCCTACGTAGAAATCAAACTCCCTGGTGCAGACCAGGCAGCGCAGTGAAACCCAAGCGTTTCGCGCTGACACCCGGCGAACCAGCCGGCATCGGTCCCGACCTGTGCCTGCTGCTCGCCTCGCAAGCCCAGCCACACCCCCTGATTGCCATCACCAGCCGCGACCTGCTCCTCGAACGGGCCGCGCAGCTGGGGCTGGCCGTCACTTTGCTGGAGGTGGCGCCAGATCACTGGCCGGATGTACCGGCACCCGCCGGCAGCCTGTACGTCTGGGATACCCCGCTCAGCGCCCCCGTGGTTGCCGGGCAACTGGACAAGGCTAACGCCGCATTCGTTCTGGAAACCCTGACCCGCGCCGGCAACGGCTGTCTGAACGGCGATTTCGCCGGGATGATCACCGCTCCGGTACACAAAGGCGTGATCAACGAATCAGGCATCCCGTTCTCCGGGCATACGGAATTCCTCGCCGACCTGACCCATACCGCACAAGTGGTGATGATGCTCGCCACTCGCGGTTTGCGCGTGGCGCTGGTCACCACCCACCTGCCGCTGCGCGAGATTGCCGATGCAATCACCCCTGATCGGCTGGAGCGGGTCACACGGATTCTGCACGCCGACCTGCAAGACAAATTCGGCATCGCCCAGCCACGCATCCTGGTCTGCGGGCTCAACCCGCACGCCGGTGAAGGCGGACACCTGGGCCATGAAGAAATCGACATCATCGAACCTACATTAGAGCGCCTGCGCGGCGAGGGCATGGACCTTCGTGGCCCGCTGCCTGCCGACACTCTGTTTACCCCCAAATATCTGGAGCACTGCGATGCAGTGCTGGCGATGTACCACGACCAGGGCCTGCCCGTGCTGAAGTACAAAGGCTTCGGCGCCGCGGTCAACATTACCCTTGGCCTGCCGATCATCCGCACCTCGGTCGACCATGGCACCGCCCTGGATCTGGCCGGCAGCGGCAAGATCGACACCGGCAGCCTGCAGGTCGCCCTGGAAACCGCCTACCAGATGGCCGAGACCCGTTTATGACCGAGCAATACCAACACAAGGCGCGCAAACGCTTTGGCCAGAACTTCCTGCACGATGCCGGCGTCATCGACCGCATCCTGCGCTCCATCAGCGCCAAATCCGGCGACCGCATGCTGGAAATCGGCCCGGGCCAGGGCGCACTGACGGCTGGCCTGCTCAACTCCGGCGCGCAGCTCGACGTGGTGGAACTGGACAAGGACCTGATCCCGATCCTCAACCAGCAGTTCGCCGGCAAGAGCAACTTCAACCTGCATCAGGGCGATGCGCTGAAGTTCGACTTCAATACACTGAACGCCGCGCCGAACAGCCTGCGCGTGGTCGGCAACCTGCCGTATAACATCTCCACGCCGCTGATTTTCCACCTGCTGAACAACGCCGGCATCATTCGCGACATGCACTTCATGCTGCAGAAGGAAGTGGTCGAGCGTCTGGCCGCGGGCCCCGGTGGTGGCGACTGGGGTCGTCTGTCGATCATGGTTCAGTACCATTGCCGCGTGGAACACCTGTTTAACGTCGGCCCGGGCGCGTTCAACCCGCCGCCGAAGGTCGACTCGGCCATCGTCCGTCTGGTGCCGCACGCCGTATTGCCGCACCCGGCCAAGGATCATCGCCTGCTCGAGCGCGTGGTACGCGAAGCGTTCAACCAGCGCCGCAAGACCCTGCGCAACACCCTCAAGCAATTGATGACCGCTGCCGAGATCGAAGCCGCCGGCGTCGATGGCAGCCTGCGCCCCGAGCAACTGGACCTGGCCGCATTCGTGCGCCTGGCCGACAAGCTCAGCGAACAAGCCCCGCAAGCCCCCGCCGCCGACTGACCGGCGATGAACGCTATCGGGCAGGACGCCACTCTGGTTTACTGCCCGATACTTGCCTAGACTGATTCCCCATCAGCTACGCCTCGCGTTCCGCTTTGCTTAAGGCCCTTTTGCATGTCCGATTCTCGCTATCAGGTCGATGTCAGTGTCGTCACCCACTATCTGGCAGACCAATCGCAACCCGAGCACAACCGCTTCGCCTTCGCCTACACCATCACCGTGCAAAACAATGGCGCGCTCCCGGCCAAGCTTTTGTCGCGGCATTGGGTGATCACCGACGGTGACGGGCATGTCGAAGAAGTGCGCGGCGCCGGTGTCGTCGGCCAGCAACCGCTGATCGACACAGGCAAGAGCCACACTTACAGCAGCGGCACAGTGATGACCACCAAGGTCGGCACCATGCAGGGCTCTTATGAAATGGTCGCCGACGACGGCAAGCATTTCGACGCGATCATCAAGCCTTTCCGCCTCGCTGTACCCGGAGCCTTGCACTGATGACGACGTACGCCGTCGGCGACCTGCAAGGCTGCCTCGAACCGCTCAAATGTCTGCTCAAGCAAGTGGCTTTCGACCCGAAGCTCGATCGGCTGTGGCTGGTCGGCGACCTGGTCAACCGCGGCCCGCAATCGCTGGAGACCCTGCGTTTTCTCTACGGCATGCGCGACTCGCTGGTTTGCGTACTGGGTAACCATGACCTGCACCTGCTCGCTGCGGCCAACAACATTGAGCGCCTGAAGAAGTCCGATACCCTGCGCGAGATCATTGAAGCCCCCGACGCGGCCGATCTGCTCGAGTGGCTGCGCCAGCAAAAGCTCATGCACTACGACGAGCAACGCGAAATTGCCATGGTGCATGCGGGCATTCCTCCGCAGTGGTCCTTGCGCAAGGCCCTGAAGTACGCGGCCGAGGCCGAAGCGGCACTGCGTGACGACAACCTGTTTCCGCTTTACCTGGATGGCATGTACGGCAATGAGCCGGCGAAATGGGACAGCGAGCTCACGGGCGTGACCCGCCTGCGCGTCATCACCAACTATTTCACCCGCATGCGCTTCTGTACCGCCGAGGGCAAGCTCGACCTCAAAAGCAAGGAAGGCCTCGATACCGCCCCGCCCGGCTACAAACCGTGGTTCCAGCACAAGGAGCGCAAGACCCGCGGCCTGCGAATCATCTTCGGTCACTGGGCCGCGCTGGAAGGCGACGTTCACGAACCGGGTATCTCGGCGCTGGACACCGGTTGCGTCTGGGGCGGCAGCCTTACATTGATGAACGTCGACAGCGGCGAGCGCGTGTCCTGCAAGTGCGATGAACATGGCGGGCTTGCACCATCAGTCGCACCACTTATCCCCGAAACGTCGCCAGTCAGCGCGCCGCGTTAGACTGCGCATTCTGCCGAGCAACAGGAACCCGCCATGAGCGAATTCAAACGAATCCCCCCGGAACAGGCCCAGGCCCTGCGTGAACAAGGCGCAGTCGTGGTTGATGTCCGTGATCCCGCCACCTTTGCCGCACTGCATATCAGTGGCTCGAAGCATTTGGACAACCATTCCTTGCACGCTTTTATCCAGGGCGCCGACCTTGATGCACCGACTGTCGTCGTTTGCTATCACGGCAATTCCAGCCAGGGTGCCGCCGCGTACCTGATCAGTCAGGGCTTCTCCGACGTCTACAGCATGGACGGCGGTTTCGAGTTGTGGCGTACGACTTATCCTGCAGAAACCGCACAAGGCACGCCCGAATAATTTTTTTTGTCACGCGCAGGCCCCGGCTGCCGTGGGCCTGCGCGGGGCAGACGAACGGTCTGCCACAACTAATTACGTATCTCGCCTTTACCTCTCGAATTCCCAACTATCCTTAAGCCCAGGCCATCCAAAACAGGGGAGAGCCGGTACACCGGCGCACGGGTCATCGGGAGTGACTTTCAAGGTTGTCGACCGCGAAAGTGTTCTGGGGGGTAAACAAGTGGCCACAGCGGCTGCTTGCCAGCATCGACTGAGTGATCCGGCGTCGGCTCCACGTATCGAGCGAGGTGACGTCATGAGTATCTTTAGCCACTTCCAACAACGCTTCGAGTCCACACGCCAGGAAGAACTCTCGCTGCAAGAGTACCTGGAGCTGTGCAAGAAAGACCGGAGCGCCTACGTTTCCGCAGCCGAGCGTCTATTGATGGCCATCGGCGAACCGGAACTGCTCGACACATCGACCAATTCGAGGCTGTCGCGCATCTTCTCCAACAAGGTGATCCGTCGCTATCCGGCCTTTGAAGACTTCCACGGGATGGAAGAATGCATCGACCAGATCGTTTCGTATTTCCGCCATGCCGCCCAAGGCCTGGAAGAGAAGAAACAGATCCTCTACCTGCTCGGCCCCGTCGG
The DNA here is from genome assembly GCF_023100605.1 of Pseudomonas sp. MWU12-2020. Taxonomy (NCBI): domain Bacteria; kingdom Pseudomonadati; phylum Pseudomonadota; class Gammaproteobacteria; order Pseudomonadales; family Pseudomonadaceae; genus Pseudomonas; species Pseudomonas sp. MWU12-2020. The sequence continues at coordinate 43,350 of NZ_JALMEX010000018.1, forward strand.
TGGCGGTAAATCGTCCCTGGCCGAGAAGCTGAAACAGCTGATGGAAAAGGTGCCCTTCTACGCGATCAAGGGTTCGCCGGTATTCGAATCGCCCCTGGGTCTGTTCAACGCCACCGAAGATGGCGCGATCCTCGAGGAAGACTTCGGCATTCCACGGCGCTACCTGAACACCATCATGTCGCCCTGGGCGACCAAACGCCTGGCCGAATTCGGCGGCGACATCAGCCAGTTCCGCGTGGTCAAGTTGTACCCGTCGATCCTCAATCAGATCGCCGTGGCCAAAACCGAACCGGGCGACGAGAACAACCAGGACATCTCGGCACTGGTGGGTAAGGTCGACATTCGCAAACTCGAGGAATACCCACAGAACGACGCCGACGCCTACAGCTACTCCGGTGCGCTGTGCCGGGCCAACCAGGGCCTGATGGAATTCGTCGAAATGTTCAAGGCACCAATCAAGGTGCTGCACCCATTGCTGACCGCCACCCAGGAAGGCAACTACAACAGTACCGAGGGCCTCGGCGCGATTCCGTTCACCGGGATCCTGCTTGCGCACTCCAACGAATCGGAGTGGCACACCTTCCGCAACAACAAGAACAACGAAGCCTTCATCGACCGGATCTACATCGTCAAAGTGCCGTACTGCCTGCGGGTCAGCGACGAGGTGAAGATCTACGACAAGTTGCTGTTCAACAGTTCGCTGGCGAAGGCACATTGCGCACCGGACACTCTGAAGATGCTGGCGCAGTTCACCGTGCTGTCGCGCCTCAAGGAGCCGGAAAACTCCAACATCTATTCGAAGATGCGCGTCTACGACGGGGAAAACCTCAAGGACACCGACCCGAAAGCCAAGTCGATTCAGGAATACCGCGACTCGGCCGGCGTCGACGAGGGCATGAACGGCCTGTCGACCCGGTTTGCATTCAAGATCCTGTCCAAGGTGTTCAACTTCGATCCGCATGAAATCGCCGCCAACCCGGTGCACCTGCTGTATGTGCTGGAACAGCAGATCGAACAGGAACAGTTCCAGGCCGAGACCCGCGAACGCTACCTGCGCTACCTCAAGGAATACCTGGCGCCGCGTTATATCGAATTCATCGGCAAGGAGATTCAGACCGCGTACCTGGAGTCTTACAGCGAATACGGGCAAAACATCTTCGACCGCTACGTGCTATATGCGGACTTCTGGATTCAGGATCAGGAATACCGCGACCCGGAAACCGGCGAGATTCTCAACCGTGTCGCCCTGAACGAAGAACTGGAGAAAATCGAGAAACCGGCCGGCATCAGCAATCCGAAGGATTTCCGCAACGAAATCGTCAACTTCGTATTGCGCGCCCGAGCCAACAACAACGGCAAGAACCCGACCTGGCTCAGCTACGAAAAACTGCGGGTGGTCATCGAGAAGAAAATGTTCTCGAACACCGAAGACCTGCTGCCAGTCATCAGCTTCAATGCCAAGGCCAGCAAAGAGGATCAGCAGAAACACAACGACTTCGTTACTCGAATGGTCGAACGCGGCTACACCGACAAACAGGTACGACTGCTGTCCGAGTGGTACCTGCGGGTCCGGAAGTCGCAGTGAAGCAGTTGCAAGCTTCTAGCTATCAGCTGCAAGAACAAAGCGCGTAACCCACAGATGCCCGGGAACCTGCTTTTACTTGCAGCTTGAAGCTCACAACTTGAAGCTGCCCGGAGGGCTTCCTATGAGTTATGTGATCGACCGACGTCTCAATGGCAAGAACAAGAGCACGGTGAACCGCCAGCGCTTCCTGCGGCGTTACCGTGATCACATCAAGAAGGCTGTCGAAGAGGCGGTCAGCCGGCGTTCCATCACCGATATGGAACACGGCGAACAGATCAGCATTCCCGGTCGCGACATCGACGAACCGGTGCTTCACCACGGTCGCGGCGGCAAGCAGACCGTGGTTCATCCCGGCAACAAGGAATTCACTGCCGGCGAACATATCGCCCGTCCACCGGGGGGTGGCGGCGGACGCGGTCCGGGCAAGGCCGGCAATTCCGGCGAGGGCATGGACGAGTTCGTCTTCCAGATCACCCAGGAAGAATTCCTCGAATTCATGTTCGAAGACCTCGAACTGCCGAATCTGGTGAAACGCAACCTCAGTGGTACCGACACGTTCAAGACTGTGCGCGCCGGGATCAGCAACGAGGGTAACCCGTCGCGGATCAACATCATCCGCACCCTGCGCTCGGCTCACGCCAGGCGCATTGCGCTGTCCGGCAGCAGCCGTGCCAAACTGCGCGAGGCCAAAGAGGAACTGGCGCGATTAAAGCGTGAAGAGCCGGATAACTTCGGCGATATTCAGGAACTCGAAGCGGAAATCGAAAAACTCAGTGCGCGCATTCATCGCGTGCCGTTCCTTGACACCTTCGACCTCAAGTACAACCTGCTGATCAAGCAACCCAACCCCAGCTCGAAAGCGGTAATGTTCTGCCTGATGGACGTTTCCGGCTCGATGACCCAGGCGACCAAAGACATCGCCAAACGCTTTTTCATCCTGCTGTACCTGTTCCTCAAGCGTAACTACGACAAGATCGACGTCGTGTTCATCCGCCACCACACCAGCGCCCGGGAAGTGGACGAGGAAGAGTTCTTCTATTCAAGGGAAACCGGCGGCACCATCGTCTCCAGCGCGCTGAAGCTGATGCAGGAGATCATGGCCGAGCGCTACCCGAGCAACGAATGGAACATCTATGCCGCGCAGGCTTCCGACGGCGACAACTGGAACGATGACTCGCCGATCTGCCGCGACATCCTGATCAACCAGATCATGCCGTTTGTGCAGTACTACACTTATGTGGAGATCACCCCGCGCGAGCACCAGGCCCTCTGGTACGAATACGAACGCATCGCCGAAGCCTTTTCCGACACGTTTGCCCAGCAGCAACTGGTCTCGGCCGGGGATATCTATCCGGTCTTCCGTGAACTCTTCCAGCGCAGGTTAGTGACATGACCGCCAAAGAGCAGAAACGCCAACCCATCTCCACCGGCTCCGAATGGACGTTCGAGCTGATCCAGGCCTACGACCGCGAAATCGCCCGGATTGCGGCCGGCTACGCGCTGGATACCTATCCCAACCAGATCGAAGTGATCACCGCCGAGCAGATGATGGATGCCTATGCCTCGGTCGGCATGCCACTGGGCTATCACCACTGGTCCTACGGCAAACACTTCCTCAGCACCGAGAAATCCTACAGCCGCGGCCAGATGGGGCTGGCCTACGAAATTGTGATCAACTCGGACCCGTGCATCGCCTACCTGATGGAGGAAAACACCATCTGCATGCAGGCACTGGTGGTCGCTCACGCGTGCTACGGGCACAACAGTTTCTTCAAGGGCAACTACCTGTTCCGCACCTGGACTGACGCCAGCTCGATCATCGATTACCTGGTGTTCGCCAAGCAGTACATCATGCAATGCGAAGAGCGCCACGGTATCGACGCGGTGGAGGACCTGCTCGACTCCTGCCATGCGCTGATGAACTACGGGGTCGACCGCTACAAACGTCCGTATCCGATCTCCGCCGAGGAAGAACGCCGGCGGCAGAAGGATCGCGAAGAACACATGCAGAAGCAGATCAACGATCTGTGGCGAACCATTCCCAAAGGCGCGGACAAATACAGCGACAAGGACAACGCCCGTTTCCCGGCCGAACCCCAGGAAAACATCCTGTACTTCATCGAGAAACACGCGCCGCTGCTGGAGCCGTGGCAACGGGAGATCGTGCGGATCGTACGCAAGATCGCCCAGTATTTTTATCCACAGCGCCAGACTCAGGTGATGAACGAAGGCTGGGCGACGTTCTGGCACTACACGCTGATGAACGACCTGTACGACGAGGGACTGGTGACCGACGGATTCATGATGGAATTCCTCACCTCGCACACCAGCGTGGTGTTCCAGCCCGGCTTCGACAGTCCTTACTACAACGGGATCAACCCCTACGCACTGGGTTTCGCGATGTATCGCGACATCCGCCGCATGTGCGAAAACCCCACCGAGGAAGACCGGCGCTGGTTCCCGGACATCGCCGGCTCCGACTGGCTGTCGAGCATCAAGTTCGCCATGAGCAGCTTCAAGGATGAGAGTTTCATCCTGCAATACCTGTCACCGAAGGTGATCCGCGATCTGAAGCTGTTCAGCATCCTTGATGACGATCAGAAGGACGATTTGCTGGTACCGGCGATCCATGACGAAACCGGCTACCGGATCATCCGTGAAACCCTGGCCGCGCAGTACAACCTCGGCAACCGCGAGCCCAACGTGCAGATCTACAGCATCGACCGGCGCGGCGACCGCTCGCTGACCCTGCGTCACCAGCAACATGACCGCAAACCCTTGGGCGACTCCACCGACGAGGTACTGAAACATCTGCACCGCTTGTGGGGCTTCGATATTCATCTGGAAACCCTGCAGGGTGACCAGATCATGAAAACCCACCATGTACCGCCGCGAAGTGAACACAGCGAAGGCGATTACGGTCGGCTCGACCTGGCCGTGATTCATCTTTAGATGCGGCTCTGACCTCCGAAAGTCCGGCGCAAGGGTTATCCTGTCGGGCTAACGGAGGTTTTTTATGCAGATTTTCAAGGTTGGCGGCGCGGTGCGCGATCGCTTGCTCGGCTTACCGGTAACCGATATTGATTGGGTGGTGGTTGGCGCCACGGCAGACGAGATGCTCGCCAAGGGTTATCGCCCGGTTGGAGCGGATTTTCCGGTATTCCTTCACCCCAAGACCGGCGAGGAATACGCCCTCGCCCGCACCGAACGCAAAAGCGGTCGCGGTTATGGCGGCTTCACCTTTCACGCCAGCCCCGAAGTCACCCTCGAAGAAGACCTGATCCGCCGTGATCTGACGATCAACGCGATCGCCGAGGACGACCAGCAAAACCTGACCGATCCGTATCATGGCCAGCGCGATCTCGAAGCGCGCATCCTGCGCCACGTTTCCCCCGCATTCGCCGAAGATCCGCTCCGTGTGCTGCGCGTTGCGCGCTTTGCTGCCCGATATGCCGGTCTTGGCTTCACTGTCGCACCAGAAACACTGGAACTGATGCGCCAGCTCAGCGAATCCGGCGAACTGCAGGCGCTGACCGCCGAACGCAGCTGGAAAGAAATCTCCCGCGCACTGATGGAAGATCAGCCGCAGGTATTCATCCAGGTGCTGCGCGACTGTGGCGCCTTGAAAGTATTGATGCCGGAAGTCGACGCGCTGTTTGGCGTGCCGCAACCGGAGGCTCATCATCCGGAAATCGACACCGGCCTGCACACTCTCAGCGTTCTGGAGCAATCAGCGCTGCACGAACAACCGCTAACGGTACGCTGGGCTTGTCTGCTGCATGACCTCGGCAAAGGCCTGACGCCGGAAGAAGAGTGGCCACGACATATCGCCCATGAACACACCGGGTTGAAGCTGATCAAAGCGGTCAACGAACGCTTCAAGGCACCGAAGGACTGCCAGGAACTGGCGTTGCTAGTCGGCGAGTACCACACCCATGGCCACCGCGCACTGGAGCTGAAGGCGTCGACCTTGCTGGAGCTGCTGCAGAGCTTTGACGTGTATCGCCGCCCGCAGCGTTTTGAGGAATTCATCGTCGCCTGCGAGATGGATGCCCGGGGACGCAAGGGCCTGGAGCAGCGCAGTTACCCACAGGCGGATTATCTGCGCGGCGCTGCCAAGGCTGCACGGGAAGTCGCGGTGCAGCCGTTGCTGGAGAAGGGTTTCAAAGGCCCGGAACTGGGCGAAGCGCTGAAGCGAGAACGACTGAAGGCGCTAAAAGCCTACAAAGACGAGGCGTCAGCCTGAAAAGCTTCGCGAGCAAGCCCGCTCCCACAAGGGGAATGCATTGCAAATGTGGGAGCGGGCTTGCTCGCGAAAGCGGCAGTTAATTCAACGCAAATCCGAAGACGTGAGCTGCTGCCCACGCCACTCAAAGGCCACCGGCGCCAACACCTGATCGATCTGCGACTCGGCCCACAACGTCGCGAAGCTTTTTCCCACACCTGGATGCACCCGATCCGGCGCAATCAGCGACAGCGGCCACAGCACAAAGGCGTTTTTCAGGATTTCGGCACGCGGCAGAATCAAGCCGTCGAAGTTACCGGTCAGATCGCCGTATAACAGCACGTCGATATCCAGCGGCAACCCCTTGCGATCCGGCGCATAGCGACCGTTATCGGCTTCGATGAATTTCAGGCGCCGATCCAGTTCCATCAACGGCAGATCGGTCTGCGCCGAGACCACGAAGTTGTAGAACGGCCCGCTCTTGATCCCCACCGGCTGACTCTCGAACACCGCCGAACAGCGGATATCCACCAGAAACGTCGCCAACGCGTCGAGACCAGCGCGCAAATGGGTTTCGCGCTCGATATTGCTACCGAGCCCGAGGTACACCTGAGTCAGCGACATCCGCGCTCGATCTCCACACCCACGCCACCCTTGGCTGCCGGCACGGCGCCAGGCTTGGTCAGCTTCAGACGAACCCAGGTGATCTTGAATTCGGCCATCAGCACTTCGACCAGACGCTCGGCAAAGGTCTCGACCAGTTGATACTGGGATTGCTCGGCAAAGGCCTGGATGCGCGTGGAAACGCTGGCGTAATCGAGCGCCAGGGTCAGGTCGTCACCGGCCGCTGCCGGGCGATTGTCCCAGGCGAAGCTCAGATCAAGACGCAAGCACTGTCGGATGCCGCGCTCCCAGTCGTAGGCACCGATCACGGTGTCAACTTCCAGGCCCTCGATAAACACTCTGTCCAAGCACTTTTCTCCGCTGCACGACAAGGGCGCAATGCGCCGTTAGAATCAGGGCGTCCTCGCCCGGAATAGTTAGCATGTTTTGGTTAGTGGCGATCCTCGCCTACCTGCTCGGCTCTCTGTCCTTCGCCATTTTGCTCAGCCGCCTGACCGGAAATCCGGATCCGCGAATGAGTGGCTCGGGTAATGCCGGCGCCACCAACATGCTGCGCCTGGCCGGTCGCAAACTGGCGATCCTGACCCTGCTGGGTGATCTGTGCAAAGGCCTGGTACCGGTGCTGATCGCAGCGGCCATAGGCCTTTCGCTGCAGGATCAGGCCTGGATCGGCGTGTGCGCCGTGATCGGTCACCTGTTCCCGCTGTATTTCCGTTTTCGCGGCGGCAAAGGCGTCGCCACGGCTGCCGGCATGTTGCTGGGCCTGTATCCGCCCGCCGCACTGCTTGCGGTGTGCGCCTGGCTGCTGACGTTCTACCTGACCCGCACCAGCTCGCTGGCGGCGCTGATTGCCACGCCCCTGACCCTGCCCTTGCTTGCGTGGCAAGAACCGGAGGCGCTACTGCCGATGAGCGCGTTGACGCTGCTGATCGTCTGGCGCCACCGCGGCAATCTACGCGACCTGTTTGCCGGGCGCGAACGGCATTTTTAAATACCGCTCAGCCACACCGCCCATCAAAGCGCCGACAACTGCTCCATCGGCCAGCGCGCCTGCACGCTGATCGCGAGACTTTCCTGCTGACCGGCCTGCAAACGCTGGCAACCGGCAAACGCGATCATCGCGCCATTGTCGGTGCAGAACTCGGGACGGGCATAGAACACCTCGCCCTGCATGTCGCCGAGCATCTTTTCCAGCGATGCGCGCAACGCCTTGTTGGCGCTGACGCCGCCAGCGATCACCAGACGCTTCATGCCCGCGTGTTTGAGCGCGCGCTTGCACTTGATGGTCAAAGTCTCCACCACGGCCTGCTGGAACGCCAGCGCGATGTCGCAACGGACTTGCTCGCTGTCGTCCCCGGCGCTGACGCATTGCTGCCAGGTATTGAGGGCAAAGGTTTTCAGACCGCTGAAGCTGAAATCCAGACCCGGGCGATCACACATCGGACGCGGGAAGGTGAAACGCCCTGCGACGCCCTTCTCGGCCAGCTTGGCGATTTCCGGCCCGCCCGGATAATTCAGGCCCATCATTTTCGCAGTCTTGTCGAACGCTTCGCCGGCAGCATCGTCGAGCGTCTCGCCGAGCAGGCTGTATTGGCCAATGCCATCGACCTGAACCAGCTGCGTATGACCACCGGAAACCAACAAAGCGACGAACGGGAATTCCGGCGGTTTTGGCTCCAGCATTGGCGCCAGCAAATGGCCTTCCATGTGGTGGACTCCGAGTGCCGGAATACCCCAGGCAAACGCCAGCGCCTGCGCGCAAGAGGCACCGACCAGCAGCGCTCCGACCAGGCCGGGGCCCGCGGTGTAGGCGATCGCGTCGATCTCGGTCGGCACGCAGTCAGCCTCGGCCAACACCTGACGAATCAAGGGCAGCATGCGTTTGACGTGGTCACGCGAGGCCAGCTCCGGCACCACACCGCCATAAATGCGGTGCAGGTCGATCTGACTGAACAGCGCGTCGGCCAGCAGGCCGCGTTCGCTGTCGTATAATGCGACGCCGGTTTCGTCGCAGGAAGTTTCTAATCCCAGTACTAGCATGGGTTTGCGCCTTGTTTAGGCTGAATTCGAAGGCGCGCATAATAGTCGCCATGCGATGCCCCGACTAGCGGTTTTCGATCAGAGGCTTTGCATTCCGAGCGATGAGGGGTTAACATCCGCAACCCTTAAAAACCGACGTCTTCAAGTGCTCTTTTGCCGCGAGGATGTTGACCCCGGTAATGAATGAAGGTAGCTCTGGATGCCAGCCGTCAAAGTTAAAGAGAACGAACCCTTCGACGTAGCTCTGCGTCGTTTCAAGCGCTCCTGCGAAAAAGCCGGTGTACTGGCTGAAGTTCGTAGCCGCGAATTTTACGAGAAGCCAACTTCTGAGCGTAAGCGCAAAGCAGCAGCCGCTGTTAAGCGTCACGCCAAGAAAGTTCAGCGCGAACAGCGCCGCGCCGTTCGTCTGTACTAATACACAGACGATCGTAGCAAGCTTCTTGCCTAAGCCCGGCCCTCAGCCGGGCTAATGGCATTTGCGTAAAACGCTTGATGCTTCACCGTCGAAGCCGCACATGCGATCGAGACAAAACTGCTTCACCGCGTCAGGCCTGGCTCTTTTGCCAGCGGTGCACGTCTTTTCTGACGAGCCTTTCAAGGCTACTGACGAGCACACCCACTGATTCCTCTCACGACGATCAGCCCAAGGCACCTGCATGCGTGCCCGTTTTATTGAGCTATCCGAGGCCATTTATCGGCCGTCAGCGGATTCAGCGCAACACTTTCAAATAGTCGAAGACTGATAGGCACTAACGTCAGTGGATTTTCGGCAGATACACTTCCCGACAGCGATCACGCAAACGACACCGGTCGAGCCGCCCATTTTGTGCGCCTCACTCAAGACCTGCGTCCGGCCGCCCTTCGCATCGGACTCATTACAAGCACAGACGAGAACGCCATGGCCGGGCTGATTCCCCAGAGCTTTATTGACGACCTCCTGAACCGCACCGACATCGTCGACGTGGTCAGCTCGCGTGTGCAACTGAAAAAGGCCGGCAAGAACTACACCGCCTGCTGCCCGTTTCATAAAGAGAAAACCCCGTCGTTCAGCGTCAGCCCCGACAAGCAGTTCTATTACTGCTTCGGCTGCGGCGCCGGCGGCAACGCCCTCGGCTTTCTCATGGACCACGACAACCTGGATTTCCCCCAGGCCGTCGAGGACCTGGCCAAAGCCGCCGGCATGGAAATCCCCCGCGAGGAAAGCGGTCGCCCGCACAAACCGCGGCAACCGACCGATTCGCCACTGTATCCGCTGCTCACCGCCGCCGCCGATTTTTACCGGCAGGCGCTCAAGAGCCATCCCGCACGCAAAGCCGCCGTGGATTACCTCAAGGGCCGTGGCCTGACTGGCGAGATCGCCCGGGACTTCGGCCTGGGTTTCGCACCGCCGGGCTGGGACAATCTGTTCAAGCATTTGAGCAGCGACACTTTGCAGCAGAAAGCCATGATCGACGCCGGCCTGCTGATCGAGAACGCCGAAACCGGCAAACGCTATGACCGCTTTCGCGATCGCGTGATGTTCCCGATCCGTGATACCCGTGGCCGGATCATCGCTTTCGGTGGCCGGGTACTCGGCGACGACAAGCCGAAATACCTGAACTCGCCGGAAACCCCGGTGTTCCATAAAGGCCAGGAACTCTACGGCCTCTATGAAGCACGCAAGAACAACCGCAATCTCGATGAAATCATCGTCGTCGAGGGTTACATGGACGTCATCGCTCTTGCCCAGCAAGGCTTGCGCAATGCCGTCGCGACCCTGGGCACAGCGACCAGCGAAGAACACCTCAAGCGCCTGTTTCGCGTCGTGCCGAACGTTCTGTTCTGTTTCGACGGCGACCAGGCCGGCCGCAACGCTGCATGGCGCGCCCTGGAAGCGACGCTTCCGTGCCTGCAGGATGGACGCCGCGCACGTTTCCTGTTTCTTCCGGAAGGCGAAGACCCGGACACCCTGGTTCGCGCCGAAGGCACTGACGCTTTCAAGGCACGCATCAATCAGCATGCGCAGCCGCTGGCAGACTATTTCTTCCAGCAACTGACCGAGGAAGCCGATCCGCGCTCGCTCGAAGGCAAGGCTCACATGGCCACCCTTGCCGCACCGTTGATCGACAAAGTGCCGGGCGCCAACCTGCGCATCCTGATGCGTCAGCGCCTGACCGAAATCACCGGCCTGAGCAGCGAAACCGTCAGTCAGCTGGCCCAAAGCGCACCACAGGAAGCGCCGCCCGCCTACGATCCGGGCATCGATTACGACGCAATGCCGGACTACAGCGACTACCATCAGCCGCAGGCACAGGATATGTACGTGCCGCAGCAGGAGTGGACGCCAAAGAAACCCGGCGCCGGCGGCAAGAAATGGGACAAGAAACCCTGGGACAAGAACGGCAAGCGCGGCGGTGAGCGCGATCAACAGCGCCCACGCACGCCGATTGGCGTCGAGTCGCCAACCCTGACCGCCCTGCGTACATTGCTGCACCACCCGCAACTGGCCAAGCGCGTTGAAGACGCCGGACACATTGCGGACGAAAATCAGACCAACGCACAGTTACTTGTAGCGCTGCTCGAGGCCGTACAGAAGAATCCCAAGCTAAACTCATTTCAGTTGATCGCGCGATGGCACGGCACTGAACAAGGTCGGTTGCTCAAGGCACTGGCGGAAAAGGAGTGGCTGATTGACGGAGAAAACCTTGAACAACAGTTTTTCGACACCATTACTAGCTTGTCAGCCCGCCAACGCGAGCGAAATCTGGAACAGTTGCTCAGGAAAGCGCGTCAAAGCGAACTGAGCGCCGAAGAGAAAAATCAACTGCGCGACCTTCTAAGTCGCAATGTTTCCGCATCAAACCCGACCTCAACTGGCGCGTGAGGTCATAGCTCAGGTATAATCCTCGGCTTGTTTTTTGCCCGCCAAGACCTTCAGTGGATAGGGTGTTATGTCCGGAAAAGCGCAACAGCAGTCTCGTATTATTGAGTTGATCAAACTGGGTCGTGAGCAGAAGTATCTGACTTACGCCGAGGTCAACGACCACCTGCCCGAGGATATTTCAGATCCGGAGCAGGTGGAAGACATCATCCGCATGATTAACGACATGGGGATCCCCGTACACGAGAGTGCTCCGGATGCGGACGCCCTTATGTTGGCCGACGCCGATACCGACGAGGCCGCTGCGGAAGAAGCAGCCGCCGCGTTGGCAGCGGTGGAGACCGATATCGGTCGCACCACTGACCCTGTGCGCATGTATATGCGTGAGATGGGTACGGTCGAGCTTCTGACTCGTGAAGGCGAAATCGAAATCGCCAAACGTATCGAAGAAGGCATCCGTGAAGTGATGAGCGCTATTGCGCACTTCCCTGGCACGGTTGACCACATTCTCTCCGAGTACACTCGCGTCACCACCGAAGGTGGTCGCCTGTCCGACGTTCTGAGCGGTTACATCGACCCGGACGACGGCATTGCGCCGCCGGCTGCCGAAGTGCCACCGCCGATCGACGCGAAAGCCGCCAAGGCTGACGACGATACCGACGACGATGACGCCGAAGCTTCGGATGACGAAGAAGAAGCCGAAAGCGGTCCGGATCCGGTCATCGCTGCCCAGCGTTTCGGCGCTGTGGCCGATCAGATGGAAATCACCCGCAAGGCCCTGAAAAAGCACGGTCGTCACAACAAGGCAGCAGTTGCCGAGTTGCTGGTCCTGGCCGAGCTGTTCATGCCGATCAAACTGGTACCGAAGCAATTCGAAGCCCTGGTCGAGCGTGTTCGCAGTGCCCTGGATCGTCTGCGTCAGCAAGAGCGCGCGATCATGCAACTGTGCGTACGTGATGCACGTATGCCACGCGCCGATTTCCTGCGTCAGTTCCCGGGCAATGAAGTCGACGAAAGCTGGTCCGACGCCCTGGCCAAAGGCAAGAGCAAATACGCCGAAGCCATTGGTCGCGTACAGCCGGATATCATTCGTTGCCAGCAGAAGCTGACTGCGCTGGAAACCGAGACTGGTCTGACCATCGCTGAAATCAAGGACATCAACCGTCGCATGTCGATCGGTGAGGCCAAGGCCCGCCGCGCGAAGAAAGAGATGGTAGAAGCCAACTTGCGTCTGGTGATCTCGATCGCCAAGAAGTACACCAACCGCGGCCTGCAATTCCTCGATCTGATCCAGGAAGGCAACATCGGTCTGATGAAAGCGGTGGACAAGTTCGAATACCGTCGTGGTTACAAGTTCTCGACTTATGCCACCTGGTGGATCCGTCAGGCGATCACTCGCTCGATCGCCGACCAGGCCCGCACCATCCGTATTCCGGTGCACATGATCGAGACGATCAACAAGCTCAACCGCATTTCCCGCCAGATGCTGCAGGAAATGGGTCGCGAACCGACCCCGGAAGAGCTGGGCGAACGCATGGAAATGCCTGAGGACAAGATCCGCAAGGTATTGAAGATCGCTAAAGAGCCGATCTCCATGGAAACCCCGATCGGTGATGACGAAGACTCTCATCTGGGTGACTTCATCGAAGACTCGACCATGCAGTCGCCAATCGATGTTGCAACCGTTGAAAGCCTGAAAGAAGCGACCCGCGAAGTGCTGTCCGGCCTCACTGCCCGTGAAGCCAAGGTACTGCGCATGCGCTTCGGTATCGACATGAACACCGACCACACACTCGAAGAAGTGGGCAAACAGTTTGACGTAACGCGTGAGCGGATCCGTCAGATCGAAGCCAAGGCGCTGCGCAAGCTGCGCCACCCGACGCGAAGCGAGCATCTGCGCTCCTTCCTCGACGAGTGATACCAGAACCCCCGGCCCAGGCCGGGGGTTTTGTTTATGGGCAGATTAAATCCCTCTCACCGCCCCTCCCCTGCATACCCCGTCTACACTCGAAAACAATGAATCCCGTGCCATAACGAGACGGTTATGCCCAGACTGGCGCCCTTGCTTTTCTTGCTGTCACTGATGATCTGGACCGCAACGGCTGACGCGCTGACTCTGACCGATGAAGAACGTAGCTGGCTGGCGGCTCACCCGGACTTGCGCCTGGGTGTCGATGCTTCGTGGCCGCCTTTCGAGTTCCGCGATGATGAAAACCGCTATCAGGGCCTGGCCGCCGACTATATCGGCGTGATCCGCCAGCGACTGGCGATCAATCTCACCCCCGTCGAACCGTCGAGCTGGACCGAAGTACTGGAGCAGGTCAAACACGGCAAGATCGATCTGCTGCCGGGCATCATGTCCACCCCGGAGCGGCAAAACTATCTGTCATTCACTCGCCCCTACCTCGACTTCCCCATTGTCATCCTCGCCCACGTCGGCGGCGCCCAGCCACGCAAGATAGAGGATTTGTACGGTTTGAAAATTGCGGTCGTGGAAAACTACGCCCCCCATGAACTGCTGCGTACACATCACCCGGATCTGAATCTGGTGGCCATGCCCAATGTCAGCTCGACCTTGCAGGCATTGGCCACCGGTCAGGTCGACGCGGTTGTCGGCGATCTCGCTTCCAGTGTCTGGAGCCTGCGCCAACTCAAGCTCGAAGGCTTGTACGTCAGCGGCGAAACACCGTACCGCTACCAGTTGGCGATGGCTGTACCGCGTGACAACAAAATGCTGGTGGAGATTCTGGACAAAGTCCTCGCCGACATGACCCCGGACGAGATCAGCAGCATTCAGGAACATTGGGTCGGCAACGTCCTCGACCATCGGACATTCTGGTCGGACCTGCTGATTTATGGTCTACCCGGTCTGTCGCTGCTGGTGATCATTCTGGCGGTGGTCATTCGCATCAATCGCCGCTTGAGTTCGGAAATTGCCCGACGTGTCGACCTCGAACAGGAATTGCGCAGCAGCGAATACCACTACCGCGGGCTGGTGGAAAGCCTGTCGGCCATCGCCTGGGAAGCGCGCATAAGCGACTTCACCTACAGCTATGTGTCGCCCCATGCCGAGGATCTGCTCGGTTATCCACAGGCACACTGGCTGATTCCGGGCTTCTGGCGCAACATCATCCACCCCGCCGACCTGACCCGCGCCCAGGCCATCTGTGATGACGCGGTACGTGAAGGACGCGATCACACCCTCGACTATCGGGTGATCACCGCAGACGGGCGCTGTCTGTGGGTGCGCGACATTGTCAGTCTGATTGAACATGGCCATGAGCCGGTGATGCGCGGCTTGATGATCGACATCAGCGAAACCAAACGGACCGAAGAAGCGCTGCGCCTGTCGGAACAGAAGTTCGCCTCGGTGTTCCAGCAATGCCCGGACATTCTGGTGATCGCGCGGCTCTCCGATGGCTGCCTGCTGGAAGTCAACGAAGCCTTTGAAGAACAGATAGGCCTGAAAGCGGAAGAAGTCGTCGGCCAGACCGCCACTGAACTCAACATCTGGGGCATTCCCGGGGTCGGCCCGGGACTGTTGCAGCGCTTGCAGGCCGGTAGCATCCGCAACCTGGAGATGCCTTTTCGCCGCAACAATGGTCATGTGTTCACCGGCCTGATTTCCGCCGAGCCGTTCGATCTCGACACCACTCCGGCGCTGGTGGTCGTAGTGCGCGACATCACCCAGCTCAAGGAAACCCAACAGCAACTGCAAACTTCCGAAGAGAAGTTCGCCAAGGCCTTCCACGCCTCGCCGGATGGATTACTGTTGTCGCGGCAAAGCGATGGCCTGTTACTGGAGGTCAACGAGGGCTTCAGCCGCATCACCGGCTTCAACAGCGCGATGTCGGTGGATCGCTCGGCGCTGGACCTGGGGATCTGGGTCAACCTCAACGAACGCAAGCAGATGCTCGACCTGCTGCACCGCGACGGCTTCGTACGCGACTTTACCTGCCATATTCGTCGCAGCGACGGGCAGATCCGTCTGTGCGAAGTGTCCAGCCGCCCCCTGCCGATCGGCGACGAAGACTGCATGCTGACCATCGCCCGGGACATCACCGAGCGCCATCTGATGCAGGAAAAACTGCAGCAGGCCGCCACCGTATTCGAGAGCACTGCCGAAGGCGTACTGATCACTGACACTCAGCAGCACATCAGCGCGGTCAACCGCGCGTTCAGCGAAATCACCGGTTATAGCGAAAGTGAAGCCCTCGGCCACACCCCGCGCCTGCTCGCCTCCGGCCTGCACGACAGCGCGTTCTACGCAGCGATGTGGCACCAGTTGACCGACGAGGGACACTGGCAGGGCGAGATTTCCAACCGGCGCAAGAACGGCGAACTGTACCCGAGCTGGCTGACCATCAGCGCCGTGCGCAACCGCGACAAGTTCATCACCCACTTCGTCGCGGTATTTGCTGACATCTCCAGCCTCAAACACGCGCAAGCCAAACTCGACTATCAAGCGCACCATGACCCGCTCACCGGCCTGCCGAATCGCACGCTGTTCGAAAGCCGCCTGCTGACCGCGCTGAACAGTCAGCAGGAAAACGGTGGTCAGGGCGCCGTGCTGTTCCTTGATCTCGACCGTTTCAAACACATCAACGACAGCCTCGGCCACCCGGTCGGCGACCTGCTGCTCAAGGGCATTGCCGTGCGCCTGAAAGAACAACTGCGTGATATCGACACCGTCGCGCGGCTGGGGGGCGACGAGTTCATCATCCTGCTGCCGGGCCTGCAACAAGTCAGCGATGCCGACAACATCGCAATCAAACTGCTCAACTGCTTTAGCGCACCGTTTCAGGCTGGTGAGCACGAGTTTTTTATCAGCGCCAGCATCGGTACCAGCCTGTATCCACGGGACGGCTGTGATGTCGCCACCCTGGTGAAAAACGCCGACGCGGCGATGTACCGCTCCAAGGCCAAGGGCCGCAACCGCGTCGAAAGCTACACCCGTGACCTCACCGCCCAGGCCAGCGAGCGCGTGGCACTGGAGCACGAACTGCGCCGGGCCATCGAGCGCGAAGAATTGTTCCTCTACTACCAACCGAAAATCAGCCTCGACGACCATCGCCTGGTCGGTGCCGAAGCGCTGATCCGCTGGCGCCACCCGACCTTCGGCGAAGTGCCGCCGGAGCACTTCATCCCGTTGGCCGAAGAGAACGGCATGATCCTGCAGATCGGCGATTGGGTGCTCGAGACCGCCTGCCGGCAGATGTTCGAGTGGAATCAGATCTACGACAGCCTTGGCCCGCTGTCGGTCAACCTGGCCGGCGCGCAACTGCGGCAGCCAAATCTGCTCGGGCGCATCGAACAACTGCTCAGGGACAACCGTCTGCAGCCGGATTTACTGCAACTGGAAATTACCGAAAACTTCATCATGAGCCAGGCCGAAGAAGCACTGGCGGTGCTGCACCAGCTCAAACATCTGGGCGTTCAACTGGCGATCGACGACTTCGGCACCGGTTATTCTTCGCTCAGTTACCTGAAACGCCTGCCGCTGGACATCCTCAAGATTGACCAGTCATTTGTCCGCGGACTGCCCGATGACCCGCACGATGCGGCGATTGTCCGCGCGATCATCGCTCTGGGCCGGAGCATGCAATTCACCGTGATTGCCGAAGGCGTGGAAACCCAGGCCCAGCAACAATTCCTCGCCGCCGAAGGCTGCGAACAGATTCAGGGCTACATCGTCAGCCTGCCACTGCCCCCGGAAGAATTCGCCGCAACGTTTCTTCGTGTAACCGTATCGGATTATTCGGATAGCACAGCCGCCAAACCGTCGCTATAATCCGCGGCCTACTGAGGGCCTATAGCTCAGTTGGTTAGAGCAGAGGACTCATAATCCTTTGGTCCACGGTTCAAGTCCGTGTGGGCCCACCACATTTGAAAGCCGCGCTATATGCGCGGCTTTTTCTTGCGCGATCGGTTGAGGGGGACAATCTTTGCGAGCGCAATGTTCGGAAGACCTCCCCGAAGGCTGTAGGAATGTTCCGAAGCTTTGATTTGAAGCGCTTTGCTATCTGTTGGGCTTTTCTTTGACGGGATACTCTCAAGGCGTCGCTGCTTATCAGCGGTGGGGTTAAGCGACTCACGAAAAAGGAAGCAAATCCATCTACAGTCAAATAAGCAGAGCTGAAAGTTCCCAAAAAGGGACCTATCGTTCCCTTTTTGGGACACCTCCAGAGTCAACCATGCCGGCTATACCAATCAGCGATGCACTCTTTACCGCGACCCAGCAGAAGGTGTTGGCCATGTTGTATGGCAAACCGGATCAGAGCTTCTACGCCAATGAAATATCCCGCTGGGCCCAGGTCGGCAAGGGCAGCCTCATGCGTGAATTGGAGCGGGTGCAGGCATTCTTACCATGAGTCGCCGGGGTAACCAGACGCACTATCAAGCCAACCCCGAATGCCCCATCTATACAGAACTGCTGGGGATCGTGCGCAAGACTTTTGGTATTGCAGAGCAGGTACGTGCGGCGTTGGCTCCAGTGAGCGATCAATTGGTATGGGCATTTATCTACGGTTCCGTCGCCAAGGGTAGCGAGCATGCCGGCAGTGACATCGACCTGATGCTGATTGGCGAAAACCTCAGTTACAGCGACTTGATGGAACGACTACTTCCCGTAGAGGAATACCTTGGCCGCACCATCAACCCTACGCTCTTTACATTGGTCGACTGGCAGGCCAGGAGAGCGGCTGACAACAGCTTTGTAGTGCGAGTTGAACAACAAGACAAAATTGATTTGATTGGCCGTAACCCAGCGGAGATTACCGATGGGCAGCAATGACAGTCTGGAAAACTTGGTGCGCAGCGGCTGCCTCAAAGACGAGCCACCAGATCGCAATGAATGTGAAGGGCTGCTGCAATCAGCCACAGATCGTTTGAAAGATGCACACAGTTGCGCCTTGTCCTTTGCGAGTCGCTTCGACCTCGCCTACAACGCCGCACATGCCTTGGCACTGACTGCCATGCGTCTGAAAGGTTTTCGCTCCGACCGTCGCTATCTGGTTTTTCAGTGCCTTGTGCACACTCTCGGCCTGAACAAAGTCCAGGTTCGTCTTTTCGCACTTTGTCACGAGCGGCGTAATCTGGCCGAGTACGAAGGGTATATGGACGTGGACGAGACGCTTCTGGCTGAGCTGTTAGCGACGACTGATGCCCCGTTACCTTTGGTGCAAGACGCGATGCTTGCATGCAAATAATGCGCTGCCCCGTTCAGCAGTGAACAGCATCATTACAGTGAAACGTCCAGCCACGTAACGAAGGAATGCCTGCACACCCCGCAACCGCTTCAACATCTGCCCCTCTCTCGGCCACAAGCGTCCGGTCAAACGAGCCTGTAACATGCAGAACCATTGACCCGCACCTCTGGAGCCAACCGTTGCCCGACATTCGCCCTCCTGTTCTCGACGAAATCGACCGCCAGCTGATCGCCGCCCTGCAAATCAACGCCCGCGAAAGCGTGGCCATGCTTGCCCGGCAGTTGGGTATTGCGCGGACCACCGTCACATCGCGGTTGGCGCGGCTGGAGAAGGCCAAGGTAATCACCGGATACGGCGTGCGCCTAGGGCAGCGCGTGGTCGATGGCGGGTTGCAGGCGTATGTCGGGATCAAGGTGCAGCCGCGTTCTGGCAAGGAAGTGCTGCGTCGCTTGAGTGCGATGGCACAGGTGCAGCAGTTGTGTGCGGTGAGTGGCGAATTTGATTATGTGGCGTGGCTGCGCACGGACTCGCCGGAGCAACTGGATCAATTGCTGGATCAGATCGGCAGTGTGGACGGGGTGGAGAAGACCACGACGTCGATCATTTTGAGTAGCAAGATTGATCGAGGACAGCCGGTTTGAGTAATGGCAATAACCTTTCGGTTGGCAAATAGGGCCTC
>NZ_JALMEX010000019.1:0-61954 GCF_023100605.1 Pseudomonas sp. MWU12-2020
TCTGTATGGCAGTGGGCAGGTGTCGGCGGCATGGACGTTGACTGTAACGGCCAATACCGCGCCGACCATTACCAAGACCATAGACTCCAAAGGGGTCGCGATTGCCAAAGGCGGGACCACCGTCGATACCACGGTCACGGCGTCAGGGGCCGGCGCCAAGGGTCAGAAAGTCCAGATCAAGGATGGCAACACCGTCAAAGGTGAAGCGACGGTTAACCTGACAACCGGCCTGTGGGAACTGACCATGACAGGCTTGAGCGTGGACGATCATAGCTTCACCGCCACCGCGCTGTATGGCAGTGGGCAGGTGTCGGCTGCGTGGGTAGTCATCGTATCGCTCCCCATACTGAGTGAGAATTTTGACAACATGAGTGAAAGTCACCCAACAAGATTGGATATTCCCTCAATGACAATTGAGCGCACTCCAGGGCAAGGACAAGACATATTTATCTTCTACGACCTTCGATACCCACGACCTTTCTCCGGGGAATCCTTAATGATAAATGGTGGCCCCAAAACGATTACACTTACATTCAGGCATGCTTACTCATATATATCGTTCAACTACGCAGGCTCCTACCTCCCAGGGACAGTAGCGAAATTTTATGATTCAAACAACAGACCGCTAGGCGAAAAACCACTATTAACATCGCATTCTGAGGCAGTAGCGTTCCTTGAATTTCAGAAAGATGGAATACAAAAAATGATTGTCACAACTGGCAACAACGCGGTCTCCTTTGATAATTTCATATTCCGCCTATGACCTCGCAAAAGTAAATAATGGCGGAAAGCAGCAAACAAAAAGGAGGAGGATTAATTAATCCTCCTCCTTTTTGTTTTCCACACAATCAATCGTATTTTACTTACACCGATAGATACGAATCACAGACTACACAATCTTTTTTTTGATCTGAAATGTTCGGGGTATTACAGATTTTGCTGTTGTCCGGTCGAACGCCTTCGCGAGCAAGCCCACTCCCACAGGTTTCCTGGCGGCTCCGAGATTTGTATTACGGCCTGAGGCATCTGGAAGGAACTGCCACCCCACTGCATCAGTCGCATGAGAAGGAAGCCGTTTTTTCAGAGGAGTGAACGTGTCCAGCGATCCCAAGCGTCACGCCGTCGACGCCTCCGTCATCCATCGCTTGCGTGTGCTGACGGTCAATACCCACAAGGGTTTTACCGCCCTCAACCGGCGCTTCATCCTGCCGGAACTGCGTGAAGCGGTGCGCAGCACCTCGGCCGATCTGGTGTTTCTCCAGGAAGTGGTGGGCGAACACGAGCGGCATTCCAATCGCTACAACGAATGGCCGCAAACCTCGCAATACGAATTTCTCGCCGACAGCATGTGGAGCGATTTCGCCTACGGGCGCAACGCGGTTTATCCCGATGGCCACCACGGCAATGCTCTGCTGTCGAAATACCCGATCCGTGAATACCGCAATCTCGACGTGTCGATCACCGGCCCCGAGCGCCGCGGCTTGCTGCACTGTGTGCTGGACGTGCCGGGGCACGCCGAAGTCCACGCGATCTGCGTGCACCTGAGTCTGCTGGAAAGTCATCGCCAATTGCAGTTGCAGCTGCTTTGCCAGTTGCTCGAATCATTGCCCGACGATGCGCCGGTGATCATCGCCGGCGACTTCAACGACTGGCAGTTGCAGGGCAATGTCGCCCTGGCCCGCCGCGATTATCTGCACGAAGCCTTCGAACGCCACCACGGTCGTCCGGCCAAGACCTACCCCGCGCGTTTTCCACTGCTGCGCCTGGACCGTATTTACCTGCGCAATGCCAGCAGTCACGACCCGCAGATCCTCGGCAACAAGCCGTGGACGCACCTGTCGGACCACTTGCCGCTGGCGGTGGAAGTGCACCTGTAATCCTGCTGCGGCAGCGATCCCCGGATCACCGAAAACACCTGTGGGAGCAGGCTTGCCCGCGATGACGGCGGATCAGGCAACAGAGATGTTGAATGTTCCGACCTCTTCGCGAGCAAGCTCACTCCCACAGGGTTAGCGGTGGCTGGACTAGCCCTCCGGCTTGAGAATCAGCACCGCCAGCGGCGGCAGATTCAACTCCAGCGACAGCGACTGGCCATGGCTCGCCACCTCTTCGGTAAACGCCCCGCCACCATTGCCATAGTTGGACCCGGCGTAGGTGTCAGCATCGCTGTTGAGCATTTCGTTCCAGCGTCCGGCGAACGGTACGCCGACCCGGTACGACTGACGCGGCACCGGGGTGAAGTTGGCCACCACCAGCACCGGTTTGCCGTCCTTGCTCCAGCGCAGCCACGCGTACACGCTGTTGATCGCGTCATCGCCGATCAGCCACTGGAAACCCTGCGGCGCATCGTCCTGATCGTGCAGCGCCGGTTCCTCGCGGTACAGGCGATTGAGGTCGCCGACCAGTTTCTGCACGCCTTTGTGTTCCGAGTATTGCAGCAGGTACCAGTCCAGTTGCTGATCGTGATTCCACTCACGCCACTGGCCGAATTCGCAGCCCATGAACAACAGTTTCTTGCCCGGATGGGTCCACATGAAGCTCAGGTAGGCGCGCAGGTTGGCAAATTTCTGCCAACGGTCACCGGGCATCTTGTCAATCAGCGAATGCTTGCCGTGCACCACTTCGTCGTGGGAAATCGGCAGGATGAAACGCTCGGACCAGGCGTAAACCAGGCCAAAACTCAATTCGTTGTGATGGTGCGCGCGGTACACCGGGTCCTGCTGGATGTAGTGCAGCGAATCGTGCATCCAGCCCATGTTCCATTTATAGGCAAAACCGAGGCCGCCCTGCTGCGTGCTCTGGCTGACGCCCGGCCATGCGGTGGACTCCTCGGCGATCACCAGCGCCCCCGGGGCTTCCAGCTCGACCACGTCATTCAAGTGGCGAAGGAAATCGATGGCTTCCAGATTCTCGCGCCCGCCGTGACGGTTCGGCACCCATTCGCCGGCCTTGCGCGAATAGTCGCGATAGAGCATCGAGGCCACCGCATCCACGCGCAAACCGTCGATGTGGAAATGCTTCAACCAGTGCAGCGCCGACGCCAGCATGTAGCCGTGGACTTCGGTGCGCCCCAGGTTGTAGATCAGCGTGTCCCAGTCCTGATGGAAGCCCTCCAGCGGGTTGCCGTATTCGTACAACGCCGTGCCGTCGAACTGCGCCAGACCGTGGGTATCGGTAGGGAAATGCGCCGGCACCCAGTCGAGAATCACACCGATATCGGCGCGGTGGCAGGCGTCGACGAACTCACCGAACTGCTCCGGCGTGCCGTATCGGGCACTCGGGGCGAATTGCGAGAGCAATTGATAACCCCATGAGCCGCCAAACGGGTGCTCCATGATCGGCATCAATTCGATGTGGGTGAAACCCAGTTCCTTGACGTAAGGAATCAGGCGTTCGGCCAGTTCCGGCCAAGTGTACTGGCGGGCGACTTCGCCCAGATCGTCCAGCTCGCATTGCCACGATCCGGCATGTAATTCGTAGATCGACAGCGGCGCGGAATGCTTCTGCCGCTCGCGGCGGCCGTTCATCCAGTCCTGATCCTGCCAATTGATCTGCAACGGTGCGGCGACTTTCGAGGCGGTGTCCGGCGGCAGGCTGGTAGCCAGGGCCATCGGGTCGGCCTTCAACGGCAGGATGCCGTGGGCGCCAAGGATCTCGTACTTGTACAACTCCCCCGCCTGCAGGCGCGGAATGAACAACTCCCAGACCCCGGATGGATGGCGCAGGCGCATCGGATGGCGGCGACCGTCCCACACGTTGAAGTCACCGACCACCGACACCCGCCGGGCATTCGGCGCCCACACGGCAAAACGCACGCCGTCGACGCCATCGACCGTAGTCAATTGCGCGCCGAGGCAGCTGCTCAGATCACGGTGATTGCCTTCGGCGAACAGATACAAATCCATTTCGCCGAGCAACTGACCGAAGCTGTAGGGATCTTCCGCCACCTGCTCGCCGCCGGCCCAACGGGTGCGCAACAGATACGGCCGCGCCTGCGCGAAGTGGCCGACAAACAGCCCCGGGGTTTCGGTGGCGGTCAGTTCACCGCGCTCTTCGCCGCTGTCCTTGTCCAGCACTTCAACTTTCAACGCACCCGGCAGATAAGCTCGGATGAACTGCCCGCCGGCACCATCGCCGTGCGGACCGAGAATGGAAAACGGGTCGTGATGTTCGGCGCGCACCAGCGCGTCGATGTCCTGCGCCGCCGGCAGTAACGCTTCTTTAGCGTGACCCTGTTCCTTGTTCGAGAAACTCATGACTACTCTCCACCAAGATCGGAAAAGGCTTTAAGCCCTGTCAATAACCCATACAAACCGTGCAACGGCACGGGCAGCCACGTGGGGCGATTTTCGGCTTCATAGGCCACTTCATAGGCCGCCTTCTCCAGGCCGAACAGCGCAAGCGCAGCGTCGGCACCCGCAGGATCCTGCCAGGCATGATCAAGACTAGCTGCCGCTTGGCGATATGCCTGAACAAATGCCTCGCGCGCCTCACGCAGATAGCGCTCGGCAACCCGATGGCGGGCCGCTTCGGACTCTGGACTGTGATCGACGTTGTGCACGTTGATGGTCATCGCCGCTGCGTAATCGAAGGAGCGCAGCACGCCGCTGACGTCTTTGTACGGACTGTGTTTGCCACGCCGCTCGTGCAGCGGCCGTGCCGGTTCACCCTCGAAGTCGATCAGGTAAGCATCGCCCTTGATCACCAGCACCTGACCCAGGTGCAAGTCGCCGTGGACACGGATACGCAAGCCGCCCACGGCTTTTTGCGCGAGTTCCTGCACATGGCCGAGGATGACCTTTTTGTTGTCCAGCAGCCGCGCGACCATCTTCTGATCCGCCGCACTCAGATGACTTTGATGTTGCTTGAGCAGCTTCAAGGCATGCTCGACCTGCGCCGCAACGTCCTTGCCGGCCGCTTGAGCATCCTTGGCACTGGTGGTTTGCGGGGCGAAGTCGGGGTTGTCGGTTGGCGCCGCCAGCACCTGGTGCATTTCACCCAGACGCTGGCCGAGCATGCCGGCAAAGTCCTTCAGTTCGCCGAGGGCGTTGTAGTGCTGCTCCTGCTCGGACATCGAGTCGGCCAGTTCATCACGCAACGCTCGTTCGAGGTTGTTCTGCGTCCATTCCCAGGCATCGCCCTGATTGCTCAGATAGCCTTGGGCGATCATCAGCAGATTGTCTTCGCCAGCGCTATCGCGCCGGATCACCGAGCCGAGCAGCGGCGAGATGTTCTCGAAGCCGGCCTCGGTCAGGTACGCACTCATTTCCAGTTCCGGATGCACACCTGAGGCGACCTTGCGGATCAGCTTCAGCACCAGACTGTTGCCGATCACCACCGAACTGTTCGACTGCTCGGCCGACAGATAGCGCACTTCCGACTCGGCACCGAGGCCGAGTTTTTCCAGCTTCGCAGTCGGCGCAAAACGAATCTCGCCCTGTTCGGAGTGGAGCACGGTGGCGCTCTGCATGCCTTGCAACACCGCGTGCACAAACGTTTCGAGGCTGAAGGCATCGGTAATCAGACCGACCTGACGCCCGCGACGTACGCGTGACAACGCCAGTTGCTGCGGCAACGCCGGCCCGACCTGATCTTCAGCGATGAAGCCGAACGGCAGTTGATAGCGGCTGGTCTGCCCGGCGCTGGTGACTTCGATCTCGCTGAGCAGCACCGGATGCTGCGCATCGCCGAAGCGCACGCCGTAGGCCAGATTGACCTGCTCGATGGCTGCGTCCTTGCCGGCGAACCAGCGGCGGTTCTGCAGCCAGCTCGGCAGAATGCCCTGCTCCAGGGTATTGCGGGTCGGCGCTTCGAGCAATTCTTCCATGCGTTTTTTCAGCACCAGCGTGGTGAAGTCCGGCAGGCTCTGCGCCGGTTCCACGTGCCAGCTCGGCATCTGGTTTTCCGCAGCCAGGGCGAACCAGTAGAAACCGTACGGTGCCAGAGTCAGCAGGAAATTCAGTTGGCCGATCGGCGGGAATGCGTTACCGCCAAGCATCTCCACCGGGACCATGCCGACGTAGGCCGACAGATCGAGTTCCGCCGCCTGCGCGCTGCGCGAGACGTTGGCCACGCAGAGGATGATTTCGTGCTTGCCGTCGGCGTCGGTGAATTCGCGGGTGTAGGCCAGAATCCGTCGGTTGCTCGGCGAAAGCATTTTCAGCGTGCCACGACCGAAGGCCTTGGACTGCTTGCGCACGGCGAGCATGCGGCGGGTCCAGTTGAGCAGCGAATGTGGGTCGCCGGCCTGGGTTTCGACGTTGACCGACAGATAACCATATTGCGGATCCATGATCGGCGGCAGCACCAGACTGGCCGGATCGGCGCGGGAGAAACCGCCGTTGCGGTCGATCGACCATTGCATCGGCGTGCGCACGCCGTCGCGGTCGCCGAGGTAGATGTTATCGCCCATGCCGATTTCATCGCCGTAATACAGGGTCGGCGTGCCCGGCATCGACAACAGCAGGCTATTGAGCAATTCCACGCGGCGGCGGTCACGCTCCATCAACGGCGCCAGACGCCGGCGAATACCTAGGTTGATCCGCGCGCGACGGTCAGCGGCGTAGTAATTCCACAGGTAGTCGCGCTCCTTGTCGGTAACCATCTCCAGCGTCAGCTCATCGTGGTTACGCAGGAAGATCGCCCACTGACAGTTGGCCGGAATCTCGGGGGTTTGCCGCAGAATGTCGGTGATCGGGAAGCGATCTTCCTGGGCCAGCGCCATGTACATGCGCGGCATCAGCGGGAAGTGAAACGCCATATGACATTCGTCACCGTTGACGCCCTCGGCATCGGTGTCACCGAAGTACAGCTGGGTGTCTTCCGGCCATTGGTTGGCTTCGGCCAGCAGCATGCGGTCAGGGTAATTCGCATCGATCTCGGCACGGATCTGCTTGAGGACGTCGTGGGTCTCCGGCAGGTTTTCGTTGTTGGTGCCGTCGCGCTCGATCAGGTACGGAATCGCGTCAAGACGCAGGCCGTCGATGCCCATGTCCAGCCAGTAGCGCATCACCGACAGCACGGCTTTCATTACTTGCGGGTTGTCGAAATTCAGGTCGGGCTGGTGCGAATAGAAACGGTGCCAGAAGTACTGACCGGCGACCGGATCCCAGGTCCAGTTGGACTTCTCGGTGTCGAGGAAGATGATCCGCGTGCCGTCGTATTTCTGGTCGTCATCCGACCACACGTAGAAGTCGCGCGCCGCCGAGCCAGGCTTGGCCTTGCGCGCCCGCTGGAACCACGGGTGCTGATCCGAGGTGTGGTTGATGACCAGCTCGGTGATCACCCGCAAACCCCGCTTGTGCGCCTCGGCGATGAAGCGCTTGGCGTCGGCCATGGTTCCGTAGTCGCTGTGCACGCCGCGGTATTCGGCAATGTCGTAACCGTCGTCGCGACGGGGCGAGGGATAGAACGGCAAGAGCCAGATAGTGTTGACGCCGAGATCGGCGATGTAATCGAGTTTGGCGATCAGGCCGGGAAAGTCACCGATCCCGTCATTGTTGGAGTCGAAAAACGATTTGACGTGAACCTGATAAATCACCGCATCCTTGTACCAGAGCGGGTCTTTGATAAAGGTGGCTGCCTTGGGTTTCTTCGCCATGTGAAACTCCTGCTGAATTCTGGAAAGCCACGCGGCTAATACCTGTGGCGAGGGAGCTTGCTCCCGCTGGGTTGCGAAGCAGCCCCATTGCATTTGTTCTGATGCACCGCGTTCACTTGGGTTACGACTGCTGCGCAGCCGAGCGGGAGCAAGCTCCCTCGCCACAAGGTTCTGTGCACGACCTTACGCGGCAGTAATCCGCCAAATCCCGAACGGCTGATACGCCGGGTCAATCCGCATGAACTGGTACTTGCCATGCCAGTCCCAGCGATGCCCGTTCATCAAGTCCTCACCGTGGGTCGTTGCGTCGTCGGACAGGCCCATCTCCCACAGCGGCAGTTCGAAATTCGCCTCCTGCACGTTGTGCGGATCGAGGCTCACCGCCACCAGAATGAAGTTGCTGCCGTCAAAGCTGCGCTTGCCGAAGTACAGAATGTTGTCGTTCCACGCGTTGTAGACCTTCAGCCCCAGATGCGTGTGCAGCGCCGGGTTCTGCCGGCGGATGCGGTTGAGCTGAGCGATTTCGGCAATGATGTTGCCCGGCGCATTGAAGTCGCGGACGCGGATCTCGTACTTCTCCGAATCGAGGTATTCCTCTTTGCCCGGTACCGGCGCCGCTTCGCACAGCTCATAACCGGAATACATGCCCCACAGACCCGAGCCCATGGTCGCCAGCGCCGCGCGGATGAGAAACCCCGGTCGCCCCGACTCATGCAGGAACGTCGGGTTGATGTCCGGGGTATTGACGAAGAAGTTCGGCCGGTAGCATTCGCGCCACGGCGACTCGTTGAGTTCGGTGAAGTAGCTCGCCAGCTCGGACTTGCTGTTGCGCCAGGTGAAATAGGTGTAGCTCTGGCTGTAACCGACCTTGCCCAGGCGCGCCATCATCGCTGGTGTGGTGAATGCCTCGGCGAGGAAGATCACCTCCGGGTGCAGCGCCCGCACATCGGCGATCAGCCATTGCCAGAACGGCAGCGGCTTGGTGTGCGGATTGTCGACGCGAAAGATCTTCACACCCTCGTTGACCCAGCCAATGACGATATCGCGCAGCTCGACCCACAGACTGGGAATCGCCTCCGGCGCATAGAAGTCGACATTGACGATGTCCTGATATTTCTTCGGCGGGTTTTCCGCATATTTGATCGTGCCGTCCGGGCGCCAGTTGAACCAGCCCGGATGCTGCTTGAGCCACGGGTGATCCTGGGAACACTGGATGGCGAAATCGAGGGCGATTTCCAGACCATGCTCAGCGGCAGCAGCGACCAACCGGCGGAAGTCTTCGCGGGTACCGAGCTGCGAGTGAATCGCCTCATGACCACCCTCCTCGCTGCCGATCGCGTACGGACTGCCCGGATCATCGGGGCCAGCGGTCAGTGAATTGTTGCGGCCCTTACGGTGGGCGCGGCCAATCGGGTGAATGGGCGTGAAATACAGCACATCAAAGCCCATGTCCTGAATCATCGGCAGACGCGCGTGCACGTCGTTGAAGGTGCCGTGACGGTTGGGATCGTCGGTGATCGAGCGCGGAAACAGCTCGTACCAACTGGCAAACTCGGCCAGTTCACGTTCGACGTCCATCGGGAACTCGGCGCTCAGGCTAAAGTAGGCGCGGTGATCGGCCTGCGCCATCAATTGCGCACTGCGCGGGTGCAGAAACAGCGCCACCTGCTCGGTTTCGAGCAGGCCGGACAATTCATGATGCAACGCGGCGAGTTGTTCGCTGAGCTGACCTTCGCTGCGCTCGGCGGCCTGCTGCACCATGCTGCGGCCTTCCTGCAGCTCCAATGAAACCGGGACGGCGGCGTTGTGCTTTTTCTCCAGTTCATACTGGAAACTGGCGAAGTGATCGATCCAGGCCTCGACGCAAAACACAAAGCGTCCTTGATGCTCGGGGCGAAAGCGCCCCTCCCAACTGTTGTTGCCGAGGTCGTTCATGACCTCGCTCTGCCAGGCCTCTGCGCCCTCCTCGTGCCAGCGGATGCGCACCGCGAGCTTGTCGTGGCCGTCGGCAAACACTTTGCTGGTGACGACGACGTCGCGACCGGCAATCGACTTGACCGCAAACTGGCCGCCATCAAGAGTCGGCATGGTGTTTTCAATCACGATGCGCGGCAGCAGCAACGCCTGCGACAGCGGCATATGCGGGTTGTAGCTCTGCTCTGAAGGTTTTTCAGCAGACATCGAGCATCTCTCCTTAACGCCCCAAGGACGCTCTTGTGCCGGATCGGTGGTCACAACGAGGCACCGGCCCCGACTTGAACTGACTTAGGTTCCGAGCGACCGGCGCGGGGAAAAGTTCACAGGGATTTGCCTGGACAAAAAAGCGGATCGAATTCATCACACGGTGGTCAATCCACTTAAGCACTTCTCACGCCATGTGCCACACGGAGGTCTACAGATGAACATCCCGATCCCGGCCGAAACGCCTGATCCGAACATCGACAAACCCACGCTGCCCGAGACCGAGCCGCAGCCGATCCCCGAACAGGAACCACCGGGCACCACGCCACCGCCGAAGGAAGAGCCGCCGACGACGATGCCGCCGGTGATAGTCTAAGGACCCGATCGATCGTTTCCATCCATCATGGGAACGATCGGTTACAGGTGTTGGTTTTTCTCGTCATTCTTCTCGAACAACCTGACCACTCGTGGCATCACGTTGAAAACCCCCAACGCCAACAACGTGCTAAGCAACGCAGTCGCCTCCCTGCCCAGGCCGGCCGCCACCCCGATTGCCGCTGTCATCCACAACCCGGCCGCCGTGGTCAGCCCTCTGACATGGCCTTCATCGCCTTCCTGATTTTTCAGAATCGTCCCGGCACCCAAGAAGCCGATCCCGGCGATAACCCCCTGCAACACCCGACTCATCGCATCGGATTCAGCCCCTGAAGTCTGCGGCACCAGCACAAACAACGCCGCACCGAGCGCCACCAGCATGTGCGTGCGCACCCCAGCGGCCTTGCCCTTGTGCTCACGTTCAAAACCGAGAATCCCGCCCAGCACTGCTGCCATCAACAGGCGCACGGTGATGCGTGTCAGTTGCGAGGCATCGCCGACGTCAGCGAATTCTGCTTGCAGCGTTTCCCACACTTCATCCCACCAAGCGTTCATCGCTCCGTCCTTTTTTTATGTCGTCAGTGGATGGACAGCAGCGACCATTAATCAGTTGCGCAGAACGATCGGCAAAGCGCGCGCCCTAACCTTTCAGACACCCGAGAAAAAAGGACAGCCCCATGCCCGTTCGAATCGATGAATCCAATCCCGAAGCAAAAGTGTGTTTTTTCACCGTTGAAAATGGCGAGGAAATTCGCATTTGCGACACGCTGGAAGTCAAAACAGATAGTGAAAAGGCCATGTCGTTTGTGGAAATTGAAAGTCGGCGCGTTTACATCACCGAAGCGGAAGCTGATGCCTTGACCGTCGCCGGCGCAAAGGATGGTCGCAAGCATCTGAAGGCCGACGAGAGTGATTCGGTGATTTGACTGACCCTGATCAACACCCGGCGCAGACGCCTGCGATAGGCGTTTGCGCCTGCGTCTGCGGGCTGCTTCAAGTTGTCGCAGGGCGTGGGTCAGAAGCCATCTGATACGCTTTTTATTCAAATAGCTGAGCCTGTTATGCAAACAGTTCGGCGCTCATAGTTCATCCGCCTGATGGAGGCTGATGAGCGAACGACCATGAGCGAACAAATCCCCGTCCGAACCGTAGAAGCAAGCCCCACCATAAAAAATGTGCCTGGTCGCCCGATGAAGGCGAAGGCCGGCTCCACCGACAATCACATCCACACCCGCAGTTTCACCGGCCTGTTCCGCACCTTGCGCATGAGCGGCGCGGGATTTCTGTTTCTGCTGTTCTTCGGCACCGTGTGGCTGAACTGGGGCGGTCGTCAGGCCGTGCTGTGGGACTTGGCCGAAAGCAAATTTCACATCTTCGGTGCGACCTTCTGGCCGCAGGATTTCATCCTGCTCTCGGCGCTGCTGATCATTGCCGCGTTCGGCCTGTTCGCCATCACCGTGTTCGCCGGCCGGGTCTGGTGCGGCTACACCTGCCCACAGAGTTCCTGGACATGGATATTCATGTGGTGCGAGAAGGTCACCGAAGGCGAGCGCAACCAACGGATCAAACTGCAAGCGGCGCCCTGGAGCCTGAACAAACTGGCGCGGCGCGCGGCCAAGCACACCCTGTGGCTGGCGATCAGCGTGCTGACCGGGCTGACCTTCGTCGGCTACTTCACGCCGATCCGTCCGCTCGCCGAAGAACTGTTCACCCTGCAAATCGGCGGGGTCAGCCTGTTCTGGGTGCTGTTCTTCACCGCCGCCACTTACATCAACGCCGGTTGGCTGCGCGAAGCGGTGTGCATGCACATGTGCCCGTATGCGCGGTTCCAGAGCGTGATGTTCGACAAAGACACTTTGGCGATTTCCTACGACGTCGCCCGTGGCGAAAACCGTGGCCCGCGCAAACGTGACGTGAAGCCCGCCGAGGCCGGCCTCGGCGATTGCATCGACTGCCAGTTGTGCGTGCAGGTCTGCCCGACCGGCATCGACATCCGCGATGGCTTGCAGATGGAATGCATCGGCTGCGCGGCATGCATCGACGCCTGTGATTCGATCATGGACAAGATGAACTACCCGCGCGGTTTGATTCGCTACAGTTCCGAGCGTGAATTGCAGGGCGGCAAGACCCATCTGCTGCGGCCACGGCTGATCGGCTACGTCGCGGTGCTGCTGGTGATGATCGGCGCCCTGGCGCTGGCCTTGGTCGAACGGCCGATGGTCTCGCTCGACGTGACCAAGGACCGAGGGCTGTTCCGCGAAAACGGTCAGGGCCAGATCGAGAACATCTACACCCTCAAGGTCATCAACAAGACCCAGCAGCGTCAGGACTACAACCTGAGCCTGGTGGATGGCGACGGCTTCCAGTTGCAGGGCAAGACCGAGCTGAGCCTGGCGCCGGGGGAGATCGTCGATGTGCCGGTGTCGGTGGCGATGACCACGGAGCGCCCGGCCAGCAGCTCGCAGACCTTGAGCTTCAAGATCGCCGACAGCGACGAGCCTGAGATTTATAGCGTGGCGAAAAGCAGGTTTGTGGCGCCGATGAATCGCTGAGCCTTTAAGATGCTGTCCTCTTTTGACACTGCGATACCTGTGGCGAGGGAGCTTGCTCCCGCTTGAGTGCGTAGCACTCACAAGCTTTTGGGGCCGCTACGCAGCCCAGCGGGAGCAAGCTCCCTCGCCACAAAAAGCAATCCGAATTCAGTCCATCGCGGGATACCGATGAAACGCTACGAAAAATTCGCCGACGACATCGCTGAACTGATCCGCTCCGGCGTCCTCGGCCCCGGGCAACGGGTGCCCTCGGTGCGCTACGCCAGCCAGACCTACGGGGTCAGCCCGTCCACAGTGTTCCAGGCCTATTACCTGCTCGAACGTCGCGGTCTGATCCGCGCGCGGCCGCGCTCCGGCTACTTCGTCAACACCCACGCACCGAGCCCGTTTTCCGAGCCGGTGATCAGCAGCCACGTCAACGACTCCACCGAAGTCGACGTCAGCGAACTGGTGTTCTCGGTACTGGAATCGATCAAGGATCCGAGCACCGTGCCCTTCGGCTCGGCATTCCCCAGCCCGACGCTGTTCCCGTTGCAGCGCCTGTCGCGTTCGCTGGCCAGTGCGGCGCGGGAGATGGACCCGCGCATGGTGGTCACCGACATGTCGCCGGGCAATCCGCAACTGCGCCGGCAGATCGCCCTGCGCTACATGGTCGGCGGGCTGATGCTGCCGATGGAAGAACTGCTGATCACCAACGGCGCCCTCGAAGCGCTGAACCTGTGCCTGCAAGCGGTCACCGAACCGGGCGATCTGGTGGCCATCGAAGCCCCGGCGTTCTATGCCAGCCTGCAAGTGCTGGAGCGCTTGAAGCTCAAAGCCGTGGAAATCCCCGTGCACCCGCGTGACGGCATCGACCTCGGTGTACTGGCGCAAACGCTTGAACGGCATCCGATCAAGGCCTGCTGGTGCATGACCAGTTTCCAGAACCCGATGGGCGCGACCATGCCTGAGGCGAAGAAACAGGAACTGGTGGAACTGCTGCGCCGGCATCAGGTGCCGCTGATCGAAGACGACGTCTACGCCGAACTCTATTACGGCCAGCAAGCACCGAAACCGGCCAAGGCCTTCGACACGGAAGGACTGGTGATGCACTGCGGTTCGTTCGCCAAGAGCCTGGCCCCCGGCTACCGCATCGGCTGGGTCGCCGCCGGGCGCTACGCGCAGAAAATCGAACGGCTGAAACTGATGACCTCGCTGTGCGCCTCGATGCCGGCGCAAGCGGCCATCGCCGACTATCTGCAACACGGCGGCTACGACCGCCACCTGCGCAAACTGCGCTACGCCCTGGAAGAACAGCAAAGCGCGATGCTCGCGGCGATTGCCCGCTACTTCCCGGCGCAGACCCGCGTCAGCCAGCCGGCCGGCGGCTACTTCCTGTGGCTGGAACTGCCACCGCAGATGGATTCATTGAAATTGTTTCAGATGGCATTGGCGCAGGGCATCAGCATCGCGCCGGGGCCGATCTTCTCGCCGACCCAGCGATTTCGGAACTGTATCCGGTTGAATTACGGCAGCCCGTGGACCGAGGACTCGGAGAAAGCGATGGAGACGTTGGGGCGGATTGTGCGGTCGTTCTGACAGATTGATGTTGCTGCCAATGACGCCTTCGCGAGCAAGCCCGCTCCCACCTTTGGAATGCGTTTACCCTGTGGGAGCGGGCTTGCTCGCGAAGAGGCCGGATCAGCCAATACAAATCTCAAAGATCAACGCCCGCCCCCCAAATCAACAAACGTCCCGGTCGCATAGGAAGCCTTGTCCGACAGCAACCACACAATCGCCTCCGCCACCTCATCCGGCCGCCCGCCCCGGGCCATCGGGATCGCCGACTCAAGCTTGCTGACCCGGTCCGGATCACCGCTCAACGCGTGGAAATCGGTATAGATATAACCCGGACGTACCGCGTTGACGCGAATCCCCTCGCCCGCCACTTCCTTGGACAGACCGATGGTGAAGGTGTCGAGCGCACCTTTGGACGCGGCGTAGTCGACGTACTCGTTGGGCGACCCCAGGCGTGCCGCAACCGACGAAACATTGACGATGCTGCCGCCCTGCCCGCCGTGTTTGGGCGACATGCGCAGGATCGCGTGTTTGGCGCAGAGGATCGGTGCCAGCACGTTGGTTTTCATGATTTTGAGAATGCGGAACTCGGACATTTCATCGACCCGCGATTTGTGCCCGACGGTGCCAGCGTTGTTCACCAGCGCGGTGACCCGACCCAGTTCGGTATCGACCCGCTGAAACAGCGCGATCACTTCGTCTTCGATACTGACATCGGCGCGCACCGCAATGGCTTGGGCCCCCAGCGCCCGCACTTGCTCCAGCACGCTTTGCGCGGCCTGTTCATCCGACTGATAGTTGATGCAGATCCGATAGCCCTGCTCGGCAGCCAACAACGCCGTAGCGGCGCCAATTCCGCGCCCGCCACCGGTGATCACAATGACTTTATCCATGCTGGCCCTTCCCCCCAATGCACACGTAACAGTCGGGTGGAAGAATAACCGCCATTGGGCGGTTTTGCATGGGCTCTGTCAAAGACAAAACCATGTACGAGACTGAGATGTTTTTTGTGGAGAGGGAGCTTGCTCCCGCTCGGCTGCGAAGCAGACGCGAATCCGCCCAACACGGTACAACCGAGTAAAAGCGCGGGCCGCTTCGCGCCCCAGCGGGAGCAAGCTCCCTCGCCACAGACTGCAGTCAGACAGGCGCCACAGCCTCTCCACGGGCAATGTTCTGTAGGAACACATCCGCCGGCATCGGGTGCCCCAACAGATAGCCCTGCAACGAATCACACCCCAACTGCGTGAGGAAGTCCTGCTGCATTCCGGTCTCCACACCCTCGGCGACGATCCGCAGACCCAACGCTTGCCCCAACGCCACGATGGCCGAGACGATGGCCGCGTCGTCGCTGTCGTGTTCCAGATCACGGACAAATCCGCGGTCGATCTTCAGCTCGTTGGCCGGCAAGCGCTTGAGGTACATCAAGCTCGAGTAGCCGGTGCCGAAGTCGTCGATCGACAAGTCGACGCCCATGTCCGACAACTCCTGCAACACCGTCATGCTCGCATCGGCATCGCTCATGGCCGTGGTTTCGGTGATTTCCAGAGTCAGGCTGTTGGCCGGCAGATGATGCGTCGCCAGCGCCTTGGCCACGCTGCGCACCAGTCCTGCGTGGCAGAACTGCAACGCCGAGAGGTTCACCGCGATTCGCCAGTCGGTGTAACCGAGCACGTACCATTCGCGCATCTGCCGGCAAGCTTCGTTGAGCACCCATTCGCCGATGGCGATGATCAGACCGGTTTTCTCCGCCAGATCGATAAACTTGTCCGGCAGCAACATGCCCTGGGTCGGATGTTGCCAGCGCAGCAGCGCTTCAGCGCCGACCGCACGACCGCTGGCCGCGTCGAATTTGGGTTGGAAATACAGGCTGAACTGACCGTGCTCCAGCGCTGCGCGCAGATCCTGCAACAGTTGCAGCTGCTTGCGCGCGTTGTTATTCATCGAGGCATCAAAGAAGCTGTAGCCGTTTTTGCCGCCGCCCTTGGCGTGATACATCGCCGCGTCGGCGTTCATCAACAGCTCCTGAGCGCTCTGGCCATTGCCCGGGTACAAGGCGATGCCGACGCTGGCGGATATCTGCAAGTCGTGCTCGGCCACGCGGAAGGCCTGGGCGATCAACCCGACCTGGCGCGCGGCGAGGCTCAGGGCATCGTCGGGTTCACTCAGGCGCACCAGCAGCACGAATTCGTCGCCGCCGATCCGCGCCAGCGTGTCCTGGCTGCGCAAGTCTTCACGCAGGCGCACCCCGACTTCGCGCAGCAACTGGTCACCCATGTGGTGGCCAAAGGCATCGTTGACCGGTTTGAAGCCGTCCAGATCGATGAACATCAGCGCAAAACAGCCGCCCTGTTCCTCAACCTTTTTCATCGCTTGATTGATCCGGTCGTCCAGCAACATGCGGTTCGGCAGGCCGGTCAGGGTGTCATGCAACGCCAGTTGCGTCAGTTCACGGTTGGCCAGGGTCAGCGAATGCGCCAGATCGGCGGTACGCGCTTCGAGGCGAGCATCGAGAATCGAAGTGAGCAAGGCGATCGACAGCACCGCCAGCGTGGTGATCAGCACCAGATTGTCGAGGCCATTGCCCTTGAGCCCGTCAAGCGTCGCACCGCAGAAACTGCCAGCGGGAAACTGCGCGGCGGCCATCCCGGTGTAGTGCATGCCGACAATGGCAATGCCCATGATCACCGCCGCGCCGCCGCGGATCAGGCGCACATACGGCGATTGCTGGCGCAAGCGGAAGGCGATCCACAACGCCGCTGCCGAAGCACCCACCGCGATCAGCAATGACGCGCCGAACAGCGTCGGGTCGTAATCGATTCCTGGGGTCATGCGCAGCGCAGCCATGCCGGTGTAATGCATCGCACTGATGCCGGCGCCCATGACCAAGGCACCAAAGGCCAGTTGCAACACAGGCAGTTTCGGCTGACTGACCAGCCACAGGGCAAACCCGCAGGACAGTACCGCGATCAATAGCGATAGCGCGGTAATCGCCATGTCGTAGCCCAGATCGATCGGCAGCTTGAAAGCCAGCATGCCGATGAAATGCATCGACCACACGCCAACCCCCATCGCCAGTGCACCGCCCGCCGTCCAGAGATGCACTGCGCGCCCACGGGCGCTGGCGATGCGCCCGGTCAGGTCGAGCGCGGTGTAGGACGCGAGAATCGCCACACACAACGAAATGAAAACCAGAGTGAAGGAATAATTACCGATGAGCATGGGGATTCTCGCAACCACCCGCGCCGTACTGCATCCATTCTCGGCCGGGCAAATGCGGCGATTGTACTGATTGCGCAGAAGAACGCACTGACAAAGTAATCATTTTGCCATCAACCCGATGAAACGCTTGTTTGATGGTTTTGCGAGGCTCTGGCCCGGGCCTCACTCCCAGGATTCAGGCAATCAGCGCGATCGATGTGGGAGCGAGCCTGCTCGCGAAAAAGCCAGCACGTTCATCGCAGATGCCGACCGAACTGACGCCTTCACGAGCAGGCTCGCTCCTACGGATCAGCGATTGTCGCTGACATCGAGTTGTCCGTCCCAGCCACCGCCCAGCGCCGCAATCAATTGCACGCTGGCAAGCAGACGACTCTGCAAGATGTTGAGGACAGTCCGTTCGTTGTTCAACGCAGTCGCCTGCACCACCACGACATCGATGTAGGCAATCAACCCGGCCTTGTACTGGTTCTGGGTCAGACGCAGCGAGTCGCGCGCCGCCTCCAGTGCTTCCTGACGCACAGCGGCTTCGTCTTCATACACCTTCAGTTGCACCAGATAGTTTTCCACTTCACGGAAGCCGTCGAGTACGGTCTGGCGGTACTTGGCGACGGTCTGGTCATACACCGCCTCGGTACGGTCAACCTCGGCCGAACGGATGCCGCCGTCGAATATCGGCAAGTCCAGTTTCGGCCCG
This sequence comes from Pseudomonas sp. MWU12-2020, assembly GCF_023100605.1. Lineage (NCBI taxonomy): Bacteria > Pseudomonadati > Pseudomonadota > Gammaproteobacteria > Pseudomonadales > Pseudomonadaceae > Pseudomonas > Pseudomonas sp. MWU12-2020. The sequence goes on from NZ_JALMEX010000019.1 coordinate 18,179, forward strand.
ACCGACCAGAAACGGTTCGGTAGCGTTAACAGATTTTTCGAGGTACTGCTGCTGTAACCACCACTCATGCTCAAGGTCAGATCCGGGTAATACGCGGCTTTCGCCACACCGATGTTGGCGTTGGCGGCAATCACCGAGCGCTCCGCCGAGGCGATGTCCGGGCGGCGTTCCAGCAACTGCGACGGCAGACTCAGCGGAATCTGCGGCAGGTTCGGAATGCTCTGGGTTTCGGCAATGCTGAACTCGGCCGGCGCCTGCCCGGTGAGGACGGCGATAGCATTCTCAAACTGCGCCCGTTGCCAGATCAGATCCACCAGATCGGCCTGCGTGCTTTTCAGCTGAGTCTGTGCCTGCGCCACCGCATCGCGCCCGGAAATGCCCGCACGGTACTGGTTCTGGGTCATTTGCAGCGATTTCTCGTAAGCCGTGACGGTGGCTTCGAGCAGCCTCTTCTGCTGATCGATCACCCGCAGTTGCAGGTAATTCTGCACCAGCTCCGACTGCTGGCTCAGGCGCATCGCCGCCAGATCGGCGAAGCTCGCCTGGGCGCTGGCCTCGTTGGCTTCCAGGCCACGGCGCAACTTGCCCCAGATATCCGCTTCCCAACTCACGCCCAACTGCGCATTGTAGGTGTCGCGAATGCCGCTGGCGGAACTGCTCAGGCTCGAACTGCTGCTGCCGGTGCCCTGGCTGGAGCGGGTTTTGCCCAGGCTCAGGTCAACGTTCGGGTAAAACGCCCCCCGGGCACTGCGCACCAAAGCCTGGGCCTGACGGTACTGGGCTTCGGATTGCGCCACCGTCTGGTTGGAGCTGTTGAGTTTCTCGATCAGGCCATTGAGCTGCTGATCGCCATACAACTCCCACCAGGCGCCACGGGCCAGCGAGTCGCTCGGATTGGCCTGGCGCCAGCCTTCGGCCTCTTTGTATTGCGCGACCTCGGCGGTCTGCGGTCGCTGATAGTCCGGGCCGACGGCGCAGGCACTGAGCATCGCCACGCACAGCGACAGACTCAAAAGACGCGAGCCGCGCGCAGTGGCCAGATTGAAAAGCGAACGGTCAGTCATAGCGGAGTTTCCAGAGCGGCGTCAGTACGCACGCCACGCCACTGGTTGAAGCGGTGGCGCAGCTTGTCGAGATAGAGGTAAACCACAGGCGTGGTGTAAAGGGTAAGCACCTGGCTGAAGATCAGGCCACCGATGATGGTCAGGCCCAATGGTTGGCGCATTTCCGCACCTTCCGCACGGCTGAGCAGCAACGGCAAGGCGCCGAGGATCGCCGCCAGGGTGGTCATCAGAATCGGCCGCAGCCGTTGCAGGCAGGCGCTGCGGATCGACTCCAGCGGCGACAGGCCCTGATGACGCTCCAGTTGCAGCGCCAGGTCGATCATCAGAATCGCGTTTTTCTTCACCACCCCGATCAACAGGAACAACCCGAGCAGCGAGATCAGGCTGAACTCGCCGCCCAGCGCATAGATCGACAGCAACGCGCCGACGCCAGCCGAGGGCAAGGTCGAGAGAATCGTCAGCGGATGAATGTAGCTTTCATACAGCACGCCGAGTACCAGATACACCGCCAGCAGCGCACCGAGGATCATGAACGGCTGGCTCTTCTGCGTCGCGGCAAAGGCGTCAGCGGTGCCGGCCATTTTCGCGATAACGTCTTCCGGCAGACCAAGCTTGGCAATCGCCCGTTCGATCGCGGCACTGCCCTGCTCCACCGTCACGCCTTCGGCCATATCGAAGGAAATGTCTTCAGAGGCGAACTGGCCTTCGTGGCTGACGCGGTCGTCTTCCAGGCTGTTTTCGTAATGGGCGATGGTCGACAACGGAATCCGCGCGCCGTCAGCGGTAATCACGTGCACCTGATTGAGCGTTACCGGGTCCTGCGCATACTTCGGATTAACCTCCATCACCACCTGATACTGATTGAGGCTGTCGTAGATCGTGGAGATCTGCCGCTGGCTGTAGGCGTTGTTCAACACCGCTGTGACCATGTTCATGTCGACGCCGAGGCGTTTGGCCTGATCGCGGTCGACAATCAGCGTGACCTGCTGCGCGCCGCGCCCCTCGCGGGCGTCGATGGCCGTGAGCTCGGGCAGTGCCCGTAACGCGGCGACGACTTTCGGATACCACTCGCGCAACGAACCCAGATCGCCGCTTTGCAGGATGTAGCTGTATTGCGAAGTGGTCTGCTCGCGGCCACCGCCGAACTGCAGGTCCTGATCCGCCATCAGCATCAACTGGGCGCCGGGAACCTTGGGCATTTCCTTGCGCAGACGTTCGATGACTTTCTGCGCCGAGAGCTGACGCTCCTTGATCGGTTTCAACCGCACCAGCATAAAGGCGTTGTTGGTGCCGTTGGTGCCGCCGATGAACCCGGCGACGCTTTCCACCGCGTCATCCTTGAGCACGGCGCGGCGGAAGGTTTCCATTTTCGGCTGCATGACACTGAACGAGAGACCGTCATCACCGCGCACGAAACCGATCAACTGGCCGGTGTCCTGTTGCGGCATGAAGGTTTTCGGCACCACGACATACAGCGCGACGTTCACCCCGACCGTGATCAACAGACTGAGCAATGTCAGACGACGATGACGCAACACCCAGTCGAGGCTGGTGGCGTATTTGCCGACCATCCAGTCGTTGGTCCGCCGGCTCCAGCGTTGCAAACGGTTTTCTTCACCCGGGGTGTGCGGTTTGAGCCAGCGCGCGCAGAGCATCGGCGTAAGCGTCAGGGACACCACCAGCGACACCACGATCGCCGCCGCCAGTGTGATCGAGAACTCGCGGAACAGACTCTCGATAATCCCGCCCATGAACAGGATCGACAGAAACACCGCCACCAGCGAGACGTTCATCGACAGCAAGGTGAACCCGACTTCCTTGGCCCCGAGGTACGCGGCTTTCATCGGTTTGACGCCTTCGTCGATGTGCCGGGAGATGTTTTCCAGCACCACGATCGCATCGTCCACCACCAGCCCGGTGGCGAGAATCAGCGCCATCAGCGACAGGTTGTTCAGCGAGAAGCCATACAGGTACATCACCGCGAAGGTGCCGACCAGCGAGACCGGCACCGCCAGCGTCGGGATCAGCGAGGCGCGGAAATTACCGAGGAACAGGAACACCACCAGAATCACCAGTGCCACGGCAATCAACAGGGTCATTTCCGCTTCGTGCAACGTGGCCTTGATCACTGGCGAGCGATCCATTGCCAGGTTCAGTTTGACGCTGGCCGGCAGTACCGCTTGCAGGGCCGGCAACTGCGCCTTGATCTCGTTGACCGTCTCGATGATGTTGGCGCCGGCCTGGCGGTTGATCACCAATAGCACCGCCGCGTCATCGTTGAAGAAACCGCTGTTGTAGCGGTCTTCGACGCCGTCGCTGACCTTGGCCACGTCCTTCAGACGCAGGGCTGCGCCGTTGTTGTAGTGGATGATCAGTGATTCGTAATCCTTGGCTTTCTCCAACTGGTCGTTGGCCTGGATCTGCCACAGGCGCTCGCTGTCTTCCACCGAGCCCTTGGGCCGGCGCACGTTGGCCCCGGCGATGGTCTTGCGCACATCGTCGAGCGCCACGCCGTACTGGTTCAGCGCCTGCGGTTCGAGTTCGATGCGCACCGCCGGCAGCGAACTGCCGCCGATCTGCACTTCACCTACGCCCTGCACCTGGGACAGGCTCTGCGAGAGGATGGTCGAGGCCAGGTCATAGAGCTGGCCTTTTTCCAGCACGTCCGAGGTCAGCGACAGCACCATGATCGGCGCCTGCGACGGGTTGACCTTCTTGTAGGTCGGCATGCTGCGCATCCCGCTCGGCAACAGGTTGCGCGAAGCGTTGATCGCCGCCTGCACTTCCCGCGCCGCGCCGTTGATGTCGCGGTCAAGGTCGAATTGCAGAATGACCCGGGTCGAACCCTGGCTGGAACGGCTGCTCATGGTGTTGACACCGGCAATCGCGCCGAACGAGCGCTCCAGTGGTGTCGCCACCGTAGACGCCATCACCTCGGGGCTGGCACCGGGAAGGCTGGCCTGGACCACAATCACCGGGAAATCCATTTGCGGCAGCGGCGATACCGGCAACAGGCCGAAGCTGACACCGCCCAGCAGCATGATCGCCAGGCTCAGGAGCATGGTCGCGACCGGGCGCTTGATGAAAGGACCGGAGAGGTTCATTCAGGCCAGCTCCAACCACCAACCCCTGTGGGAGCGAGCTTGCTCGCGAAGAGGCCGGCATATCCAACATCGTCAGTGACTGACTTACCGCTTTCGCGAGCAAGCTCGCTCCCACAGGTTATTTGGCGGTGCAAAGTCATACCACCACCTCATCACTGTCAGCATTGGTTTTGCCGAAGCGCCGACCGAGGCGGTCGAAGTACAGGTAGATCACCGGCGTGGTAAACAGGGTCAGCACCTGGCTCACCAGCAAACCGCCGACCATTACCAGCCCCAGTGGCTGACGCAGTTCCGCCCCGGAACCAGTGGCGAGCATCAATGGCACCGCGCCGAACAGTGCGGCCAGGGTGGTCATCAGAATCGGCCGGAAACGCAGCAGCGCCGCCTGATAGATCGCCTGCTCCGGCGCCATGCCCTGCGTGCGTTCGGCGTCGAGGGCGAAGTCGATCATCATGATCGCGTTCTTCTTGACGATACCGATCAGCAGGATGATGCCGATGATCGCGATCATGCCCAGGTCATTGCCGCTGAGCAGCAACGCCAGCAAGGCGCCGACCGCCGCCGATGGCAGGGTCGAGAGAATGGTGATCGGGTGGATGTAACTTTCGTAAAGCACGCCGAGCACGATGTACATGGTCACCACCGCCGCGAGAATCAGCAGCAAGGTGCTCGACAGCGAGGCCTGGAACGCTTCGGCCGCGCCCTGGAACTGGGTCTGCACGCCAATCGGCATGCCGATGTCCTTCTGCACCTGATCGATGATGTCCACCGCATGCCCCAGCGCCACGCCGGGCGCCAGGTTGAACGACATCATCACCGCCGGGAACTGACCGATGTGGGTAATCGCCAGTTGCGCCTGACGCTCCTCGACATGGGCCAGGCTCGACAGGCGCACCTGCGCACCGTCAGTGGTCTTGACGTGAATCTGATCCAGCGCCGCCGGCCCGATCTTCTCCCCGGCCTGCGCTTGCAACACAACGCGGTACTGGCTGGCCTGGGTGTAAATGGTGGAGATCTGCCGCTGGCCGAAGGCGTCATACAGCGCATCGGTGATGTTCTGCACCGAGACACCGAGACGCGAAGCCGCGTCGCGGTCGATCACCAGATAGACCTGCAGGCCTTTATCCTGCAAGTCGCTGGCGACGTCGGTCAGCTCCGGACGCTGGGCCAGTGCCTCGACCAGACGCCCGCTCCACTGGCTGAGCAGTTCAGAATCCGGCGAGGACATGCTGAATTGGTACTGGGTACGGCTGACTCGATCCTCGATGGTCAGGTCCTGCACCGGCTGCATGAACAGGCGGATGCCGACCAGCTTGTCGAGTTGCGGTTGCAGGCGCGCGATCACCTGCGTGGCGCTCAGATCACGCTGGCCGTGCGGCTTGAGATTGATCAGCAGGCGCCCGCTGTTGAGCGTGGCGTTGTCGCCGTCGACACCGATGTAGGACGACAGGCTTTCAACCGCCGGATCTTCGAGAATCACCTTGGCCAGCGCCTGCTGACGCTCGCCCATGGCCGCGAAGGAAATCGACTGCGGCGCCTCGGAAATGCCCTGGATCACCCCGGTGTCCTGTACCGGGAAGAAGCCCTTGGGTACAACCATATAAAGGAACACGGTCAGCGCCAGGGTACCGATGGCCACCATCAGGGTCAGCGGCTGGTGCTTGAGCACCCACTGCAACTTGCGCCCGTAAGCAGCGATCATCCAGTCGATGAATGCGCCACTGGCCCGGTAGAAACGGCCCTGCTCGTGTTCTTGCGGTTCACGTTTGAGCAAGCGCGCGCACATCATCGGCGTCAGGGTCAGCGAAACCACCAGGGAAATCAGGATCGCCACCGCCAAAGTGATGGCGAACTCGCGAAACAGCCGCCCGACCACGTCAGCCATGAACAGCAGTGGAATCAATACCGCGATCAGCGACAGGGTCAGGGAAATCAGGGTGAAGCCGATCTGCTTCGCGCCTTTGAGAGCCGCCTGCATCGGGCTGTCGCCCTCCTCGATGAAGCGCGCGATGTTTTCCAGCATCACAATCGCATCGTCGACCACAAAACCGGTGGCGATGGTCAGCGCCATCAAGGTCAGGTTGTTGACCGAGAAGCCGGCCAGGTACATCACGCCAAACGTGCCAATCAGCGACAGCGGCACCGCTACCGACGGAATGATCGTCGCGCTGGCTCTCCGCAGAAAGAGGAAGGTCACCATCACCACCAACGCAATGGCGATCAACAGTTCGTGCTGCACGTCAGTAACCGAGGCGCGGATGGTCTGGGTGCGGTCGGTGAGCACGGTGACGTCGAGGCCGGCCGGCAGGTTGTCGGTGATGCTCGGCAGCAAGGCCTTGACCCGGTCGACCACCTCGATCACGTTGGCGCCCGGCTGACGCTGGATGTTCAGCAGTACCGCCTGATTCTGGTTGGCCCACGCGGCGAGACGTTCGTTCTCCGCGCCGTCGACGATTTCCGCCACATCCTTCAGACGCAGCGGCGCGCCGTTCTTGTAGGCGAGGATCAGGTTGGCGTAGTCCTTGGGCGACGTCAGTTGGTCGTTGGCATCGAGCATCGAGACCCGCGTCGGGCCGTCGAAGTTACCTTTCGGTTGGTTGACGTTGGACGCGCCGATCAGGGTGCGCACGTCTTCCAGGTTCAGGCTGTTCGCCGCGAGGGCTTCCGGGTTGACCTTGATCCGCACTGCCTGACGCTGACCGCCGGCAATACTGACCATGCCGACACCGCTGATCTGGGCGATCTTCTGCGCCATGCGCGTATCGACCAGGTCATTGAGCTTGGGCAGGAGCATGGTTTTTGAAGTGATCGCCAGGGTCAGCACCGGGGTGTCCGCCGGGTTGACCTTGTTGTACACCGGTGGTGCCGGCAAATCGGTTGGCAGCAGATTGGTCGCAGCGTTGATCGCGGCTTGCACCTGCTGCTCGGCGACGTCCATGTTGATGTCGAGGCTGAAGCGCAGGGTCAGCACCGAAGCGCCGCCGGAGCTGGTCGAGGCCATTTGCGTCAGGCCGGGCATTTGCCCGAACTGGCGCTCGAGCGGCGCGGTCACGGCACTGGTCATCACGTCCGGACTGGCGCCGGGGTACAGGGTCATGACGCGAATGGTCGGGTAATCGACCTGCGGCAAGGCCGAGACCGGCAGCAGGCGATAGGCAATCAGGCCGGCCAGAACAATGGCCAGCATGCTCAGGGTAGTGGCTACCGGACGGAGGATGAACAGCCGCGAAATGTTCATGCGCCCTTCTTGGCCTTGTCTGTAGAGGCGGTGTCATGCGCGCTGGCTGCGGGCTTGCCTTGCAGGTGTTCGGTCGGCGTTGTCGGCACGTCATTGCTGTCGTTGACCACTTCGACTTCACTGCCCTCCTTCAAGCGGTCGGTGCCTTCGAGCACCACGCGGTCGCCCGCCGCGAGACCTTCGGTGATCACCGTGTTGTTGCCATCGCTCGCGCCGATCTTCAGTTGGCGGATGGTGACTTTCTTGTCGCCGTCCATTGCATAGACGAAGGTGCCATTGGTGCCGAACTGAATGGCTGCCGACGGTGCCAGCACTACACCCTTGAGGGTGTCAGCCAACAGGTGCACGTTGACGAACTGATTGGGGAACAGCGACTGGTCGCGGTTATCGTAACGGGCCTTGAACTTCAGGGTGCCGGTGGCGACGTCGATCTGGTTGTCGAGGCTTTGCAGGACGCCGGTGGCCTGGATTTTGGTGTCGCCGCGATCCCATGCCTCAGCGGGCAGTTTGGCGCCGCTGTGGTAACGCGCCAGCACGGTTTCCAGATTGTTCTCCGGCAGAGTGAACACCACGCTGATTGGCTGAGTCTGGGTAATGACGGCGAGGAACGTGGTGTCGTTCGCCGCCACCAGGTTGCCGACGTCGAGCTGACGCAGGCCGACGCGACCGGCAATCGGTGCGCGGATCTTGGTGAATTCGAGATTGAGCTTGGCGTCGTTGACCGCCGCCTGATTGGTCTTGACCGTGCCCAGATACTGGCCGACCAGCGCTTCGGCGGTGTCCAGGGTCTGCTTGGCGATACTGTCTTCCTTATACAGGCCACGATAACGCTCGACGTCGACCTGTGCGTTTTTCAACTGCGCCTGATTCTGCAGCAAGGTGCCTTCAGCCTGGAGCAAGGCATTCTGATAAGGACGCGGATCGATCTCTGCCAGCAGGTCGCCGGCCTTGACCATCTGCCCTTCTTCGAAATTGATCTTCACCAGTTCGCCGCCCACCCGGCTGCGCACATTGATGGTATTGAGCGCGGTGACCGTACCCAGGGCCTTGTAATACAGCGGGAAGTCACCCGTGACCGCCGGTGCCACACGCACCGGAATCGGCCCGGCCGCCCCGCCGAAGCCCGGCCGCATCATCCCCGAACGCCCGGTGTGGCCGGCAGCAGCTTTCTGCGCGCCCTCCTTGTGGGCTGAACCGGCGGGCCAGAATTTCCAGCACAAAGCGGCGATGATCAGCAGCACAAGCAGGCTCAACAGCCAGCGACGAGAGTTACGGGAGGACGATTGCATGGAGTGATTTACCATTGGGCGCGTGGGCTTCTTTTTACGGGAGGCTGAACGATAAGCACTGACGGGACTTAAGCAAAGCAGCTTTACCGGCTATTTACTTTCAACTTACGTTACAAGGTGTGAGCCAAGACACTGATACACAAATGAAAACGGCCTGGACAGGGCCAGGCCGTTAACAATTGTAAAAGCGCTTATTTCAGTACGGCGAGTGCTGCGTCGTAGTTCGGCTCTTCAGCGATTTCCTTGACCAGCTCGCTGTGCAGCACGTTGTCGTTCTCGTCCAGCACCACCACGGCGCGGGCGGTCAGGCCTTTGAGCGGGCCATCAGCGATGGCTACACCGTAGTTCTCGATGAACTCGGCGCCGCGCAGGGTCGACAGGTTCTGCACGTTTTCCAGGCCTTCGGCGCCGCAGAAGCGGGCTTGGGCGAATGGCAGGTCAGCCGAGATGCACAGCACCACGGTGTTGGCCAGTTCGTTGGCCTGAGCGTTGAACTTGCGTACCGAAGTCGCGCAGGTCGGAGTGTCGACGCTTGGGAAGATGTTCAGCACTTTGCGCTTGCCGGCGAAGCTCGCCAGGGTGACGTCGGACAGATTGCCGGCAACCAGAGAAAAGGCTGGCGCCTTGGAACCGGCTTGTGGCAACTGGCCGTTGACTTGAACCGGGTTGCCTTTGAGGGTGACTTGAGCCATGACTTTAGTCCTTCTGATGTTTTGATTGGAAAGCATGCAAGAGGCCGAAGTTAACCACGAAATTGTCCGACGACCTATGCCCTGAATGAAAATTGTCAGGGGTCTGCGCGAAAAATTGTATACAACCCACCCCCTGTAGGAGCTGCCGCAGGCTGCGATCTTTTGACTTTATCTTTTCATCAAGATCAAAACATCGCAGCCTCGTTTCACCGACAGCTAAAAGAATTGGTCAGTCGGGCATAGATCGGATGATGTCGGCTAGATCATCCTTGGTTATTTCATTGCCCTTGATAGCAGCGGCAATATCGGTTTTGGAGAGCGGAAACCGTTTGAAAATTTCTTTCAAGGTTTGCTCATCAACATTGATCAGCCAGAGCGGATCTATAAATGAACCGCCATACTCAGGCTTCATGGGTACTTCTTCGTGTGCAATTGCACCTTTATGATTGAGATACACCACATAACGGTCATGCCCTTCAGGAAAGCTTTTATCGTGATAAAGGGTAGTCCCCAAAGGCAGGACATAGTAATTCTCGTCGCCATTTGGCCCTTCAATCAGCAACGGTTCTTTAGTTTTGATCATTTTCATATTGTGCCCCTTCGAAATATCGCCAAAAATCAGAAAAGCCAAAAAAAACGCATTGACGGATAAAACTGCCACCAGCCATAGGCCAAGACGCCTATTTGTAAACATTTTTCTTATCATAAGGGGCCTCGGTATTCGCTTCGAGCATGGCTTGTAAATCCGCCGGCATGAAAATACCGTCCTTCGGACTACTTTGCGTACGCGCTGCCTGTCTTTCGATGAAAGAAAGACCTCGCATCTCATTGAATTTCGCCGGGTTCTGCACAATTGACTTTCCCGAAACCTTTGCTCCTGCAATTGTCACGGTTGTGCAGTTATTCGTAGTCGGATGATAGTTCGATGGCAAGACATACCGAGCTGATGAGGCAGTCTTTTTTCGCTGTTCTTTTTGCTGGGCGACAATACCGTCGAAATGAGCGATCACAGCCTCGGCTTTTGCATTTTCCAAAAAATAAACAAAACCTGTTGTTGTACGCCCCAAACTGTTTTCACCAGAGATGTACGCTTTGAAGGACGTCCAGACGTTCAACACGCCTTCGCCCTCGCTATCGAATGTGCCCCAGGTTTTTCCATAGCGACCAAAGTCATAAGTAATGTCTTTGCTATCGACCACCACGTGTAAAGCCGCGTGCCCGAAAGGATGCTCTTCTTTATCGCGGGTGTAGGGACCACCCACCAGCACTTCCATATACGCACCGGATACGACCACCTGATTGGTTTTTGTGGTTTTCCCTGATGCGCCTGTATTTTTTGCTGCCTGGGTTGTGCTGGTAGTTTTAGTAGGCTGAACCATTAAAGATGTTCCGTATCTTCAAGTTTCGGAAACTTTATGCTGCAACTCCCTCTGGGAATATTTGCAACATGCACAAAGCCATTTTCGTCGAGGACGCCAGTCATCAAGGTTCCATCGGGAAGCGTCAATTCATACGCCTCGTTGGCTACAGGTTCATCTCTTTCATTAAGCAACTGAAACTCGACGAAAGTCTTTTCTTTCAGAAACTGCGAGAAGAAGCTGGCCGGAGCACTACCAGAATCACCGACGAAGGTGTCGGGTGATCCAGCAGTAATCGTCGCTCCACATGCCGTTTGGGAACCGACATGGGCAACGTCCTTTCCCAACCCAAAAACATGGGGGGCGCCCGTTGTTATGGGATTACTGCCGTGAATCGGGCAGGAATAGATATCTCCTACCAAAGCTACGGGAGTCGAGTTAACAAAAATAGGACTTGATCCAGTGGTGATATTTCCACCGTGACTCCCTGGATCTCCGAGCCTTGCGACTGGCTTTCCTGCCATCGTTTCTCTCCATTGAATATCACGACCTGCGGATGTTACCCGATCTTGTTTTGGAAAACAGGGTATCCATGGCACCTCCGGACCGGATAGAAAATACGACCGGCTAGAGTCTTTTTTGGTTGGTCGTTGACCGTTCCAACGCGCGGCAAAGGAATGTAACAAGAGAGCTCTGCGCGCCAACTCACGAATCTGACGCAGAGCGTCAAGGGCTGCATTGCTTTGCTGCGCGAGGGAAGGATCATGATCAATCAGTCTTTAAGTTCTACGTGATCCAGTGCTTGATTTACCGCCAACTCGCCCAGCATGACGACCTGAGCAATACCCAGTGCTGTTTTGCGCTGGGAGGTTTCCAGCGAGGCAGCGAAGTTGATGAGCATCTCGCTGGCCGAGCCGAGGGTTTCGCTGGCGTTGGCTAGAAGAGATTCGGTGTTGTACCTGGGATTGGCGAGGTACATGGACTCCGGCTCGTTGGCGCTGGACATGATACGGGCGGCGGGATTGAGGTAGTAGTCGAGGGCGCGGTCGGCGGCTTCGTGGAGTTTTTTACTGTCGACTGATGCGTAAGGGGTTGTGGTGTTGGCGTCTGATTCTGGGGGGTTGGGTGTTGGTTTTTTCATGGTGTAACTCCACTGAATAGTCGGAGCTGCCCCCTTCGGTTTCCGGACGAAGAGGTGGCAGCTGTACGCAGGTTGGAAACCCGGGCAGCGGCGACCCGGACGACCCGAAGGTCCCCCGCGCACAGCCGCCATAACGGAGTGCACACATTCGAAGTGCGCAAGGATACGTTATGAAAGGCGTGTACGCGCCACTAATACCCGTCGGGGTTTCCAGTCCCGGTCGCTGAATTGGCAGCGACGAACACAGGCTAGAGACCCGACGTCCGACGGACAACCTGAAAACCCTGTGGGAACGTTCCGCAAAATCGAAACAGCGTTTAAACATCCTGAATTGAAATACGCACGGGGAGCTGCCGAAGGCTGCAATCTTTTGATATTGGTTTTTAACGACAGGGGCAAAAGATCGCAGCTTGCGGCAGCTCCTGCATTGGCAGTTGCAGCGTGTCGGATTGCATTTGTTAAAGCGCAGCTTTGCGTCTTTTATTCAGACACCTGTCGATTCATGCGCGGCCCATTCGACTAAACCATGAATCCCCCCATTCCCTGGAGAAACCACCATGCGATTCATGATTCTTGTCAAAGCCAGCGCCGACTCCGAAGCCGGCATCATGCCCAGTGAAGAACTGATCACCGCCATGGGCAACTTCAACGAAGAACTGGTCAAGGCCGGCATCCTCATCGACGCCGACGGCCTGCACCCGAGCAGCAAAGGTGCACGCGTGCATTTCTCCGGCGACAAACGCACGGTCACTGACGGGCCGTTCATCGAGACCAAGGAGCTGGTGGCCGGGTACTGGATCTGGGAAGTGAAATCGAAGGAAGAAGCCATCGAATGGGTCAAGCGCTGTCCGAATCCGATGCCAGGCGATTCCGATATCGAGATCCGCCAGATCTTCTCTGCTGAAGATTTCGGCGCCGAGTTCACCCCCGAGGCGCGCGCACAAGAAGAGCGCGTTCGCGAACAGGCCGAGAAAAACGGCTAATCCCCTGACCCTGTAGGAGCTGCCGAAGGCCGCGATCTTTTGACTTTATCTTTTCTTCAAGATCAAAAGATCGCAGCCTTCGGCAGCTCCTACATAGCGGGATGTTCAAAGCACTTGAACATTTCCAACTACAACTTTCTTTTTCGAGTCTAGTATTTTCTCGATTAACTCGTAAGAAACCCTTTGATTTTCCTGAAGCGTTTTAAACCCAGAGGAGGTAATTTCAGAAGAATGCACAAATAGATCGCAGTCTCCCTCATCTGGAGTGATAAAACCAAAACCCTGTGAATCGCTAAACCACTTAACCGTCCCGGTAGCCATTTCCATCACCTCTCAACCGTCCATTCGGTGACCGATAGACATCGGCCTCTCACCGCCATACAGCGCTGGTTCCACGTCCCCTGCAACTGTCAAGTCTGACAGGTGCTCCTCGCTTTTCGACCAACGGTAGGCGTCCAGTCGTTACACCATCGTTCTGTGATTTCGTAGACAAAACCAAAGAATTAATCCATTCGACTGGATAACCGCCGATTTGCTGCTAGCGTCAATCAGACGTGTCCTACAGGCTTGATTAAAAAGGGAATACGTCCAACGGCCAAGAAGTGCCGAGGCGTCCATGCAGTAGCCACCAGGGAAACGGGGATCGCAAAAAAGACAAGGTCGACACGCACGAAATCAGCAGCGGTGACCTGTTCGGTACCCGCGATCACCTCAAGGGCAATTACCTGTATCGCTACGCCGGCGCCAACATGGGCATCTTCGGCAACTCTGCCGAAGAGGCGAACTACATCGGCGCGCGACTTCTACCAATTGGCCGTCAGCCGCCTGCAACCACAAGGCATTGTCGCCCAGTGGCTGCCACTGCCAACGCAGAACATCGACGACTCGCGCGCGCTGGTGCGCAGCTTCCTCGATGTGTTCCCGTATGCCTCGCTGTGGACCAGCGAATTCCACGAGATGTTGCTGGTCGGTTCGCTGCAGCCGATGCAACTCGACGCCACGAAAATCACCGAGCGTTTCCAGCAGGACAGCGTACGCAGCACCTTGCAGGATGTCGGGATCGGCTCAGCCGCCGCGCTGCTCGCGACCTGGGCGACTGATCGCGCCGGGCTTGAGCGTTTTGCCGCAGACGCGCCGGCGGTGACCGATGATCAGCCGCGCATCGAATACGCGCCGTGGGTGCGCAGCAAAGAGATAACCAGAGTGCTGCCGGCGCTATTGGATTTGTATGTGCCGCCGCCTCTGGTCAATGCCGATGCCGGGTTCACCGAGCGAATGGAGGCGCACCGCCAGCGCCTGATGCAGTTCTACCGCGCCAGCCTGCACGCCTATGACGGTGATCGGGAAGCCTGGGGGCGGGATATCCGCGAGGTGATGCAGGGGGATCGGGCGAACCCGTATTTCCGGTGGTTTGTAGGGCAGTAATGCTGCCTCTTGCAGGAGCTGCCGCAGGCTCGGGCCGCGATCGGACGATCTTTTGATGTTGTTTTTAAAAACCAGGATCAAAAGATGCAGCCTGCGGCAGCTCCTACAAGGCCCCTCAGTTATTTGGACTTGAGCTTCAGATACATCTGATGCATGTCATTCGCCCAGCCATCAATCACCGGTTTGACGTCGGAGGCCGTCATCGCCTGCGTGTCATTTTCCAATGGTTTGCCGGTGCCTTTGCGCACCACTTGCGCCACAACCTTGTTGCTGCCGCCGTCGAGGAACACGGCTTCGGTGGCCAGGGTGGTTTCCTGATCGCGGATACCGCTGGCAGTGCTGACCGCTGCCGCCACCAGTGCCACCGGGATCACTTCATACGCGTGCAGGCCTTCGGTCTTGCTGCTTACTGCGGTGATCGCCGCCCGCACCACAATCACGCCCGGGCCGGGGCCGTTGGCCAACGGCAGGTCTTTGCTGATTTCACGCTTGAGCGCCTGATCGTAGTAAGCGGTGATCCCGTTGAGGGTCTGTTGGGAAATCTTCGCGGTCGGTTGCGGCTTTGGATAGAGCTGGGTCGGTTCGACGTACACGCTGGTGAACTTGCTGATATCGACCTTCGGATCAATCCAGCGCATCACCTCGGCACCCGAGGGCGATTTGGCCTCCCTGAGCTGGCTGTAGTCCTTGAGAAAGCCGGAATACTCATCGGGAGCGACGGTTTTGCTGGAGCAACCCACCACGCCAAGGGTGGCGATGCAGAGGGTGCCCATCATTACTGCAAGCTTCATGCTGTAACTCCTGTCAGAACGCCGAGATATATTGCCTGGCGGGAAATACAGTTATAGCCAATGCCGGGGAAATTACCTTGCACACACGCAAGATTCCCACGCGGTTGCATAGACACTGATGCTTTGTGGGAGCAAGCAGGCTCGCTCCCACAGTTCCTGTGTCGAGATCAGGTTCCGGGTGTTACCAGGAAGACGTCGCCCCACTCTTCAACGCCATCTCGCGCCGGCTGTTGGCGCGCATCGCCTTGATCAGCGACACCGAACCCACCAGCAGAATCGCCGCGCCGAACAGGAAGTCGATGTTGTACAGCTGGAAGTCCTGCACCGGCCCCACCAGCAGCACCCGCACCACGGCAATCGCCACCAGCGTCGCGAGGAAGTCGATCCCCGGCTCGTCGCGATAGAACACGTGCAGCAACGGCAGGCACAGCACCAGCAGCAACAACAGCACCACGACCTTGAACGAGCCTTTGCGCTCGACGCTGAACGCGCATTCGTGCGGGCCGTAGGCCTTGTAGTCCTCGTCGCGGATCATCGAGTTTTTCTCGTTGATGTATTCGACGCGGTTGTACTTCTGGATCGGCGTGAAGGTGTTGGACATATCCATCAGCGTGGTGATGTTCTTGAAGCGCAGGTCAATGCGCTCGCTGCCCTTGAGGTAATACAGCACCGGTTTGTAGCCGTAGCGATAGGTGTCGAACGGAAAGTCGGTGACCTGGCCCTGCACGCCGATCGGGCGAGGTTCAAGCTCGGCGTAGGCGCTTTTGGTCGGTGAGGCGAGGTTGCGGCTCAGAGGCTGAACCTTGACCTGTTCGAGGAAGATCGGCGTGACGCCGTACGACCACTGCAACGGTTCCAGGCGCAGACGCAGTTCGTTGCGGCCCAGATCGTAGCGGTTGAAGGTGCGTTCGGAGACCACCAGCGAGCCACTGAGCATGAACTCGCCGCGCAGGTTGTTGGTGACGCGCAAGGTCAGTTGATCCTTGCCCAACAGCGCCGCTTCGGTGGACGGCGGCGCGCCGCACCACGCGGTGCTTTCACCGGCGCCGCCCAACTGGCCGTCGCGGTTTTCCTTGAACACATAGAAGTAACTGGCCCACAGCGTCAGCATCAACAGCAACGCGGTGAGGCCCAAAATCTTTTTGCCCGCACTCACTACCCAGACTCCCTTCTTCGTTCCGTCGTCCAGCCGAAAACCCGCTGGCGACGGGGACTCTACCAAAAGGCCAGCATCGACCCAAGGAAAAATCCGGGAATGCTGCGGGATGTAAGGGTTTCCCTTGCATGTCACCGCAAACACCTGTGGCGAGGGAGCTTGCTCCCGCTGGGTGGCGAAGCCGCCCCAAACCAGACAACGCGATTTATCTGACGGATCGCATCATGCCTGTTTGGGAGTGCTGCGCACTCCAGCGGGAGCAAGCTCCCTCGCCACAGAGTCTTCAGCGTCTACGGAACAGGGGGCGCGGCTCAATCACCGAGCGGCCGTACAGTACGCTCATGCCGGCTAGGCCCTTCAATGCATCTTCGGCCGATTTGTCCTCGCGCACCGCAAAACTGTCGAACCCGCACTGGCGCATATGGCTGAGCTGATCGCGCAACACATCGCCAATTGCGCGCAACTCGCCGGCCCAGCCAAACCGGCTGCGCAGCAGATACGCCTGACTGTAGGCGCGACCGTCGCGAAAGCTCGGGAAGTCCAGGGCAATCAACGGCAACGAGGCCAGCCACGGCACCACACTTTCAACTTCATCGTCCGGGCTCAGCCACACCGCGTGGGTCGAGGACGATTGCAGCCAGTGCGCCAGCGGCAGGATCAGCAACCCCGCAGGCCTGCCCTGCTCCGGCTCGCGAACCAGCGTCCACGGATCATCCTCGATCAGGCGTGCGACACCTTGCTCCAGCCGCAGCAAATTGTTCATGCCGACACCTCCAGCACTTTCGGGTAAACCCGTTCCTTGAACGGCTCCAGGCCAATGCGCGCTACGGTGTCGACAAACAGTTCCTCACTTTCGCGGTAACGCACAAAAGTGCCGATGATCCGTTCGATCACCTGTGGCACTTCAGTTGCGCTGAACGAAGGGCCGATGACTTTGCCCAGTGCGCTGTTTTTGCCTTGCGCACCGCCGAGGGTGATCTGGTACCACTCGCTGCCGTTTTTATCGACACCGAGAATGCCGATATTGCCGATGTGGTGATGGCCACAGGCGTTCATGCAACCGGAGATGTTCAGGCTGATGTCGCCCAGATCGTGCAGGTAATCGAGGTTGTCGAAACGCGCCTGAATCGCCTGGGCAATCGGGATCGACTTGGCGTTTGCCAGTGCGCAGAAATCGCCGCCCGGGCAGGCAATGATGTCGGTCAGCAGGCCGACGTTGGCGCTGCCCAGATTGCGCTCGCAGGCAAGCTGCCAGAGTTCGTACAGATCAGACTTTCGTACATCGGGCAGGACGATATTCTGCTCGTGGGCAATGCGAATTTCGCCAAAACCGAAACGCTCCGACCAGTCGGCCACCGCCAGCATCTGCAACCCGGTGACATCACCCGGCGGCGCGCTCAGCCCCGGTTTGGTCGATAGCACCACGCTGGTGTAACCGGGTTTCTTGTGCGGCTGCACGTTGCGCGCGACCCAACGGGCGAACGCCGGGCTTTCGGCCAGACGCGTGCCGAAGTCCAGATCGGTGTCAGCCAGGGTGTGATAGATCGGCGGCACGAATGCCCGGGCGACTCGCTCATACTCGGCCTCGGTCAACTGCGCAGGGCCGTCCTTGAGGTGCTGCCACTCTTCTTCGACTTCCCTCGCAAATGCCTCGATGCCGAGCGCCTTGACCAGAATCTTGATCCGCGCCTTGTACTTGTTGTCGCGCCGGCCATGCCGGTTGTAGACCCGCAGTACCGCCTCGACGTAGGACAGCAGATGCTGCCACGGCAAACCTTCGCGGATCTGCAGACCGAGGATCGGCGTGCGCCCCAACCCGCCACCGACGATCACCCGCAGGAGCATTTGCCCGTCGCGCCCCGGGTAAAGATACAGGCCAATGTCATGCATCATGATCGCCGCACGATCCTGCTTCGCCGAGCAGATGGCGATCTTGAACTTGCGCGGCAGAAACAGGAATTCCGGGTTGATCGTCGACCATTGGCGGAGGATTTCTGCCAGTGGGCGCGGGTCGATCATTTCGTCCGCCGCGGCCCCGGCGAAGGCTTCGGTGGTGATGTTGCGCACGCAGTTGCCGGAGGTCTGGATCGCATGCATGTTGACCTGCGCCAGGCGCTCGAGGATGTCCGGTACCTGCGCCAGTTCGATCCAGTTGAATTGCAGGTTCTGCCGCGTGGTGAAGTGGCCGTAGCCGCGATCGTAATCGGCGGCGATGCTCGCCAACGTGCGCATCTGTTCGGCACTCAGGGTCCCGTAGGGAATCGCTACCCGCAGCATGTACGCGTGCTTCTGCAGGTACAGGCCGTTTTGCAGGCGCAGCGGCAGGAACTCTTCCTCGCTCAACTCTCCGGCCATGAAGCGCTCGACCTGATCGCGAAACTGCGCAACGCGCTCGAACACCAGTGCGCGGTCGTAATCGTCGTATTGATACATGCAGCAGCCACCTCATCAGGTTTGAACACAAATTCAAAACTGTGGGAGCGGGCTTGCTCGCGAAAGCGGTGTGTCAGGCAACTGACTTGTTGACTGACACACCGCTTTCGCGAGCAAGCCCGCTCCCACAGGATTTTCCCCTGACTATGGACGAGCAGCGCAGCACGCAACAGATTCACCTGAAACGATAAAAACCGTATCAGGGCGCGGCAGATGGCCGCAGGCAGCACTTCAATCTGATCCGTACAAATGAAATATTCCTGAGCCTGTTTTGTTTCCGGTGCTGTTCCTACAGTGCAGCTCGTGCCAGACCGGGTGGCCTGGCAAGACTTTGCAACCGTGGAAGAACTGACCATGAGCACAGCAACAATCGGACAGGCTTATAACTACAAGGTCGTCCGCCAATTCGTTATCGCGACGGTTTTCTGGGGTGTCGTGGGCATGGCGATGGGGGTATGGATCGCCTCGCAACTGGTGTGGCCGGACATGAACCTCGACCTGCCCTGGACCACCTTCGGCCGCTTGCGGCCATTGCACACCAGCCTGGTGATTTTCGGTTTTGCCGGCAGCGCGCAATTCGCCGCCAGTTACTACGCGGTGCAGCGCACCTGCCAGGTGCGGCTGTATTCGGACAGGCTCGCGGCCTTCACGTTCTGGGGCTGGCAATCGGTGATCGTGATCATGCTGATCACCCTGCCAATGGGCTACACCACCACCAAGGAATACGCCGAGATCGAATTCTCCGGCGCGGTGTGGATGGCGGTGGTCTGGGTCGCGTATGCCATCGTGTTTTTCACTACGGTGGTGCAGCGCAAGACCAAACACATCTACGTCGGCAACTGGTTTTTCGGCGCGTTCATTCTGGTGATCGCCATGCTGCACGTGGTCAATCACCTGTCGATCCCGGTGGACTGGTTCAAATCCTATCCGGTGTATTCCGGGGCCACCGACGCCATGGTGCAGTGGTGGTACGGGCACAACGCGGTGGGTTTCTTCCTGACCACCGGGTTCCTCGGGATGATGTATTACTTCGTGCCGAAACAGGTCAACCGCCCGGTGTATTCATACCGGTTGTCGATCGTGCATTTCTGGGCACTGATCACTCTGTACATCTGGGCCGGCCCGCACCATTTGCACTACACCGCGCTGCCGGACTGGGCGCAGTCCCTCGGCATGGCAATGTCACTGATCCTGCTGGCGCCGAGCTGGGGCGGGATGATCAACGGCATGATGACCTTGTCCGGCGCCTGGCATAAGTTGCGCACCGACCCGATTCTGCGGTTCCTGGTGCTGTCGCTGGCCTTCTACGGCATGTCGACCTTCGAAGGCCCGATGATGGCGATCAAGACCGTCAACGCCCTGTCCCACTACACCGACTGGACCATCGGCCACGTTCACGCCGGCGCGCTCGGCTGGGTGGCGATGATCACCTTTGGCGCGACTTATCACATGGTGCCGAAAGTCTTTGGCCGCGAGCAGATGTACAGCACGCCGCTGATCAACCTGCACTTCTGGCTGGCGACCATCGGCACGGTGTTGTACATCGCCTCGATGTGGGTCAACGGCATCACTCAGGGCCTGATGTGGCGGGCGATCAACGAGGACGGCACGCTGACCTACTCCTTCGTCGAAGCACTGCAGGCCAGTCATCCGGGGTTCATCGTGCGCTTTGCCGGCGGAGTGTTCTTCCTCAGCGGCATGCTGCTGATGGCCTATAACGTCTGGCGCACGGTGCGGGTTGCCGACGTGTCGCTGGCGCGCAGCCAGGCACAGATCGCCTGAGGCAAGGAGCCGACGATGTTCGACATTTTCTTGAATGTGCTGGGCGTGGTGTTTCTGTGGCTGGCGGTGGAGTACTGCCTGCGCCACCAGACGGCGGAAAGCCTCGACGATGCGAGCATGGTGCCGTTTGCCGATGATCCGGAGGTGGCACGGCGAGTGGAGCTGGCGACGGGGAAAACCGTGAAGGCGGTGGCACCGGAAGAGGCGAAACCGGGCTGGGTCAACCTCGAGATGTAGGATCACCCTCAATCCACTGTGGGAGCGGGCTTGCTCGCGAAAGCGGTCTATCAGTCACCATCAATGTTGAATGGGCTGCCGCCTTCGCGAGCAAGCCCGCTCCCACAGGGGAAAATGGTTGAAGCCCTGATATCAGCTGCGATCGCGCGGAATCAGGCTCTGCAGCTGCTGCGCCAGAAAGTCCGC
Organism: Pseudomonas sp. MWU12-2020; assembly: GCF_023100605.1. Classification (NCBI taxonomy): domain Bacteria; kingdom Pseudomonadati; phylum Pseudomonadota; class Gammaproteobacteria; order Pseudomonadales; family Pseudomonadaceae; genus Pseudomonas; species Pseudomonas sp. MWU12-2020. The sequence continues at coordinate 39,058 of NZ_JALMEX010000019.1, forward strand.
ATCAAACACAAAGGTGTCGGGATCCTTCAGGCCATTGGTCTTGCGCCATTGCCACTCGCCACTGGGCAAGCCCACCAGCGAAATGCTGCCATAGCGCGCCGCCGTCAGGCCCATCACCGCCAGGGAAATCTGCCCGGCACTGCCCATCACGTCCGGCACGAACTCCACCGGTTTGCCGGCGATCACGATGCTGAGTTTTTCCGTCTTGAAGGTCGAGGTTTCCACTGGTGTGCTCGGGCCGAACGCGACGTAAGCCTCGCGGCTCACCTCCAGCAGATTCGGTGCCTGTACCGGCTCCAGCCATTGCTGGATATGGCCGAACAGTTCAGTGATGCGGCTGGCCCACGCCTGGGACTGCGTTTCGAACAGTTGCTTCTTGTGTGCTTCACTCTCGGCATAGTGACGAAGCATTTCGCCCAGTTGTTGTACGTCGTTCATCGGTACGTTCCTCGGGGAGAGCCTGCGATAGTCGATAGTGACAGATCGACGCGCCGGCGTACGTTAAACCTCGGGCGTCGGTACCGTGACACTTGGCAAAAGGATCAACGGTACAGTTGCTTTGTACTGGCATACGCCCCTGAACCGATGGACACTCGGCCCGGGCCCGACTTTTTCGCTACGGGCCATCGTTCGAGGAATTTCAATGCGCACTATCGGGCTGATCGGCGGCATGAGCTGGGAATCCAGCGCTGAATATTATCGTCTCATCAATCAACAGGTCCGCGACCGCCTCGGCCCACTACGCTCGGCGCAAATCCTGATGTACAGCGTCGACTTCGGCCCGGTCGAACAGGCCCAGCACGCCGGGCGCTGGGACGCTGCGGCGGCGATTCTGGTGGATGCTGCACGCAGGCTCGAGGCCGGCGGCGCCGAATGCGTGGTGCTGTGTACCAACACCATGCACAAGGTCGCGGAGCAGATTCAGGCGGCGATCAGCATTCCGTTCCTGCACATTGCCGAACCGGCGGCGCAGGCTGCATTGGACATTCACGCGCACACAGTTGGCTTGCTCGGCACGGCGTTCACCATGGAGCAGGACTTTCTCAAGCAGCGTCTGATTGCGCAGGGTTTGACGGTACTGGTGCCGGACGACGCCGAGCGCAAGGACGTGCACCGGATCATTTATGACGAACTGTGCGTCGGGGTGATCAGCGACGAGTCGCGCCAGATCTATCAACGGGTGATCGAAGCGCTGACCGCGCGCGGCGCTCAGGCGATCATCCTCGGCTGCACGGAAATCGGCCTGCTGCTCAAACCCGAACACAGCGCCCTGCCCCTGCTCGACACCACCGAGCTGCATGCGCAGTCGGCGGTGGCGTTCGCCTTGGACGATTGACTCCACAGGACTTTTTGGCTTATCGACGACGCAGACGGGCCATGCTCAGGGTGTCGACCCATTGCCCGTCGCGCACGGCGTAGTCACGGAACAGGCCTTCGTTCTCGAAGCCGAACTTGCGATACAGGCCGATGGCCGCCTCGTTGTCGGCGTACACCGAGAGTTCGACCCGGTGCAGGTTCATCCAGTTGTCGGCGATGTCCAGCGCCGCCGCCAGCAGTTTCGACCCGACCCCCTTGCCCTGCCACGCCACAGCGACGGCCATGCCGACGCTGCCGGCGTGCGCGCGGCGAATCCGCGAATAGTTTTCCAGCCCGAGATGACCGACCACCGCGCCCTGATGCAGCGCCACCAGTTTGACCATCCGCTCGTTCTCCGCCAGCAGCCGTTGGCGCCAGATCTCGGTGGACTGAAACGGCATCTGCAACACCTGCCGGGTCACGGCCGGATCGTTGTACAGCGCGGTAACGGCCTCGATGTGGGATTCGTTGAAGCGTTCGAGGGTGATGGCGGGGTTGTGGTCGGGCATGGCAGATCCTTCCTGGATCGATGTGTGGCTGATCACTCTAAACTGCCGGTTATCAATTTGGCGAGGTTTCAAACTGTGGGAGCGGGCTTGCTCGCGAAAGCGGTGTGCCAAGTGTCGCGGATATTGAATGTGCTGACGCCTTCGCGAGCAAGCCCGCTCCCACAGGGGATTGGGGGTGTTGGAAGGATTGGCTCAGGTCTGGAACCACTCCTGGCGCTCATTGAAGGTGTGCTGGATCAGCTCGACCAGGGTTTGCACCTCGGCGACGTTCAGGGATTCAGCATTCACCGCCAGCCACGCCTGTAGCTGCATCGGCTCATCAAACAGCCCCGGCAACGCCACCAGCCCCCGGTCGAAACGACTCATGTACGCCGGCAGCAAACCAATGCAAGCGCTGCAACGGATCATCTCCAGCATCAGTTCATAAGACTGCATCTGCACCACACCCGCCAGACGCTGTTCGACCAGGTGATTCCACGGCCGGAAACTGTCGATCTGCCGGTCGTGTTGCCATTGCACCAGCATGAAATCGCTGAGGTCTTCGGCACTCTCCGGGCGTGCGGTGACGCGGGAATAGCGTTTGGCGATGTGCGGCAGGTAATCCAGACGCGCCAGGGCCTGCGGCTGACTGGTGGCGAAGGTAGGGCCGGGGCTGGGGGTTTCGCCGTGAGCCAGCCACAGCACCACGTCGGCGCTGACTGCGCGCAAGGCCAACTCGCTGTCCAGCGCAATGATCTCGAGGCGCACGCTGGCATTGCGGCGCAGCAACGCGATCAGGTCGCGACCGATAATGTCATGCAGGATCGATTCGGCAACCGCCAGGCGGATCAACGGTTGCTCGACCACCGGCAGTTTTCGCTCGTGGGCCAGCGCGACCAGTTGCGCCTGCAACTGCTGGCCTTCGCGGGTCAGGCTCAGGGCGCTGCCCTGAAAGCTGAACAGCGAGTGCTGCAGTTCCTGCTCGAGCTGCGCCAGTTGTTTGCGCAGCAGAGTCGAACGCACGTTGAGGCTGCGCGCCGCCTGCATGAAGCAGCCACAGCGGGCACTGACCAGAAAGTATTGTGCGACATCGGCATCGATGGTCGCAGCTTGCGCCAGCCATGGCTCGCGCTCGCCCTGTGCCCAGCGATAGTCGGGGCTACCCTGTCGTCCTGCGGGTTCGGTGAATGACATCGATGACTCCCTGTCGATCTTTGTATTTTGGAAAACGCCACGGTTCTAATGTGGGAGCGGGCTTGCTCGCGAAGAGGCCATGCCAGCCAACTTGTTTGTTGAATGACCCACCGCTTTCGCGAGCAAGCCCGCTCCCACCCGGATCTGCGGAGAATCACGATCAGTGCTTCTCTTCCAGGACCTTGTTCAGCTCAGCCCCATCAATACTCAACGTCGCGGTATTGAGCATCCCGTCCAGATACGCCTGGGCAATCTGCTCCTGACGTTGCGCACGCAAGGCCTGGGTCAGTTGATCGCGCAGTTCGTCGAGGGTCGCGGTACGTGCCGGTTGCTGTTCGGTGAGTTTGATCACATGGAAACCCGCCGCGCTCTGCACCGGATCGGACACCGCACCAACCTTCAATTTCGCCACCGCCCCCCGCACCTCCGGCACCAGTTGCTGCAACGGTTGCAGCCCGCTATCACCGCCCCGCTCGGCGGTCAGGCGATCCTGTGAATACTGGGTCGCCAGCGCGGCAAAATCCCCCGGCGCGCCTTGGGCTTTCCTGCTCAGCTCAGACGCCTGTTTGCGCACGTTTTCCAGACTCTGGGCATCTGGCACCGCGAGGAAAATCTGGCTGACCCGATACAGCGCCGGAGTCTGCCAGTTGGCCTTGCCGGCGTCATACGCCTGCTGCAACTCGGCCGTACTCGGATAGTCCGCCGGGACTGTACTGACCGAGCGCAAGTAATCGCGAAAGACGATCTGCTCGCTGGCCGCGCGGGTTTGCCGCACCACGTCCGGACGCTGCGCCCAGCCCTGAGCGTCGGCCTGCTCCAGCACGGCTTTTTCCGCCAACCGCGAACGAATCCAGCGCTCCAGCGCTTCACGGTTGCCGCGCAATTGCTCGCGAGTCGCCGGCGGGACGGTCGCCAGCAGCGCCTGCAACTCCTGCGGCGTCACTTGCTGATTGCCCAACCGCGCCACCGCAGGCCCCGCAGCAACCGCCGCCAACGGCGACGATTGCTGGGCGGCAACCGGGTCAGCACCCGGTCGCAGCACCAGCGCCACGGCTACCACCAACAGCGCCACTGCCCCGGCGCCGATCACCATGGCAGGCTTTTTCACAGCGCGACTTCCTCTTGCTCAGCGGTGGCGACTTTTGCCGTCGAAGCTTGTGCGGCCTGGCTGAAATCACGCAGGTAGACGATGAACTCCTGCAACAGGCGATCCCACAATTCCAGGTTACCGCGCAGGTGATCGTGGCTCACACCGGCCGCCAGCACCACGTCCATCTCCATCACCAGAAACTCGCCCTGCAACGACAACCGCGCAAAACGCCGGGTGGCGTTCCACTGTTCGGCCACGCCCTGTGGCAACTCACCTTGCACCCGCAGCGCACAGCTGAAAGTGAAATCGACGTAGCTGCCCTGCTCCACCGCCGGGTTGCCGAAACGCACGGCATAGCCAATGCCCTGACTGGCGCTGAGCAACTGCACGATGCCGTTCTGTTCGGTCTGGTTGACGCGATAACCGGCCGCTTGCAGGACTTCGGTCAGGGATTGTGGGGATACGTGGGAGATCAATTGAGTCATTACTTCTTCCTTGTCTATGAGTCTATTAATCAGTGCGCAATCGCAGCTTGCGGCGCATCGAATTGAGTCTTGTACAGTTCATCGCCAAAGCCCTGAGCCAGTTCATCGAACTTGACCCGGGCGCTGCCCGCAAAGGGCTGGCGGATCTTCATCACCTCGGCCACATCGATGTTTTCGTAGGCGCTGAGGATCTGCTTGGCGACGCCATACATCTGCTGATTCTTGACTGAACATTGCTGCACTTGTGTGTCACGTTCAGCCAATTGCGCCTGAAGCTTAGACCGTTCTGCTTCTTTGGCACGGGCCATGACCAACAACTCGTCGTAGGCTTTCTTGAACTTGCCGACCTGTTCGCTGCTGGCGGCGATTTGCGCCTGCGCCTGGCTGTGCAGGTTTTGCTGCTGGCCGGCCAGCTGCTCGGCCACGCCTTTGGCCTTGGCCAGTTCGGCGGTCAATTGCTTGATCTGCGCCTGCGCAGCCTTGGCCTCGTTCTGCGCCGCCAGTTGCGCGGCGCTGGCCTGGGCCTGCTGGCTCTGCAGGGCCTGCAACTGCTGGGTGGTGCTGCGCAACTGGGTGCGCAAGCGCTCCTCCATGCCTTCGGCACTGGCCCCTTGAGCCATGAAAAAACTCAGCCCCAACAGTAAAACTCGTGCGTGCATGACCGTACTCCCGGCGCCTTAGAAGCGCGTGTTGATCTCAAGCTGCAAGACGTCGATGTCGAACGGCGCGCCGTACACCGCCTCGGTGCTCAGCCAGCGGCCAGTGGCGTAGACGTTCTTTGCCAGACCGTAATTGCCGCCGAGGAAGTAGCCCTTGGCGTTGGTGCCGCCGAGGTGGAACGAGGAATCGTTGAAGCCGTCGGGCAAGGCATCCGGCTGGATGTACTTGTAGCCGGCGAACAGGTTCCAGTCGCCCTGCTTCTTCAGGTCCAGCGCGTTGCCGAGGGTGAACTGCACCATCCACGCATTGGCGCCGCTTTCGATGTCGCCGCTGCTGTTGAGGTTGTTGACGATCTGCCCCTCGGCGCGTTTGCGCATGTCGCGTTCGTCGTAACCGAGGTTGTGGATGTAGTTGCCCTGGCTGCGCAATTTGAAGTCTTGCGGCAGGTCGGCGTCCCACACCAGGTTCAGGTCGAGCAGGTTGAACTCCGACGCCAGGCCGACGAATTGCGGCTCCGGTGTGGTGGTCGGGTTGGCCGGGTTCGGCGTGATGTCGCGCAGCAGGAACACGCTGTTGCCCTTCTGCATGAACGCTGCACGGGTGCCATCGGTGTCGCAGCCCGGAGCGCCGGCCCACGGTTCGCAAGGACTGGAGCGTTGCCCTTGAATGTCGTCGAAACGGTAGTAGGCCAAAGCGCCCTTGAGGCGGTTGTTGCTGTTGATCGCCCACTTGGCGCCGATCTGCGCGCCGTACAGCCACTTGTTGTCGCTTTCTTCCTTGTCGAAACCGTTGCTGGTGGTGGTGTCGTTGGTGTAATCCACCGGGAACGCGCCAACGGTGCCGAACACGCCCCAATCGCGATTGAGCTTGTGGTCGAAGATCGCCGCTACACCGTCGAAGTTCAGGTCATTGGAATAGAGCATGTCGGTGGACATGAACGGGTTGGCGAAGCGCCCGCCGGTCAAGGTCAGCTCATCGGTGGGTTTCCAGTTCAGGTAACCCTGATCGAGCCAGATGTCCTTCTTGGCAAAACCGCCGCCGAGGGTCTGGGTGGTCGACACCGGGTTATTGTCCGAACCGGTGCCGATACGGATGCCGGCGGTCCACTCCGGCGAGATCACCGCTTTCATGCCCAGACGCGCACGCAGGCGGAATAGGTTGGTGCGGTCTTCACGGGTGTTGAGCAGCGGCGGCAGGCTGGTGCTGCTGTTGGGGTTCACGTCGTACGGGCCGTTGTTGTTGAGCTTGGCGAAGTCGACGATTTCGTTGCTGTTGCTGCCCGAGTAGTAGCGCGATTCGTCGCGCAGGCGGATGTCGCCATCGAAGCTGATACGCGAAGCCCAGTCCGGGAAGGTGTTGGGCGCCGCCCAGTTTTCCTGCTTGGCGGTGGCCATGACCTCGGCCTTGACCTGATCGCGGATCTGGTCGCGCACCGCGGCCGGTACGTACTGCACGCGCACATCGCCCGGCGCTGCGACCGGACCTGCCGCCACCGCAGTCGAAGCCGCTGCCTGCCTGGCCTGGGCGGCTTCGTTCTGCGCCTGGGCGATCAGCGCGTCGGCCTTGTCCTGTTTCAGAATGCCCTGCTCGACCAGCAAGCGGATCAGATTGATCGTGGCGTTCTCCGAGGGCGCAGGCGCTGCCGCGGCCTGGCCGACCAGGGTCGCGATGACCATGCCGACCGCCAGGGACAATCGATTCACGTTGGAAATCATCTGCACACAACTCCTTTTGGCAAAGCTTGAATGCTTGGCAATGAATAAGTGGGTTAACCCGGACGCCGCCCTTGCAGGGACAGGCGCACAGGCAAAGTCATGGAGGCCGGTGGCCGTTCGCTCAGGTGCGGCGCGTTACGCAGCGCCGCCAGCACCTGGGTGTCGATCTCGGAATTGCCGCTGGACTTGACCAGCTCGACCCGGGTGATTTCGCCGACGCTGCTCAGCCACACATCGGCCTGCAGCGAAAATGCGAGGTTGCGCAGGTCGGGGTTCTCGCGCAGCAAGCGCTGAAACGTGAACGCGAGGAACTGGCTGTAGGTGCCGGTGCCCAGGCGTCCACCACCCGCACCGGCCATGCCGCCACCCTTGCCGGCGCCGATGTTGAAAGCGTCGTTGCCACTCTGCGCGTCACCGTCCATTTGCATCGGGTTGGCCAGATCGTCCGCCGGTGATGGCGGCGCCTCTTCCTCAGGCTTGACCTCCTGCGGCTCGGGCGTTGGCTCAGGCTCGACGACCTTTTCTTCCACCGGGGTTTCCGGCTCCGGTGGTTTTTCCGGAGGTGGCGGCGGCGGCGGCAACGGAATGATCGTCGGCACCTTCGGCGCTTCACGGCGCACGCCGCTCATGTCATTGGCCCACTGCCACAGGAACCACGCGGCGAGCGCGCCGAGCAGCAGCCCGGCACCCCACTTCAGGTAACGCAACGGCGAACGCTTCACCGGCAGCGGCTCGATCGGGAGTTGTGCGGTCATCACTCAACCCTGCGTCGGTTTGCCGGTCACCAGACCGACCTGGGACAGTTCGAGCCGGCGCAACAGATCCAGCACTTCGATGACCTTCTGGTACTGCACGGTCGCGTCACCGCGCACGATCACCGGGAAGTCCGGGCTCTGCGCCTTCTCGATGCGCAGGCGTTCCTCCAGCTCGGCCAGGGTCACCGGGTAGGCGTCGAGAAATACTTGGCCGCCATCGTTGACCGAAATCGCCTTGGTCTTGGCCTCCGACAGCGACACCGAGGCGCTGGCCTTGGGCAGGTTGATCTGGATCCCGGAGACCTGCGCGGTGGCGGTGAGGATGAACATCACCAGCACCACCATCAGCACGTCGACCAATGGGGTGATGTTGATGCTGTCCACCGCTGCATCTTCGTCATCGTCGTGGGAGGCATTTACGGACGCCATGGCAGTGTTCCTCAGGCCGGTACGGAGTGGTTGGCGTGATGACCGCGCTGATGCGACGCCTCACTGAACTGGCTCTCGCCGTGCATCTCCGCCAGACGCGTGATGAACTCGTCGACGAACACGCGCATGTCGGCGCTGACTTCCTTGTTGCGGGTGATCAGGCGGTTGTAGCCAAACAGCGCCGGGATCGCGACGAACAGGCCCATGGCGGTGGCGAGCAATGCGGCGGCCATGCCCGGCGCGATCGCGTTGATGTTGACGTCGCCGGCCATCGCGGTGCCGAGAAACACCACCATGATCCCCAGCACGGTGCCGAGCAGGCCGATGTACGGGCCACCGGCGATCGCGTTGGACAGGGTCGAGAGTTTCGAACTGAGCGCCTGGTTCTCGCGGGTGCGCACGCCGTCCATCGAGCAACGGATGGCTTCGATGGTGGCGGCGGACACCGAGGAGGTATCGGCGCCCTGCTCGCGGCGGGTGCGGATTTCCTTGACCGCCACCGAGTACAGGCGCCACAGCGGCGAATGCTGCAGAAGCTGAGCCAGTTGCGCGTCGTCAGCGAACATTTCCAGACGCGTACCGACCTTGGCGAATTGCTCGCGGAAATCCTCGTTGGCCTTGCTCACGCGGCTGAGGGTGCGGTTCTTGCGCAGCATGATGATCCACGACTGGAACATCATCAGCACCAGCACGGCGATGATCACCCAGGCGTCGACCGGCACCGCGTTGAGCAGGAAACCGAGGCTGCCGAAGCCGAAACCGGACTGTTCTTCATCGACCCCGTAGGCCACCAGTTTCGACTCGGCACCTTGCGCGGTGGCGTCGGCCAGCAGCAACGGCGCCGGACGCGCGACTTTCGACAGGCGCAGTTCGTCGATGGCGCCCACGAATGGCTGGTACGGGCCTGCGGCCAGATCGCCGCCAATCGCCATCACCGAATTGAACGCCGGCATCGCCTGAGCGAGGGTCGCACTCTCACGACCATTGATGTACAGGCTGACTTTCGAACCTTCGGCGGTCAGCGCGACGTGCTGCCATTGGCCCGGGTTCAGCGGCTGAGTGGCCACGGCGCGCTGGCCGTCGATCTCCACAAACGGCACACCCTGATTGACCCCGACCAGCAGACTGTTGGCGCCTTCACGGCGGGCCAGGATCAGTTGCTCGCCATTGGCCTGATCCAGACGCAGCCAGGCGCTGAAGGTGAACGCGCTGCCCGCGCTGTGCTGCAACGATGGACTGGCCGGCAGCAACAACGGCTGACCGCTGAACTGCAAGGCGCGCCCGATCACACCGTCAATCGCCGCGCCAGTGGCGCTTTGTGCGGTGTTGCCGTAAGCGGTGGTGTCCTTGGCCGGGGTGCCGGTAGCGCCGTCGAAGTGATACAGCGCGGTGTAATTCGGATCGAAGGTCAGTTGGCCGTTGCCAGTCCCCGGGGCCTTCTGGTTGCCGTAGTACATCCAGATGTCCTGACGCTGGCCGCCCTCGACATTCGGCACATCGACCCAGATCAGCGCCATGCCCATCAGCGCGTCGAAGCTTTCGATCTGGTGGTTGAGCACGGTCTTGTCATCGGCGGCGACGAAGCGCAAATCCGCGCCGTCTTCCTTGACGCCATCGAAGGTGAAGTTGCCGGTGTGCAGGCGCACCAGCAACGCGGTGCGGCCCAGCGCCTGATTGATCCCGGCGCCCTGCGGCGTGGTGTCGACGGCGATCTGTTTGCGGTAATGCCAGTCATCTTGCCACCAGGCCTGAGCCGTGGCCGGGAGCACGAAGCCCAGGCAGATCAACAACGAAAGAATGAGGCGCTGCATGAACGTGCTCCTTTAGAAAGTGGCTTGAAGGTTGAAGTGCAGGCGCGATTCCTGCTTCGAGGTGTTTGGCCCTTCGAGTAACGGGTAGCCCCAATCGAGGCTGCCGGACAGCCATTTGCTGAGGCTGGCACGGGTGCCGAGGCCGACGCTGGCCAGGGCGTAACTGGCGTCCTGGTCCGGCAGTTCGTCGCGCAGGTACAGTTGCGCGCCTTCGGCGAAGGCGTAGAAGCGCCATTCCTGCATCCAACTGCCGGCGTATTTCGCCAGCGACGGGGTGCGCAGTTCCTGACTGAGCAGCACGCCGTCATCGCCGGTGCGCTCGGCCGCCAGATAGCCGCGCACCGAGGTCGCGCCGCCTGCGGAAAACTGTTCGTTGGAGACCAGCGGCCCCGACGCCAGCTGGAACGCGCCTTTGCTCGCACTCTGCCAGTCGTTGTCGAAGGTCCAGGTGAAGTTGCTGTCGCCCTTGAGCACGGCGAAACTCGGGTTGGCGCGGTAGCGTTTGTAGTCGAAGTCTTGGTCGGAACTGCCGTAACCAAAAATGCTGCGGGTGGCAGCGACCAGGCTCAGGCCGAGTCCAAGCTGACTTTTTTCGGTGTAGCGGAAGCCGTTGTAGGCGAAGGTGAACGGCGCGTATTTCAGCGGCACCTTGTCGCTCTCGCCGGACAGAGTCAGGCGTTCGTCGAAGTCCTTGAAGTCGATACCGGCCGACAGCGAGTTCGACCAGTTGCCACTGGACGGCAACGTGTAGATCGCCGACACGCCGTAGGAATGGCCCTTGCCCAGCACGTTGCTGCCGCCGATGGTGGCGACGTTGCTGTCGGACTGGTAGCCGGAGAACTGCACACTCCAGCGCTCGGTCAATGGCGCGGTGTAGGAGCCCGACCAGACCTTGGCGTTGTCGGTGTCTTGCGGCGCGGTGAAGAATGTCAGGTTGATGCTGTGGCCGAGCTGCCACAGGTTGTTGTAGCCGAGGCTGGTCACGGCGCGGAGCTTTTCGGTGTCGGCGCTGTAGTCGTTGTTGAGGCCGATGCTGCCGGTCCAGGGGTTCTGGTCTTCGACCTGCAAATCGACGTCCATGGTGCCGGGGCGTTGACCTTCGCGCACCAGCGGCATGACCTGACGGCCCGGGGTTTTATTGAGCTGCGCCAGTTCGCCCTGAACCTTGGCAAAGTCCGGCACCTCGCCCTCTTTCAGGGCCGGGACGTTGTCGCGGATGTCCAGCGGCGAATAGTGTTTGGCGCCGACCACGCGGACCCGGCCGACCTTGGTTTCGCTGACTTGCAGATAGACGATGCCGTCCGCCACCGCTTGCTCCGGCAGTTCGACGAACACCGATTGGTAGCCGCGCTCCTGATAGGCCTTCTGCAAGGCATCGCGGGCGCCTTCGATGTCGCTCATGGCTTTCTGCGGGCCGAGAAACGGGTACACCGCCTCTTCGATGGCCCGCGCGTCGAGCACGGTGTTGCCGCGCACGAAGTATTCGTTGACGTCCACCAGACGTTGCGGCGCAGCGGCTTCGGCAGCCTCTTCGGCGAATGCCGGTTGCGCGCCGGCCGTCACCAGCAGCCAGCCCCACAGCGCCAGCCGTGACGTGAAAATCTGATCCACACTACCCCCTGAATTCGCGATGACCTGTTGGCGCTGTTGCACGCCTTGTGTGTTGCATCCAATGGCTGGCGCGGCTAATTGCTGACGTGCGCGGCACCGCTGTGCTTGCCGAGCCAGGTATGCAACAGCGCGAAGTTCAAGGAGAACTCGGGCATTTGCAGCAAGGCACCGCAGAACACTTCGCCGATGATTTTCTGAATGAGCTGCACCGCACGCGGGTTGTTGAGGAGCGTGGCGATGTCGCGACTGAGGACGTTGAAGCTCCAGACTTTCTGGTTCAGGCCAAGACCGACGAACCAGCGGAACAGCAGGTTGTAATTGAGCTGCTCATACAGTTGCTGCTCGCTGGGCACCGAATACAGCAGTTGCAGGAGCAGGATGTGCATGACGGTTTGCGCGGGGATGAGCATGCCGGGCTCGGCATTGAGTTCGTGCAGCAGGTCTTGATGGGCATCGAGCAAGTCGTCGATCTGCGGGCGCAGCAAGACCAGCGAATGGCCTGGCGGAATGTAGCTGGAGACCTCTTTCAAGGCACCCTGCCAGTCATCCTGCGACACGATCCAGACCCACGGCGCACCGTAGCGATACACCGAAACCGGCTTCTTGCGCGCCGCTTCGACGATCTTCGACAGGCGCTGATCGAGTTCCTGCATGCCCACTTTCGAGTAGCGTTCCATAGTCCCCATTGCCTCACTCCCGGCGTCCCGCCTCGGCTTGTGAAAAGCGCCCCGTTGGGCCCCTCAAGCGCGTTACATAGGCATGACCGGACTGGCTATGTGCTACCGAACTTTTGTCATAAAAGCTTCATTTCAAAAATTGAGATTGGCTGCGTCGACAGCAAAGGAAGGAATTGTTCCGGGGGCGGGTGCTGAATCAGATGACGCTTCGCTGAGACTGCGGTTCAGCAAAGCGCCAAAGCTGGATGACAACGGGCATCAACATGTTTGGTTGAAGAATTCAAACCGTTTTCAGACTAAAAGTTCCGGAAACTTTCAACTCTTTAGGGCCAGGTGGGTTGGGATTACCCTCTAGTTTCATCAAAATATCAAACTTGCCTTCCGTTTTTCGAGGTGAGTCCGTATACGCGACAGTGACTTCGCCCGATGTGGCAACATAGGCGAAATTGTGCATATCGGAATAATCCAGATATCTCGCAACAGACAGTTGACTGACAGGATAAGTGGCCGAAAGAGCCTTCTTCGGAAACCCCAATTCGAAATATTTCTTAGGCTCCATATGACCCCCAACCCCCTCCCTGACCGAAACCTTGAAGCCATTACCCGAATCTTCAAATGAAAGTGCATCGGCTCTTACGTCACCGCGCTCATCGGTTTTCACTTCAAAGCTGCCCGACGTCTCTGATTCTCCACTGGTCGCCATTTCGTTCTCCCATGACAAGCGCATGTCCTGTCATTTGTTAGTTGAGATTAAAGTAGAAGCATGAACCACACTTCTGTAGGGTTTAATACGCCGGCTGCCTTATCGGGTCTACTGTCAAACTTGACAGTGGACAAACAACTGAAAATCTGAACGACCACAACGAACAGCACTTCAGGAATATACCGGCCATCTTTCAATGATTTTTCCGTCGCGTATCGCCAGCAAATCACCGAACTGCAACAGCACCGCTTCGGTCTGGGTCGGACGCAGGAACACTTGATCTTCGACGTTCAGGCCCACGGCATTCGAACCGTTGACCATCTCCTGATTCGAACTGCGGCCATACACTCCGTTGCTTTGTAGTCCGGCCGGCGATTCGAACTCGGCCATCCAGTTGCCGCCGTAAATGAAAAAGGTCTGGCGCTGGTTGGTGTCCCACCAGGAGAACAGCCGCGACTTGTCATCCAGCGCCGGAATGTTCACCGCCCCCGTACTCTTCAACACAGGCGTGGCGATGTAGGTCGCCGGCACGTGATCGACCAGCGACGGCAGGTCGTAGTGCGTCGGTTTGAGCATCGCCGTGCCCACCGAAACCTCGGTGCTCATCTGCTCGTTTTCATGGATGCGGTAACTCGGGCTGCCGGCGGTGTTCAGGCACAGGTTGTCATTCCACAACGTCGGAAACTGCTGGCGGGTGAAATCCACGCAGCGCTGATAAATCACCATCACCTTGGCGAACAGCTCTTCAGGCGAACCGAGAATCCCCGGCACGCCCATGCCCACGAACGGGTCGTAACCCATGAACCCGGCGAACTGCAGATGCTGCGGATTGGCGCTGATCAGCGTGAGCATCTGCCCCAGCACATTCACATCACTGACCCCGCCGCGATGCAGGCCGACATCCAGCTCGATGTTGATGCGCATCCGCGCGCCCAGCCCCTGCGCCAGCGCGAGGTATTGCTGCAGGCGCTCAGGCCCGTCGAGCAGCCATTGCAGTTGCCTGGAAGGATCGAACGAGCCTTTGTGGTTTTGATAAAACAGCTCGGCTGAACGCACCGGCAACGGCTTGCCGAGCAGAATGTCGGACTGCGGAAACGTGACCGCATCGTGATTGAGAAACGGCTGGTGAAACGACATGAGTTTTTGCGTCCCGGCCCGTTGCGCGATGTAGCTCAACAGCCCCGGCGACGGCAGGGACTTCTCCACCAGACGCAATTGCTTGCCGCCGCGTTTGGCCGACTGCATCACCACGTCGATGTTGTGATCGAGGCGATCCAGATCGATCAACAGCACCGGGCGCATCGGGCCTTTGTCTTTCAGTTCATTATTCAGCGCGCGGAAATATTCACTGTACGGCGCACCTCGATCACCCGGTCGCAGCCAGGCGCCCACGCCCACCAGTAAAGCGCCGACACCCAACGTGCCCAGCATGAAATTGCGTCGATTGACCGCCATCAGCTTACCCCCAGAATTGACGACAGATGCGCATTGAGAAAGCGTCCGCTCGGATCCAGCGCCTGACGCACCTCGACAAACTCGCGCCAGCGCGGATACAGCGGCTGCAACGTGCGGGCGTTGAGCGTGTGCAACTTGCCCCAGTGCGGGCGACCGTTGTACTTCCAGAAAATCGGCTCGACCGCCGCGAAAAAGTTGTGGTGATCCATCTGATAGTGCTGGTGCACCGAAATCGAACAGCTGTCGCGGCCCTCGAACATGCTCAGCGGAATATCGTCGGCTTTCACGTAGCGATACTCGATGGGAAACCAGGTGCGCAGGTCTTTGTCGCGAATCAGTTTGAGGATCTCGCGCAGGCAAGCCGGGCCGTGTTCGGCAGGCACCGAGTATTCCATTTCGTTGAAGCGCACGGTGCGCACGTTGGCGTAGATGTCGAACGAGTCACCGACCCGATCATCAAAATTCGCCAGATGCCGCAGGCTGTTGAGCAGCGTGCTGCGCAGCTCAGGGAAATCGCTGCCGTACTTGTCGATCTTCTCGATCAGGGTCACGAACTCGTTGCCGCCCTCCTCTTCGGGCGGGATTGGCGGGGTGGCCGGGTCGCTGGTTTCGTTGAGGGCGATAGACAAGGCGTAATCGGAATGGGTGACCACGAGCATTTCCCAGTGCTGATTTTCGCGGGTGTTTTTGTCGAGGTCTTCCAGCAGCTCTTCGGTCTTGGCGATCCACTGGCGTTCGCGCAGGCGATAGGCCGGGCGATTTTGCAGGCGGATTTTCGTCGCCACGCCCAGTGCGCCCAAGGACACCCGCGCAGCGTTGAACACCTCGGGATGGCGCTGGCTGTCACAGTCCAGCACCTCACCATTGGCCGTCACCAATTGCATGCCGCAGACGTGGGCGGAATAGGACTGAAAAGTTTTGCCGGTGCCGTGGGTCGAGGTGGAAATCGCCCCGGCGAGGGTCTGGTAGTCGATGTCGGCCATGTTTTGCAGCGCCTGGCCGACGTCCTTCAGCGGCACACCCATGCGCGACATCGGCGTGCCGGCAGCGAATTCGGCCTGCAGGGTTTTCGGGTCGTGATTGAGCAGCCCGGTGAAATAGCTCAGAGACAGCAGCGTGCCGTCGGTGGGCACCAGCGCACTGAACGAATGCGCCGAACCGACCGGGCGGATTTTGCCCTGGGCCTGGCGAATCGCAGCGCTCAGTTCATCGAGATTCTTCGGCGCCAATCGCGCCGCCGGCAGGCAACTCTGCCCGCCCGACCAGTTGCGCCAGGGAATCAGTCGCGGCGCGCGCATCAATTGCCCCAGCGCGGGATTGGCCGCCAGCGCACTGAATGCGCCGACGATGCTTGCCCGCTGCAACAACTGCCGGCGTGTCAGATCCATGCTCATGCGCGCACCCTTATTGTGGGAGGGGCTGGTCGGCCATGAAGCCGATCAGTTGCAGGAATTGTTCTTCCGAACACTCGACGCACAGGCCCATCGGCGGCATACCGTTGTAGCCGTTGATGGCGTGGTCGAGCAGCGTGTCGGCGCCCTGCTGGATACGCGGTTCCCAGGCTTTACGGTCACCGGTCAATGGTGCGTTGGCGGCCGGATTGGCGTGACACAGCTGGCAGCTGTTGGCGTAGATCTGCGCCAGTGCCGGGTCGGAGGGGGTGGCGTTGCTCGCAACGCGATGGGTGGCTGGAGGTTTGGCGTCATCGCCGCAGCCAGGCAGCGCAATCGCCAGCGCCAGCAAAAAGGTCAATCGCAATGCCCGCATAACGATCCTCGCGTGGGATGCCGTTTATTGTTGTGAGCCCACCTTAAGGCAGCGGCGCCAGCGGGTTGAGGGCATTGCGGGACAGTGAGGGGAACTTCGGGGGCCAGCAGAAAATGTTCAAACCATACAATTCAACTGTGGGAGCGGGCTTGCTCGCGAATGCGGTGTGTCAGCCATGAGGATGTCAGTTGAAAGGACGCATTCGCGAGCAAGCCCGCTCCCACATTGGATTTCATAAACCAGTCAGAGCTCTGTTCCGCATCTCTGCGTGACATTCGCGTGACATTGGCGGGTTTAAATGTCGGCGCATTCAGGCGTATAACCTGTAAAGACTTTTTGATCTGTATACGGACATCAATACGGGGTAGCGACATGACCACAGCAAATATCCTTGGCAATCTGTTCCCTTCTGTCAGCGACATCCCGGAAAAATACCGCCTCGACGGTCAGGTCGAGCAACGCGAATACCTCGTCGATGGCGAACTGCGGCGCTGGGACGGCCCGCTCGCACAAGTGCGTAGCCCGGTCTACATCCATGGCGAAAGCGGCGATGAACAAGTGATCCTCGGCAGCACGCCACTGCTCGACGCCGACACCGCCCTCACCGCCCTCGACGCCGCCGTGCGCGCCTACGATCGCGGTCAGGGCCAGTGGCCGACCATGCGCGTGGCCGAACGGATCCAGCACGTCGAAGCGTTCCTCGGGCGTATGCGCCAGCAGCGCGAAGCCGTGGTCAAGCTGCTGATGTGGGAGATCGGCAAGAACCTCAAGGACTCGGAAAAAGAGTTCGACCGCACCTGCGACTACATCGTCGACACCATCAACGCGCTGAAGGAACTCGACCGCCGCTCCAGCCGTTTCGAACTGGAGCAGGACACCCTCGGCCAGATCCGCCGCGTGCCGCTCGGCGTCGCACTGTGCATGGGCCCTTACAACTATCCGCTGAACGAAACCTTCACCACGCTGATTCCGGCGCTGATCATGGGCAACACCGTGGTGTTCAAACCGGCCAAGCTCGGCGTGCTGCTGATCCGTCCCCTGCTTGAGGCGTTCCGCGACAGTTTCCCGACTGGCGTGATCAACGTGATCTACGGCAGCGGCCGCGAGACGGTCAGCGCGCTGATGGCCAGCGGCAAGATCGACATCTTCGCCTTCATCGGCACCA
This sequence comes from Pseudomonas sp. MWU12-2020, assembly GCF_023100605.1. Classification (NCBI taxonomy): domain Bacteria; kingdom Pseudomonadati; phylum Pseudomonadota; class Gammaproteobacteria; order Pseudomonadales; family Pseudomonadaceae; genus Pseudomonas; species Pseudomonas sp. MWU12-2020. The sequence continues at coordinate 56,419 of NZ_JALMEX010000019.1, forward strand.
ACAAGGCCGCCAGCGATCTTAAGAAACTGCACCCGAAACCGCACCGTTTGCGCGCCGCGCTGGGTCTGGATGCGAAGAACCCCGGCATCGTCCTGCCGGAAGTCGATCTGGACAACGCAGTCAGCGAAGCGGTCACCGGTTCGCTGTCGTTCAACGGCCAGCGCTGCACCGCGCTGAAGATCCTGTTTGTGCACGAGGACGTGGTCGACGCCTTCATCGAAAAATTCAACGCCAAACTCGCCACGCTCAAGCCGGGCATGCCGTGGGACAGCGGCGTGGCGCTGACGCCGCTGCCGGAGTCGGGCAAGGTCGACTACCTGCACGGTCTGGTGGCCGATGCGCAGAGCAAGGGCGCACAAGTGGTCAACCCGAACGGCGGCGAAAGTCGTGAGTCGTTCTTCTACCCAGCCGTGCTGTACCCGGTGACGCCACAAATGCGCGTGTACAACGAAGAACAATTCGGCCCGGTGGTGCCAATCGTTCCGTATCGTCATCTCGATACCGTGATCGATTACGTGCTGGAGTCGGATTTCGGCCAGCAACTGAGTCTGTTCGGCACCAACCCGGTGGCGATAGGCCGACTGGTCGACACTTTCGCCAACCAGGTCGGGCGGATCAACCTCAACGCCCAGTGCCAGCGCGGGCCGGACACCTACCCGTTCAACGGGCGCAAGAACTCCGCCGAAGGCACGCTGTCGGTACACGATGCGCTGCGGGTGTTTTCGATCCGCACACTGGTGGCGACCAAGTTCCAGGACAGCAACAAGGATCTGATCAGCGAAATCATTCGCGGCCGCGATTCGAGCTTCCTGACCACCGACTACATCTTCTGACGAGGACTTTGCACTGAGTACCTTCAGCACCCACCGACTGCCACCGCTGCTGCGGCGAATCCTGCGTCCGTTGCTGGACCCGTACCGCCGCTACCAGCACGCCCGAGTGATTCACGCGGTGCGGGTAGCACTGGGGCTGCTGGCGACCATTCTGCTGACCACCGGCATCAACCTGCCCCACGGCGAGTGGGCTTCGGTGACCATGCTGGTGGTGATCGGCGGTCTGCAACACCACGGCAACATCGGCAAGAAAGCCGCCGAACGCGCCACCGGCACCCTGATCGGTGCCGGCGTCGGTCTGCTGCTGGTGGCCCAACAGGCATGGCTCGGCATGCCGTGGCTGACCTACTTTGCGATGGCCGTGGTCTGCGGATTCTTCTCCTATCACGCCATCGGCAAGGGCGGTTACACCGCCCTGCTTTCGGCAATTACCGTCTTCATCGTCGCCGGACATGGCGACAACCCGATCACCGACGGCTTGTGGCGCGGCGTCGACATCCTGATCGGCATCGCCCTGGCCCTGGCGTTCTCCTTCGCCCTGCCGCTGTACGCGGTGTATTCGTGGCGCTACAACCTGGCCGATGCCTTGCGCGACTGCGCCACGTTGTACGGACGAATTATCAGCGGCCAACCGGTCAGCGCCGATGAACATCTGAAGCTGATGGGCCGGGTGACCACGGTGATGGTGCAACTGCGCTCGCTGATGCCTTCAGTGTCCAAGGAAGTGAAGATTTCCATGACCGAACTGGACGCGATTCAGCGCAACCTGCGGATGTGCGTCAGTACCCTGGAAATTCTCGGCAACACCCGCCCCGATGCCAACGACCCTGAAGCCATGGCGCATCTGCAATCGGCGCTGCGGGCCGAGCACCGGGTGATCCGCGTGCAACTGATCGGCATGGCCCGGGCCTTGAAATCCGGGGCGGCGCAACGCCTGGCGCGCCCGCTGGAGCTACCGGACGCCAGCCTCGACACACCGGTCTACAGCACGCTGGACGGTTACCGCTTGCTGACCCGACAACTGGCGGCGAACATCGGCGAGTTGCGTCAGCGTCTGGCAATGACCGCGCCGCGCTGGAACATCTGAGCGTTACTGCGTCAGCAGTGGGCGACGCTTCAGGCCCCAGCCCTGTTGCATGCCGGCGGCGGCCAGCAGAATTGCCGCTACACCGAGCCATTGCAGGGTTTCCAGGCGATGGCCGAAGGCGAACCAGTCGACGAAAATCGCCGCAATCGGGTAGATGAAGGACAGCGCTCCGGTCAGTGCAGTTGGCAGTTTCTGGATCGCACCGTATAGCAGCACATACATCAGGCCCGTGTGGACAACGCCCAACGTCACCAGACTGGCCCATGCTCCGCTGGTTTGCGGCAGGCCGTTGAAGTGCGCGAACGGCGCGAGCAGCAGCACCCCGGTGCAGACCTGGATCAGGGCGATCAGATGCGGCGGTGTGCCGGTCAAACGCTTGATGATCAGCGCCGCTATCGCGTAGAGCAACGCCGCGCCCAATGCCAGCGCAATCCCCAGCAGATACTCGCCACCGCCCTCACCCTGCCCGCCATGGGCGCTGACGATCGCCAACATACCGAGAAAGGAAATCGCCAGCCAGAACAGTTTCTGCAGGGTGATTTTCTCGCCGAGAAACAACGCCGCCAAGCCGACCAGCATGAACGGCTGCACGTTGTATACCGCCGTCCCGATGGCAATCGAGGCCCGGGAATACGAGCCAAACAACAACACCCAGTTGCCGACAATCGCCACACCGCTGAGTACCGCGAGGAGGAACGTGGTGCGGGTCAGAATAGCCGGGCGCAAGAAGCCGAACGCCGCACAAATCAACAGCAAGGTGCCGGCGCCGAACACGCAACGCCAGAACACCACGTCCAGCACCGGCTGCCCGGATACCAGCACGAACCAGCCGATGGTTCCGGAAATCAGCATGGCAGCGGTCATTTCGAATGAGCCGCGGCGGATTGTTTTGTCCATCATCGATCTCCCTTAGCGTTTGACGAAAGCGTGGCAAAAGTATGCCAAGCCGACACCGCGTGCCTCCAGCGTAAAAAGCAGGCTAAACTGGATTTCTGCCTTCTTTATCGCGGGTGGTTTCCTTCAAATGCCTAATCCCGGAGTTGCCCCATGACCGACGATATCGACCAGATCCTCATCAGCGCCCTGATGGAAGACTCGCGCCGCTCGCTCAAGGCGTTGGCGCAGATCAGCGGCCTGTCGTCGCCCAGCGTGGCCGAGCGGTTACGCCGGCTGGAAGAGCGTGGCGTGCTCAAGGGCTATACGGTCGAAATCGATCCCAAATGCTTCGGTTATCAACTGCAGGCGATCGTCCGGGTGCGACCGCTGCCGGGGCAATTGCAGGAAGTGGAACGGCAGATCCTGTCGATCCCGGAGTTCACCGAGTGCGACAAGGTCACCGGCGAAGATTGTTTTATCGCGCGCCTGCACGTGCGCTCGATGGAGCAACTGGACACCCTGCTCGACCGGCTCAATACACTGGCTGAAACCAACACCGCGATCGTCAAGAAAACCCCGGTCAAACGTCGATTGCCGCCGATGGCATGAGTGCGTTTTGCGCGTATTCGGCGTAGATTGAGGTTTTTCCGGCGAAGGATTGGCGGCGATGAATATTCAGGCAGTGATGCTGATGGCATTGGTGCTCAGCGGGTGCGGCACGGTGCAGACCGTTGTGAGCAGTGACCAGAAGACCGCTGAGCGTCTCAGGAACGAGAAAACCTACTGCGGTGCGGTACCGCGGATCTACAGCGGCGTGACCTACGACTTCTGCCTGATGCATGCCGAACTGAAGGATGGCGTTGATGCGTTCGACTACAAGAACGCCAACCCCGGCGTGCTGATCGATGCCGCCGCATCCGGCGTACTCGACACCCTGTTGTTGCCCTACACCCTCTACAAGCAGCAGGCGGACGGCAGCATTGTGATCAACTGATCGCGCTTGTATTTTCGCAGACAACAAAAAACCCGCCGAAGCGGGTTTTTCGTTATTTCACAACAGCTATCAGTCGTCGCGGCTCATGATGCCGAAGATCTGCAACAAGCTGATGAACAGGTTGTAGATCGATACATACAGGCTGATGGTCGCCATGATGTAGTTGCGCTCGCCACCGTGGATGATCGCGCTGGTCTGGAACAGAATGCAGACCGACGAGAACAGCACGAAACCGGCGCTGATCGCCAGTTGCAAACCGCTGATCTGGAAGAACATGCTCGCCAGTGTTGCACCCAGCAACACGAAGAAACCGGCGGTGATGAAACCACCGAGGAAGCTCATGTCCTTGCGGGTGATCAGCACGTAGGCCGACAGACCACCAAACACCAGCGCAGTCATCGCAAATGCCGAGCTGACCACTTCAGCGCCGCCCTGCATGCCCAGGTAACGGTTAAGGATCGGGCCAAGCAGGAAACCCATGAAACCGGTCAGCGCAAATGCAGACACCAGGCCCCACGCGGAATCACGGAGTTTGTTGGTAAGGAAGAACAGCCCGTAAAAGCCGATCAGCACCACGAAAATATTCGGGTAGCCGACACGCATCTGCTGGGCCACGAAAGCCATCACTCCGCTGAATGCGAGGGTGAGCGCCAGTAAGCCGTAAGTGTTGCGCAGGACGCGGCTAACCTCTAGCTGCTCAGCCTGCACGCTGTTGTGAACTGCGTAATCCTGTTCGCGCATGGCGACACTCCTGTTGGTTTGAAACGTTCAGTCGCAAAGATCATAACAGACGCTCTGTAACAAGCCATGCACAGAGTTTGACAGTGTGTTTCATTCAGGTATTATGGCGCCCGCAACGCAACGGAGGTGTGGCCGAGTGGTTTAAGGCAACGGTCTTGAAAACCGTCGACTGTAACAGGTCCATGAGTTCGAATCCCATCGCCTCCGCCATATTTGATACGACAAAGCCCTGATTATTCAGGGCTTTGTCGTTTCTGAGGGTTGAGCTTTTAGTGGACTTTTCCAAGGCGTTACAAAACTTTTTGCAACGCGTTACAAAACTTTCCCCTCTCCGGCGTCCTGCCAATCGTTAAAAACCCTTCATGTAACACGGTGCTACGCTCATTCCTTGGCTTCCAAGGAAACCAAAATGCCTAACTCCGACTTGCTCCCTTCCCTGCTATTCAAGATCAACGAAAACCAGCTCGCCCTCGAGGCTGCCATCATGGAGTTGTCCAACTGGGTCGAGCAGCGCGGATCGGCAGATGTCGCCGAGAACGTACGCGGCGCACTCTGGACGATCGACAAGAACGAGGAGTTCATCAAGATGACACTGGCGGTTTTGATGGCGCCCGAGTGACAGCTCGTCGCCTTCCCCTCGCTTGCCTGGCGCATCTCGATTACTGTACATATATACAGCTTCTGTACGGCGAATCTCCCTCCATGAATTTCGACCAAGCCAAATCTCTCCGGCTCCATCAATGGCGCGCGACTCTCGACGACCAAGACTTTCGAATGCAAAACCCCGAGGCACATCGGGAAACGCTTCATCAAATGGCTGGTGCGCTACATACAGAGGGACTGATCGACCAGCTTGAGCAATTCGATATGAACGAGATGGCAGACGCCGCCTACTGGCATTCTGTCGAGGAGCTGCAAAACTCGCCGGGCCAGTATCGCGGAGCGTCGACCTATGATGTCGTGCATGTCGACACCGGAAAGTTGCTTGGAAATATCAGCCGGTCG